>NZ_JBIAFT010000032.1:0-1465 GCF_042869455.1 Streptomyces sp. NPDC007025 | reverse complement strand
CGGGGGGGTGTCCCTATGGGTTTCGTCAACCTGTAGGGGCTGGTTGGGGGTTGTAGAAGGTGCCGTCGCGGAGCATCGCGAAGAGCACGTCGGCTCGTCGTCTCGCGAGGCAGAGGAGGGCTTGGGTGTGGTGCTTGCCCTGGGCGATCTTCTTGTCGTAGTAGGTCCTGGATCTGGGCTCGGACAGGGCCGCGAACGCGGACAGGAAGAAGGCCCGTTTGAGTTGCTTGTTTCCTCGCCGGGACGGCTGTTCGCCCCGGATCGAGGACCCCGAGCTGCGGGTCGCCGGGGCGAGGCCGGCGTAAGCGGCGAGGTGGGCGGCTGTCGGGAAGCCGCTGCCGTCGCCCACGTCGATGAGGATCCTGGCTCCGGTCCTGACGCCGATGCCGGGCATGGACGTCAGGACCCGGGAAAGAGGGTGGGCCTCCAGGAGTTCCTCGATCCTGGTGGCCAGCAGTTTCCGCTGGTCGAGCACGTTCTGGAGCGAGCCGGCCAGGCTCGGGACGATCAGTGCGGCCGCGTCGGTGCCGGGAACGACAACGGTCTGTTCGTCGAGCGCGGTGAAGATGTCCCCGACGAGCCGTTCGGCCATGCGTGGGGCCTTGGGGTGCATGAGGCTGATGAGCCGCCGACGTCCGGCCTTGCGGATCTGGGCCGGGGAACCGAACCGGTCGAGCAGGGCGAGGACGGCCGGGTGCTGGATGCGCGGGCCCAGGACGCGCTCGAGGTGCGGGTGGATCTGGGTGAGCAGGCCGCGGAGGCGGTTGCTGATCCTGGTCGCCTCGCCGGCGAGGTCGTCATCGAAGCCCACGACCATCTCCAGCTCGGCGACCGCCTCGTCCTCGAGGGCGATCGCGCGGAGGGTGTGAGGCATGGAACGGGCGGCGTCCGCGATGACGAAAGCGTCACGGGCGTCGGTCTTGGCCTCACCGGGGTAGAGGTCGGCGATCCTCCGCATCGTCAGTCCGGGAAGGTAGGCGACCTCGCAGCCCATGTCGCGGGCGACCGCGATGGGCAGGGCCCCGATGGAGGCCGGCTGGTCGACGGCCACGAGCACGGTGCCGTGCTTCGCGGTCAGCTTGCTGAAAACCTCGCGGAGTTTGGGTTCGCTGTTGGGCAGCCGCCGGTCGAACGCCTTCTTCCCGGCCGGGGTGACGGCGGTGGCGTGGTGTTCGCCCTTGCCGACGTCCAGGCCCAGGAAGACGCCGATGTCGCTGATGTCGATCACGTGCAGTCTCCGGTCGTCCTCGCCCGGCCTTGGCACGGCACCGATCGCCACATCCACATTACGAAGAGCCTCCCGACCTGCGAAGAAGCCGGTGGTCATGTCCCTAATCAGCGGTCTGTCGATGCCTCCGGAGCTGGTGACACCACCCCCCGGGCCATGCGTTCGACAGGGGGACACAGTCATGCCAGCTCCAGAGGCCGGGAGCCCCGTTGCGGGGCCACGAAAAAGGTAATGGGG
>NZ_JBIAFT010000031.1:0-1893 GCF_042869455.1 Streptomyces sp. NPDC007025 | reverse complement strand
CCCGCGGAGCGGGATATGCCCCGGCAAGCCGGGGCATAGAGATTCGCATTGCGCAAGCGCAATGCGAATTCCGGCGCAGGCGCCGGAATGGAATTCCGCAAGCGGAATTCAGAAAGTGAGGCAATTCGCGCAAGCGCGAATTGCGAGGAGTCCCGCAGGCGGGACTCCTGAGGCTGGCTGCGAGGGGAGGTGTATCACGCGCGGGACTGTGTAGGGTTTGGGGTTCCCAGCCACCATCCCTGCAATGAGGGTGACGGACCGTCGGCCCGGTGGGGTGCCGGCTCCCGCCGCAGTGACGGGCTCCGCTGCGCTCCGCCCTGACCACTCCCCTACCCTCGAAACCGGCCGCTCACGTTCACGAATACTCCCCGCCAGCATACCCTATGAACCGTGCGTGCGGGGCGATATTCGGCCAAGTATCAGCCTACATGGGGAAGCTGTCATGCGGGTGATGCATCACGGGTGCCAGGTGTGTAGAGTCTGGGAGAAGACACCACCACCCCGGCCCGCCAGTCACCGCGTTGGACTCTCATTCCTATTACGCGTCGCATTCCGCGAAAAGGAGAACACGGGAATGGCCGTGAAACTGCGTGAACACCAGATTGAGGCCGTAGCCGCCATCGTGCGCGGCCTCGATATCCCGCCGGGCGGCATTCCTTGGAATGGTCTGCGCGGGCAGGTGCACGCCGCGTGCGGGACGGGAAAGACCATCATCGCGGCCGCCTCCGCAAAGCGGATCGTGCCCAAGGGCCGCATTCTCGTGGTGGTGCCGACCCTGGATCTCCTGGCGCAGACCGTGAAGGCGTGGAGCGGGGCCGGGCACAAGGGGCCAGCCGTCATGGTGTGCTCGCCCCTGGACGACCCGGAGCTGTTCCACCTGGGGGTGCGGTCCACCACGAACCCCGTGCAGCTGGCCCTGTGGCACAGCGCCGGGCCGGTGACCATCTACGCCACCTACGCCTCGCTGGGCGTGCTCGTGGAAGCCTTCGAGGGCGCCTACGGGCAGAAGCTCGCGCCCGTGGACCTGGCGGTGGTCGATGAGGCGCACAGGACGTCGGGCTCAATGGGTAAGGCGTGGGCGGACATCCACGACCAGACGAAGATCCCGGCGCACCGCCGGCTGTACCTGACGGCGACGCCGCGGATCTGGGAGGAGCGCCTCGAGCGTGAGGTCGCCGAGGGGGTGCGGGATCCGCTGCCGCGTGAGATGGCGGCCTCGATGGACGACGAAGCCGTGTTCGGGCCGGTGCTCTACAAGCTGTCGCTGGCGTCGGCGGTGTCGCGGAAGCTGCTGGCGCGGTATCAGATCATCGTCCTGGAGCTCCAGGACCCGGTGGTGACGCCCGAGCGGCTGATGGGCGAGGAGCGGCACACCGAGAAGGTCCGCGGGCAGCGGCTTGGGGCGCTGCAGGCTGCGCTGCTGCATGCCATGGAGCAGCACAGCCTGTCGACGTGCATCACCTTCCATCACCGGACCATGGAGGCCGAGGCGTACGCGGAGGGCCTTCAGCGCGTGGCCAAGCGGCTGCACGCCGACCAGCCCGAGAAGTACCCGGCCGCGGTCTGGGCGGACTGGCTGTGCGGCGAGCACGTCCCAGAGCGCCGGCGGGAGGTGCTGGGCGGCTTCGGGGCCACCGCCCGGCGGGCCGTGCTCTCCAACTGCCGCGTCCTGGGCGAGGGGGTGGACATCCGGGCGGTGGACTCGGTGGCGCTGCTGGACCCCAGGGGCGCGCCGCACGACATCGTCCAGGCCATCGGCCGCGCGCTGCGCCAGAAGCCCGGTGAAGGCAAGCTCGCCTCTTTGATCGTGCCGGTATTCCTCCAGCCCGACGAATCGCCCGAGGACATGTTCACCTCCGGTTCGTACAAGCCGTTGGTGAAGGTTCTTGAGGG
>NZ_JBIAFT010000030.1:0-2463 GCF_042869455.1 Streptomyces sp. NPDC007025 | reverse complement strand
GCCAGACACGCCTTGCCCGACGCATCCAACGCCACAGTCTGATTGAGCCCACCAGGCCCGGTGAAAGTCACCGTCCCCGTCGGCGTCCCCGAACCCGGAGCGTCCGTCGTCACCGTCGCACACACCGTCACCGACTCGCCACACACCGACGGATCCGGACTTGCCGTCACGACCGTCGTCGTGTCCGCCGCGTTCACCGTGACCGTAGTGCTGTCTGTGGAGCCGGCGAAACAGGGCCCTTCGCCGTTGTAGGTGGCCGTCACGGTGCCGGTCGCCAGTGATGTGGTGGTCAAGCAGGCCTTGCCGGTGGCGTCGAGTGTCACGGTCTGGTTGAGTCCGCCGGGCCCGGAGAAGGTCACCGTCCCCGTCGGCGTCCCCGAACCCGGAGCGTCCGTCGTCACCGTCGCACACACATCCACCGACTGACCGCACACCGACGGATTCGGGTTTGCGGTGGCCACGGTGGTGGTGGACGCCTCGTCGACGGTCACGTCGGCGCTGCCGGACGAGACTGCCGCACAGCCATCACCGTTATAGGTGGCCGTCACGGTGCCGGTCGCCAGCACCATCGTGGTCACACACGCGGTCCCGGACGCGTCCAGCACCGTCGTCTCATTGAGCCCCCCAGGTCCGGTGAAAGTCACCGTCCCCGTCGGCGTCCCCGAACCCGGCGGATCGATGGTCACGGTCGCACACACGTCCACCGACTGGCCACACACCGACGGATCCGGACTCACCGTCACCACGGTCGTCGACGATGCTGGGGTGACCGTCACGTCGGTCGTATCGGCGGACGGATTGAAACAGTCGTCGCCGTCATAGGTGGCCGTCACGGTGCCGGTCGCCAGCACCGCCGTGGACACACACGCGGTCCCGGACGCGTCCAGCACCGTCGTCTCATTGAGCCCCCCAGGTCCGGTGAAAGTCACCGTCCCCGTCGGCGTCCCCGAACCAGGAGCGTCCGTCGTCACCGTCGCACACACATCCACCGACTCGCCACACACCGACGGATCCGGACTCGCCGTCACGACCGTCGTCGTGTCCGCCGCGTTCACCGTGACGTCCACAGTGTCCGACGAGCCGGCGAAACAGGGCCCCTCGCCGTTATAGGTGGCCGTCACAGTTCCGCTGGCCAGCACCGTCGTGGTCACACACGCGGTCCCGGACGCGTCCAGCGCCACGGTCTGATTGAGCCCGCCGGGCCCGGAGAAGGTCACCGTCCCCGTCGGCGTCCCCGAACCCGGAGCGTCCGTCGTCACCGTCGCACACACATCCACCGACTGACCGCACACCGACGGATTCGGGTTTGCGGTGGCCACGGTGGTGGTGGACGCCTCGTCGACGGTCACGTCAGTGCTGCCGGACGAGACTGCCGCACAGCCATCACCGTTATAGGTGGCCGTCACGGTGCCGGTCGCCAGCACCATCGTGGTCACACACGCGGTCCCGGACGCGTCCAGCACCGTCGTCTCATTGAGCCCCCCAGGTCCGGTGAAAGTCACCGTCCCCGTCGGCGTCCCCGAACCCGGCGGATCGACGGTCACCGTCGCACACACGTCCACCGACTGGCCACACACCGACGGATCCGGACTCACCGTCACCACGGTGGTGGTGGACGCCTCGTCGACGGTCACGTCGGCGCTGCCGGACGAGACTGCCGCACAGCCATCACCGTTATAGGTGGCCGTCACGGTGCCGGTCGCCAGCACCGCCGTGGTCACACACGCGGTCCCGGACGCGTCCAGCACCGTCGTCTCATTGAGCCCCCCAGGTCCGGTGAAGGTCACCGTCCCCGTCGGCGTCCCCGAACCCGGCGGATCGACGGTCACCGTCGCGCACAGCTCGACCGATTCGCCGCACACAGACGGATCCGGGCTCGCCGTCACCACGGTGGTAGTGGGCGCGGCACTGACGACCTGGTCCAGCAGGCCGGAGGCAGAGGGATTGAAGTTGGCATCGCCGTTGTAGACGGCGATCACCTGATGCGTGGTCACACTGAGGTTGTCGATGCTGACTTGTGCCTGCCCGGAAGCGTCCAGTGTCCCGACCAGTGTGGGCCCGTCATCGCTGATGATGACGCTGACAGTGCCCGTCGGAGTCCCAGTGTCCGGTGGTACCGGGGCTACGGTGATGGTGAACGTGACCAGTTCACCGCAGACGGACGGGTTGGGTGACGAGGTGAGGGTGGTGGTGGTGTTTGCCATTGGTGCAGCCCCCTGTTCATCTGTACGGGGTGGAGAGGGCCCTTCCGTGGAGAGACGGGGACAGCAAAGCAGCCAAGAGCAAGCCAAGTTGACGCCTTGGGTCCGGCCGCCGTATCGATTGAACGGCCCGCCTGTTCTGATTCCAGTAGGCAGCGGAGTCAATCGTTAGGTTACTGAGGTTGAACTGGTGGAGTCGTATGGTGACGGGCTGTCGCTTCCTGCGGTATGACCATGGCATGCGGTATCCACAGGGAGGCGG
>NZ_JBIAFT010000029.1:0-2533 GCF_042869455.1 Streptomyces sp. NPDC007025 | reverse complement strand
TGGCCATCCGCACGCCACCGCACCAGATCACCCGTGCGATACATCCGGACACCCACCTCGAACGGCGACGCCACAAACCTCTCCGCCGTCAGCCCCGCACGGTCCAGATAGCCGCGAGCGAGCCCGGGACCCGACACATACAGCTCGCCAGGCACGCCTGCGGGAACCGGTCGCAGGCCCGCGTCGAGCACGAACAGGCGGGTGCCGGCCACCGGCCGTCCGATCGGGACGACACCGCCGGAAGACGGCTCGCCGTCGGTCACGGTGTGAGTGGAGACGCAGACCGTGGCCTCGGTCGGACCGTACGCATTGAGCATGCGGCGTCCCGCGGACCAGCGCGCCGCCAGCTCCGGCGGACACACCTCTCCCCCGGCCACCACGGTCTCGAGGCGAGGGAGGGCCGACTCGACCCCGTCGAAGGTGAGTGCGCGCAGCACCGAGACCGGAAGCTGCACATGGGTGACCTCGGCATCGGCCAGCAGCCGCAGGAGGGCCTCACTCGACAGCTGCCCCGGTTCGGGAAGGACGAGCGCGGCACCTCCGGCGAACGCGGTGCACAGATCACCGAAAGCCACGTCGAAGCCGGGCGAGGCGAACTGCAGCACCCGGCTCCCAGGAGACACGCCCAGCCGCCGCACCTGGGTGCGTGCCAACGCGGCGACACCCGTGTGTGTGACGACCACGCCCTTCGGGGTGCCGGTGGAGCCGGACGTGTAGATGACGTACGCCGGGTGGTGGAGAGCTGCGCCGCGCGGCGGGTCGGTCTCCGGCCGGCCGGACACATCCTGTGCCATGGCCTCCGGGTCCAGGACCAGCACCGGCTGTGCGTCCTTCAGCATGAGATCCCGCCGGTCCCGCGGGAGGTCGGGGTCCAGCGGCAGATAGGCGCCGCCTGCCTTCGACACCGCCAGGACGGCGACGACCATCTCCACCGACCGCGGCAGCTCCACCGCCACCAGCTTCTCCGGCCCCACACCACGATCGATCAGCCAGTGCGCCAGCCGGTTCGCCCGCGCGTTCAGCTCCCCGTAGCCGACCCGTGTGCCGGCGAACATCACCGCGGTGGCCTGGGGAGTGCGGCGGGCCCGGGCTTCGAACAGTCCGGCCAACGTCTCGGCTGGGGACTCGACCGACGTACCGTCGTTCCCTTCGGCGGACGTGTCGTTCCACTCGGTGAGGATCCGGTCCCGCTCCGGTCCGGTCAGCAGCTCGGCCCGACCGATCGGGGCCGAGGGGTCCGCCACCAGCTGCTCCAGCAGCCGCACCCACCGCATGGCGAAGCCCTCGACCGTGGAGCGGTCGTACAGGGCCTCGGCGAACTCGGCGAGTGCCTCGATGCCGGTCGGCTCGCCCGCGTCGTCGTACCGCTCGATGACATTGACCGCCAGGTCGGTCTTGGCCACGCCCAGATCGACGCCCTCGGCCTCCACGTGGAGGCCGGGGAGTTCGAAGGAGCCCTCCTGCGCGTTCTGGAGTCCGAGGATGACCTGGAAGAGCGGGTGGTGGGAGGTCGAACGGTTCGGATTCAGCAACTCCACCAGATGCTCGAAGGGCACGTCCTGGTGCGCATACGCCGCCAGACTCGACTCCCGCACCCGCCCCAGCAACTCCTCGAAACTCGGGTCACCCGAGGTGTCCGTCCGCAGCACCAGCGTGTTCACGAAGAAACCGACCAGATCGTCCAGCGCATCATCCATACGCCCCGCGATCGGCGACCCCAGCGGAATGTCCTCCCCCGCACCCAACCGCGTCAGCAACGCCGCAAGACCCGCCTGCAACACCATGAACACCGTCGTGTCCGACCGCCGCGCCAACCCGACCAGACCCCGATGCAACCCCGCATCCAACTCGAACTGCAGGTGCGCGCCCTCATAGGAGACCACCGCGGGGCGGGGCCGATCGGCCGGGAACGTCACCTGCTGCGGCAGGTCCACCAACTGGTCGCGCCAGAAGCCCACCTGCTTGGCGTACAGGCTGTCCGGGTCGTTCTCGTCACCCAGCAGCTCGCGCTGCCACAACGTGTAGTCCGCGTACTGCACCGGCAACTGCGACCACTGCGGCACACCACCCTGCGCACGCGCCGTGTACGCCGCCACCACATCCCGCGCCAACGGACCCATCGACCACCCGTCACCCGCGATGTGATGCACGAGCAGGAGCAGGACACACTCCTCCTGTCCCACCTCGAACAGCCACGCACGCACGGGCATCTCGGAGGCGAGGTCGAATGCGTGGCGAGCGGCGTCTCCCAACGCCTCGGGGAGTTCCTCCTCCGTCACCGGGCGACGCTCCCACTGCAGCTCCGCGCCCGCTGCATCGAGCACCACCTGGCAGGGCTCGTCCCCGACCTCGGAGTAGACGGTTCGCAGCGACTCGTGCCGGACCACCAGATCCTGCAGCGCGGTGTGCAGCGCTTCCGCGCCGACGCCGCCCCGCAACCGCAGGACGAGGGGCATGTTGTAGGTGGCCGACGGGCCCTCCAGCTTGTGCAGGAACCACAGACGACGCTGCGCGAACGACAACGGCACCGCCT
>NZ_JBIAFT010000028.1:0-3256 GCF_042869455.1 Streptomyces sp. NPDC007025 | reverse complement strand
CCGATCTCCAGAACCCGACCACCACCAAACCCACGCACCCGCCCGACAACCGCATCCCGCCACTCCCGCATCTCACCCAACGGAATCGGCTCACCGGTGTATGCACTGTCCCAGCCGGCGAAATCCTCACCGAACTCGCCGTACGCGCTCTCGGCGTAGACCGAGTCATAGATCTCCCGCCACTCCTCCACCTGTGCGTCGCTCACAGCGGTCTCCGCCGTCGTACCGGAGTCGGCTCCGGCCGCGGCCGCCGCCTCGAGGTCCGGCACCACGTACGCGGCGAGTCGCTGGTCACCGGGCACGTCCTCACGCGCCACCACCGCCGCCTGCCGCACACCCGCGCAGCCGGCCAGCACCGACTCGATCTCCCCCGGCTCGATCCGGAAACCCCGCAGCTTCACCTGCTCGTCCGCACGCCCCACGAACTCCAACTGGCCATCCGCACGCCACCGCACCAGATCACCCGTGCGATACATCCGGACACCCACCTCGAACGGCGACGCCACAAACCTCTCCGCCGTCAGCCCGGGACGCCGCAGATAGCCACGTGACACCTGGACGCCGGCGGCATAGAGCTCTCCCACGACACCGACCGGGACCGGCTGCAGGCCCGCGTCGAGGACGAACAGCCGGGTGTTCCACATCGGCCGTCCGATGGGGACGCTGTGCGCGTCACCGTCCGGACCCTGCCAGACGGAGGAGGCGACCTGGATGGTCATCTCGGTCGGGCCGTAGAGGTTGGACAGTTCACTGTTCCAGGACTCACTGATACGAGTCGCGAGGTCCGGGCGCAGAGCCTCGCCGCTGGCCCAGATGCGGCGCACCGAATGCCCGGCCGGCGGCTCGGGCAGATTGGCCAGCAGAGACGGCGGGAACTGCGCGACCGTGACGCTGTTCTCGGCCATGAAGGACACGAGGCGCTGGGGATCGCGCACCACTTCGGCGGGGGCCACACAGACGGCGGCGCCGTGCAGCAGAGGAAACCAGATCTCCAGACCGACGGAGTCGAACCGCACAGAGGTGCGGAACAGCAGCACGTCGCCGGGCCCGACCGGGTAGGTGTCCTGCATCCACTGCAGATTGTTCGCCAGCCCGCGGTGCTCGACCACGACGCCCTTCGGCCGACCGGTGGAGCCGGAGGTGTAGATGACGTACAGCGGGCCGGAGGGAGTCAGCGGGGCCGCGCGGTCGGCGTCCGTCAGGTCGGACGCGTCGTGCAGAGCGACCGCCTCGGCCGTCGACCCCTCGTCCACGACGACGCACGGGATCCCCGCCTCCACGGCACCGAGGTCGTGGTCGCGGGAGACGAGCAGCAGTACGGGCCGCGCGTCATCCAGCGTGTGACGGAGACGCTCGACCGGGTCCTCGGGGTCGAGCGGGAGATAGGCGGCACCGGCCTTGATCACCGCAAGGAACGCCACGATCGTGTCGGCGGAGCGGGGCAGCGCAACGGCCACCAGTTGCTCGGGCCCGACGCCCCGGGTGACCAAATGGCGGGCGAGTCGGTTGGCTCGCGCATTCACCTCGGCGTAGCTGAGCGTCATGTCGCCGGACAGCACAGCAGGGGCGTCCGGAGTACGCGTCACCTGCGCCTCGATCAGGCTGACGAGGGTCTCTCGGCGCACGTCGGCCGCGGTGTCGTTCCAGGTCGTCAGAGTCTGCTGGCGCTCGGCCTCGGTCAGCAGGACGGCATTGCCGATGGACTGCGCCGGATCGCTGAGCGTCTGCTCCAGCAGTCGCTTCCAACGGTCGAAGAGCGCCTCGACGGTGGAACGGTCGAACAGGTCCCTCGCGTACTCCACGACGGTCTCGATCCCCGCGGGGGCCCCGGCGGCGGCGTACCGTTCGGTCAGTGACAGCAGCATGTCGAACCGCGCGGTGCCCGGATCGGCCTCGGTAGTGCTGACCTGCAGCCCCGGGAGCGTGAAGTCCCCCTGGTCGGTGTTCTGGAGTACGAGTGCGACCTGGAAGAGCGGGTGGTGGGAGGTGGACCGGTTCGGGTTCAGCAACTCCACCAGATGCTCGAAGGGCACGTCCTGGTGCGCATACGCCGCCAGACTCGACTCCCGCACCCGCCCCAGCAACTCCTCGAAACTCGGGTCACCCGAGGTGTCCGTCCGCAGCACGAACGTGTTCACGAACAACCCGACAAGATCGTCCAACGCCTCATCGGTACGCCCCGCCACACCACTGCCCAGCGCGATGTCAGTCCCCGCACCCAACCGCGTCAGCAACGCCGCCATACCGGCCTGCAACACCATGAACACGGTGGAACCGGTCCCGCGGGCCAGTTCCGCCATGCGCTGGTGCAGCGCTCCCTCGATCTCGAACGTGACGGTCTCACCGGCGTACGAGGCCACTGCCGGCCGGGGCCGGTCGGTCGGGAAGGTCACCTGTTCGGGCAGATCCGCAAGCTGGTCGCGCCAGTAGCCGACCTGCTGCGTGAAGAGGCTGTCCGGGTCGTTCTCGTCGCCCAGCAGTTCACGCTGCCACAGCGTGTAGTCCGCGTACTGCACCGGCAGCTCCGACCACTGCGGCACACCACCCTGCGCACGCGCCGTGTACGCCGCCACCACATCCCGCGCCAACGGGCCCATCGACCACCCGTCCGCCGCGATGTGGTGGAACAGCAGCAAGAGGACGCTGGTGTCACCATCCGTGTCGAACAGCCAGGCCCTGATCGGTGCCTCGGAAGCGAGTTCGAAACCGTAGCGGGAGACTTCCCGCACCACTGTCGGCAGCTCCGCCTCGGTCACCCGACGGTGTTCCCAGCCGAACGCGGCATCAGCAGGATCGAGCACCACTTGGCGGGGCTCGCCGCCCACCTCCGGGAACACCGTGCGCAGCGACTCGTGCCGAGTGGCCACATCCGCCAGCGCAGCGTGCAACGCCTCCGCATTCACGAAACCGGTCAGGCGGAAGGCCAGCGGCATGTTGTAGGTCGCGGAGGGGCCCTCCAGCTTGTGCAGGAACCACAGACGACGCTGCGCGAACGACAGCGGCACCACATCCGGCCGCTCCACCGGCACCAGCGACCTACGTATTCGGCCTTCGCCACGCAGCCGCTCGACCAACAGCGCCACGGTCGGGGCCTCGAAGACGTCCTTGATGGGAAGCTCGACGCCGACCACGCTGCGGATGCGGCTCACCAGCCGGGTGACGAGGAGGGAGTGGCCGCCGAGGTCGAAGAAGCTGTCGTCGATCCCGACCCGCTCCAGACCCAGCACCTCGGCGAACAGCCCGCACAACGTCTCCT
>NZ_JBIAFT010000027.1:0-2794 GCF_042869455.1 Streptomyces sp. NPDC007025 | reverse complement strand
GGACGAGTGAAAAATTGTTGGTGTAGGCGAAGGGCATGCGAAAGGCCCGGCGTAGAGGGTAAGACCCCCGTAGCTGAAATGCCAGCAACTTGTTTGTGAGACTCCCAAGTAGCATGGGGCCCGAGAAATCCTGTGTGAATCTGGCGGGACCACCCGTCAAGCCTAAATATTCCCTGGTGACCGATAGCGGATAGTACCGTGAGGGAATGGTGAAAAGTACCGCGGGAGCGGAGTGAAAGAGTACCTGAAACCGTGTGCCTACAAGCCGTGGGAGCGTCGCATCGAGTGTTCGCACTCGGTGTCGTGACTGCGTGCCTTTTGAAGAATGAGCCTGCGAGTTTGCGGCATGTTGCGAGGTTAACCCGTGTGGGGGAGCCGTAGCGAAAGCGAGTCCGAAGAGGGCGTTTGAGTAGCGTGTTCAAGACCCGAAGCGGAGTGATCTAGCCATGGGCAGGGTGAAGCGCGGGTAAGACCGTGTGGAGGCCCGAACCCACCAGGGTTGAAAACCTGGGGGATGACCTGTGGTTAGGGGTGAAAGGCCAATCAAACTCCGTGATAGCTGGTTCTCCCCGAAATGCATTTAGGTGCAGCGTCGTGTGTTTCTTGCCGGAGGTAGAGCACTGGATAGGCGATGGGCCCTACCGGGTTACTGACCTTAGCCAAACTCCGAATGCCGGTAAGTGAGAGCGCGGCAGTGAGACTGTGGGGGATAAGCTCCATGGTCGAGAGGGAAACAGCCCAGAGCATCGACTAAGGCCCCTAAGCGTGTGCTAAGTGGGAAAGGATGTGGAGTCGCAGAGACAACCAGGAGGTTGGCTTAGAAGCAGCCATCCTTGAAAGAGTGCGTAATAGCTCACTGGTCAAGTGATTCCGCGCCGATAATGTAGCGGGGCTCAAGTACACCGCCGAAGTCGTGTCACTCCAACAAGAGGGTTAACGCCTGTTGGGGTGGGTAGGGGAGCGTCGTGTGCCGGGTGAAGCAGCCGTGGAAGCGAGTTGTGGACGGTTCACGAGTGAGAATGCAGGCATGAGTAGCGATACATGCGTGGGAAACGTGTGCGCCGATTGACTAAGGGTTCCTGGGTCAAGCTGATCTGCCCAGGGTAAGTCGGGACCTAAGGCGAGGCCGACAGGCGTAGTCGATGGAGAACCGGTTGATATTCCGGTACCCGCTATGCAGCGTCAGACATCGAATCAGGTGATGCTAAGTCCGTGAAGCCCCTTGTTTTCTTCGGAAGACGGGTGTGGTGGAGCCGACGGTCCGAGCTTGTAGTAGGTGAGTGATGGGGTGACGCAGTGAGGTAGTCCAGCCCGGGCGATGGTTGTCCCGGGGTAAGGGTGTAGCCCGAGGAGTAGGGAAATCCGTTCCTCGTTACAGGGGTGAGACCTGATGCCGAGCCGTTTGTGGTGAAGTGGATGATCCTGTGCTGTCGAGAAAAGCCTCTAGCGAGTTGTGTGGCGGCCCGTACCCTAAACCGACTCAGGTGGTCTGGTAGAGAATACCGAGGCGTTCGGGTGAACTATGGTTAAGGAACTCGGCAAAATGCCCCCGTAACTTCGGGAGAAGGGGGGCCATGTCTGGTGAGGGCACGTGCTGTCTGAGCTGGGTGTGGCCGCAGAGACCAGCGAGAAGCGACTGTTTACTAAAAACACAGGTCCGTGCGAAGCCGTAAGGCGAGGTATACGGACTGACGCCTGCCCGGTGCTGGAACGTTAAGGGGACCGGTTAGTCACATTTCGGTGTGGTGAAGCTGAGAACTTAAGCGCCAGTAAACGGCGGTGGTAACTATAACCATCCTAAGGTAGCGAAATTCCTTGTCGGGTAAGTTCCGACCTGCACGAATGGCGTAACGACTTCTTGACTGTCTCAACCATAGGCCCGGTGAAATTGCACTACGAGTAAAGATGCTCGTTTCGCGCAGCAGGACGGAAAGACCCCGGGACCTTTACTATAGCTTGATATTGGTGTTCGGTTCGGCTTGTGTAGGATAGGTGGGAGACTGTGATACGGACACGCCAGTGTTCGTGGAGTCGTTGTTGAAATACCACTCTGGTCGTGCTGGATGTCTAACCTGGGTCCGTGATCCGGATCGGGGACAGTGTCTGGTGGGTAGTTTAACTGGGGCGGTTGCCTCCTAAAATGTAACGGAGGCGCCCAAAGGTTCCCTCAGCCTGGTTGGTCATCAGGTGGTGAGTGTAAGTGCACAAGGGAGCTTGACTGTGAGACTGACGGGTCGAGCAGGGACGAAAGTCGGGACTAGTGATCCGGCGGTGGCTTGTGGAAGCGCCGTCGCTCAACGGATAAAAGGTACCCCGGGGATAACAGGCTGATCTTCCCCAAGAGTCCATATCGACGGGATGGTTTGGCACCTCGATGTCGGCTCGTCGCATCCTGGGGCTGGAGTCGGTCCCAAGGGTTGGGCTGTTCGCCCATTAAAGCGGTACGCGAGCTGGGTTTAGAACGTCGTGAGACAGTTCGGTCCCTATCCGCTGCGCGCGTAGGAGTCTTGAGAAGGGCTGTCCCTAGTACGAGAGGACCGGGACGGACGGACCTCTGGTGTGCCAGTTGTTCTGCCAAGGGCATGGCTGGTTGGCTACGTTCGGGAAGGATAACCGCTGAAAGCATCTAAGCGGGAAGCCTGCTTCGAGATGAGGACTCCCACCCCCTTTGAGGGGTTAAGGCTCCCTGGAGATGACGGGGTTGATAGGCCGGATCTGGAAGCACGGTAACGTGTGGAGGTGACCGGTACTAATAGGCCGAGGGCTTGTCCATAGAGGCTCGCGTCCACTGTGT
>NZ_JBIAFT010000026.1:0-13093 GCF_042869455.1 Streptomyces sp. NPDC007025 | reverse complement strand
AGCCGACGTGCTCTTCGCGATGCTCCGCGACGGCACCTTCTACAACCCCCAACCAGCCCCTACAGGTTGACGAAACCCATAGGGACACCCCCCCGACCCCGCACAGCGGAACGGAGCGTATGCGCACATGTCCCGTAGCCGCTCCGCATCAGGAGCGATGAGCCCTTCCGGCCCCGCAGCACATGCCTCGGCCCGCTCCGCCGCCGACCGCGCCCCGGACCGTGCCTCCGGCCGGGGGCCGGGTCCGGCGGTCCGGGCCGCTGCCGACCCCGGGGGCGGAGCCAACCCCGGGACGCGGGACGGGGCTCTCGCTTTCGTCGAGAGCCCCGTCCAGCTCCTCAACGTGCTGGAGTGGGCGCACAACCATCCGGCTCCCGGCGCCGTGAGTCCGCTCGCTCTCGTCGTGCTGCCCCCGCACGATCCGATGACCCGCGGCCAGTTGCGCCGGATGGCCGAGCTGGCCCGCGACGAGGGGGTCACGGTGAGCTGGCAGGAGGCCAGGGACGGTGTGGGCGGCGCGCTCAGCAGCCTGCTCGCGCTGGCCCGCAGGGTGCGCAGGGCCCGGACCCTGGTGATCGGCGACCCCTTCTCGCGGTACGTGCAGCTGTTGCTGGCTCTGACACCCGCGCGCGCCGCGCGGCGGATCACGGTGGTGGACGACGGTACGGCCACCATGGAGTTCGTCTCCCAGCTGGCACAGGGGGAGCGCTTCGTACGGTGGCATCGGCGCGGGGTGCGGGGAGGGGTGCGCGGAGTGCTGTTCGCGCCGGTCTCGCGCCGGGCGCGGCGCCGTCTCACCCCGCGTCGGGACGGTTCCCGCCCGGTCGAGGTGTTCAGCTCGATGCCGGTGGAGCCGCCCGAGAACGTGACCGTGACGGCGAACGAGTTCGCCTGGACCCGCGCCCGGTTCGGTCCGCCGCGTCTGACCCGGGGCGCCGATCTGGTGGGTACCTCGCTCGTGGAGACCGGTGTGGTGGACACCGAGCGGTATCTGGAGGCGGTCGCCTCGCTGGCCCGTGCCTACGGTGCCACCCGGTACTTCGCCCACCGCCGGGAGAGCAGCGAGAAGCTTCAGCAGGTGACGGCCGCCACCGGGTTGGAGATCGTCCGCCCGGATCTGCCGCTCGAACTGGTCGCCCGCCGCGGTCCTGTCGGCAGGACCATTCTGAGTTTCCCCTCCACTGTCGTCCACACCCTTCCGCTGGCGCTCGCGGGCACGGCGGTGACCGTGGCGGTGTGCGACGTCGACCCCGCCTGGCTCACCCGTACCGCTTCGCCGCGTGCCCAGGGCTTTCTCGCGGGTGTCACGGGGACGGCCCGGGGGGTGCGCAGGGTCCCCTCGGCGCTGCCCACTCCACCGGGCCGGAGCGCATGAGTCCGCGGCGGCACCGCTGCGCTGTGCGGCGGCACCGCCGCGCAGGCCACGGTGGCACCGCCGCGCGCCCCTGCCCGTGCCGCCGCTCTCCCTCCCGGCCTACCGCGGAGGCGACACCGGAAAATTTCGCAGGTATACCCAACCGCATAGGGACATAACCGCCGCCCAGCCTAGATTTTCTTCCCCTGAGAGGTTGAACTTTGCTGGATCTCTAGTCAGTTGCGGTGTCAAGGGGCCTACTCTTCGGACCATGAACGAACTCCTGTCCCCTGCAGCACCGGAGGTAGACGCACGCGGGGCCGCCGGCGTACTTCCCGAGCTGCCCGGCCGGCTGACCGATCCCCTCCGCCGTGAGCTCATCGCCTTCCGTCGCGATCTCCATATGCACCCAGAGCTGGGCAACCAGGAGTTCCGCACGACCACGGCGATCAAGACCCGGCTGGAGCGCGCCGGGCTGCGCCCCCGGGTGCTGGCCATGGGCACCGGCTTGATCTGCGACATCCACCCCGAGCCCGCGCCGGGCGCCGAGCAGCAGGCCGCCGGCCGGGAAGCCGCCGAGCCGGCGGCCGCCGCGGTGCCGCAGGCGGCGGGTCCCGCGCACGCGACCCCGCCCATGCTGGCCCTGCGCGCGGACATCGACGCACTGCCGATCCCGGACACCAAGGAGGTGCCCTACCGTTCGACGGTGCCCGGCCGGGCCCACGCCTGCGGGCACGACGTGCACACCACCGTCGTGCTCGGCACCGGCCTGGTGCTGGCGGAGCTGGCCAAGGCGGGTGCCCTGCCCCGTCCGGTGCGGTTGCTGTTCCAGCCGGCCGAGGAGGTGCTGCCCGGAGGTGCCGCCGATGCGGTGGACTGCGGAGTGCTGGACGGCGTCGGCTCGATTCTGGCCGTGCACTGCGACCCGCGGGTCGACGCGGGCCGGATCGGGCTGCGTGCCGGGCCGATCACTTCGGCCTGCGACCGGCTGGAGGTGGTGCTCAGCGGCGCCGGCGGCCACACCGCGCGGCCGCATCTGACCACCGACCTGGTGACGGCGGCGGCGAAGCTGGCCACCGAGGTGCCGGCGCTGCTGGCCCGGCGGGCGGACGCGCGCTCCGGCCTGTCGCTGACCTGGGGCCGGATCGAGTCCGGGCACGCGCCGAACGTGATCCCGCAGCGCGCGGAGCTCTCCGGCACGCTGCGCTGCCTGAATCTGCCGACCTGGCGGGAGGCTCCGGATCTGGTGCACGAGGCCGTCGACGAGGTGGCGACGCTGCACCGGGCCAAGTGCGAGCTGACCTATGTGCGCGGGGTGCCGCCGGTGGTCAACGAACCGTCCGCGACGGCGCTGCTGCGGGAGGCGATGGCGGCCCGCTCGGGCGCGGCGTCCGTGGAGACGACGGAGCAGAGCCTGGGCGGGGAGGACTTCTCCTGGTACCTGGAGCACGTCCCCGGCGCGATGGCCCGGCTCGGGGTGCGGCCCGTCGGCGACCGCCGCAGTCGTGATCTGCACCAGGGCGATTTCGACGCGGACGAGTCCGCTATCACCACCGGCGTCGAACTGTTCACCGCCGCCGCGCTGCTGCACCGTTCGTAGCCCTGTCCGCCCGGAGCCGGCGACCCGCCCGCCCGGAGGCCGCGACCCGGCCGCCCGGACCGGCGAACCGAGGTCCGGAACGCCCTGACGGACTCCGGCGCCACCGCGCCACCCTGCCGCTCGGCCGACCCGCGCCACCCGCGCCGCTCGGCCGACCCGCGCCACCCGCGCCGCTCGGCCGACCCGCGCCACCCGCGCCGCTGTGCCGCCCCGCGCCGCTGACCCCATCCGCCGCACCACTCCTGCGCTCGGCCGGCCCCCGCGGAGCGCACCACCCGCTGCCCGGCGGTACCCCAGGGCGGCGGCCGGCCGCGGGGTGCCGCCGGGCAGTGGTCCTGCACGGTGCCGCGCATTTCGCCCTTACCCCGGGACACGGGAAATTCTGCACCGCCACATAAGGGTCAAAAGCGTACATCAGGGCGCCGTTCGCGACGATCCGATAACAGCGGTTCCCGTCTTCTTCTGCTGGAAATCTACGCGCGTTAATCTGTGGCCGTCTCAAGGGCCGGAACCCGAACTGCGGGGCCGGAACCGGTGCTCCACGATTCGAAGGGGACCCTGTTGCTTCGGGTAACAAAGCTGGCTGCGGCGGTCACGGCCACCGCGGCTCTCGCACTGACGGCCACCGCGTGCGGTGAGAGCTCTACGGAGTCGGGTGGCAAGAAGAACAAGGGCGTCGGACTCGCTTTCGACGTCGGCGGTCGGGACGACCACTCGTTCAACGAGGCGGCGGCCCGCGGCACGGACAAGGCCGAGAAGGAACTCGGCGTCAAGACCAAGGAGATGACCGCCGGTAACAACGAGACGGAGGAGACCCGCGAGCAGCGGCTCACCTCGCTCGCGAAGGCCGGCTACAACCCGGTCATCGGCGTCGGCTTCAACTACGGCAAGTCGGTCAACAAGGTGGCCAAGGACTTCCCCGACACCACGTTCGGCGTGGTGGACGAGCAGTCCCACGCCAAGAACGTCGTCGGGATGACCTTCGCCGAGAACGAGGCGTCCTACCTGGTCGGCGTGGCCGCTGCCAAGAAGACCAAGACGGACAAGGTCTCCTTCATCGGCGGCGTGGACAACGCGCTGATCCAGAAGTTCGAGGCGGGCTACGTCAAGGGCGTCAAGGACACCGACCCGAAGATCAAGGTCGAGGTCGACTACCTGTACAAGGAGTCCGACAAGGGCTTCAACGACCCCGCGCGGGCCAAGAACATGGCCAAGGGCATGCTCTCCCGCGGCAACGACGTGATCTACACGGCGGCGGGCCAGTCCGGCGCCGGCTCCATCGAGGAGATCAGCAAGAAGAAGGGCGCCTGGGCCATCGGGGTCGACTCCGACCAGTACCGGCAGAAGGGCCTGGGCAAGTACAAGGACGCGATCCTGACCTCCTCGGTCAAGAACGTCGACGTGGCCGTCTTCGAGCTGATCAAGAGCGTCAAGGACGGCAAGCCGCTCACCGGCAACCAGACCTTCTCGCTCAAGGAGAAGGGTGTCTCGGTCGCCACCTCCGGTGGCTTCATCGACGACATCAAGGACGACATCGACAAGGCCACCGAGAAGATCACCTCCGGTGAGGTCAAGGTTCCGACCCGCCCGTGACCCGGTGGAGGCGGCACCGTACGCAGCCCGGCGCGCAGCCGCGGCGCGTACGGTGCCGCCCCCGTCCGCCTCGTCGAGGCGGTCCCGGCCGCAGTGCCCCGGGCACCCGTCTCCGGACGCGGTGCCCCCGGTGCTCGTCCCCGTGGACAGTGCCCCGGCGCTCGTCCCCGTAGGCAGTGCCCCCCGGCACTCGTCCCCGCATCATGAGCCGTCGTGCCCGCACGGCGGAACCATGCCGTCCGGCCCGGCGCGCGCCAGCGCCCCGGAGCCGGTGGCCGCCGGTCCGTGGATCGGCCGGCCCCAGCGCCAGCAAGGGAGCGCGTCAGTCAAGTGTCCAGCGAGTCCAGCGGCAGCAGCGGCGAGCCGTCCGAGGCGGGTCAGGAGCCCGCGGCGGCCGTCGAACTGCGCGGCATCACCAAGCGGTTCCCGGGAGTGGTCGCCAACCGCGACATCGACATCCGGGTCGACCGGGGCACCGTGCACGCCCTCGTGGGTGAGAACGGCGCCGGCAAGTCCACCCTGATGAAGATCCTCTACGGCATGCAGCGGCCGGACGAGGGCACCATCAGCATCGACGGCGACGAGGTCGCCCTGCACAGCCCGGCGGACGCCATCGCCCGCGGGATCGGGATGGTGCACCAGCACTTCATGCTGGCCGACAACCTCACGGTGCTGGAGAACACGGTGCTGGGCGCCGAGCGGCTGTACGGCATCGGCTCCCGCGCCCGCAAGAAGATCAAGGAGCTGTCGGACGCCTACCAGCTCGGCATCCGCCCCGACGTCCTCGTCGAGGACCTGGGCGTGGCCGACCGGCAGCGCGTGGAGATCCTCAAGGCCCTCTACCGCGGCGCCCGCATCCTCATCCTCGACGAGCCGACCGCGGTCCTGGTCCCGCAGGAGGTCGACGCGCTCTTCGCCAACCTGCGCGAGCTCAAGGCCGAGGGCCTGACCGTGCTGTTCATCTCGCACAAGCTGGGCGAGGTGCTGTCCGTGGCCGACGCGATCACGGTCATCCGGCGCGGGACGACGGTCGCGTCCGTGCGGCCGGAGGAGACGACGCCCAAGCAGCTCGCGGAGCTGATGGTGGGCAGCGAACTGCCGTCGGCCGAGACCCGCGAGTCGACCGTCACCGACACGCCGATGCTGCACGTGGACGGGCTCCACCTGTCGGCCGCCGACCCCGACGGCGGTCGCCGCACCGTGCTGGACGGCATCGGCTTCACCATCCACAAGGGCGAGGTGCTCGGCGTCGCCGGCGTGGAGGGCAACGGCCAGGCCGAACTGGTCGAGGCCATCATGGGCATGTGCGACCCGGACGACGGGCTGATCACCCTGGACGGCCAGGACATCTCGCACGCCCCCACCCGGCACCGCCGGGAGAGCGGGATCGGCTACATCCCCGAGGACCGGCACCGGCACGGGCTGCTGCTGGAAGCGCCGCTGTGGGAGAACCGCATCCTCGGGCACGTCACCGAGAAGCCCAACTCCAAGGGACCGGCGTTCGGCATCCCCGGCGCGCCCCAACTGCTGGCCCTGGGCCAGGCGCGGGCCGACGCCGAGCGGATCGTCGGCGAGTACGACGTGCGCACGCCCGGCATCGAGGTGACCGCCGCCAGCCTCTCGGGCGGCAACCAGCAGAAGTTCATCGTCGGCCGCGAGATGAGCCACGACCCCAAGCTGCTGATCGCCGCGCACCCCACCCGGGGCGTGGACGTCGGCGCCCAGGCGCAGATCTGGGACCAGATACGCACGGCCCGCCGCGAGGGCCTCGCCGTCCTGCTGATCTCCGCCGACCTGGACGAGCTGATCGGCCTCTCGGACTGCCTGCGGGTGATGTACCGGGGCCGCCTGGTGGCGGACGCCGATCCGGCGACCGTCACCCCGGAGGAGCTGGGCTCGGCGATGACCGGCGCGGCCACCGGCCACCTGGAACACCAGGAGGACACCGCGGGCGAGCCGGAGGACGGCCGTCCGCCGCGGGACACCGACGGCGCGGACTCCGCGGACGCGCCGGGGAGCGCCCCGGCGGACGCCCCGCGGAACGCTGCGGCCGACACGCCGCGGAACGCCGCGCAGACCGACTCGTCGACCGACCCGGAGAGGGGAGGCGACAAGTGAGCCGCCTCAAGGACAAATTCAGCGCCCAGGCCGTGCTGCAGGCGCTGGCCGCGCCCGCGCTCGCCCTGCTCGCGGCGTTCGCGCTCTCCTCCGCCGTCATCATGGCGACCGGCAAGGACCCCTTCCACGCCTTCTATGTGATGGTCGACTTCGGCTTCAAGAGCGACAGCCAGGTCTGGATCATCAACAAGGCGATCCCGTACTACCTGTCGGCGGCCGCCGTGGCCATCGGCTTCCGGATGAACCTGTTCAACATCGGCGTGGACGGGCAGTACCGCGTGGCGGCGTTCTTCGCCGCGGTCGTCGGCGGGGCGCTGGCGCTGCCCGGTGTGCTGCAGATCCCGGTGATCATCATCACCGCGATGGCGGTCGGCGCGCTGTGGGCGGGCATCGCGGGCGTGCTCAAGACCACCCGCGGGGTCAGCGAGGTCATCACCACGATCATGCTGAACTCCATCGCGGGTTCGCTGATCGGCTACTTCCTCTCCGAGAACAAGCTGGGTGTGAAGGACGGCAACCTCTTCCACACCCCGACCATCCCCGAATCGGGCCGGTTCTTCCTCCTCCCGACCTCGCCCGACCCGATCTACGGCACGGTGATCATCGCCGCCGTCATCGGACTGGCGTACTGGTTCGTGCTCGGCCGCACCCGCTTCGGCTTCGACCTGCGCGCCGTGGGCCGCAGCGAGTCGGCGGCCTCCGCCAGCGGGGTCAGCGTCCGCCGGATGGTCGTCACCAGCATGCTGCTCTCCGGCGCGGTCGCGGGCCTGGTCGGCATGCCGACGCTGCTGAACAAGTCCTTCAGCTACGGCACCGACTTCCCCACCGGCGTCGGCTTCACCGGCATCGCCATCGCCCTGCTGGGCCGCAACCACCCCATCGGCATGGCGCTGGCCGCACTGCTGTGGGGCTTCCTCGAACGCACCGGCATCCAACTGGAGTTCGAGGGCTATGAGCAGGAGATCGTCGGCGTCATGCAGGGCGTCATCGTGCTGTGCGTCGTGATCGCCTACGAGATCGTCCGGCGCGTGGTGCTGCGCAGGCAGCAGAGCGCGGTCGGCGCCGAGGTGAGCGCCCAGAACGCCCCGAGTACGGAGAGCACCCAGGCAGAGAAGGCGGGGACCACCGCATGAGCACCACCACGTCCGCGCCGAAGAAGACCCCGGCGTCCGCACCCCCGCGCGGCAAGCGCAAGCTCTCCTACCCGGTCGTCCTGCTGCTCGTCGCCGGCGGGCTGCTGCTGCTCTCGCTCGTCCGCGTGATCACCGGCGACGTGCAGCTCAGCAACAGCCAGCAGTTCTCCTCCGCGCTCGGCGCCGCCGTCCCCATCGGACTGGCCGGTCTCGGCGGGCTGTGGGCCGAACGCGCCGGCGTCATCAACATCGGCCTCGAGGGCATGATGATGCTCGGCACCTTCGCGGCCGGGTGGATGGGCTGGCAGTACGGCCCGTGGGCCGCCGTCCTCGCCGGGATCGTCGGCGGCGCGCTGGGCGGACTGCTGCACGCACTGGCCACCGTCACCTTCGGCGTCGACCACATCGTCTCCGGTGTCGCCCTCAACATCCTCGCGCTGGGCCTGGTGCGCTACCTGGCCAAGCTGTGGTTCGGCGCCACCGGCAGCGCCGCGGCCCAGGCCGGGGGCAACGACAAGCAGTCGCCGCCCATGGACAGCATGTCCACCTTCTCCGTACCCGGTCTCGCCGACGGACTGGGCAGCATCGAGAAGCACCACTGGTTCCTCGTCTCCGACCTGGCGGGCATCCTGCGCGCCCTGGTCGACGACGTCTCCTGGCTCACGGTGCTCACCGCGCTGCTGTTCGTCGGCAGCTTCTTCGTCCTGTGGCGCTCCTCCTTCGGCCTGCGGCTGCGCTCCTGCGGCGAGAACCCGGTGGCGGCCGAGTCGCTGGGCGTGAACGTCTACTTCTACAAGTACGCGGCGCTCACCATCTCCGGCGCGCTGGCCGGGCTCGGCGGCGCCTTCCTCGCCGTCGGCGTGCACATCTACCAGGAGAACCAGACCGGCGGCCGCGGCTACATCGGCCTCGCCACCATGATCTTCGGCAACTGGCGGCCCGGCGGCGTCGCCATGGGCGCCGGACTGTTCGGCTTCATGGACGCGCTGCGCGTCGTCGGCGGCGGCACCACCGTGCACGCCATGCTGCTCCTGATGGCCGTGCTGCTGGTGGGACTCGCCGTCTGGAAGCTGCGCACCGGCCTGCGGGGCGCCCGTATCCAGGCCGCCGTCAGCCTCGTTATCGCCGTGCTGCTCGTGCTGTGGTACGCGCTGACCGACACCGTGGCACTGGAGTTCGTCGAGATGACGCCGTACGTCACGACGCTGCTGGTGCTCTCCCTCGCGGCCCAACGCCTCCGTGCGCCACGCGCGATCGGCAAGTCGTACCGACGAGGCGAGGGAACATAGCCGTGCACGAGGCCGCCGCGACCGCACCCGGCACCGACATCGACTGGCAGGAACTGCGCGCCCGCGCCCGGGCCGCCAAGGCCCGGGCCTACGCGCCCTACTCCGGCTTCCCCGTCGGCGCCGCGGCGCTGGTGGACGACGGCCGCACCGTGACCGGCTGCAACGTGGAGAACGCCTCCTACGGGATCGGACTGTGCGCCGAATGCGGACTGGTCTCCGACCTCTGCGCCACCGGCGGCGGCCGACTCCTCGCCTTCACCTGCGTGGGCGGCGACGACGGGAACGTCATCGCCCCCTGCGGCCGCTGCCGCCAACTGCTGTGGGAACACGGCGGCGGCACCCTCCTGGTGGAGGCACCCTCGGGGGTCCGCCCCCTCTCGGAACTGCTCGCCGACGCATTCGGCCCCGAACAACTGGCCCGCTGAGCCGGGCCCGTGCGCGGGCCGCCGGAACGGCCGTCGGAACGAAACCGCCGGAACGAGGCCGTCGGAGCGAGACCGTCGGAACGAAAGAGGAACCACAGCATGGACGCCATCTCCGTCATCCGCGCCAAGCGCGACCGCCAGGAGCTGACCGGCGAGCAGATCGACTGGGTCATCGACGCCTACACGCGCGGAGCGGTGGCCGACGAACAGATGTCGGCGCTGGCGATGGCCGTGTATCTGAACGGCATGACCCGCACCGAGATCTCCCGGTGGACCGCCGCGATGATCGCCTCCGGCGAGCGGATGGACTTCGCCGCGCTGACCCGCCCCACCGCCGACAAGCACTCCACCGGCGGCGTGGGCGACAAGATCACCCTGCCGCTCGCGCCCCTGGTGGCGGCCTGCGGCGCGGCCGTCCCGCAGCTCTCGGGCCGCGGCCTCGGCCACACCGGCGGCACCCTGGACAAGCTGGAGTCCATCCCCGGCTGGCGTGCGTCGCTGACCAACCCCGAGATGATGCGGGTACTGGACGAGGTCGGCTCCGTCATCTGCGCCGCGGGCGACGGACTCGCGCCCGCGGACAAGCGCCTCTACGCCCTGCGCGACGTGACGGCGACCGTCGAGTCCCTCCCGCTGATCGCGTCGTCCATCATGTCCAAGAAGATCGCCGAGGGCACCGGCGCGCTGGTGCTGGACGTCAAGGCCGGTTCCGGTGCCTTCATGAAGAACGTCGAGGACGCCCGCGAGTTGGCCACCGCCATGGTGGAACTGGGCACCGACCACGGCGTGCGGACCGTCGCACTGCTCACCGACATGAACACCCCGCTCGGCCTGACCGCGGGGAACGCGCTGGAGGTCCGCGAGTCCGTCGAGGTCCTGGCCGGCGGCGGCCCGGCCGACGTCGTCGAACTCACCGTCGCGCTGGCCCGCGAGATGCTCGACGCGGCGGGACTGCCCGACGCTGACCCGGCCACCGCACTCGCCGACGGCTCCGCGATGGACGTCTGGCGCCGCATGATCGCCGCCCAGGGCGGTGACCCCGACGCGGAACTCCCGCGCGCGCGGGAGCAGCACGTCGTCACCGCCCCCGCCTCCGGAGTGCTGACCCGGCTGGACGCCTACGCCGTCGGCCTCTCCGCCTGGCGCCTGGGCGCGGGCCGCGCCCGCAAGGAGGACCCCGTCCAGGCCGGGGCCGGCATCGAACTCCACGCCCGACCCGGTGACACCGTCACCGCCGGAGCGCCGCTGCTGACCCTGCACACCGACACCCCGGACGCCTTCGGCTACGCGGAGGCCGCCCTCGAAGGCGCCTGGGACATCGCGGCGCCCGGCACCTCCCACGAGCCGACGCCGCTGATCCTGGGCCGCGTCGGCTAGATTCGCCAGCACCGAGTCGATCAGTCGGGGAACCGGTTCCCGAGCCCGCCGCCCGGGTCCGGTTCCCCGCTGTGCCGCGCAGCGGCAGCAGAAGGGCGGCCCCATGCTCACGTCCATACCGGTCGAATGGCTCTGGCTGCTGGCCGCGGCATCCCTCGCCCTGTCGAGTTACCTGCTGGGAAGCTGGATCCCGCTGCGGAAGTTCCGCATCGCCTATCCGGTGGTCATGACCGTGGGCGGCGCGCTCCTGGTCGCGGTCTGCCGTTGGAACGACATCGGCCTGAGCGGGGCCCTCGTCATGTACGCCTGTGCCCACATCGGCCTGACCGTCGGCCTGCTGCCACAGCGCACACTGTTCCGGGAGATCCTCGACCGCTGGCGCCGAGGCGAACCCACCCACCACCTCAAGGCCCCACCCCGCCACCAGCTCTTCCTCGCCGCCTCGGTCGTCACCGTCCTCTTGGCCGGCTTCGCCCTGACTCGCTGACCCCGCGCGGTCGGGCGGTGCCGAGGTCGATCCCGGCCGACTGCTGCCGAATTCGTATAACGCTCGGCGCCTCTCTACCAATGCGTGAAGGGTGAAGTTTCGGCGAGAACAGGGGAAGCAATCTCCAGGGCCTCTTTGAACTCCCTGGCCAAATTCGTCAATAGATGCTGCACTTCATGGTGTGATACGTGTTCTTCGGTCGGATTGGGCTGCCACTGTGTACGCGAGGAGCAATGGACGGTTACATGCTCCCCTCTGGGTGTGAAACTCAGTTCCCGTTCGATTCCTTGACCATAGAGGTCAATTATGGCTTCTTCGTTAGCCCGTAGCGCGGCAAGTGTATCCGGTAGTTGTTCGATTACCGAAGATAGGTCGTAGGAGATGTCAACCGGCCATGATTCCTGACCGAACCCCGAGATCTGGAATGTGCAGTCGGTCTGCGATAGGAGGTCGCAGGTCTCCATGACGAGAGAGTCGTAATCGATTGACAGCTCAAATTCTGGGGTCAATGAAAAGTGTTTCGATGGCGGAGTTATGGACATGGAAAAATTCATACTTTAATCATTCCGTAACGGGGAAGGCGGTTTTGTATGTCCCATCCGGTTTTGGGATTATACGCACATGGGTCGGTGCGACAATATCGCCGTTGGGTTTGATCACCTGTCCCAGCCCCTCCGGTATGGGGATATCGCGAACTCCACCGTGGGGGTCATGGTTCTTCTTTAAGAGCTCGTAACACGATCTTGCTGAATCGTCCTGGTGGGGCGTGACGGATCTGACGATTCGGCCGTTCGTGATGGTGTGAGCACTCGGCCGTGGATCGTCGACGACGACTTGTGGGCACTGATCGAACCGCTGCTGCCGCCGTGGCCGGAACGGTCGCCTGGACCGCGGCCGGTGTCGGACCGGCTCTGTCTCCAAGGCATCCTGTTCGTTCTTCACAACGACATAGCGTGGCAACTCCTGCCCCTGGAGCTGGGATTCGGCTCCGGCCAGACCTGCTGGCGTCGCCTGGACCGGTGGCAGAAAGCAGGAGTCTTCGAGTAACTGCACCAAGTCCTGCTCACGGAGCTGAACGCGGCCGGCGAACTCGACTGGTCACCCGCGTGCGTGGACGGCTCTCACATCCGCGCGAAAAGGGGGGACCCGACACCGGTCCGTCGCCGGTCGACCGGCGGAAGACGGGCAGCAAGCACCACCTGATCTGCGACGGACGCGGTACCCCGCTCAAGGTCATCACCACCGCAGCGAACGTCAACGACGTCACCCAGACCCTCGCCCTGGTCAACGGGATCCCGCCCGTCGCAGGCCGCCCGGGCCGGCCCCGCCGCAGGCCCGACGCCCTGCTCGGCGACAAGGGCTACGACTCCAACCCGAACCGGGACGCGCTACGCAAGCTACGGATCCTGCCCGTCATCTCGCGCAAGGGCTGCCCGAACATCAAAGGGATGGGCAAGCTCCGCTACGTCGTCGAGCAGACCTTCGCGCTCCACCACTTCAAGCGTCTCGTCGTCCGCTGGGAACGCCGCACCGCACTCCACGACGCCTTCGTCTCCCTCGCCTGCAGCCTGATCTGCTGGAGACGCCTCAAGAAGTCCCGCACATGATCGTGTTACGAGCTCTTACTGAGGTTGAACTGGTGGAGTCGTATGGTGACGGGCTGTCGCTTCCTGCGGTATGACCATGGCATGCGGTATCCACAGGGAGGCGGGCTGAC
>NZ_JBIAFT010000025.1:0-13948 GCF_042869455.1 Streptomyces sp. NPDC007025 | reverse complement strand
GCAACACCCTCGTACTGATCACCCATCTAGTGCCTGCCGCCACCAGATTCTCCGGAGCCGCCGTCCACGTGGCCGGTGTCATCCGAGTCGATGTCCTCGAGAGCCTCTTCGGACTGCTTCCGGGCGTCCTGGACGATGTCGTCGGCGAACCCCTCGGTGCCCTCGGCGCTGTTGGCGACGGTCAGCGTGGCGGCGACCACACCGAAAGTGGCTCCTTGCAGACCTGTCTGCTCAAGAAGCGACTCTTTCCACTCGTCCTCCGTCTTCTTGGCATCCCGGTAGAACGAGTCGGCCACGGCGTCCGGCCGCCCCTTCCAGCGGTCGTAGTACGCGAAGTGGCCGGCCATCTCGTCCTGGATCTGCTGGGGCCGCTCCGCCAGGCTCCGCAGCTTCTCCGCCACCATGCGGGCCCGTTGGGGATTGGCCCGGTAGTTGCCCGTGCTCATGACCGGGCTCCCGGTGCCGCATCGCCGTCGTCCTCGACGATCTCGTCGCGCAACCGGGACCCCGCCCGGCCCGGTCCGGGGCCGTCGCCGCCGGAGAGGGCCGTGCCGAAGATCTGCTCCCAGTCGATCTCGACACCGGCGGACTCGGGCGCGTGCGGCAGCGGACCGGTGAACGGCGCGAACGTCTCCATCACACGTTGCGCGACCCGCCTGCGCGCCTCGTCGGACGCCTCCAGCACCGAGGCGGCAAGCTGCGGACCGGTCATGCCCGCGAACTTGTTCTCCGGGAAGGTGAGTCCGGTCAGCTCGCCTTGCGGTCCGACGGTGACCTCCACCGCGCGGTCACGCGAGCGCACCGTCTCGGAGGTGTGCTGCAGCTGCTCCCCGGCCCGGCCGATCGCCTCGCGGGTCTCGTCGAGCCGGGCCCGCGCCTTGGCGATCCGTTCCGCCATGGATTCCGTCATCGTCTTCTCCCCCTCCGCTCGTCGTTCCCCGCCCGCTGGTCGCGTGCTGTCCGCTCGCCCTCCGCGCTCCGCCGATCGAGCAAGATCCCATGATCACATATGACCCAACGCTCAAGCATCGCACGTTCCCTGCTCATCGGCCGATGACCGCCGGCGAGCCGCCCTCGTCGGAACCCCAGACGTCCTCGTCCTCGTCCACCCACGAGTCGCGCTCGCGGTCCCCGCTCTGCGTCTGCTGCTGGCCCTGACCGCCGTTGGCGCCCGAGCCGGGGAAATAGGGGCTGCTGCCGCTGGTGTTGACCCTCGCCTCGCGTTCGTCGTAACGCCCCGCCGCGCGGGCGGCCGCCGGACGCCGACGGTTGCTGATCGCGCCGCCGCTGTCGATGACATTACGGGTGCGCTCCGAACTGCCGCCCTGGCCCTGGCCGCCACCGCCGCCCATGCCGCCCATGCCGCCCATGCCACCGCCCATCATCGGGGACATCGGCATGCCGCCGGGCGAACCGCCCTGACCGAGGCTGGGCTGACCGCCGCCCGGCTGACCGCCGCCGGGCTGCGGGTCGTACAGCTCGGGTTCGTAGTCGGACTGGTCGCCGGGCGAGCGGGAACCGGGTACGTCCGGGCCCGAAGCACCGGTCAGATAGCCGGAGGTCGTCGTCCCGTCCGGGCTGGTCTGCGTGGTGGCACCGGTACGCGGGTCCACCGTGGTGCGGCTGCCGTCCGGGTACTCGGTCACCACCTGCCCGTGCGAGTCGAGGTGGGAGACGCTGCCGTCGGGGTTGGTGACGACGTCACCGGCGTTCAGCGGTCCGGAGTGCGAGGCACCGTCGGGATCGATGATGGTCGACGTCTGCGTCTGCGGATCGATCGTGGTCCGGCTGCCGTCCGGATACTCGGTGACGATCCGGCCGTGCGGGTCCAGGTGCGAGTGACTGCCGCCCGGGTTGGTCAACGAGTCGTCGCCGTTGACGGGACCGGTGATGTCGTCCGGAAGGTAGTTCTGCACATCGCCGTACGAGGAGTCCCCGCGCTGATCGCCGAGGATGTCGCCGGCCCGGTCCTGGTAGAGCTGCTGCTGACGCTCCTCCTGACGACGCTGCAACTGCTCCTGGCGGCGCTGCTGCTCGTCCTGGCGCTGCTCCTGGTGGCGGCGTTGCGCGTCCTGGCGCTCCTCCTCGTGCCGACGTTGCGCGTCCTGGCGCTCCTCCTGACGGCGCTGCTCCTGCTGCTGCCGCTCTTCCTGGCGGCGCTGCTCCTGCTCCTGCCGCTGCTGCTGTTCCTCCTGCTTGGCCTCCTGCTCCTTGCGGAGCTCCTCCTGCCTGGCCTGCTGCTCCTCCTGCTGCTGCTCCTGCCGGGCCTGCTGCTCCTCCTGCCGGCGGATGTCCTCCGCCCGCTGGCGGTCCTGCTTGGCCTCCTGCTCCTGGCGAATCTGCTCCTGCTTGGCCTCCTGCTCCTTCTCCTTGGCTTCCTGTTCCTTGCGGAGCTGCTCCTGCTTGGCTTCCTGCTCCTTCTCCTTGGCCTCCTGCTCCTTGCGGAGCTCCTCCTGCTTCGCCTCCTGCTCCCGCTCCTTGGCCTCCTGCTTGGCCTCCTGCTCCTCCTGCCTGGCCTCCTGCTTGGCCTCCTGCTCCTCCTGCCGGCGGATGTCCTCCGCCCGCTGCCTCTGCTGCTCCTTGCGCTGCTTCTCCTGCATGATCCGCTGCTGGATCATCTGCTGTTGCTGCTGCTCCTCCTGGCGGCGCTGCTGCTCCTCCTGCCGCTGCTCCTGCTCCTTCTGCCGCTGCTCCTGTTTGGCTTCCTGCTCCTTCTCCTTGGCCTCCTGCTCCTTGCGGAGCTCCTCCTCCTTGGCCTCCTGCTCCTTGCGGAGCTGCTCCTGCTTGGCTTCCTGCTCCTTCTCCTTGGCCTCCTGCTCCTTGCGGAGCTCCTCCTGCTTGGCCTCCTGCTCCTTCCGCAGTTCCTCCTGGCGGGCCAGGTCTTCGGCACGCTGTTTGTCGGCCTTGGCCTCGGCCTCCTCGCGGAGCTTGTCCTGGCGCTCCTGTTCCGCCTTCTGGCGGGCCAGATCCTCGGCACGCTGCTTGTCGGCCTTGGCCTCGGCCTCCTCACGGAGCTTGTCCTGGCGCTCCCGTTCCGCCTCCGCCGCAGCGAGGTCCTCAGCCCGCTGCTCTTCCATCTCCTTCCGGATTCTCTCGTTTTCCGCTTCCTGCTTCGCCCTTTCGTCGGCGGCCTCTTTCCGGTCCCGGTCGGCCTGGTCGCTCTGCAAACTCTGCTGAAGGTCCTGGCCGGAGGCCGGGCGGATCTCTCCGATGTCACCGACGGCGGTGGCGATCGCGCTCTTGAGGTTCGCCTTCGCGGTCTCCCCCGGTCCGCCCAGCTTTTCGCGGAGGTCGCGCCACCAGCGCGTTTTCGCTTCCTCGCCGATTTTCTTCCAGGTGTCCTGCAGGTCCAGCTGTCCGTACAGCTTGCCGTCCCGGTCCTTCGCTTCGCTCGAGAAACCCGGCTGGATGTTGACGGATGTCGTGTCGGGAGAATAACCGGCGGAGAGGGATGTATAACCGGAGGGGTTGCTCTCGGTGCTCTCGTACGCCTTGGTGAGGTTATCCATCCAGATGTTGTACATAATCTCGCCGAGAATATCGACGAGATGGTACAGAGGATTGGAGGAGACCGTCGCGGAGAATCCGCCGTCCCAACCCCGGTGGTCCCCCACCCAGGATTCCCAGGCGTCACGAAGGTTCTGGGCCTCGTCGCGAAGCGTCATTCCGACGTAACGGACCGCGGCTGCCTGCTTGGACCCTCTGGCCGCGGCAAGACCGACGTGCCGGTTGGCCGTGTCCTGCATATCGTCGGCAAGGCGTTCGTAGCGTCGGACGATCAGATGGACCAGATTCCACCAGACGCCGGCCGCCTGCCCCTTCCATTTGTCGTTCTCAGTCTTGCCGAAAGTCTTCTCCCAACCTTCGAGGATTTCCTTCCGTGCACCGACGAAATCCCGAAAGCGGTCGAAGGCCAGAGCGGTCGACTCGAAAGTGGACGGATCGACGAAGGTGGAGTCGGTGACGGCAGGATTCCAGTTGAACCCCTTGGTTCCGTGCGGCTTCTCGAGCAACCACCGCAACGCTTCACCGGAGCCGTAGGAGTACTGGGCGATCTGCGAGGTGTCCCAGGAGGACTCCGTGTCCCCCTTCTCGTCCTCGCCTCCCCACTCGGAATCCACATCGCTTTCCTTGAAGGAGTCCTTCCCTCCCCCTTCGTCGATCCCCTTCTTGGTGTCCTGGATTCCGATCAGCTGGATCCAGGCATGATGCTTGGTCAGGTCGCCGTCTTTGTACGTGTAGAACGGGATTTTGAAATGCATCTTCCCGATCTCGTTGTAAAAGTTCTCGTCCTGCCAGGCCGTCTCCTCGTCTTCAGGGAGATCGTTGTTGCCCGCCTTTTCCAGGGTGACGTGCATGAACGGAATTCCGTCATGGCTCTTCAGCTGATCGAGAGCATCCGTGATCGACGGGGGCGTGTATCCGGTGAAGAGGCTGACAGCGCTCCACCAGTCGTCGTTGCCTTTGTCGATCAGCGTTTCATCTGCCATGACGGGACTCCAGCGGTACTGAGGCGAGCGGGAACTTCGGCTGTTACCTCACCCAGGAGGTACTACCGGCGGCAAGGGAAGGTGTCAGTCGTACTCGCCGTCGCCGCCGCCTCCGCCGAGCGAGTCGGAGATGTCGTCCGAAACGTCCTCGAAGACGGAGGTGATGAACTTGTCGCCATCGATCTTCTCGAGGCTGTCGCCCTCGGTCTTGAGCAGGGACTCCATCGCCTCCCGGAGCGCGTCCTCGATGTCGTCGAACAGCCTCTTCTGGTCCGTGATCACCACACCCAGCTCGTCGGCCACCCCTTTGACCTTGTCGGCGAATTCCGAGGCGACGCCCTCCTTGCCGACCAGGTCCCCCAGGGCCAGCGGAGCGTGGTTGTCGCTGTCGACCTGCTTCGTGGGGTCCGAGAGTTCGGTGACGCTCATGACGTGCTCCACGTCGTAGGAGTTCGTCTCGTCGTTGTAGTGGTTGCCCTTGTAGTCACCCTCCTTCGAGATCTTGTCGAGTGCGGTCTTGAACTCGTCGATCTCGTCGTCGATGAACTTCTTCATCCACTCCTTGTTCAGGACGAGCTTGCTGCCGTCGTCACCGTCCGCCATCTGCCGCACCTCTTCCACTCACACAGTCCGTCCACGGCGCGACCCCCGGCACGCCGCCCAACCAACTCGGGCGACTGCCGCGTTCCCTGCGAAACGCCGACAGCCGCCCGGTACCGCTTCCGCCCCAGGTGTCAGGCGCCGACCCGCAGGTTCGAGAAGCCCTGCGCAGCGTTCGACTGGTTCCTGCGGAACGCCTCGGACACCTCGTTCAGCGTGCCGCCGTACTGGGTGAGCAGGTTGCCCATCGCGTCGGCCGCGCGGTTCCAAGCGGCCTGCTTCTCCTCGTAGACGTCCCGGTCGTCACCGATCCAGGACGCCTTGAGGTGCTGAAGCTCCTGGTCCAGTTCCGCGAGCCACTTCTTGATCTGCTGCGTCTGAAGCCGCAGGTCCTCCGCCGCGTTGTCGGTGCGGTTGAAGTCGACGTTGATCTCGCCGTCCATGAAGCTGCCACCGGCCATGCCGGACCTCATTTCGATCGTTGCGTACGTTCCGGGGGATACCGCTACGAGAAGCCGAGGGTCCGCTGCACGGACCCCTGCGGTCGGTTCAGCCCGCGAGCGAGTTGAAAATGGACTGGGACCGGCTGAACTCCTGGTTCACCTGTTCATCGGTGGAACCGATGGTCAGGCCACTGTTCCGCAGCGTGGTGTTCAGCTCGGCGATCATTTCGTTGAGGTTCTTCGAGATGATCTCGGCCTGGTCGTCCCACTGCTGGAGCAGCTTGTCGTAGCTGCCGCCGACCTGGCCCTGCAGACCCGAATCGTTCTTGGTGTTCTCCAGCTCCTGCCGGCTGCGCTGCACGCCGGTGAACGCCTGCTCCAGGGCGTTGATCCCGTTGCGGGTGGCCTGTTCCTCCTGCTTCGCCATCTGTCCCACGAGCTTCTCCCCTTCGGCTGTGATTCGCCGCCAGGCAAGGCGCGCTGGCAGCAGTTGCCCCCGGTTGTACGGGCCGTCGTCGAATGGGCCCTCACAACGGGATACTAGAAGTGCGTCAACTTCTCCCGCAATACGGCTTTGTGAGAATTCACATGAGGTTTAACATCGATTGAACGGACTGTACGTGCCTCGCTACTGGCTGAATCCGTCGGCTTCTTGCTCTTGTCCGGGTCCGGCGCGGACCCTTCGGAATCGCGCGCGTTCTCGCATTCGGGCGCCGACGAGTTGGCGCGTCCCGAACTCGCCGCCTTCGGCGTGAGGTCCGGACCGGTGGGAAGCATGGACAGCAGCGAGGAGGGGACGCCCTGCGCGGGGGTCTCCGTGTAGCCGAGTGCCTTCAACGTGTCCTTGGACGACAGCCGGTACTTCATTCCGGTATCGGTCACCAGATACAGCGTGCTGCCCACATCGCTGCCGCCCGCGCCGAGCGCGTGGACGACCGCACCGCCACCGGGCCGCACCGTGATCTTGTTGACCGTCACACATGCCGGGGTCAGCCCCTCGGTGGGCGGCTGGGTGGAGGGCCCGAGGTCGCCGGGATCGGCGAGAGTGACGCTGATCCGCAAGCCGCCGCCGGCCGAACGGACGCCGGCACAGAGGGTTGTGTCCCGCGGCAGGTCCACGGCACTCGGCGGCGTCGAGGGCAGGTCCTCGTCGGGGCCGGGGACCCGGGAGTCGTCGGCGAGACGGCCGTCGAGGGCGTCGGTACCCAGCGGACGGGCGGTGGCCGAGCCACCGCCGTACGCCTTGTCCTTGCTCACCGGATCGCCGAGCACCAGCGCTGCGCCGGTGGCGCTCAGCGGGGCGAGGCCCTCCTTGTGGAGCTGGTAGTAGCGGGCCTTCGCACCGGCGGCGGTGACTTTGAAGACCTGGCCGATCCGGGTCTGCCGACCGCCCAGTTCGGGTCCGGCCGCACCCATGTCCGAGACCTCGGGCGGCGACAGGTCCGGACCGCTCGGCAGGGAGTTGAGGAGCGCCGCGGAGACCGCCAGCGGCTTGTCGGAACCGTATCCGAGGGCCTCGGGGGCGTTGGCCTTCGCGTCGAGGCGCAGCTTGCGTCCCTGCCAGACGAGGTAGCCGGCCTTGTCGGGGCCGCGGACGAGAAGTCCCTGCCCCTTCTCGAGAGCCGTCCCGTCCGGCTCGGCGCCCACCGCGACCGTGGTGCCGGTCGAGCCGTCGGTGCTGCCGGAGCACACCTGCCAGGGGCCGTCGTCCAGTTCACCGGTGCCCGGCGGCTTCTCGGGGGCGCCGGGGATGCCGACGGGAGCACCGTGCGGGGTGTCCTTCAGCGACTCGCCGCCGACGGACATGACCTTCAGCTGGTCGCCGGCCAGCAACTTGGCGGAGGTGAAGTTGCGTACCGGCCGCAGTCTGCCGCCGAGGAAGAGGTAGCGCGCTCCGCTGTCCTTGTTGACGACCAGGGTGCCCGGATCCCGCCAGGAGGACTTGGTGCCGGGCTTGAAGAGTCCGAAGACGAAGGCGCCCGCACATATGAGGACCGCGATCAGCACGCTGATCGCGATCCCGCGGTTGGTGCGGCCCTGGGGGCTCTCGGGGGCGTCGGGGTCGGCACGCAGCATTCCGGAGGTCAGCCGCCCCATGATGAACATGTGCGCCTGTACCTGGTCCCGTTTGTCGTTCACCGCGCTCCTCCTCTCAGCCCATCAGTCCGCGCAGGAAGCCGTACACGCCCAGCACCCACAGCGCCAGCGGCAGCAGGGCGACCGCCGCCAGGGTGTGCAGGATCTCTGCTGCCCGGCCCCAGTAGGGCACCAGCCGCACGCCCGGCACGGTCCAGGAGGCGATCGACACGCAGGCGGTGAGGGCGAGCAGTACGCCCACCATCAGGAAGCGCTGGTCGGGTTCGTCGGACGCGGCGTCGAGGAGGATCAGCAGCAGGGGGCCCAGGGCGCCGGGGACGGTCAGCGAGAGCCGCTGCCAGGCGTTGCCCAGACCGCGGCTGTGCAGCAGCAGGAGGAGCGAGAGCGCCAGCACCATGATCAGGGCAGCCAGGTCCGCGTGCCGGGCGAGGACGGCGACACAGCCGGCGCAGACGGTGCCGACCGCGGCGTAGAGGGAACTCATCCAGCCGTCGGCGAGGATCGCCCGGGCGGCGGTGCCGCTCGGCGAGTGCGGTTCGATGCCCTCCTGCAGCTGCTGTGCGTTGGTGGGCAGCGGCGGCATCCGCATCCCCGACATCCGGAAGGACAGCGAGGGGACGAACGCACCGAGGATCACCGCCAGCAGCGCGATGACGCCCGCGGCCTGATGCGGCGCCAGATCAGCGGTGAACATCAGGGTGCCGGCCAGGGCACCGAAGGCCGCGACGACGGCGATGCTGAGGAAGAGCGCGGCGAAGGCGGCCACAGCGGCGAGGACGACGATCGCACCGCCCGCCCCCGCGGCGCTGCCGGCCAGCAGCCGGGAGCCGAACAGCTCGTGTGCGTGCGGCCCGGACAGGTCGCCGCCGGGCACCAGCCAGCCCGCGAAGGCGAGGTAGGGCGCGACCATGGCGCCGAGTGCGGCGCCCGCGCCCGCGTCGCCGACCGCGCGGCTGGCCGAGCCGGCCCCCGCCACCAGCAGCATTCCGACGACCGCGGCGCACACCGCGCGCAGTCCCGACGAACCGCCGGGCAGCGCGAGCACGACGAGTCCGCCGGTGAGGGCGAGCACCGCCAGACCGAGGAGCAGTCGGCGGCTGGCCTTGGGGCTCCAGCCGAAGGGGCTGTCGGCCATGGTGGTGGCGATGCCGTCCACCAGGTCGTCGAGGTGGACCTCGGGGAGGGCTTCGGTGCGCGGCCTGAGGTAAAGGGTCTCGCCGTCGCGGAGGTCGTAGGAGTCGAGGGTGCGTTCCTCGTCCAGTGGTTCGCCGCCCAGGCGTTGGAGCACCCAGCCGCCGTGGTCGATCCCGGCCTCGTCGAGGTCCTCGCCTCCGTAGCCGAGCACTGCGGGCAGCAGATCGGCCACCGGTACGTCGGAGGGGACCCCGAGGTCGATGCTCTTCTTGGGCGCGCGGACGGTCAGACGACACAGCCCGGCCGTCTGGATGTCACTCATAGCGCTGGCTCACGCTTCTCGTACTGGCTCACGCTTCTCCCGACGGGAGCGGACGGCTCCGGTCCCGCTTGAGGGCGGCGGTCACGGCGGGATGACGCCGTCATGATCAGACATGACAGGTCATGTTCGGTCGAAATCCTGGGAGTCCGTCCACTGGTCAAGACGGACGCACACCCTCCGGAGAGCTTACATTAAGCGACAGGAATATTGTCCGGCCGCTGTTGGACAATGTTGCCCCGGCAAACGTGCATGCTGGGAGCTAGTCGAGTCGGCACCGAACACGATGCTGTCCGCCTGTGACACCTCGGCCCCTTGAGAGGTTCACCGGCACAGCGCCACCATCCGTGAGGAGTCCTTCGTTGAGTGTGGTCCTGTTCCGCAGGCCGGCCCGTCGCCGCGGCCCGGACATGCCCGAAGGGGAGTTGGCCCTGCAGGAGCCGCCGACCCTGCCCGAGGTGGTGCCGGACAGCTCCGCGGTGTGGACCTATCTGCCCATGGCGATGATGTCCGTCTCCATGATGCTGATGTTCATGCGGCCGGGTATGCGTGGCGGGTCGGGAAGCCACTTCATGTACCTGGCCGTCGGCATGATGGTCCTGGCATCCGGCGCGATGATGGTCGGTCAGATGATGCGCAAGTCCAGCGAGCGGAAACAGCGCCTGAAGGGTGAGCGCCGCGACTACCTGCGCTATCTGACCCAGACCCGGCGCAAGGTGCGCGCGGCCGTCGCCGACCAGCAGAAGGCGCTGGCCTGGCGGCACCCCGAGCCCGCCGCGCTGTGGTCGATGGTGCGGACCACCCGGCTGTGGGAGCGCCGCCCGCAGGACGTGGACTTCGGCGAGGTGCGGGTCGCGGTGGGCGACCAGCAGCTCGGGCTGCGGCTGACGCCGAACGCCACGACCCCGGTGGAGGACCTGGAGCCGCTGTCCGCGCATGCGCTGCGCAGCTTCATCCGCGCCTATGCCACCGTGCCCGAGCAGCCGATCGCCATCTATCTGCGGGCCTGGGCCCGGGTGCTGCTGCGCGGCGACGAGGAGCAGGCGCGTTCGCTGGCCCGCGCCATGATCGCGCAGCTGGCGACGTTCCACGCCCCGGACGACGTGTGGATCGCGCTGTGCGTCTCGGACGAGCGGCGCTCCGAGTGGGAGTGGCTCAAGTGGCTGCCGCACAATCTGCATCCGCAGGAGAGCGACGGCGCGGGCCAGGCCCGGATGTTCGTCTCCGCCTTCAACGAGCTGGAGGACCTGCTGGGCGCGGAGTTCATGGAGCGCCCCTCCTTCGACCCCGAGGCGGCCGCCGGGCGCGAGGAACCCTTCACCGTGATCGTCGTGGACGGCGGCAGTGTCCCGGCCGGGCACCGGCTGGACGGTCCCGGCTTCCGCAACACCGTGGTGATCGACCTGAGTGGTGCGCTGACCTGGCGCCCGGGGCGGGTGACGCTGCGCTTCGAGGTGACGGCGGACGACTTCGCGCTGGTGCGCACGGACCGTGACCGCAAGGAGCAGACGACCAGGCTCGGCCGCCCCGACCGGTTCGGCACCGTGGGGTCGACCGCGCTGGCCAAGCGCATCGCGCCCTACCGGATGGGCGTGGGTTCCGAGACCTCCGCGCCGCTGTCCGCCGATCTGGAACTGACCACGCTGCTGGGCATATCGGACCTCTCCCGCCACGAGCCGAACTCACTGTGGCAGCGCAACATCGGCTCCTCCCGGCTGAAGGTGCCGATCGCGGTCAGCGCCGACGGCGCGCCCGTCGAGCTGGACATCAAGGAGTCGGCGCAGGGTGGCACCGGCCCGCACGGCATGCTGATCGGGGCCACCGGCTCCGGCAAGAGCGAACTGCTGCGCACCCTGGTGCTGGCGCTCGCGCTCACCAACTCCTCGGAGACCCTCAACTTCGTCCTGGTGGACTTCAAGGGCGGTGCCACCTTCCTCGGGCTGGACGAACTGCCCCACACGTCGGCCGTCATCACCAACCTCGCCGGAGAGGCGGCGCTGGTCGGACGGATGCAGGACGCGCTGCACGGTGAACTGATGCGACGTCAGGAGCTGCTGCGCTCGGCCGGCAACTACACCTCGGCACTGGACTACGAGAAGGCACGCGCCTCCGGCGTCCCGCTGGCGCCGCTGCCCAGCCTGTTCGTCGTCGTCGACGAGTTCAGCGAGCTGCTGGCCTCGCACCGGGAGTTCATGGAGCTGTTCGTGATGATCGGGCGGCTCGGCCGCAGCCTCGGTGTCCACCTGCTGCTCGCCTCGCAGCGGCTGGACGAGGGCCGCATGCACCAGCTGGAGAGCCACCTGTCCTACCGGATCGGACTGCGCACCTTCTCCGCCATGGAGAGCCGCGGGGTGCTCGGGGTCCCCGACGCCTACCAGCTGCCCCCGCAGCCCGGCAGCGGCTATCTGAAGTCCGGAGTGGAGGCCCTCACCCGCTTCCGGGCCGCCTACGTCTCCGGGGCATACCAGCATCGTCACTCCGGCGCCAACCAGGCGCGGGTGGCCAGCCAGACCGTGCCGTGGACCTCCGGCTACGTGGTGCCGCGCCAGCTGCCCGACGTCCCCGAGCCCGAGCCCGAACCCGAGGAGGAGCAGGAGAACACCGACACCCTGCTGTCGGTGGCGGTCGACCGGCTGCGGGACGCGGGACCGCCGGCCCATCAGGTGTGGCTGCCGCCCCTGGACCAGCCCGCCACCCTCGACCAGATCCTGCCGCCGCTGGTCCCGGACCCGCAGCTGGGTCTGACCACCGTGGGCTGGCCGGGACGCGGCCGGCTGACCGTGCCGCTCGGCATCGTCGACAAGCCGTTCGAGCAGCTGCGGGACCTGCTGACCATCGACCTGTCCGGCGCCGGCGGCCACGTCGCCATCGCGGGCGGCCCGCAGAGCGGCAAGAGCACCCTGGTGCGCACGCTGCTCACCTCGCTCGCCCTCACCCACACGCCGCGCGAGGTGTCCTTCTTCTGCCTGGACTTCGGCGGCGGCACCCTGGCCGGGCTGGCCGAGTTGCCGCACACCGCCGGCGTGGCGGCGCGGCTGGAGAGCGAGCGGGTGAGCCGGACGATCGCCGAGGTCACCACGCTGCTGGCGGCCCGGGAGCGGTTCTTCCTGGAGAACGGCATCGACTCGATGCCCACCTTCCGCCGCCGCCGTGCCGCCGGGGAGTTCCCCGACCAGCACTACGGCGACGTGTTCCTGGTGATCGACGGCTGGTCCACGGTGCGTGCCGACTACGACCGCTACATCCAGACGTTCAACGGCATCGCGGCCCGTGGTCTCAGCTACGGCGTGCACCTCGTCGTCACCACCTCCCGGTGGGTCGAGCTGTCCGCAGGAGTCCGCGAACAGGCCGCCACCCACCTGGAGCTGCGGATGGGTGACGCGACGGACTCCGAGATCGACACCCGCCGGGCCGCCACCGTGCCGCGGCTGGCCGGCCGCGGACTGACACGCGAGGGCAAGCTGCACTATCTGAGCGCCCTTCCCCGCATCGACGGCGTGGAGACCGCCGAGGACCTCGCGGACGGGGTGGCCGGCCTGGTCGCCGCCGTCAAGGAGAGCTGGTCCGGCCCGCGCACCCCGCAGGTGCGGATGCTGCCCACCAAGCTGCTGCCCGACCAGCTGCCCGCTCCCGAGGACGGCATGCGGATGCCGATCGGTCTGGAGGAGAACGCGCTCTCGGTGGTCTGGCACGACTTCGCGGAGACCCCGCACCTGTTCGCGGTCGGCGACACCGAGAGCGGGAAGACGAACCTGCTGCGGCTGACCGCGAAGGCCATCATGGACCGCTTCACCCCGGCCGAAGCCCGCATCATGGTCATCGACTACCGACGCGACCTGGTCGAGGCCATCCCGGACGAGTACCGCCTCGGCCACGCGGTGTCCATCGACGCGCTCAACGACCTGGTCGACGGCGCGGCGCGGGCCGTGCGCACCCGCGTGCCCGGGGAGGAGATCACCCCGGCCCGTATGCGGCTGTGCGACTGGTGGTCGGGGCCGCGGCTGTTCATCCTCATCGACGACTACGACATGCTCGGCACGGGCATCGGCAACACGCCCTTCGACCCGCTGCTCCCCCACCTCGCCCTCGGCTACGAGGTCGGTCTGCACATGGTCGTCGTGCGCTCGGCGGCGGGCGCCAGCCGCGGTCTGAGCGAGCACCTCATGCGGCGCCTCCAGGAGGTCAACACACCCGCCCTGCTGCTCTCCTGCCCCCCGACCGAGGGCTATCTGATCGGCAACATCAAGGGCCGCACGCTGCCTCCCGGCCGCGCCCTGCACGTCGTGCGCCGGAAGGCGACCCAGGTGCAGACGGCGATGGTGGACGTCGAGGAGGAGTGAACTGTGCGGGGCCGGGGTCCTGACCGTGCTCACGGCGCTCAACGGCCCCTCCCCCGGCACCGCGCGCGGCCGGACCGCGTGCGAGGAGCCGTGCCCGCCCCCGGCCGGGCACGGCTCCGCCGCGTCGCAGGCCGCTTCCGGCTGCCGACCGCGGCCTGCTTCCCGCGACACCGCTGCCGGACGCCCTCTTCCACACGGCCGGACTCCGAGGTCCGGAATACATTCGGTTAACCAGCGCTTAACGAACGGGAATACTGAAATGTATTCTTCCCGCTGATCTGTCGGCCGTTCGCGAATCCGCGCCCCCATTCCTGCGCCGATGTCCGAAAAACTGGCGTCGCAGCCGGACCGACACCCTCGCATCACTCATTCGCCCGGCAATTGCCTCCAGTAGCGTGATTCACCCCGGGACGTGACGAGCTGCAACGGCATTCACGATTGCCCGGCAACACGCCTCCGGGATTCCGACCGTGACGACCGTGGTGGCGGCAGGCACTAGATGGGTGATCAGTACGAGGGTGTGGT
>NZ_JBIAFT010000024.1:0-15513 GCF_042869455.1 Streptomyces sp. NPDC007025 | reverse complement strand
CTCCGGGTCGCGCCGCTCGACACGGGCGGTGTACGCCTCCACCACGTCACGCGTCAGCGGAGCCATCGACCACCCGTCACCCGCGATGTGATGCAGCAACAGCAGCAGCGTGCTGTGCTCCGCGTCCGTGTCGAACAGCCAGGCGCGGAAAGGGATCTCGGTGGAGAGGTCGAAGGTGTGCCGGGCCGTCTCGCGGAGGGTGCGCTCCAGGTCGGTCTCGGGCACCGACCGCCGCTCCCACCGGAAGTCGGCCTCGTCGAGGTCCCGTATCAGCTGGTAGGGCTCGCCGTGCACGTCGGGGAAGACGGTGCGCAGCGACTCGTGCCGGCCGACGACGTCGAGCAGGGCAATGTGCAGTGCCTCGGCGTCGACGGTGCCGGTGAGGCGGAGGGCCAGCGGAACGTTGTAGGTCGCCGAGCGGCCTTCCATCCGGTGCAGGAACCACAGGCGGCGCTGGGGGAACGACAGCGGCACCACATCGGGGCGTTCGACGCGGGTAAGAGGGGCGCGCGCGCCGTCGGCGGCCGCTCCGGTGAGCCGCCCGGCCAGCGCGGCGGGCGTGGAGAAGTCGAAGATCTCCTTGATCTTCAGCTCCTCGCCGAGGGTGGCACGGATCCGGACGAGCAGCCTGATCGCCGTCAGCGAATGACCGCCGAGCTCGAAAAGGTCGTCGTGGGGGCCGACGTGGTCCCTGCCGAGCGTCTCGGCGAACAGGGCGCACAGCGCCTCTTCGCACGATGCCTTGGCGTCCAACTTCTCGCTCCCTCTTCTGACGGTGTCGAATCCGTGCTGCATCGGCCCGGGCCGGCTCATGGGCGGCCGTTCCGGCGGTCGGTCACTCGGTGGGGTGGGGCATGGGGTGGGATGCGGGAAGGGACGTGGGATGCGACGCGGCCTGGCGGAGCTTCTCGGCCACGAGCGGGCCGATCTCCCGCAGCGGTTCCGGGTTCATCATCTGGGTGTGCCGGTGGTTGAGCTTCTGGAACTCCACGGCGCCGGTGAGGTAGGGGTCCCATGTCCCTGGTTCGAGCTGGTGGTCGTTCTCGCCTCCGGTCGCGGCCAGGATCAGCGTCGGCGCGGAGACGGGCCGGGGCCTGTTGTCCAGGCCCAGGAGGGTGTGGTTCATGGTCAGGTGCATCATGGCGGCGACCTCGGTCTCGCCGAGGCCGGCCAGGGCGGAGTTCTTCGTGGTCAGCAGTTCCACCGTGGTCTCGTGGGTGAGCTGCTCCGCCTCCTCGTCGGTGAGTTCGATGTCGAAGAGGCCCAGCATGGCGCGGTGCACGTCGGCGACCCGCACCTTCGGCATCGACTCCTCGACCTCGCGGCGGCTGACCGGGTTCACCGGGAAGCAGTCCAGCAGCGCCAGCAGCGCGACCTGCTCTCCGCGCTCCTCCAGCAGTGCGGCGACGGTGTGGGCGACGACTCCACCGAACGACCAGCCCAGGAGGTGGTACGGCCCCTCGGGCTGGACGCACCGGATCTGCTCCAGGTAGTCCTCGGCCATCTCCTCGACGGACTTCGCCAGCTCTCCGCCCGTCAGACCGCGGGCCTGCAGCGCGTACACCGGGGTGTCCCGATCGAGGTACTGGAGCAGACCGGCGTAGGACCAGCCCAGGCCGCTTCCGGGGTGGACGCAGAAGACGGGTCGGCGGCTGCCCTGCGCGCGCAGCGGCAGGAGCACGTCGAGGGCGTTCCCGCCGCCGCCCGTCTCCAGCCGGGCGGCCAGCCCCGTCACGGTGGGCGCGCCGAAGAGGGTGCGCAGCGGCAGTTCCACACCGAGTACGCCGCGGATGCGGCTCATCAGCCGGGCGGCGAGCAGGGAGTGGCCGCCCAGGTCGAAGAAGCTGTCGTCGACGCCGACCCGCTCCAGCTCCAGGACTTCCGCGAACAGGCCGCACAACACCTCTTCGTGCGGGGTGCGCGGTGCGCGGCCGCGGCCGGCCTCGGCGAAGTCGGGTGCGGGCAGGGCGGCGCGGTCGAGCTTGCCGTTGGGTGTCAGCGGTATGTCCTCGACGGCCACGACAGCGGCCGGGACCATGTACTCCGGCAGCCGTTCCGCCACGTGGGCACGGAGAGCGCGCACATCCGGCTCGGCCGTACCCCACTCGGGCACGGCGTAGCCGACGAGCCGAGCGCCGCCGGGGCCGTCCTCGCGGGCGACGACCACGGCCCGCCGCACGGCGGGGTGCGAGCCGAGCACGGCCGCGATCTCGCCGGGCTCGATGCGGAAGCCGCGCACCTTGACCTGCTCGTCGGCGCGGCCCGCGAACTCCAGCAGGCCGTCGGGGCGACGGCGCGCCAGGTCGCCGGTGCGGTACATCCGCACCCCTGGCTCGAACGGGCTCGGCACGAATCGCTCCGCCGTCAGCCCCGGACGTCCGAGATAGCCGCGGGCGACCTGAGCTCCGGACACGTACAGCTCACCGGTCGTGCCGGGCGGAACCGGCCGCAGCCCGGCGTCGAGGACGTAGGCGCGCATGTTCCAGAACGGGCGGCCGATCGGCACCGGTCCGGACGGCTGCTCGGCGCCGGGCGCCAGTTCGAACTGGGCGCAGTTGACGGTCAGCTCGGTCGGGCCGTAGGCGTTGATCACGGTGGCGGCCGGATGCCGTTCCCGCCAGGCGGCGACGGCTTCGCCGGTCAGGGCCTCGCCGCCGAGGATCAGTGTCTCGGTGGGCGACCAGTCCACGGGCAGCTCCGCCAGGAGCGGCAAGTGCGAGGGGGTCGCCTTCATCAGTGTCACCGGGGAGCCGTCGGCCGGCTCCCGGCCGGGCAGTTCGCGGAGGCTGCTCAGATGGACACGGCCGCCGCAGGCGAGGGTGGTGTAGAGGGCGGTGACCGTCAGGTCGAAGGCGAGGGAGGAGTGCACCAGCGTGGTGCCGCGCGCGGCCGGGTAGTGCCGCACCGCCCAGGTGAGGTAGTTCGCCACCGAGTGGTGCTCGACCACCACGCCCTTGGGCCGCCCCGTGGAGCCCGAGGTGTAGATCACGTAGGCGGGGTTCCGGCACAGCAGCGGGGCCGTGCGGTCGGCGTCGGACAGGTCGTGCGACGGCAGTCCGGCCAGGACAGCCGCCGTCTCCGGGGAGTCCAGCAGCAGGCTAGTGGGGGCCGTCTCCGGGAGGTGCGGCGCCGCTTCGGTGGTGGTGAGCACGCACAGCGGCGCGGTGTCGTCGAGGGCGTACGCGAGCCGGTCGGCCGGGTGGTCGAGGTCGAGGGGCAGGTAGGCCGCTCCGGACTTCAAAACCGCGAGCATCGCCACCAGCATCGCGGCCGAACCGGGCACGGCCAGGGCGACGAACCGCTCCGGTCCGGCGCCCAGCGCGGCGAGGTGGCGGGCGAGCCGGTTGGCCCGTTCGTTCAGCTCCCGGTAGGTGAGGAGTGCGTCGTCGGCCTCGACCGCGACCGCGTCCGGGCTCGCCTCGGCCCGGTCCTGGAGCAGTTGCACGACGGTGGCCGCGGGCGTCTCGCGGTCGGTGTCGTTGCCTTCGTGCAGCGCTTGGTGGCGCTCGGCCGCGGTCAGGACGTCGATGGCGCGGACGGGCCGCTCCGGGGCTGCGACGACCGCCTCGGCAACCCGGATCAGGCGTTCGGTGAGCGCCGTCGCGGCGTCGTGGTCGAACAGGTCGGTGGCGTACCGGAGCTGTCCGGTCACTCCGGCCGGTGCGCCGTCGTCGGTGAAGTGCTCGCCGAAGGTGAAGTCCAGGTCGAACTTGGCCGCGCCGGTCCCGGCGTCGAGGGGGGCGACGTCGAGGCCGGGCAGCGTCAGGTCGGCGCGGTCGGTGTTGGCCAGCGACATCATGACCTGGAACAGCGGGTGCCGGGACGTCGAGCGGTCCGGGTTGATGATCTCCACGAGCCGTTCGAAGGCCAGGTCCTGGTGGGCGTAGACGGCCAGGTCGGTCTCCCGGACGCGGCCGAGCAGTTCGCTGAACGAGGGGTTCCCGGACAGGTCCGTGCGCAGTACCAGGGTGTTGACGAAGAAGCCCACGAGGTCATCGAGCGCTTCGTCGGTGCGTCCGGCGATCGGTGCGCCCATGACGATGTCGTCACCGGCTCCGAGCTTCGACAGCAGGACGGCCATGGTGGCCTGGAGCGTCATGAAGACACTGGCGCCGGAAGCGGAGGCCAGTTGGGCCAGTCCGCGGTGGACGTGGGCGGGCAGTTCGACGGTGACGGTCGCGCCCTGGTGGCTGGGCCGCTCGGGGCGGGGCCGGGTGGTGGGCAGGTTCAGTTCTTCCGGCGCTCCGGCCAGCATCTGCCGCCAGAAGGCCACCTGCCGGGCGATGGCGCTGTCCGGGTCGTCCTCGCGGCCCAGGGCCTGCTGCTGCCAGAGGGTGAAGTCGGCGTACTGGACGGGGAGGGCGTCCCACTCGGGCGAGCTGCCGGCGCAGCGTGCGGAGTAGGCGGCGACGAGGTCCTTGGCGAGGGGGGCCAGGGACCAGCCGTCGGCCGCGATGTGGTGCATCAGCACCAGCAGCACGCACGTGTCGCTCCCGCCCTCCGGCTCCTCGAAGAGCCAGGCCCGCAGGGGCGTCTCGGTGGCGAGGTCGAAGGCGTGGCACGCGGCGGCCTCGAGCGCCGCGGGCAGCTCGTCCGCGGCGACCGCGCGGGTCTCCCAGGGGACCGCGGCCCGGCCCGGGGCGAGCACCACCTGGTGCGGCTCGTCGTCGGTCTCGGGGAAGACGGTGCGCAGCGACTCGTGCCGTGCGGCGACGTCGAGCAGTGCGGCATGCAGTGCTTCCTGGTCCACAAGGCCGGTGAGGCGCAGCGCCAGCGGCATGTTGTAGGTGGCGGACGGGCCCTCGAGCTTGTGCAGGAACCACAGCCGGCGCTGTGCGTACGACAGCGGAACGAGGTGCGGTCGCGGCATCGGGACCAATGCGGCGCGGGCCCGCTCACCGTCGGACAGGTGCTGGTCGAGTCCGGCGACGGTCGGATCGTCGAACACGGTCCCGATGGCGATCTCCACCCCGAACACCGTGCGGATGCGGCTGACCAGACGGGTGGCCAGCAGGGAGTGGCCGCCCAGGTCGAAGAAGCTGTCGTCGATCCCGACCCGCTCCAGACCCAGCACCTCGGCGAACAGCCCGCACAGTGCGGTCTCCCGCGCGGTGCGCGGCGCCCGGCCCTGCTGGAGGGCGCGGTAGTCGGGAGCGGGCAGCGCCTGGCGGTCGAGCTTGCCGATCGGGGTGAGCGGCAGCCTGTCCAGCACCACGAAGGCGGTGGGGACCATGTACTCCGGCAGCCATTTGCGCAGGCCGGTGCGGAGTTCGCGGTTCAGTTCGACCGTGCGCCGGTGCGTGGCGGGACTGTTGGCGTGTGGTGCGGCGGCCCGGGTGGTGTCACAGCCTCGGTAGGCGGCCACCGGGGTCCCGGTGCCCTCGGGCCTGACGACTGCGTCGAAGCAGTCGTCGCGGCCGGAGTCGGCCCAGGTCGTGACGGCTTCCATGCCCAGCGCAGCGGCGAGTCCGTGCACGGCCTCCGGATCCAGGCCGGCCGGGGCATCCGCGTCCGGGGCGCCGCTTCCCTCCAGGGTCCGCAGCGCGAGGTGGTCGGCGCGCAGCCGGGCGTTGGGCACATCGGCCAGGCGTAGCCCGGCCGGGTGCGCGCGCAGCGCGGCCGACAGTCCCTCGGCGTCGGCGCCCACCGCCTCCCAGGTGAGCTCCGGCAGGCCGGTGACGGTCTGCGGGGAGGACGGGGTCTTGTGGACGACGACGTCGTAGCGGTAGCGGGAGAGCTCGTTGGCGTACTCGGCGCGCTTGAGGCGGATCTCGACCCCGCCGACGTCTTCGAGGGTCTCGCCGAGCAGCACGAAGAAGTCAGGTGCGAGCAGCAGTTCCTCCTCCTCGCTGATCCGCTGCTCCAGGAGCGCCTGGGCTTCCCTCGGTGCGGAGCCGGCCTCCGGGCGGTGGGAGACGACACCGGCCTGGAGATGGCGCAGCAGCCGCAGATTGCGGATGTCGCCGAGGAAGAGGGAACCGCCGGGAGCAAGCAGCCGCAGGCTCTCGCGGACGACCCGGGCCAGGTAGTCGGCGTGCGGGAAGTACTGGGCGACGGAATTGAGGACGACGGTGTCGAAGAAGCCCTCCGGAAGGCCGCTGGTGTCGTCGGCGGCCTGGGCGCGCAGTTCGACGCGCTCGGCCAGCTCGGGCCGCTCGGCCGTCCGTGCCCGCAGGCTCTCCACGGCGGCGGCGGAGAAGTCGGTGCCCCAGTAGGTGTCACAGTGCGGCGCGACCCGGGAGAGGATCAGCCCGTTGCCGACGCCCAGTTCGAGGACGTTGCGCGGGGCGAGCCGGAGGATCTCGGCGACGGCCGCGGAGCGCCACTGGTGCATCTCGGTCAGGGGGATCGGGGAGCCGTCGTAGCTGCTCGTCCAGATCCCGAAGTCCTCCCAGAAGCCGCCGCTGTCGGCCTGGTCGCGGTAGACCGACTCGTAGACCTCCCGCCAGGAGGCGACGCGGCGGCCGTCCTCCGCACCGTCGCTGCGCCGGGCCCACTCGTGGTCGGGAACGACGTAGCCGACGAGCTGCGGAGTGCCGGCATCATCCCGCACCAGGACGGTGGCCTCGGCGACGCCCGGCTGCCGGGACAGCACGGCCTCGACCTCGCCCGGTTCGATGCGGAATCCGCGTACCTTGACCTGGTCGTCGGCGCGGCCGACGAATTCGAGCCCGCCTTCGGCACGCCATCGGGCCAGGTCGCCGGTGCGGTACATGCGGGTGCCCGGAGCGCCGTGCGGGTCGGCCACAAAGCGCTCGGCGCTGAGTGCGGGCCGCCCCAGGTAGCCGCGGGCCAGGAACGGGCCCGCCAGGTACAGCTCTCCGGGGACGCCGTCGGGCACCGGGCGCAGCCGGGAATCGAGGACGTACACCTGGGCGTTGCGCAGCGGTCGTCCGATCATCGGCGGCAGCGGCGGGCCGGTCACCTCACTCGCGGTGATCCAGACGGTGGCCTCGGTCGGTCCGTACAGGTTGACCGCTCCGCCGCCCTGTGCGTGCAGTTGCTCGGCCAGCGAGGCGGACAGCGCCTCGCCGCCGACCAGGAGCCGGACGCCGGTCAGCCCCTCGGGGTCGTGGGTGAGGATCGCGCGGTACACCGAGGGGGTGCCCTGGAAGACGGTGGCGCCGCTGTCCCGGATGAGGCGGTGCAGGGCGATGGGGTCCTTGCCGACCGGGTCGGTGGCGACCTCGACGCTCGCACCGGCCAGCAGCGGGGCGTAGAGCTCCACGGCGGAGATGTCGAAGGTGAGGGTGGTGGCGGCCACCATGCGGTCGCGTGCGGAGAATGCGAGGCGGGCGCCGACGGAGTCGAGGAACTGGGAGAGGCTCCCGTAGGAGATCACCACGCCCTTGGGCCGGCCGGTCGAGCCCGAGGTGTAGATGACGTAGGCGGCATCGGCCGGGTGGACCGGCGCGTGCCGGTCGGTGTCGGTGACGTCGTGCGGCGGGCACTCCGCGAGCTGCCGCTCCACGCCCGGGTCGCCGAGGGTGACGACGAGGTCCGGCCCCGCCGCGGGCAGGTGTTCGCGGATGTCCGCGGTGGTGACGAGCGCGGCGGGTGCGGCGTCCCGGAGGACGTAGGCGAGCCGATCGGCGGGGTGTGCCGGGTCCATCGGCAGATAGGTCGCGCCGGCCTTCTGCACCGCCAGGAGCGCGGCGACCATGTCGACGGAGCGGGGCAGTGCCAGCGCGACCACGCTCTCGCGGCCGATGCCGCGGCCGAGGAGCAGCCGCGCCAGCCGGTTGGCGCGGCCGTTCAGGTGGCGGTAGTCGGCCGTCGCGTCCCCGGCGCGTACGGCGAGGGCTTGGGGGGTCAGCGCCGCCTGCCTCTCGAAGCGGGCGTGCGCGAGTGCCGCGGGGGCCGGCGCGATGGTGGCGTTGCGGTCCACCAGGGCCTCGGCCAGCTCCTTCTCGGAGAGCAGTTCGGCGTCGGCGACACGTACCGCAGGGTCGGCCGCCACCGCGCGCAGCAGGTTCTCGTAGAGCCGGGTGATCTGCTCGGCCGTGGCGCGGTCGAACAGCTCGGTGGCGTACTCCAGGGTTCCGCTCAGTCCCGCGGGCCGCCCCTCCTCGTCCTGCGCCTCGGCGAGGCTGAGGAAGAGGTCGAACTTCGCGTTGTCGCCTTCCAGCGGGTAGGGCGCAGCCTCGACGTCGTGCAACCGCTGCGTCGGTGCCGCCACGTTGTGGAGCTGGAACATGACCTGGAAGAGCGCGTTGCTGGCCAACGACCGGACCGGGTTGAGCGCCTCCACGAGGAACTCGAAGGGCAGGTCCTGGTGGGCGTACGCGCCCAGTGCGGTGTCCCGGGCGCGGTCGAGTAGTGCGTCGAAGCGGGGGTTGCCCCGAGTGTCGGTGCGCAGCACCAGGGTGTTGACGAAGAAGCCCACCAGGTCGGTGAGGGCCTCGTCGGTCCGGCCGGCGATCGGGACGCCCACGGGGATGTCGTCGCCGGCGCCGAGCCGGGAGAGCAGGGCGGCGAAGCCGGCCTGCACCACCATGAACAGCGTCGCCCGGGAGTCGGTCGCCACCTGCCGCAGGGCTGCGTGGAGTTCGGCGTCCAAGGTGAAGTCCAGGGTGTCGCCGCGGTAGTCGGCGACGGCGGGCCGCGGCCGGTCCGTGGGCAGCTCAAGCTGAGCCGGGATGCCGTCGAGGGCCTCCCGCCAGTAGGCGAGTTGCTGTGCCGCGAGGCTGTCCGGCTCGTCCGTCGCGCCCAGGAGCTGCTGCTGCCAGATCGAGTAGTCCGCGTACTGGACGGGCAGCGGCTCCCAGTCGGGCGCTGCGCCTGTCAGGCGGGCACCGTAGGCGCGGCCCAGATCGCGCATCAGCGGGGCACGGGAGGCGCCGTCGCCGATGATGTGGTGCATCAGGACGACGAGTACCGGGCCGGACTGCTCGACCGGTTCGGCTGCCGCCGTGCCCTCCTGCGCGGTCTCCGCGGAGGGCAGGAACAGCCAGGCCCGCACCGGGGGCGCGCTGTCGAGGGGGAAGCGGTGGCCGATCGCCTGCTGCACGGCCCGGTGCACCGAGGAGGCGGGCAGATGCTCCACGTCGAGGCGGACCGCGGCCTCGGACGGGTCGAGCACGACCGGGCGGGGCTCGCCGTCCGTCTCCGTGAAGACCGTGCGCAGCGACTCGTGCCGCACCGCCAGGTCGTTCAGCGCCGCGCGAAGTGCGTCCTGGTCGACCGCCGAGGACAGGCGCAGCGCGAGCGGCCAGTTGTACGCGGACGAGGGGCCTTCGAGCCGGTGCAGGAACCACAGGCGGCGCTGGGCGAAGGAGAGCGGGATCGTGTCCGGCCGGGGCATGGGCGCCAGCGGGGCGCGGGTGCGGCCGCCGGCGTCGAGGCGGGCGCTGAGCCCGGCCACGGTGGGTGACTCGAAGACCGCGGCGATCGGCACCTCGGCGCCCAGGGTGGCACGGATCCGGCTGATCAGCCGGGTGGCGAGCAGCGAGTGCCCGCCCAGGTCGAAGAAGCTGTCGTCGACCGTCACCTGCTCCACGCCGAGGACCTGCGCGAACAGCCCGCACAGCAGCTCCTCCTGGGGCGTGCGGGGAGCGCGTCCGTCGCCGAGCGCGGTGAAGTCCGGGGCGGGCAGGGCCTGCCGGTCCAGCTTGCCGTTGGGGGTCAGCGGCAGCTCGTCGAGGACGACGACCGAGGCCGGAACCATGAACTCCGGCAGTCGGCCGGCGACATGCGCGCGCAGCGCGGCGACGTCGGGAGAGGAAGGCCCGGCGGCCGGTACGACGTAACCGACCAGGCGGGTGTCGTCCCGCTCCGTCCCGCGGGCCACGACAGCGGCCTGCCCCACGTCGGGGTGGTCGAGCAGCGCGGCGGCCACCTCGCCCGGCTCGATGCGGAACCCGCGGACCTTGACCTGCTCGTCGGCGCGGCCGGAATACTCGAGCTGGCCGTCGGCACGCCATCTGGCCAGGTCGCCGGTGCGGTACATGCGCGCACCGGGCTCGAAGGGGCAGGCGACGAAGCGCTCGGCGGTCAGGCCGGTGCGGCCCAGATAGCCGCGGGCCAGCTGGGCGCCGGAGATGTACAGCTCGCCGACGGCGCCGGCCGGCAGCGGATTGAGGCGCGCGTCGAGCACGTAGGCCCGCATGTTCCAGAAGGGGCGCCCGATGGGGACGGCTCCCGCGGGGAGCTTCTCCTTCGGGCCGATGCGGAACTCGGTGCAGTTGACGGTGGTCTCGGTGGGCCCGTACGCGTTGACGACGATGACCCTGCGGTGCGCGGCGCGCCACTCGGCCAGGGCCTCGGCGGTCAGCGCCTCACCGCCGAGGATCAGCATCTCGCCGGGCGACCGGTGCTCGGGCAGTTCGCTCAGCATCGGCAGATGCGAGGGCGTGGTCTTGGCCAGCGCCACCGGCACGCCGCCGCTCCCGGTCGGCACGTCTTCCAAGGCCGACAGGTAGACGCGTCCGCCGACCACGAGAGTGGTGTAGAGACCGGTGACGGTGAGGTCGAAGGCGATCGAGGTCGGCACCAGCGTGGCGCCCCGGGCCGCCGGGTAGTGGTGCGTGGTCCAGTTGAGGTAATTGGCGACGGCGCGGTGTTCGACGACCACGCCCTTGGGCCGGCCGGTCGAGCCGGAGGTGTAGATGACGTACGCCGGGTGCTCCATCTCGACGTCGACCTCGGGATCGGTGTCCGGCTCCCCGGTCAGGTCGCGGGCGAGCGCTTCCCCGTCGAGCACGAGGGCGGGCGCCGCATCGCGGAGGATGAGCTCGCGCCGGTCGCGCGGATACTCGGGGTCGACCGGAACGTAGGCGCCGCCGGACTTGAGCACGGCCAGGACGGCTACCACCATCTCCACTGACCGCGACAGCTCCACCGCGACCCGCTTCTCCGGCCCCACACCCTGGCCGATCAGCCAGTGCGCCAGCCGGTTGGCGCGACCGTTCAGCTCGCCGTAGGAGAGCGACTGCTCACCGCAGACCAGTGCCACCGCGTCGGGACTGCGCCGCACCTGCGTCTCGAACAGCTCGAAGAGCGTCGCCTGCGGCACCTCGACGGCCGTGTCGTTCCAGGTCGTCAGCAGCTGTCCGCGCTCCTCCTCGGCCAGCAGCTCCACCTGGCCGACGGTCAGCGACGGGTCGGCCGCCACCTGCTCCAGCAGCCGCGTCCACCGGTCGAGGACGCTGCGCACGGTGGAGCGGTCGAACAGGTCGGTCGCGTACTTCACCGCGCCCACGATTCCCGCGGGCGCGCCGGATCCGGTGTGCCGCTCCAGCACGTTCACCGACAGGTCGACCTTGGCGGTCTCGATGTCGACCGGCTCCCCGGCGACGTCCAGACCGGGCAGCTCGAACGCTCCGGTGGGATTGTCCTGCACCACCAGCATGACCTGGAAGAGCGGGTGGTGCGCGGACGAGCGCCGCGGGTTGAGCAGCTCCACCAGGTGGTCGAAGGGGACGTCCTGATGCGCGTACGCGGCCAGGTTCGTCTCGCGTACCCGCTCCACCAGCTCGCGGAAACTCGGATCACCCGAGGTGTCCGTGCGCAGCACGAGGGTGTTCACGAAGAAGCCGACAAGGTCGTCGAGCGCGGTGTCCATCCGTCCGGCGATCGGCGACCCCAGCGGGACGTCCGTGCCCGCGCCCAGCCGGGTGAGCAGCGCCGCCAGCGCCGCCTGCACGACCATGGGCACCGTCGCGCCGGTCTCGCGGGCGAGGTCCGCCAGCCGCTGGTGCACCTCCGCGCTCGTCGCGAAGTCGAGGGACGCGCCCTCGAAGGAGGCGGCCGAGGTCCGGGAGCGGTCGGCGGGCAGGGCGATCCGCTCGGGAAGTCCCGCCAGTCGTCCCCGCCAGTAGTCCACCTGTTGCGAGTACAGGCTCCCGGGATCGTCCTCGGCTCCCAGCAGCTCCCGCTGCCACAGCGTGTAGTCGACGTACTGCACGGGGAGCGGTTCCCACTCCGGTGCCCGGCCCCGGCAGCGCTCCGTGTAGGCCGTCACCACGTCGCGGGCGAGGGGGCCCATGGACCAGCCGTCACCGGCGATGTGGTGCAGCAACAGCAGCAGCACCCAGTTGTCGGGGCCGATCTCGAAGAGCGCGGCCCGGAACGGCACGTCACCGGTCAGGTCGAACGTATGGCGGGCTGCCTCGTCCAGCACCGTCGGCAGCTCCGCCTCGGTCACCTGCCGGTGCTCCCAGCCGAACGCGGCGTCGGCCGGGTCCAGGACCTGCTGCCGCGGCTCACCGTCGGCCTCCGGGAAGACGGTACGCAGCGACTCGTGCCGGCCGACCGCGTCCTGCAGGGCCGCCCGCATCGCCGCCGGATCCACGCTGCCCCGCAGCCGGAGCGGCAGCGGCATGTTGTAGGTGGTGGACGGGCCCTCCAGCTTGTGCTGGAACCACAGGCGGCGCTGCGCGAAGGACAGGGGCACGCTCTCGGGGCGGGGCATGGGGGCCAGCGCGTCACGGGTGGGACCGCCGAAGTCCAGTGCCTCCACGAGCCCTGCCACCGTGGGTGCCTCGAACAGGATCCGGAAAGGGATCTCCACGTCGAGCTCGCTGCGGACCCGGCTGACCAGCCTGGTGGCGAGGAGGGAGTGGCCGCCGAGTTCGAAGAAGCTGTCATCGATCCCGACCTGCTCCAGATCCAGGATCTCGGCGAACAGCCGGCAGAGCGTCTCCTCCTGCGGGCTGCGGGGGCCGCGTCCCGCGTCGCCGGATCCGGCGTAGTGGGGTGCGGGCAGGGAGTTGCGGTCCAACTTGTCGTTGGGTGTCAACGGCAGCCTGTCCAGCACCACCACCGCCGACGGCACCATGTGCTCGGGCAGCCGCTCGGCGAGGTGAGCGGTCAGCGCCTCCGGATCGGGCGACGCGGCGCGTTCCGTACCGTCCGGTACGACGTAGGCGGCGAGGCGCTGGTCGCCGGGTGTGTCCTCCCGGACCAGGACGGCCGCCTGCCGCACTCCCTCATAGCCGGCCAGCAGCGACTCGATCTCGCCGGGCTCGATGCGGAAGCCGCGCAGCTTCACCTGCTCGTCCGCACGCCCCGCGAATTCCAACTGGCCATCCGCACGCCACCGCACCAGGTCACCCGTGCGATACATTCGCGCACCCGGCTCGAACGGAGAGGCGACGAAACGCTCCGCGGTCAGGCCGGAACGGCCCCCGTATCCGCGGGCCAGGCCCGCGCCCGACACGTACAACTCACCCACCACACCGGCAGGTACCGGCCGCAGCCCGCGATCCAGCACGTGGACGCGGGTATTCACCACAGGACGACCGATCGGCGCGTCGCCCTCTCCCGGCTCGCCGCTCATCGACACGCACACCGTCGACTCCGTCGGCCCGTACGCATTCACCACCCGCCGGCCACCGACCGACCACCGGCCGATCAACTCCGGCGGCGCCGCCTCACCCGCCAACACCACCGACTCCAACAACGGCAACCCGGACTCCGCACCCACCGGCACCGCACCCAACACCGACGGCGGCAACGTCACATGCGTGACCCCCTGATCGGCCACCACCCGGAGAAAGTCCTCCCCCACCAGACGACCGCCCTCCGGCACCACCAAAGCGGCACCGGACCCGAAAGCCATCACCAGCTCCCAGAACGCCGCGTCGAAGCTGGGTGAGGCGAACTGCAGCACCCGGCTGCGGGCGGTGACGCCCAGCCCCTCCACCTGGGCACGGGCCAGGCTGGCCACACCACGATGAGAAACCACGACGCCCTTGGGCCGGCCGGTGGAACCGGACGTGTAGATCACGTACGCCGGATGCGCCGCCTCCACAGGCACTCCGGGGTCGGTCTCCGGGAAGTCCGACAGGTCCTGCGCCAGCTCCTGCGGCCCCAGCACCAGCAACGGAGAAGCGTCCTCGACCATGAACGCACGCCGCTCGACCGGATACTCCGGATCCACCGGCACATACGCACCACCCGCCTTCACCACAGCGAGCACCGCGACCACCAACTCCACCGACCGCGGCAACTCCACCCCCACCAACACCTCAGGCCCCACACCACGACCCACCAACCAATGCGCCAACCGATTCGCCCGCGCATTCACCTCCCCATACGAAAGCGACCGCTCACCACACACCAGAGCCACCGCATCCCCGCCACCCCGCACCTGCTCCTCGAACAACCCCGCAAGCGACACCTGGGGCAACACCCTCGCCGTGTCATTCCACCCGGCAAGCCGCCCCCGCTCCCCCTCAGACAGCAACTCCACCGCACCCACACACAACGACGGATCCGCCACCACCTGCTCCAACAACCGCACCCACCGCGCCAACAACCCCTCAACCGACACCCGATCGAACAACTCGACCGAGTACTGGACGGCCGTCACGATGCCGCCAGGAGCACCGTCGTCGGTGTGCCGCTCCACCACGTTCAGCTCGAGGTCGGCCTTGGAGACGCTCAAGTCGACCCCGTCCACCGCGACGTGGAGGCCGGGGAGTTCGAAGGAGCCCTCCTGCGCGTTCTGGAGTCCGAGGATGACCTGGAAGAGCGGGTGGTGGGAGGTCGAACGGTTCGGATTCAGCAACTCCACCAGATGCTCGAAGGGCACGTCCTGGTGCGCATACGCCGCCAGACTCGACTCCCGCACCCGCCCCAGCAACTCCTCGAAACTCGGGTCACCCGAGGTGTCCGTCCGCAGCACCAGCGTGTTCACGAAGAAACCGACCAGATCGTCCAGCGCATCATCCATACGCCCCGCGATCGGCGACCCCAGCGGAATGTCCTCCCCCGCACCCAACCGCGTCAGCAACGCCGCAAGACCCGCCTGCAACACCATGAACACCGTCGTGTCCGACCGCCGCGCCAACCCGACCAGACCCCGATGCAGCCCCGCATCCAACTCGAAGGCGAGAGAGGCGCCCTCGTGCGAAGCGACGGCCGGGCGGGGACGGTCGGCCGGGAACGTCACCTGCTCGGGAAGATTGGCCAGTTGGTCACGCCAATAGGAGACCTGCTGCGCGTACACGCTGTCCGCATCGTCCTCACTGCCCAGCAGCTCGCGCTGCCACAGTGCGTAGTCCGCGTACTGCACCGGCAACTCCGACCACTGCGGCACACCACCCTGCGCACGCGCCGTGTACGCCGCCACCACATCCCGCGCCAACGGACCCATCGACCAGCCGTCACCCGCGATGTGATGCATCAGCAGGAGCAGGACACACTCGTCCTCTCCCACCTCGAAAAGCCACGCACGCACCGGCATCTCGGAGGCGAGGTCGAAGGAGTACCGGGCCTTCTCGGCCAGGAGGTCCGGCAGCTCCTCCTCCGTCACGGAGCGGTGGTCCCAGCCGAACGCGACATCGGCAGGGTCGAGCACAACCTGACGGGGCTCGCCGTCCCACTCGCGAAAGACCGTGCGCAGCGACTCGTGCCGAGTGGCGACATCGCGGAGCGCCGTGTGCAGTGCGTCCGCGTCGATGCCGCCTCCCAGCCGCAGGACGAGGGGCATGTTGTAGGTGGCCGACGGGCCCTCCAGCTTGTGCAGGAACCACAGACGACGCTGCGCGAACGACAACGGCACCGCCT
>NZ_JBIAFT010000023.1:0-55542 GCF_042869455.1 Streptomyces sp. NPDC007025 | reverse complement strand
AGGGTCCCCAGGGGGCACGTAGAGGCGTTGCCGGACGGCACCGAGGTCAAGCTCGGAGTGTTCCTGTCCAACACCAAGACCCGCCGGGCCAAACTGACCACCGACAAACTCACCACACTCGCCGAACTGGGATTGGAATGGGCCAAGGCGTAACGGCTACCACCCAGCGAGGCGGACAGGCGTCCGTCGGCTTCGCGGAGGACGACCTCGGCGGCGTTAGGGACACCTCCACTGCCGGGCATTCGATGCCCGGCAGTGGGCCGGGGACGGCCTCTGGTCCGTCCGGATGAGCACGGGGACGCGACGGCGGACTCCGGGCACGCGGGCCTCTAGGGTCTGTCCGGCAGAGCACTGAGAGAGCTCTTGCCGACGGCGCGGGCTGACTATCCTCGCGTGGTGAACAGTCATGTGTTCGAGTTGATGTGGGGTGGCGTCGCTCTCATGGGCGGGGGGCTCTTGGCCGCCAATATTCGAGGGGCCGCCGACCGGTTCCAGGCCCGCCGGCCAGCCCGGACGCCCACGGGTGGGAGATCCGCTTGGTGTCCAGGACGAACACGAGGCTGCCGTGGTGGAGCATCTGGCAGGCGATGCAGCGCAGCGTCACCGACTTGCCGCCGCCCGTGCTGGCGTTGACGAGGATGTGCGGGGATTCGGCGTCCAGGTCGACCGAGACCTCGCGGCCGCCGGCGCCGACGCCGATGACGGGGGCGGACTCCGGGGCCTTGTCGACCAGGGCGTGCACGGTGGGGTCGGTGACGACGGCCCTGCTCGGCGGGCGGCGGGTCTTCTTCACCGTCACGTACGTCTTCGAGCCGGACAGGTGCCAGGAGAAGGTGACGCCCTCCAGGGCGAGCTTGGTGGCGATGATGTCGGCGACCAGGTCCTTGGAGAAGTTCAGCCGCCGGGGCACATCCACGCGTATCCGGGCGTCGTCGTCGTTGAAGTTGCGGGGGATGTGGAGGTAGCGGCGCGGGTCGGTCTGCTCGGGCAGCTGCAGCGGCAGAGCGAGCGCGTCGTGCAGGGGCAGTATCCACTCACGCTGGAACGCGCGGCGCTTGCGGGTGACCGCGAGGTAGGCGGCAGTGCCGGCGGCCGCGGTGGAGGCGGCGGCGATCCCCATCTGCTCCAGCAAGGCGAGCGCCGGATCCGGGTCGGCCCGTATCTGCTGGGCGGTGGCGAGGGTGGCGTCCTGGTGGACCCACCCGGCCTGGTAGCCGCCCGTCCCGGCGGCGGCCAGCGCGCTGATACGGAAGGTCAGGCGCTTCCACCCGGCGCGGTAGGAGGACCGGGAGACGCGGCCTTCGACCTTCGGCAGGACCCTGGTGCCGGTGCGCCAGAACGTCGCGTCGGTCCGCTTGACCCCGTCCAGCGGACGGCCGGCCAGGAACCGGCCGATCCCGAACGCCACCGTCTCCGCGGTCTCTTCCACCTGCTTGTCGAACCTCGTCTGCACCATCGGCCGTGCCCTTTCGGTATGCGTCCAGGCACCTCACACCCGGAAGCGGACACGAACCGTTCTAAGCCGGATCACCTGTGGACAAGCTCCGGCCGCCCCGTCCCCTGTAGCCAGGGCTGCTCGACGTCGTGGGCACGGTCCTACCCCGCGCTATTCGGGTGAGCCGGCGCGCCGTCTGCCGCCTTATCGCGTCCGCTCATCCCCGGCGGCGGCCCCGCGGGGTGCGCCACGGGTTGGGCCGGCCGCCGGGGTGCTGCCGTGAACGGGAACGGTGCCGGGCGGGTGGCGGCTTCGGCACCGGGTACAGCACCGCGCGCAGCCGGGACGCGTCCGCGAGCCGCTCCAGGCGCTCGCGCGAGCCACAACGAACGCCCCTCCATTCGAAGCATGGAACGGGTGCCGGGAGGCGGTCCGTCGCAGAATCGTCGCCTATCTGGCTCGTTGTATGTCTGGCACTGCCCGACGGCCGGGAGGACGCTGTGAGCAACGTCGAGCAGGGTGGGGGCGCGGCATGAACTGCACGCACTGCGGGGCGCCAGTGATCCAGGGGTCGGACGGCGGCTGGAGCTGCAACAACTGCGGAACAACGGGATGAGCCGGGATGAGCGATGAGTGACAGCGAAATGGTCGAGAACTACTACACGACACACGTGTGCACCTCGTGCAAGAGCGACGTCCACGGACTCCACGGACGGTGGACGTGCAAGGCGTGCGGGGCCTGCTCCCCCTACTCCCCGCCGCCGGAGGGCTGGCAGGCCGACGAGAACTACGAGAACTGGCGCTGAGAAGCCCGCCCGCGGCTCCCAGGACCGGCCTGGCGACATGCCGCCCGCCTGCACGTCATCTACGCGGTACAGCCCGTCACAGGCGCTGGTCTGCGCGGCACTGGCTGACGCGTAGCCCAGACGCGGTGTGCGCTGGACTGACGCGCAGGACGTGCATATCTCGACCCCGGGGAGGGGGCGCTCACCCGCCGTTCCCGACCCCGGAGGCAGCGCGGCCGGGAGCCGTCGCCCCCAGCTCGACAACGCGTATCCGCCCCCATAGACCCTGATAGGAGAGATGTCGGGCTCACCGCCAGCGCTTACCAAGCGGAGTGGCCTGGGGCGATGCTGGTTTCTGACGGACAGTGACGCGACCTGTCCCACGCCCTGCTGTGTGCCCTGTCCCGTGACCTGTCCGGGGTCCAAGGGATGAATCCAGGGGCAAGCCAGCAGGACAGGGCGCAGGCCAAGATCTCAGCTCCTCCGGCTCGCAGCGCCAGCCGCCGGCCCCGGACGGGCCATCAGCCTCCCCCTCGCACAGGAGGCAGGGGGGAGGTGGTGGACGGCGGGACGCGTGAGCCACCGGATGGGGACCACACATGGAGAGGCGGACCGCAGAGATGTCAGCAGTATCGACGGGATCGGGATTCAGGACCCCTCATGGGTAGGTACTCAGGCGTGCACATGCCTGTTTGATCACGGGACGGTCTATGTGGGTTCGCGGGTTGCGTTGGACGAGGGCATAGAGGTGTGAGGTGATCTTCGCCCAGGTGCGGAAGTTCCCTCGGGCCACCGTGGAGTCGGCCCAGGCGATGTCCGAGGGTTCCGCGTCCGCCCAGATGTCGTGGAACTCGGTCAGGGTCTCGGCGAGCTGTTCCGGTTCCAGTCCTGCGGTCTGGTGCCAGGTCAGCACTCTGGAACGCACGGCTGGGACGTTGTCGATCGCCTGCTCTGCTGTCGCTCCGCAGAGCACCAGCGCGGCGGCGGTGCCTGGTTCGTCCCACAGCAGTCGTAGATAGTCCAGCAGCGAGGGTGAGAGGCGTTGTGCGTCGTCGAGGAAGAGTACGCCTGGTTGTTGCAGCGTCTCCTTGAGAGCGCCGTCGGCCGCCTGTGCGGAGTGCGCCAGTGTCGCCGTGGGCAGGCCGCATGCCTCGAGCAGGCACTCTCGCAGCTGGGGTAGATCCGGTCGTACGGCGACGACTGCTCGCCAGGCCGGCGTTCGCGATGGCAGGAGATCCAGTGCGTGATGTGCCGCCACTGTTTTGCCCACCCCCGGCTGGCCGAACACACATCCGATCCCACGGGCTGCAACCGTGTGCCCGATGGCCTCCACCATCGCTGTGACCGATCCGGTCGGGACGAGGCGCGCTCCAGGCACGGACAGCCGCACCCCACCGCGTAGGGGCTGGACGGCGTTCTGGTCCGGCACAGCCGGGGACGGTGAGTCCGTGCGAGCGTCGGCTGTGGGCGCGACGTCACCCGGACGCAGCATCCCGAGTTCGGCCAGGGCTCCTGCGAGTCGGTCGGTTTCCTGCGGGCCCAATGATCCGCTGCCCACCGCGAGTGCGGTGTTGAACTGCCTGCGTACGTTTCGCCGGGCTTGTCCTTGCGCGACCAGCGCATCCCATTCCGTCTTGAACGAGTCCAGCGCCAGTTCCAGCCCGTCCGTCCCTTGCGTGAACGACCACGGTACGGGGGGCTCTTCCAAGTACTCGGTGTGGGCTTCGCCGTCTGTCATCGTGGTGCCTGGCAAGCCGAGCCGGGCACTTGGTCCAGGTAGTCGTCGTCCTGTCCGTCAATGACGTTGCCGAGGTGGTCGGCCAGGCCCCGGGGGTCGTGGAGTGTCAGTGCTATCTGCAGGAACTCCTGGTACGCCTTCACGTCCTGCTCAGTCATCTCTTTTGCTGTGAGTCTCTTCCAGAAGGCGCTTTCTTCAGCGAGCCGTGAGAACAGTTCGGCACGTGTGAGCTGATCCAGATCTGCCCGTGTCAGGTGCCGAAAGGGCGTCATTGTCGGTCCTCCTGTGCTGCGCATGGTGACGGAGAGTCCTCGCTGTGCGAGCGCGCTGGTCCGGCATCCGCCTTTTGGGGGACCTGCCCGGGAGCGATGTTGCTCGCTGCTCGCCACACCGGCTCTCGTTGCCCTGATCGCCTCAACTTCAGTGACAGCGGGGCTGGTTGGGGTGGGTGTGACGGGTGTGCAGAGTGTTTCAGGGGGTGGCCCTGAGGGCCAGTGGAGCATGACACAGGTAGGTAACAGACGATGCCGATTGCGGCCGGGAGGTTTAGCGAGCGGCAGCGCTATGGGCTCTTCGCACCAGTTTTTGCACATGCCGGCTGAGACTGCTGTTCTCTCCGCTGACTGCGATGAGCATGCCGAGGAGCTGCTTGCTCAGGGCTACCCGGGTGGCGGCGTCGGGGATCTCGGTCCAGTGCCGTACGGCACGTTGGGCGCTGGCGCGGGTGATCGTGTGGTGCATGCCCCATGTGGTGCCCTGGAGTCGGATCACATGCAGGTCCCAGTGGGTGGCAGCTTCCGGGTCGTCCTGGAGGCGGGCGATCCAGCCGCGCAGTTCCCGGATGCTGATGGTGTGGGTGTGGGCGGGGCCGTAGGTCGCGGTGGCCTCTTGGTCGAGGCGTTCGGCCTGGATGGCTGCCCATGCCAGGCGCTGGGGATCGTGCGGCGGTGTGAAGGTCGAGGTGATGGCCGCGACCCGTTCGCGGTACTCCTCCGGGGGCGGCGGGGGCTGCCGGGTTTCCGTGCTCTCGTGTGCTGCTGCGGGGGTGAGAAGGGGGTAGGCGTCGGCTTGTCCGGCCGGCCCCGGGGCTGCGGGCGGCTGTGTGCCGTGCGTCCAGAACCCTGCGGAGACGACTCCCCAGGGGGCGAACTGCGGTTCTTCCGTCACAGCTTCACTCCTCGTTTGCGCAGGAAGGCACCGGGGTCGATGTCCGATCCGTACCCCGGGCCGGTGCGGATCTCGAAGTGGAGATGGGGGCCGGAGACGTTTCCGGTGGCTCCGGAGAGGCCGATCTTCTGGCCCGCCTTGAGGCGCTTCCCGGTGGAGACCGAGATCTTCGAGAGGTGACCGTACTGGCTGTAGGTACCATCCGCGTGTCTGATCACGACCTGGTTTCCGTACGCTCCGCCGTCACCCGCCGTCACCACCTTTCCGGGGCCCGCGGCCTTGACGGTTGTGCCCGTGGGGACTGTGAAGTCGATTCCGGTGTGCATGCCGCTGGACCACGCGCCGCCCCGCTGGTGGTACGGGGTACCCAGGGGGCCGTCGACGGGCCGGGTCCATCCGGTAGACAGGCCGCCGTCGGGGCCGGTCAGGGAGGCGACGTTGGACATGATGATCTTCACGTAGTGGTAGGTCTGGCCTTTCGCGAACTCCTCGGGGGGAACTCCGCGGTACTGCTCGACCCTGCCCCAGCCTGCGTTGTAGCCCGCCAGCGCCAGTTCGACGGGGCTTCCGTCGTACTCCGGGTGCTTCTTGGCGGTGCGCAGCAGCTTGCACATCATCTTGCCCTGCGCCGGTATCGCGTCCTCCGGGTCGAGGGGATCCTTCCTGCCGTCGTTATTGCCGTCCACCCCTGCTGTCTTCCACGTGCCCGGCATGAACTGGGCTATCCCCAGCGCGCCCGCGCTGCTCTTGCCCGGATCGGCCTGGAAGCCCGACTCCTGCTTGAGCTGGGCGGCCAGGACGCTCGCCGGCAGCCCGGCGTTGCAGTCATCGGCGGCCTGCTGGATGAGCCCCGCGTAGGCGGCGGGTACGCCGTTCTTGCCGACCTTCAAAGAGCCTGCCATCAACTGCGCATTGCCCTCGCCGCCTCCACCGCTGCCGCCGGACATCGCCAGGAGGAGGATCAAACCGATCACGAGGGCGAGGACGAGCGCCACTATGGCGCCGCCAACGATTTGCAACATGCGAATGATGCTCAATTGGCCTGTCCCCCTAGGCGGTGAGCTCTTTCCTGGTGCCGCGTATACGCCCCCTTCGCGGGGAAGGCGTCGAGGTAGCGGTCCGGCTCAAGCTGCCATTGTCACACCAGTCCCACGCGCCTCTCAGACTGTTTCTGTCACAGGAGGGTGACTGGCGTGCGCCCGGAATGCCACTTCTATCAGCTTTTGACACACCTCTTCTTCCCGGGTGCGACACAGAGGCGGGGGCGGGGCACAGGCCACCGGAAGCGACCATAGAATGCCGTCAACAGGCTTCCGGACCACGGGCGTTGAGTGCCGACGAGGTCCGACCTCGTAGTGGTTGCATCTGCAATTCCGGGGGAAAGTTGTCCAAGAAATCACCGATGCTGGAGGCGCTTCCGGCGCAGGCTCGCCTCGTGATACCCGTACTGGGCCCGGTAGGTGGCAGTGGCCGGTCCACAACAGCGGGTCTTCTGGCGGCGGCCCTTTCCTCCACCGGGCCTTCCGTCGTCCTGGACACCGCGCCGCGGCTGGCCTCTCCCTGGCCGCTTTGGTGCACGGAACCCGGGAACGGGCTGCTGTCCATACCGCCCGACCGGCCCGCCACCCGCCGGCACATCCAGCAGGCGGCCGCCGACTGCCGGACCCCCGAGGGCCACACCTGGCAGGTACTGACGGACCACCAGGGCTGGAGCAGCGCGCCGCTTTCTCTGCCCGCAGATCCTGCCGCCTGGCACCAGCTCGCGGCCGCCGGCGGCTGGCAGGCCGTCATCGCCGACACTCCTCATGCCATGGCCCAGGACATCATCGCCGCGCGGTGCGCCGGGAGGAGTGGCCAGACCGCTTCCTGGTGCGGACTCCCTTTCGCCGTTCCCGTCCTGAGTGCGGCTGCGACCGGTCCGGGCGTGCAGGCTCTCCAGGTCGCCGTCAAAGCAGCGGTCGCTGAAGGGCTGCCGCTGGGACGTGCCGTCGTCGCTCTCATCTCGACCGGGGAGGGTCGTCCTCCGGCACCGGTTCGGGCCGCCGCCACGATGCTCCGGTCACATGCCTTCGCCGTGGTCTCCGTGCCCTATGACTCGCACATCCGCGCCCACGGAATGAGCGACTCACACCGGATCAGGCCGAAAACCCTCACGGCGGGACACGAGCTGGCACGAGCCGTACTCGCATCTGCCCGTGCGGCGTGGGGGGACCCCCTTCCCTCGGCCCGTACGCCCGCACCCCTGTCCTTCGACGCCGTCGTCGCTCCCGAAAAGGTGCCCGCATGAGCTCCACGCTCGAAACCTTCCGTCTCCTTGCCGACAGTCCGATTCCGGGCTACACGCCGACCGTCCCCGGCGCCCTGAAGACGCCGACCGGAAAGATACTCGGCTGGACAGCCGGTATCGGCCTGGCGCTGGCTGTCCTGGGAGGGCTCTCCGGCTGGGCGTGCGTGGCGATCGGCCACAACAGTGAACGCGGCGGACTGGCCGCTCGCGGCAAGCAGGCGATCGTCTGGAGCCTGATCGCCGGTATGGGCATCGGGGTGACCTCAGGGCTCGTTATGGCCTTCTACAACATGACGCAGGGCTGAGACCGCATGGACTTCCGGAGAAAGGCGCGGCGCGCCCGGCTGCGCCTGATCGCCCTGAGCGCGGCTGTGGTGACGCTCTTGGCCACGGGCGGCTTCCTGGCCGTGGGAAGCGTGGGGGAGGGCCGCGCCAACCACTCGCAGGCCAAGCCCTCCCCAGAGCCAGGCAGTTCAGCCTCCGCGGCTGCGGGCAGGAAGAAGCACACGCCCGCCACGGCTCACCGTGCACCGGTGCTCAAACCAAAGTCATCGAAGAACGGCATCGGTACGGGCTTCCCGCACACCGCAGTGGGCGCCAGGTCGGCTGCCGTCTCCTACTGGCAGGACCTGAGCTTCATCGACGACCAGTCCGCTGAGCGGCAGTTGCGGACCATCGCCGCCAGCCCTTCGGACCCGATCGTACGCAGCAAGGTCTCTGAGGTGCGCAAACTGCGCGAAGGGGTGGGGCTGCCTCCCTCCGGGGGGCCTCCGAACGGGGTGACCTTCACCACCAGCGTCAAGGCCGTGCTGGCGCAGAGCCTCGATCGCACGGGGGATGTCGTGCAGGTGTGGATGGTCTACGACCGCTACGCCACCAGCACCGAGAAGAGCACCGATGAGAACCCTCTCAAGGACGAGACGGACAACCTGATCGTGACCTGGACGAAGGGCGACTGGAAAGTGACGGCACAGCCGCGCTGGGTGCGCCGGTCGGTGGGACCGAGCGCCTATGACCCGCACAGCCCCTATGCCTTCCAGGACGGCTGGCGGCAGGTGACCGATGGTTAGGTTCCTCGCCCGGTGCGGCGTGCTGCTGGCCGCCGCCGTATTCGGTCTGGCGGCGCTGAGCCAGCCAGCCCTCGCCGGGCCCAAGCCGCCGGATCCCATCCCCGAGGAGTGGCAGAAGACCGGGGAGACCATCGGCATCAACACGAAGACCAACGAGTACTGCCGTGTGGACACGGACATCAACTGCCGCTATCCCGAGGCCGGTGAGCTTCCCGGCACGGTCCACATCGGGGAGGGGTCGCACGATCCCGAGGAAAGACACAAGTTCGAACTGGGCGAGTTGAAAAGGTGGCAGGAGAAGGCCGACCCCAATCAGTCCCATTATGCGGACATCAAGAAGTACCTCACGAAGTGCGTGAAGAAGGACAAGAAGCCCTTCCAGCAGTGCAATGCGGAAGCCTCCGGGAAGTGGCCGGGTGACGCGTACACACCTCTCGACTGGGCGGGTGACAAGCTCAAAGAGTGGGCCGGCGGCGCCCTGGAGGACGCGGCGGGCGCACTGGGGACCTCCGTCGTATGGCTGATGGAACAGTTCGCCGAGGCTTTCAACAGCATCTCCACCATCAAGCTGGCGGACACCGGGATCGGCCCCGTCATGGGTGTCATGACCGGGATATCCATCCTGGTGGCCACCTTCCTGCTGCTGATCCAGTTCGCGAAGCTGGGGATCTCGCAGAAGGGCGCGCCGCTGGTGACGGCGATCACCGGTCTGGCCAAGTGGGGAGTGATCCTGGCTGTCTACGTCACCGCGACGCAGACGGCGCTGGACTGGTCGGACACGTTCAGCACCGCGATGATCAACTACACCCTGACCGGTGAGGGCGGTGAGTCGGTCAGCGGGGCCGACCTGGCCGACACGGGCACCGCCACCGAGGCCATGAAGCAGCAGTTGGGCACGATGTTCGCCGGCCTGGTCAGCGGAAGCGGGGCGACTACCGCGGGGGCCGCGCTGATCACGGGCAGTGGTATCGCTCCCGCGTCCACCGGTTTCGTGATCGTCATCAGCATCTTGGCCATCGTGGCCGTGGGCGCGCTGTGGCTGGAGATGTTGGTGAGGCAGGCGGCCATCATGATCCTGGTCACTGTGATGCCCATCGCGCTGGCCGGGCAGATGAGCGACGCGACGACCGAGTGGTGGCCCAAGGCCCGCAATGCCCTGATCTCGCTGATTCTCGCGAAGCCGGTGATCGTGCTGTGCTTCAGCATCGGTGCCTCCGCGATGGGCAACGCGAAGGGGGTCCGCAACGTTTTCGTCGGGCTGATCGTGTTCATCCTGGCCTGCTTCGCCTGGCCGATGCTGGCCAAGTTCATGACCTTCACCAGCGCGGGGGCCGGGTCGAGCACGGCCTCCGGGATGCTGAGCTCCATCGGTTCGTCGGTATCGAGCGCGTTCGGCGGCCACAACCCGGCGCTGAGCGGCGCGGGCATGGTCGGCGGCGGGAGCGGGTTCACCCGGGCGCTGGAGGCCGACAACGCCGGGGGCTCGGGCGGCGGAGGGGCCTCCGGCGGCTCCGGATCCGGCGGGGGCGGGGGCGGGGGCTTCTGGTCCAAGGCGATGATGGGCCGCAAGTCCGGCAGCTTCATGTCGAAGGTCGGCGGGACGGTCGGTATGGGCCTCCAGATGGCTGCGGCAGGCAAGGACATGCTGGAGAGCACGGCGGGGAACATGGCCGCGCACGCCGGTCTCGATCATGCCCACCAGGGCGGACGGAATGTCGTGATCCCGCGACGCGGAGGCGGCGGCGAAGGCGAAGGCGGAGGCGGAGGGGACCGGGAGTCGGCCCCCGCACCGGCGTCGCCCGCGCAGTCCGGCGTCCCCGAGAGCGAGCCTCCGCCCAAGCAGTCCGGGCCTCCCCCAGCCGCACAACCTCCGGAAGGGAGCTGACCCGTGTCGAGTGCTGAGCCGGCCACCTACAGCGGATGGCAGTCCGAGCGCAGCGGGTTCATCGGGAACCTCAGCGGTCCGGGGTTCGCTCTGGTGGCTGCCGCCTCCGTCATCGCCCTGATCCCGCTGTATGCCCGGTCGCTGTCGGCGGCCTTCGTCGCTCTGCCCGTATCCGCCGTGCTGCTGCTGCTCGCATACGGGCGGGTGCTGGGGCTGACAGCGGACCAGTGGATCACCCTCGCAGTAAGGCACCAGATCGCCGTGGCCACCAACAGAAACCTGTTCTTCTCCGGCTTCTTCGCCCCCCGCGGCAAGGACGGGCACCAGCCCATGGACCTGCCCGGCTCCCTCGCCCGCCTGCACCTTCTGGAGGCGCCCGACGGCCTGGGCGGCCACCTGGGACTCATGCACAACCCCATCGACGGCACCTACACCGCCGTGTGCCGCATCTCCCATCCGGGACTGGCCCTGGTGGACACCGACAGGCAGAACTCGCGGGTACAGGCGTGGGCGGCGGTGCTGCGGGGCCTTTGCAAGGAGGACGGCGCGATCACCCGTATCGCCGTGCACCAGCGCTCCCTCCCGGACGACGGGGCCGCGTTGCGCGCCTGGACGGAGCGGCACGTCTCACAGGACGCCCCCGCCGTCGCGGTCGAAGCCCTCGACCAGCTCATGGCAGGCGCCGGACCGGCGGCCACCATCCGCGAGACGTACCTGGCCGTCACTCTGTCCACCTCCCGCGCCCGCCTGGCCGTCAAAGGTGCCGGCGGGGGGCAGCGGGGAGCCGCCGCCGTCCTGGTACGGGAGCTCAACGCCATGCAGCCCGCACTGGCCAGCGCCGGGCTGCAGGTCGTCGAGTGGCTCTCACCGCGCGGCGTCGCCCAGGCCATCCGCACCGCCTACGACCCCGAAGCGCACGTCACGCTCGCCGAGCGCACCAACGCCGCGTCGAGCACCCCCGACTGGCAGGGGCTCGATGCCGGCGTCGACCCCGCTCTGGCCGGCCCCGCGGCGGCCGACACCCAGTGGAGCGTCTACCGGCACGACGGCGCATGGACCGTCAGCTACCAGGTCCGCAGCTTCCCGCAGAGCGAGGTCTACGCGACGTTCCTCCAGCCGCTCCTCAAACCCCGGTCCAACGCACGGCGCTCGCTCTCCCTCGTATACGAGCCGATCGGCCCAGCCAAGGCCCGTAAGGAACTGGCCAGGGAGAAGACCAAGCGGGAGGCGGCCCGCGGGCTGCGGGCCAAGACCGGCCGGGCCGAGAGCGAGGACGAGCGGCGGGAGGCGATCACCGCACGGGCGCAGGACATGGCCCGTGCGGCCGGCCATGGCGTGGTGCGCCTCACCGCGCTGGTCGCCGTCACGGTCACCGACCTGGAGCAACTGGAGATCGCATGCGCCGATCTGCAGGCGGACGCCTCGGCGGCGGGGCTGGAACTGCGGCGCGTGTGGGGCGCGCAGGACGACGCCTTCGCGGCCTCCGCGCTGCCGCTCGCCCAGGGGCTTCCCGACAGGCGGGTGGGTATCTGATGCGGCTTCCCTTCTCCCGCCGCCCGGACGACGACAGCCGGCTGAAGTCCGCGGCCCTGACCGATCTGTTCAGCTCCAGTGAGGCGGCCGGTGACCTCCGGCAGCAGCCGAGTGCGCGCGACCAGCGCCGGGCACGACTGCTGGAGGATGCCAGTACGGCGATGCGGGTGGCTCCTCGCAAAGGGTGGAACCAGCCCTTCGCGGGGCGGGCCGCCTCACTCAACAAGGCGGACGTCTTCCGTTCCGACACCGCGCGGGCCAGCGGGATCTACCCGTTCCTGCACGGTGCCTCCCTGCCGTCCATCGGGGTGTACATCGGCTGGAACACCCTCACCCAGCAGGCGTTCAGCGCCCATCCGACCGCTTGGGTCAGTGAGGGACTGTGCACCAACCCCAATGTGATGATCACCGGGATCCCGGGGTCGGGGAAGAGCGCGCACATCAAGGCGCTGGCCTTCCGCATGATGGCGCTGGGACACCGCACGCTGATCGCAGGTGACGTCAAGGGCGAGTACGCTGCGCTGTGCAGACATCTGGGAGTCGAGCCCGTGCGGCTGGGGCCCGGTATGCCCGGCCGACTCAATCCGCTGGATGCGGGCCCGCTGGGATACGAACTGGACAAGAGCGCGAGCCGCGAAGAGCTCACCGCGCGCCTCCAGGAGATCCACCGGCGGCGCCTGACGCTGCTGCAGGCGCTGCTGGAGCTCCAGCTGAGACGGAATCTTGCCCCTCAGGAAGAGGAGTGCCTGGATGTCGCCGTCCGGGAGGTGACGGGCGAACTGTACGGGCAGGAACGCCTGCGCATACCGACCCTTCCGCTGGTCTACGAGAAGCTCAGGGACCCCACCGCGGAGATGGCCCGCGAGATGAGGGTCCGGGGCCAGGATGTCCAGTTGGCGCGCGAACAGATGGCCTCGCTGCGCGCCGCTCTCGGCGGAATGATCACAGGTCATCTGGCGGGGCTGTTCGACAAGGAGACCTCGATCGGTCTGGACTGGGACGCTCCGATCCAGTCCGTCGACGTCTCGGCTCTGGAGTCGTACGGGGACGACACGATCGCCATGGTGCTCACCTGCGTCTCCTCCTGGGCGCAGAGCGCGATCGACCGCCCCGGCAACCGGCCGTGGCTGGTAGTCCGCGACGAGCTGTGGCGGCAGCTGCGCAGCGGCGGCGCGGCAATGGTCCGCAAGATCGACGCCGACCTGCGGCTGAGCCGGGCGAGCGGCACCGTGCAGGTGCTGGCGACACACCGGCTCTCCGACTTCGAGGCGGTGGGCTCCGCCGGCTCGGAGGCGGTCGCCATCGCCAAGGACCTGATCGCCAGCTGTGAGACGCGCATCCAGCTCGCGCAGGACACCGCTCCCCTCAATCTGACCCGGGAGGCGATCGGTCTGACGGATGCAGAGTGCGATCTGATCGCCTCCTGGGGGGCGGGGCAGCGGGGCCGGGCGCTGTGGAAGGTGGGCCGCGGCGGCGGGCACGCCGTGCAGCTGATGCTCTCCCACATCGAGCAGAAGCTCTTCGAGACGGACGAGCGGATGGTGATGTGATGTCCCGGCGCGGTGGCTCGGGGTCGGCGGGCGGGGTGTCCGACGGGACGGTCGTGGCGGCATATGCGGCCGGGGTCGCCGCCGTGGTGGGTGGTGCGGTGCTGCTGGCCGGGCCGCTGGCTTCGCTGCTGTCGGGAAAGGGATGGGCGAGGAGTACCTCGGCTGTTCCCGCCACGGTGGTGGACGCTCTGGTCCACGGTCCCGGGTCCGTCTTCCGTCCGACGCCTCCGGCCTGGCTCTTCTATTCTCTGGTCGTGCTGCTGGTGGCCGTGCTGGTGGCCGCGGTGGTGAAGATCGCTTCCGTGGCGCGGTTCGGCGGCCGCACCGGCGGCGCCCAGTGGGGCGGGTCGAAGACGGAGCGCAGGCTGGCAGCTCCGGCGGCTCCGCCGCAGCGGGCGGGCCGACTGAGCGCGGGCCGGGGCGTACAGACGAAGAAGATCCTGGCCACGCAGCCGAACATCTCCGCCACGGTGTTCGGCGTGCCCGGCAGCAGCAAGACGACCGGGCTGGTGCTGCCGAACGCGGCCGAGTGGCAGGGGCCGCTGGTGGTCACCACCACCAAGGCAGCCGACCTGGACGTCATCTATGCCCGGCGCCGGGCGCTGGGCCCGGTGTGGGTGATCGCTCCGGCCGGTATTCCGGGCCGCGAGACGCACCACTGGTCGCCGGTCGACTACTGCACCGACGCCAAGTCCGCCGAGCGCATGGCCGCCTGGATGGCCGAGGCCTCCGCCTCCGGCGACGACAAGCGGGCCGCCCCCTGGGTGGATCAGGCCCGCAACGTCCTCAAGGGCGTGCTGCTCGCGGCTCAGCTCAACGGGGGCGGTGTCAACGACATGCGCCGCTGGCTGTCACTGGGCAAGGACGCGGTCGACCACGTGCGCGCCGTCCTGCTGGCGCACGACTACCAGGAGACGGCCGACGACTACGCCTCCCCGTGGCTGCGGCTGCACGAGGACGGCATCGGCTCCATCCAGTTCACCCTGAACGTCCTGGCCCGGGTCTACGCCGACGAAGAAGTGCGCGAGACCAGCTCTCAAACCGACTTCACCGTCGAGGAGCTGCTGGACCGCAACGGCACCGTCTGCCTGATCGCCTCCGAGGCCGACGCGGAGCGCTTCGCCCCGCTGCTGACCTCGCTTGTCGCCTCGGTCATCCACGGCGCCGAGACCCGCTACAACAGCACCGGCGTCCCGCTGGATCCGGCACTGGGGGTGATGGTCGACGAGGCGGGCAACATGCTGCGCTACCCGCGGCTGCCGAACATCCTCACCACGGGGCGCGGCATGGGCATCAGCTTGCTGACCGTGTGGCACGACCTGTCCCAGCTGCGGGACCGGCTCGGGCAGCAGAAGGCCAACACGGTGCTGTCGGCCTCGGGGATGCGCATGCTGCTGCCCGGCTGCGGCGACCTGGAGACCCTGCGGTACTTCTCGGGGCTGTACGGGCGCACCGAGGTGCGGCGGGAGTCGACCACCCGGGGCCGCGGCGGGGACCACTCGACCCAGGTGTCGGTGGTGGAGACCGACCTAGCCCCCGTCCACGCGCTGCAGCAGCTCCCGGAGTTCACCGCGATCGCGCAGTACACCAACCTGCCGCCGGTCAAGGTACGGATGCGGCTGACCTTCCGCGACAAGGACCTGAAGAAACTCCTGGCCGCCCCCGGGCCGGCCGGGATCTCCCTGGAGAAGAACCCACCGATCGGCACGACCCCGTTGGAGGCCGCTGATGTCTGAATACACGCTGGAAGGTATGGGAGGCGGCCTGGAGGATCCGGCCTCGCTGTGGCCGGAGCTGCCGGAACTGGAGGAGGAGTCCGCCTCCTACGGCTGGGTGTGGGCGGCGATGACGCCCGCCGAGCGGCGCGCCAAGATGCGAGAGCTGGCCGAGTGGGTTCAGTGGCTGCGCACCACCTTCGAGCTGCACAACCAGATCCCCGCATGCTGGTACCGGCATCCCCCGGTGCGTGAACACCTGACAGCGCTGTACGCGGGCTGGGTGCGCACCTACTGCCAGCCGGCACCGGGCCGGGACCTGGCCGAGGCCGAATGGCTGTCCACCCTGCACGGCTTCCTGCCGCGCCTCCAGGTGGCCAGCTGCGCCAACGGCACCCACCACGAAGCGCCACCACGCCCGGCCGTCCGGCCCGAGGCGCAGGAGGAGTTCGAGGACTTCCTGACCGTGTCCGAGTTCGGGACTGCCGAGTCCGCGCATCCCGCCGAGGCGGAAGCGCTGCGGCAAGCCACCGAGCTGTAGCCGTCGTCACCGGACCCAGCAAGGAGAACGTGAATGACGGAGCAGTCAGTGGCAGCCGTCCCGGAGCGCAACGACACCCTGCGCCTGGCGCTGAACAGCCTCCCGCACCCGATGCGCCGGCACAACGAGGAACTGCGCAGGACCTACCAGGAGCTGCGCAGCACATGGCTGCGCGCCGGTGCGGTGCCCGCGCCGCCCGCCCCCGCGGGGACCGGGGCGTCCGACGGGCACGATGTGGCGGGTGCCCTGCGCGCCCTGGAGGGGCACTCCGCGGTCCTGGGCGCGACCGGGAACCCGCTGTGGGAACAGTTGCAGGACACACGCAGGGCCACCGCCAGGATGCGGCGTTCGGTCTGGGCCTTCACCGGTGACCGGGTCTGGCGCAAGCATGTCGTACCGAACGCGCACTGGAAGCGACTGTGGACGGACATCGCGCAGCAGTCCACCGATGCATACGCCCGGCTCGCCGGTGAGCTGGCCGGCCAGTTGGAGCGTGAGGGGCGCAGGGAGACGGCCCCGGCCGTGGCCGCGTTGCGGGAACTGAGCCGGACCGCTGCCGAGCGCAACGCAGAGCTGGGGAAGCTGTCCCGCAAGAACCTGCCCACCCCCGAGGCCCCGGCGGTGGACCGGGAGGCTCGTGGGATGCGCCGCCCGGATCTTGGATACGGACTGGGTGAGGCGGGGCGCGCGCAGGCCGCCCAGGCCTCCCGCGACATCCGCCAGGGGCTGAAGATGTGGGCCGACCAGTCCACGCTGGGCCAGCGTCTCGGAAAGATGAAAACGCCGGCGCTCGTCCGCATGAGGAAGGCGTGGGCGAACCTGCCCTCCGACGACTTGCGGGAGAGTCCCCGGGACGCGGCGATACGCTTCGGCGAGCTCGTACGGAGCGCTCACGCGGTCAGGGAGGAGATCGGCAAGGGCAGGATGGGCCGTTTCTCGGCGAAGGACGTCGCCACGCTGGACTCGGTGATCGACGCCGGGTTCCGCCACATGAAGCGGCTCGCGGGCACCTCGCCGGCGGGGGTCGACACCAACGCGCGCGCCTATGTCTCCGTCGCAGAGGCACAGGACGGAAACCTGAGGCTGGCGGGTCAGCTTCTCGCCTGGCAGAAGAGCGCAATGGGCCAGGAGCTGCTCTCAAGCCGGAATGAGCACGTCAAGGCTCTGCGCGACGCCTGGCAGAACCTTCCGAACCCTCCCACCGAGAAGGACAGGAAACTGGGGACCTACGACCGGTGGGGGGCGGCCGCGAAGACGGCGGCATTCGGCAGGGCCGCGCAGGCACTCTTGAAGGCCCAGCCCGAGGGCTCCTGTTCGGCGGCCGACCGGGCCAAGCTCCAGGCCGTGGCCGAGGGAGCAATGAGCCACGCCGCGCGGATGGCCAAGATTCCCGACTCCCTCCTTCCGAAGGACCCGGCGAAGAACCGGGCCGCCGTGACCGAGCAGACCGCCCAGCGGGCCCAGGCGCAGACCCAGCAGGCGCAGGTCAGGCTGACACAGCAGCGCAGCCCGGCGTCAGCCAGAAGATGAGAGAGCGGGTGCCGGATACAGGCATGCGCCCATATCCGGCACCCGCGCCCCGCCGGTGTCCGGCACCGCTCACCCGCGTACGGCAGCCCGGGTCCGCGGCGGCGGGGCGACGCCGATGGCGGTACGCGCGGCCGGCGGCGGCTGCACCCGGGCCATGCTCCGACCCGTCACCTGCAGCTCCGCCTGCCGCTGGCGCGGGGTGAGGGTCGCCCGGCGGCGTTCCTCGGACAGGACGTCGGTCACCAGGCCCTTATAGGTACGGGCCGACTCCTGGGCGAACTCCGAATTGTCGTAGAAGGCCCGTGCTTCCTCCGGCTTGTTCTGCTTACTGAGCTCATCGCCGCGCTCCTCCGCGCTGAAGGCGTCCTGCTGGGCCTTCTGGTAGCGCTGCATGCCGCTCTCCAGCATGTTCTCCAGTTCGAGATCGGTGCGTGCGGCCAGTGGGCCGGCGGCCCGCGCCCGGCGGCCCGCGCCCCACCGCGGCCCCTTGGAATTCTCGGGGAGTCGGACAGCCGTCTCCATCGTCCACTGCCAGTCCCCCGCATGCTGCCGTCCGGCTTCCAGGGCAGCCTCCTGGACCGCCATCTGAACCTGCGGGTTCGTGGTCCTGGCAGCGAGCCGCGCCGCCTTCGCAGCGGCGCGCAGCCCCATCCGGCTGTCCCATTCACGCCCGGCCACACTCTCCACGACCTGCGAGGGGCTGCGCTCGCCGGACCGCAGCGCGGGCGAGGCCACAGCGGTTCCGTCCGGCCGGAAGACCCGCACGTTGGCGCCCATCGCCGCAGCGCGGTCGGCGCACTCCCCCAGCCGGTTCGGCGCCGGCTCGGCGACCTGCCGCACGAAGCGGCGTCCTATGAGCTGGGTCTCGAGGGAGTTGAGCTTGCGCATCGCCTCCGGTGTCGCCACCGCAGCGAATTCCACGCGGTAGCCAGCCTGCTGGAAACGCTCCAGGTCGGCGGCGAGGGCCTGCGGGTCGCGGGCGTCGGTGTGCAGGACGGCGTTCGTGCCGCGCTCGATGGTGTGCTGAGCGGCCACCAGGTGGCGTTCCTCAGAGCCGCGTGCCCCGGACTCCTGGATGATGGTCTGGTAAGCGGGGTGGCTGGCGTCGTACTCGTGACCGAGCTGGACGACCGGACCGCGGCGGGCCAGTTGCTCGTGTGCGAGGTAGGAGACCGCTCCGGTACCGCTGCCCTCGGCCCCGGCGACGACGACCACGGTCGGCTCCTCCGGTGGGTCGGCGGGCGGTGGCGGGTAGGAGTGCTGTGCCGGCAGCGCCGCATCCACCGCGTCGCCCGCCTTGTCCAGGGAGGTGCCGGGCTGAACGGGCGGGGTGTACGCCTGGGCGACGTCGTGCACCTCCTTCTGCAGGATGAGCGCCTGGACACAGGTGTCGAGCGGGATCCATTCGGAGAAGTTCACTGCCTCTTCGAAGACAGGCAGCGGCATGCCGGCTTCCTCCAGGTACGTCCCCACTATGTCTGCACGCCGGCTCCACATGAACGGGTCGTCGCCAGGCTCAATGGCGGCCCTGTGAGCTTCCGCCAAGGCCCGGAACATGTCCGTATAGTGCCCGGTGAAATGGTCGGGTGTGAGGACCTCCATGACCTCGGACACTCTCGCGATCTCCCATTCGGAGTACAGGTGTCTCAGCAGCGCCGCCTGGTAGTCCGGGCCGGGGAGACCGCCAACCGGCTCCTTCGCTTCTTCGGCCACTTACCGCTCCCCGTTCTCGCTACGGTCCCGTCGCACTGACCCGACCGCTTCTGGCTCTGCCTGCGCCAGCCGGCCCAGCTCGGCGGCCTGACGCTCGAACGCGGTGATGAGAGCGGCCTGGTCGGCGTCGTCCGGGTCGAGTGGGGCGTAGCGGTCGCCCCTGGCGATCCACCAGCGCCCCTCGATCAGGATCGCCGCGCCCTCCGGGGTCAGTGAGAGCGCCCTGCCGTCGACCACGGCTTCGTGCAGGGGACGCACCGTGGCGTAGTCGTCGACAATCTGGACGCAGTAGGCACGCGCCGCCTCGACCGCCTCGTGGTTGTCCGGCCGGATCGCCGTGCGCCATTCGCTGATGCGACGGCTGACGCTCAGCCAGCGTCGGCGCTGGTTCTCGTCCGGGACGAAGGGAGAGCCCGCATGCTCGATGCGGGCGGTACACACTTCCTGGGCCTGGTCCATAGCGGCCAGGAGGGTGTCGTAGACGCCCGCTGTCAGCTCGTCCCAAGCGCCGGGCCGAATCTCGTCGAGCAGTGATTCAGATATTGCGGTCACACCATTCCTCCGCGCAAAGCCGGTGTTGCTGCCGAACGGCATCACACTAGTGATCTTCGCAGTCCCGTGTGGCCGAACACCCCTGCGTAGTAGGACAGTTGGGCTCCGACTTCGTCACAGAACCGCGTTCGCCGTGCTGCCCTGCCACCGACTCCCTGCGGACCGCCGTCGGCGCACAGGAGACGGACGGGCCGCCTCCGCCGCGGACGAACGGGTACGGAGGCGTGGAGCCGGTTGCTCCCTGCTGGTCCGGGCCGTGGACAGGCCGGATCCGCACGGGATCGAGCCGTGGGCGCTAGCAGTGCGCACCTGCGTCCACGAGGACGACTTCGGGGTGACGATGGACCTGGCCGGGTGGCTTCTGCGCTACGCGACCACGCGGGGGATCGGGTTCGTCCGTGAATCGGGGCGGTGCCGCGTCCGGCGGTCTCATCCGTGACGAGAACGGATCCGAACTCGCCGATGTGCGTCCGGACGAGCAGCGGGAACCCATGTCCGGACTGTCGCGGTAGCGGCGCCGAGGACCCGTTCCCGGTCCGGGTACCGGACCCGACCCGGTCGACAGCTTCCTTCGCGGCCGCGGTCCGTGCGGGACGTTCAGCCCGCCCGGGCCTTTCGGGCGAAGGTCACCTCGCTTGACGCGGCCCGTCGCGCCGCGGGGATTCCGGGCGCTGCTGGGGTGTCGCGGCGGGTGCGGGACGCTGCTGGGGCCGGATGGCCTGCTGCTCCCGGGCAGCCTGTTCTGCCGTCCTCCTGCTCTGGGGAAGAGTGGCGCGCACGCTTGCCTCGTGCCGGAGCGCGGTGGCCGTCTCACGGAACTGCCGGGAGCGGTCGCGCATGCGCCCGGCCTCCGCACCGGCGGCCCGCGCGTCCTCGTCCGCGGTCGTCCGCGCCCGGGCGAGAGCAGCGTCGAAGGTTCCTCCGGCTTCCTGCCAGTCGTTGAGGAGCTGTTCGTGGCGGGCGGGTTCCCCGGCGGTGACTGCGGCCTCGTCGCGGTGCCGTTCGGTCTGGGCGAGCTCCTCGGCGAGGCGGGCCGCCTGCTCCTCCAGGCGACGCAGGTGCTCCTCGAGGGCGCGTCGTTCCGCTCCGCGCACTGCGGGCAGCCCCATGCGCTGAGTCGCCGCCAGTCGTGCGGCGGTCTCCTGCCGGCGGGCGGTGTTCTCCGCGGTCTGTGTGCGGGTGGCTGCGGCCTGCCGGCGGGCGTCGCGCCATCGGGTGATGGCCTCGACGCGGGCCGCCTGGGCTGATACGCGCTGCTCGATCCGACCGCCGGGTACCGCCTCGGCGGCCAGTCGCCCGGCCTGTGTCTGCTGCTCGTCGGCGCTGCTGTCGGCGGCCTTGGCGGCATCGAGCGCCCGCCGGTGCGCCTCGCGCAGCTGGGTGTCGGTGAGCCTTCCGTGGGGCCGCTCGTGCCACGGGGGCACGGGGGAATCCGCTGCGGCGGCCTGGTCGGTCTCGGGGATGCCTCGCAGGGTGCGGCGGGCCAGCTCCCGGCGGGCGTCGGAGCCTCGGCGGGCGTGCGCACGGTCCTCGAGCAGGCCGGGAGCCAGCTCGGTGAGGGTCTCCCGTGCCTCGGCGATTAGCCGCTCCTGGGCGGAGGCATTCTCCTGTGCCCGGGATGCCCGTTCGGCCAGCTGACGGGCACGCTCCTGGCGTGCGGGGGTGTCCGCGTCGGGCAGCGCCTGGGCGCGGTTGCCGGCGTCGAGTGCGTCCTGCCGGGCGGCGTCCCGCGCCGTCTCCGCACGGTGGAGCTGTGCGAGGGCCTCTTCCACGCGCTGCACCCGGTCGGCACCGTGCCGTCCGCGGTGGTCTGTGCGGCGCAGTGCGTCCTCGTTCATTGCGCCCGGCTGCTGCGACGGGGACGGAGGGGCTGAAGCGGCCCGGCAGGCGGCGATCGCGGCAGTCGCGGCATCGTAGTCTGCGGCGGCCACCGGGTCGCCGGGACGCTGTCCCAGGGCCACGTTCTCGGCGCCGAACTCCCACAGTTCGCGGTAGGCCAGAGCTGCGGAAGCGGCCCGGTCCCACAGGCTGCGGGCCTCCTCACCGGCGCTCGGGCGCGGGCCGATCGCCTCGAGCCAGGCCGGGGGCCGGGCGGCCAGTTCCTCGACCCCGGGAGCGGTGGCGAGCGGCGGCTGCGCGGCGCGCCACACACCGCGCAGGGCGGCGTCCATACCCTCGGCGGAGGGGGCGGGTCCGGTGGGTGCGGGGCCGTCGTGTCCGGCCAGGTCACGGTAGACAGCCGCTGCGGTGAGACGCTCCTGCCACGCCTGCGCCTCCCGCGCGTCCGCGGGGCGGGGGCCGTATGCGGCGGCCCATCCCCGCTCGGCTTCGGCATCCGTCTGGGCGGCTTCGCCGAGCTGGACGGCACGCTCTCGTGCGGCCGCGGCCAGGTCCCGGGCGGCCTGCACGGTCTGCGCATCGTCGCCCGGCACCGCCTCGGGCAGCAGCAGTCCGAGCGCCGGGAGCGGGTCCCCGCTGACCGACGGAACGGGGGCGAGCAGTTGCGGGGCCGTGGCCGGTCGGGGCGCGTCCTGCGCGCGCCGGAAGGCGTGCGGGGTCCCCTCGTCCGGGTCGACGGCGCGGGCGTTGCGGGCGTGCACGACGGCGGCGATGTCCCGTACCGGTCTGCCGTCGCCGTCGAGGAAGCCCCGCTGGTGCCACGTCGTCTCCAGCAGCCGGTCGGTGTCGATCCCGTCCTCGGCGAACCGTCCCAGTTGGGCGCGCAGCGCGGGCCAGGCGGGAGCGGAGAGCAGTTGCTCCGCGGCGGGTTCTCCGAGCAGTTCGGTGACGGCGCTGCGGGCCCGGTCGTCGGCGATCCGGTCGAGCACGAAGGCCAGCCTGGCTGTGTGCGTACGCACCGAACGGGCTGCTTCCTGGCTGCGGCGGGCGGTCATGGTGGCGGACTGCTGGGTGCCGTCGCGGCGCAGCGTGGACTGCCACACCTGGCGGGCCGTGAGGCGCGGCCCGGGCCGGCCGGTCTCCGGGTCGGCGGGCTCGGAGGTGATCAGATAGGCGTGGTTGGCCAGGCGTCCCCGGGTGAGTGCGGGGTAGGCGCCGTTGCGGTCCATGGAGCTGTCGAACAGGGCGTGTCCCGTGTCGACCGTGAGCCCTTGTGCGCGGTCCTTGGTGACCGCGTAGCCGAGCTCCACCGCTTCGGACACATAGCTGCCGGGCAGGGTGACGCGGCGGCCGGTGCGGTCGTGGACGGCGGTGAGACCTCCACCGTCCTCGACGGCTTCCACCGTCCAGGTGTCACCGTTGCGCACCCACTGGCGGCCGTCGTGAGTGCGCAACCGGCGGTCGTTGGCGCGGGTGACGACCCGGTCCCCGGCGCCCGCCCGGTTGCCGTCGCTCAGGGCGGTCTCGGCAGCGGTGTCGACCTCGCCACGGGCCGCCAGGTCGCTGCGCGCACGCTCGTTCAGCTGCGCAACGAGTGCGTTGCTGGAGGCGATCATGACGGACTTCAGTCCGTCGCCGGCGTCCTGCCGCCAAGCGGTGTAGACGGCGTCGAGCATGGTTTCGGCACCGCCGTGCGCGATGCGGCCGCGCTGCGCATAGGCGTCGAAGGAGGCGTCCGCGTCACCGCGCGAGAGCGCCGTCGCGGCGTCGACTTCCCAGCGGCGGATGGTCTTGTCGGCGTCGCGGAAGCGGCGCACCTCCGACAGGTACTGCGCACCCGCGTCGGCCTCGACGAGGGCGAGCGCGCCGCCCACGCCGGGGGAACCGAGCTGCCGGGGGTCCCCCACCAACAGCAGCCGTCCGCCCGCCGTTTCGACCTGTTCGGCCAGCGCGTGCAGGTCGGGTGTGGAGGCCTGGCCGGCCTCGTCGACGATGACGATCTGCCCGGGCTGCAGCGACCACTGGGCTCCGCCGTGCCGCTCGCTCATGTAGCGCCAGCGGGCGATGTTCTCCGCCCGGATGCCGGCTTCCTCGCCCAGGTTGTCGGCCTGCACCTGGCCGCCCGCCAGTCCCAGTACGGGAAGATCGTGGGCGTCCGCGGCTTCGCGCACCAGCCGCATGATGGTGGTCTTCCCGGTGCCCGCGGGGCCGATGACCGCGCTCACGCGCACGTCGGAACCCAGCAGGTTCCGTACGACCTGCCGCTGTTCCGCGCTGGGCCGGAATCCGCGCTCCTCGTCTCCGGCTGCGAGGGCGTCGTCGACCTTTCCGGGGGTCAGAGTGCGCACCGGGGCAGGTCGGGTCGCGGCCTCCACCAGGTCCTGTTCCGCGGCCAGGAGACCGTGCGAGGTGAAGACCTGACCGGTGGCGACCGGCTCGAAGACGGAGCCGCCGTCCGCCCGGCGGAAGCGCTCCGGAAGCGCCACCGCGTCGGGGGCGTCCAGGCGCGCACACAGGTCCGGGTCGAGCAGTGCGTCGGTGGCTCGTTCCACTGTCCGCGTGAACGCTTCGTCGTCCAGCCGCACGTGCCAGCCCGTCTCCACGAGCTGCCGGCAGATCTCGGCTGCCGCGTTGGATCGGGTCCACTGGGCGCGCTGTCCTTCCAGGATGCGCAGCGCTCTTCCGGGTATCCCGGTCAGCGGAACGTCGGGCTCGGGAGCGGTCTCGGTCTGTTCCCGGGAGACCTCGGCCGCACGCCGCAGGAGATCCTCGGGGTGCGGGATTCCCAGCTCCCGGGCCTGCGCGATCCACCTGCCGCGCTCCTCCTCGACGGTGCTGGGCTGCTTGTCCGGACGGGCGCTGAGCGTGGCAGCCTGAGCCAGCTTGTACTCCTCCGCGCGGGTGGGCTCACGCCCCTCCCGGGCCACGAATTCTCGGGTCATCGAGGCCAACTCGGTCTCGGTGCTGCGACGTCGCTGCGAGAAGTCTCGGACGGCCTTCTCGCCCACTCCGAGGAACTCCCGCACCGGGCGCCGCGCGGGCCGTAGCGAACTCTGCCGGACGTCGGCGAGAACCTCGAACTCCGCCGCCATTCCTCGCTCCACCTCGGCGGTGTACAGCTCGGAGAACTCCACCAGTCGGGCGTGCAGCGGCCGTGCGTCCAGGGCCAGCCAGCGGCCGTCCTCGGTGCGTACCTTTGAGCTGATCTCCAGGTGCCGGTGGAAGTCCGGGTCGCCGGTGCGGGAGCTTCGGTGGGTGAAGACGGCACCGATGAAGCCCCGTCCGGGGACCTGGATCTGGGATGCCGCCGTCGGTCCCACCCGGGTCCAGCACACCTCGTCCTCGATGCGTGCGAAGACTTTCTCGAATGCCGAGCGCTCCACGGCCTGGAGCCGTGCGCGCTGCTCGTCGTCGGCTGTGGCCCACAGCAGCGAGAAGCTCTTGACGGGTGAGAGGACCATCTCCCAGCCCGCTCGCGCGGTGCGGTTTCCTTCCTTGTCGGCCTTGGCCTGGAGCTGCTGACGGCGTGCCTCGCTCGCCTTCGGTTCGGCGGCCAGGTACTTGGCGAACAGTTCGTCGGCGGGTGTGTAGCGCGGCCATGCACGACCCATCGGCTTACCGCCGACCGGGTCGACGGCGTCCTTGAAGATCGCGTCGGCGTCCTCCTGGGTGACCGTCCCCGACAGTCCGATCGCTGCGGCCTCGGCTCCGATCCACTCGCCGGGAGTGTCTCCGCCCTCAGCCCACTGGGCGGTCAGCTGCTTGTTCCCGGCCTCCACATCGTCGCCGGAGACGGTGCGCATCAGGTAGTCGATTCCGGAGCCCGCCGATATCGGATGCAGCGTGATCACCGACGCCCCCCGAAGCCTGCCGCGTGCGCGTTCCGCGGCGACTCAGAGGGGACAACCAGGCTGGGCATGAATGCAGTTCACAGTACTCGACGACGAATAGCAAGAGGTGTGACTGATTACCAAGTGTCGGTCTGTGAGCCCTCACGGAGCTGAGGGCTCACAGACCGACACTTTCCTCTTCTGTGACAGTGATGGGACATCAGAGGCTCTTGTGACGGACGAGGTGGTCCGGAAGCATCTGCGGACATGACGTCACGACACAACGAACGCCTCCAGGAACGACGCCAAGCCCTTCGCGAGCAGCACAAGCGCGAACTGGAAGAGGCCAAGCGGCGCCAGGCCGCCCAGCTCACCTCGATCACCGCCTACGACCAGCGCATGGCCAAGCTGGAGGACGCCCGCCGCGAGGTGGCCACCGCCGTCGCCGAAGCCGTCACCGCATTCGGCGGCCGGCGCGACGCCGCCGCCGCCCTCGGGCTGACTGCGGCCGAGATACGGGAGTACCTGGCGACGCATGAGGAGCACGCCGCCCCTTTCCGGGCGGCCGACCGGACGGCTGACGGGCGTGCGTCGACAGCCGAAGAGCCCGCGGTGGCGGAGCAGCCAGTGGTTGAGCGGCCGTCGTCGGCAGAGCAGTCTGCCGACCAGCACGCGCCGCGTGCGGCGAAAGAGCCGGGTGGGCCGGCCGGCCCGGCTGCCGGAGTGCCCGCGCCGGACGCGCCGATGGCGAACCCTGTCTGACCGCGTCCGGTTCGCGACGGCGACCCTCACACGCGAAAGGCCCTGGGGCCGCCGGTGTTCTGGCGGCCCCAGGGCCGGTTGTTCCGCGGTGACTCGGCGGAGTGCTTCAGCTCTTGTCCCTCTTGCCGAAAAGGGGGCGCTTCCCCTTCAGCGCGGCGTCCCCGATCCGGTCGACGCGCTTCTCGATGACCTTCGCCCTCCGCTCGGCCTTGTCAGCGGCGGTGGGCTTCTTCTTGCCAGCCATGACCTGCTCCTTCGACGGTGCCGGGCGGTGCCTCCGTCGTGAGGGAGGGGGTCCGTGGTGGGCCCTGCCCGACGCAGCCGATCAGCCCCGGGGGCGGGGTGGGGGCAAACGCGTCTTTGGTTTGCGGCCACCCCGCCCCCGGGGCAGGCTGCAAGCGGCGGACAGGGACCTCCACGGACCCCCCTCACGACGGAGGCACCGCCCGGCTGTCGAAGACAGCTGAGGCCTGCACAAGCCGAGCTCGGGAAAGACGGCAGGCGATTCAGCAAGCGAATGCGGAAAAGGACCGCCGGGACCGCAGCGGCTGAGCACGAGTCGGAGAACGGGGGAAGCACCGCGGCGGGATCGGCACGGTGAACGGTTCACCTGCACGAGCCCAGTCGTGAAGCCGACACGTTCCCGGGGAGGACAGGACCGCGGTCACGGGGGGGGCAAAAGCCTGGCGGGTCCAACACTTCGACGCTGTACCGGCGGACATCGCGGACGGCGCTTGTGAGAGATCGCCGACCAGCCAGAGACCGCGGCTCTCCGAACACGAAAAAGGCCCCGGCACCGCCGCGATGGCGGTCCCGGGGCCGACTCGTCAGAGGCGAGTCACAGTCGCCTCACCCTCCGGAGGAGTCGTCGCTGTCCGATCCGGAGAGAGGAACGTCCTCAGCCGTGAAGTTCCCGGCGTCGGGGGCGTCCTCGGAGGCAGTCGTCTTGCCGCTCCAGATGTCCTCGGTGGGGTGCTGCACAGTGTGCTCCTTCGACGGTGCCGGGCGGTGCCTCCGTCGTGAGGGAGGGGGTCCGTGGTGGGCCCTGCCCGACGCAGCCGATCAGCCCCGGGGGCGGGGTGGAGGCAAACGCGTCTTTGGTTTGCGGCCACCCCGCCCCCGGGGCAGGCTGCAAGCGGCGGACAGGGACCTCCACGGACCCCCCTCACTGATGCCGGAACCAGCTTCCGTTGACGAGCAGCCGAGCGTGCGGGACCTGCCGCATCCGAGCGGTCGTACACGGTGAACCCCGGTACCGGCGGTACCGGGGACCACCAGCTCTGCCGGGTCAGTCGTCCCCATCCGAACCGGTCTCGTCCTGAGGCTGGGGAGGCTCGGGCTGAGGGGGCGCGGGCCGGGGCTCGTGACCGCCGGCGTCCGTCCAGATGCCGCCCTGTTTCGTCATGGTGCGCTCCTTCTCGACAAGGCCGGGCGGTAGCTCCGCGTTGAGGGAGGGACCCGTGGTGGGCCCTGCCCGGCGTGGCCGATCAGCCCCGGGCGCGGGGCGGGAGCAAACACGCTTCTGGTTTGCGACCGCCCCCGCCCCGGGGCAGGCTGCGCACGGCGGGCAGGACCCACCACGGACTCACCAAGTGGGCCCGTGCGCACGGAGGTGCGGGAGGCCGGAAACAGCGGGAGCCGGTGTGGCGGGGTCAGCCCGCGGCCGGCTGTGAAGACGCCGCGCCGCAAGCGGCGGATCGGAACAATGCACGCACGCACGCGGGCAACAGCAGGACGGCGCGGATGTGCTCTGTCGATACGTCGCCGGGTGTGTGCCCGGTCGGCGACGGGGCGGGACATCGCGCCGAGCGGGCGGCGGTATCTGTCCGACTCTGCGCAGAGGAAGAGTTCGTGGGCCCAGGAGTTGAGTCACGGCTCGCAGAGATCCCGCGCAGAAGTGCTGCGCGGCCGTTCCGGGGAACGCCGCCCACCGGAAGGCGGCCCGGTGCCCCATGGCACCCGGGCCGAACAGACCGATCCGGTCAGCCGGTCGGCCACTGCCCACCGGAGTGAGCAGCGGCCGACCGGTCACCCGGTGGGCTCCTTCGCCAGGAGCTCTGTCTGCGGACGGTCCTCCCGGATCCTCGGGGTGAGCGATCGGACCTCCTTGCGGAGCACCGTGCTCTGGGTCACCAGGAGGTACAGGACCGCGGCCACGATCAGCGGCACGGTCAGTCCGAAGCGGTCCACGATCAGCCCCGCGGCGAGCCCGCCGAGAGCGCCGCCCGTCTTGGACGCCGCACCGCCGACGGACCTGACCCGGCTCCGGAACTTCTCCGGGGGCCACTGGTAGAGGATCCGCCCCACCACCGAGTAGGGGAACGCACCGGCGAAACCGGCGGCGATCCAGGACACCATCACCAGCCACGTCGGTGCCCCCAGGGCCAGCACCAGCGGCTGAGGCACGATCAGCAGGTAGCCGACGGCCATGATCGCCGAAGGCCGCACCCGCTCGATGACCGGCACGGCAACCAGACTTCCCGCGAAGCCCGCGAGCGCCGCCGCGCTGACGAGTGCCCCGATCGCTCCCGGTCCTGCGTGAGTCTCCCTGGCCCACAGGGGCAGGAACACACCGCTCATCGGCGCGACGAGGAACTCCATGGAGCCCAGCATCACGTGCAGCCTGACCAACAGGCCGTCCCTGCGGAAGTAGCTGACTCCTTCACGGAGGCTCCGCCAGTACCCGAGCTTGCTCTCACCCGGTCCCGCCTGGGCGTGGTCCGGCTCCATGCCGTGCGGCAACGCCACACCGACGATCAACGCGTTCGCCGCGAACAACGCGGTCACCACCGACAGGCCGATCACCGGCACCGGCGCCAGCAGCGCACCGAGGGAAGGTCCGAACACCTGGCCCGCCGTCGACATCGCCGTCCCCAGGCTGATACCGCGGCCCTCGGCGACGCCGACGTACCGCGCCGCTGCGGGAGCCAGTCCGGCCATCGCCACCAGGGCCGCTCCGCTCGCAGCGCCCGACGACGCCAGGAGCGCCAGCAGCACCGGGAAGGAAAGCGAGTCCATGCTCACGAGCACGGCGATCGTCGCGATACAGCCCGTCTGTACCGCGGCACCGATCCACGTCGACCTGCGCAGTCCCACCCGGTCCACCACCGGACCGGCCAGGAACCGTGCCACGACGGCCGGTGCGACCTCGGCGAAGACGACCAGCCCCGCGTGGCTCGTGCTGCCGGTCGTGGAGAACACGAACCACGGCATCGTCAGAGTCAGGACCCAGTAGCCCATGACCCCGGTGAACGTCGAGGTCAGCACCCACGTCAGCGGGCCGAAGTGCCTCGACAGCGACCATCTCAGGGCCAGACTGTCGTAACTTGCCATGCCCATGACACCTCCAATTCCAGAGGAGGCTCGGACCCGACAGCGGGCTCCGATGCCTCGCCGGGAACGTCCCGGCAGGGGTGCCAGGGACAGGTGGTGGAGGTACCGGGGCGCAGCGCAGCAAGGCGCGGTACCTCCACCACCTGTCAAGCTCCGATGCCGGGTCGTTCTCGGCGGGGCATCGGAGCCCGCCTCGCCCCGGGACGGGGGAACAGGCGGGCGTGGCTCCACAGGAACCGGACTGACGACGGGGCATCAGAAGCCCCTCGGTGGCCGCCGACCGCGGAAGAGACGATCGGACTGCTGGCCTCGGCAGGACTGTCGGCCTCCGCTCACACGCGACGCTCACGGACAGCCGTCTGCACAGCTCACGGCCGAAGAGGACACTCCTCTGCCCGGCCGGATGACCTCACACCCGAGCACGCCCGCACGCGCACCATCCCGCCGTCCCCGGCCCACACCGTCACCGCCGCCACGACACACCGCGCAGGAACAGCACCTTCGTCCCGCACCCAACCGTCCCCGCCCGACAACACCCCCGAGCCGTCACCGGCACCACGCCCGACAGACGCCAGACGACACCCCCGAACAACCGCGCCGCCGGGCACGACACATGCCGCCGCGCTCCTCGAACGTGACCCCCGCCCCGCACACACTCCACGGAATCCACCGCCGGAACAGTCGGCCCACACGACGAGCCCCGGCCTCGCGCCCCTCCGCGGCCGGCGCACCGATCCGGCACGAGACCCACGGCACCCCGAACAACGACACACATCGACCGCCGGACAGCACTCGCCATGCCCCGACCGCTGCTTCCAGCACTCACCTGAGCCGTCTGCGACATGCCGTAGGAAGCCACCGATCCCGCACCACGCATTCGCACGGTCCCAGGCCGGCTCCCGATCGAACAGCCGGCCCGGAACAACACACGAGAAGGCCCCGGTCTCCCACCGGAGTGGGAGACCGGGGCCTTCCGACACCGTGACGCGCGCGGCGCCCCGGGGCCCTAGACGGCCTCGTCCTCGTACAGGTCGGCGAACTCCACCCGCCTCACGTCAGCGATCTCCAGCGGCTGCCGCAGGAGGCGGCGCAGCCAGGCGAACGGCCTCGACTTCTTGAGGTGCCCCGCGCCGATCTCGACCGAGACCCACCGGTACTCCACGTCCCGCATGGCCTTGCCCTCCGGGGCGTAGAGGGCCTGGGCGGCCTCCAGCTGCCCGGCGGGGACCTCGACGATCCACGAGTCCGAGCGCTGCTCCCACGGCCGCCGCCCCTGCCGGGGGACCTCCACCTGCAGGACGACCGTTCCCTTGCCCTCGTCCGGAACTCCCGCGGACGCGACCCTGACCACCAGACCCTCGATTGCGAGGGAGTAGCACTCCGAGAACAACATGACAGCTCCTCTGCTGTAGACAGCCGGGGAGCGCCCGTGCGGGCCGCCCTGGGCGCTCTGCCCTTCCCGGCACGATGCCGTCCGCGCCGCGACGGGATCGGGGGGCAACCGCTGCGGAGCGGTGGTTGCCCCCCGGTTCTGGCGTGGCGCAGGCTCGCGGGGCGGGAAGGGCGGACCGCCCAGGGCGGCCCGGGCAGGTACCTGCGAAGGCCGCGCAGGAGAAGGGCGTACCGGCGGCGAGGAGCGGTTCCCGCGGTCTGGTCGCGACCTGGATGCTGGGCGCCTGGGACGGGCTTGGACGGGGCGGAAAGGCCGGACCTGCGACGGCGCGGTGGCGCCGCCATGGGCCGAGGGGTGGCTACGCCGCGTGCCGGGCACGCGCCGAGCCCCGCGATGCGACGATTCGGGAAGCACGAGAGGGGGTGTCCGCCGGCTCCCCGGCGGACACACCCCCCTTCTCCTCCACGGATTCCGAACCCGCCGAAGCGTCGGGCGGGCGTCGGGTCCCGGCTGCTCAGCCGCACCTGGTCGTGCGGCTGAGCAGCGACCGGGACAGGTCTCAGTCGCAGTCGTGGTGGAAGATGAAGATGCCGCCAGAACCACTGCTGTGCTTCCCGGGCTTCGGCTTCCCACCCCGCTTGAAGATGGACTTCCCGCCGTGCTTGGACGGGGAGAATGCCGCGGTCTGCACCGTCGTGGTCCCGAGGCTGTTGTCGCTGCAGCTGTCGTTGTCGGCCTGGCATCGTGCGACCAGGAAGACGACGGCGAGTACCAGCACGAGGGTCACGGCCACCGTCACGATCAGACTTCGGCTCCTGCCCATGTTGCCTCCTTCGTGGAAAGGGACCCCGCCGGTGTCCGCGGCGTGTGGTGATCCCCTGTCCGACGCGTGCCGACCGCGCTGCGCCAGGGTGGGAAGCAACCGGTGGAGGAACGAGACCGGTTGCTTCCCACCCTGGCGCAGCGCAGGCTCAAAGCGGCGGACAGGGGCCACCACCAGGCGCGTCAGCGGTGAAGGAACGGTGAGCAGCAGGTGGCACGGACGACGGCCCCGCGCACCGGGCAACGGGTCGCAGCCAAGGAGGCCCCGGCATCCACCGCGCTGGCAGCGCCGGGGCCTGCTCTCAGCGGGCGGCCCGGCGAGTTTCGGCAGGGTCGCGGTACCCGTGGGCCCCGCGCCATGGACACCGGACGAGGCTCGGTGCCCGCCGCTCTGCGGCGGGCACCGAGCCTCACAGCGGACGGCTCAGCTCTCGCTCCCGCCGCACTTGAGGCACTTCCCCAGAACGTACACGCAGCTGCCGCCCTCCTTGCTCGGGCAGGCGTTGCTCAGGGTCGCCAGTGCCTGCACGCTCTTCCGGGTGAGGTTCTTCATGTCCTCGGTCCTCTCCGCCGGAGAGGGGAGGCCGCTTGTTGCGGTCCGTGGTGGCCCCTGCCCGACGCAGCCGATCAGCGCTGGGGGCGGGGTGGGGGCAAACGCGCTCTTCGTTTGCGGCCGCCCCGCCCCCAGCGCAGGCTGCAAGCGGCGGGCAGGGGCCACCACGGACCGCACGGCGGCCGATGGTCGCCGGCCCGAGCGGGGCGGGCGCGAGCCGGAAGAGACTCGCAAACACGCGGGGCGGCGCGGCGAAGCCCCGGTGCCGCCGCGATCGGCGGCACCGGGACCGACTGCCCGGCCGGGCCGGGGTTCAGCGCTCGCCCTGCCCGGATCCGCCGCCGGGCCGCGGGGGCCGGGTCAGACGGGGAAGGTCGTCCGACTGGCCGCCAGTGTCCTTGGCGTCCTGCTCCTTCATGGGTTTTCCTCCTCCGGTCGTGCCGGACGGTGGCCTCCGTCCAGGAGGCGGGCCGTGTTCGGTCCTGCCCGGCGCAGCCGACCAGCGGCGGGAGCGGGGTGGGGGCAAACACGCTGTCCGTTTGCGGCCACCCCACTCCTGCCGCAGGCTGCACGCGGCGGGCAGGACCGAACACGACCCCTGCGGATAGCTGCCAGCCGGCGCCGGGGATGAGGGCGAGCCGGAGGAGTTCCCCGGGGAGCCGACGGCCGACGCGTGGAGCAGTGGCTTGCCCGGTGCGGACAGCCGGGGAGCGCAGCCCCGCAGGCGGCGGCCCACCCCGCCGAATTCGCCCCGCCGGCACAGCGGGCTGCGGTGCCGCCGTGGTCCGACGGCGCCGGAGCCCGCCACCCCACCGGGACGTGATCTTCCAGTGGATCAGCAACTCGGGCAGGGCTCGGTCCTGTTCCCCTTACCAGTGATGACGATGATGACGCCCCGGCCCATGCAGGTGCGGCAGGTTTCGGCCATGACGTGCTCCTTCTCGACAGTGCCGGGCGGTGCCTCCGTCGTGAGGGAGGGGGTCCGTGGTGGGCCCTGCCCGACGCAGCCGATCGGCCCGTGGGTGGAGTGGCCGCAGACATGCTCTTCGTCGGCCGCCACTCCCCCACGGGCACGCTGCGTGCGGCGGGCAGGAACCGCCACGGGCCCCCCTATGACGGCGGTATCGCCCGCCGGTCGCCGAGAAGGAACCGGCTCGCCGGGTGCTTCCGGCTCCCTGTAAGGAGCCGGAAGCACCCGGGTCAGTCACCCGTCACCGCGCGCCGGCCCACCCGGCTTCGTCAGGAGCGTCGAAGTGGCGCTCCTGACGCTCCAGATTCGCCACGAAGGCGGCGGTCCGTGCCGCGTCCTGCGCCACCAGGTTCCCCGTGCGGTGATACCCGCGACGGTAGAGCCCGGTCTCCGGCACCGGAGCGACGAACGCGCCGCAGGACAGTGCTTTCACCACGAACGTGCCGTCCTCCGGCCCGTAGGCCACAGGCCGGACACGACGAAGGGCGGCCCCTCAGCCGAGGGACCGCCCTTGCGGAGCGGGAGGGAGCGGCGGGCGGCCGCCCCTCCCGGGCCGACTACTTCACCAGGCCCTGCAGAAACTTCGGCGTGGCCACCGGCTTCTCAGCCTTCCGGCGGACGACGACCTCGCTGAGCACCAGCTGGTCGCTGCCGTAGGTCCCGTTGGGCCTCTTGGCCCCGTGCTTGTACTCGAGGCTGAGAGCGCTCACGAAGTCGCCCTTCCCCAGCGACGTGATGACGTCGATCCACCCGCGGTTCGTGGTGACGAAGGAGACGTAGTCGTCCTCACGCCGGGTGTTCTCGTTCTGGTTCGTCACGCGGACGGTGAGTGTCGCCCAGTCGCCCTTCTGGTTCACGAAGGTCCTCGCCACGTGTCCGGTCGCCGTGGCGAAGTAGGGAAGCTTCTTGGCCAGGACCTGCAGTGCCTGCTCGACGGTGATCTCTTCCACGGTTCCTCCTGTGCGGTGGCCGGGAGGAATGGCCGCTGCTGCGACCCGGGGCTCTGTGGTCCCCTTCCCGGTGATCGGCCGACAGCGCCGCGTCGGGGCGGGGGGTCAACCGAGCGCGCTTTTTGCTCGGTTGACCCCCCGCCCTGGCGTGGTGCAGGCTCAGGCACCGGGAAGGGGGCGCAGAGGCCCGCACCACAGCAGTGGTCGCCCCTCACCGCCGGAGGCCTGGAGAACACCCCGGCCGGCAAGCCCCCGGCCCTGGCCGCAGCCCTCCTCTGCCGCACCGGCTCAGGGCCGCGGACCCCGCGTGTAGAACCACAGGCGGTCGACCTCGACGAACCCGACCGACTCGTACAGCGCGTTGGCAGCGCTCCGGTCGTCCTCCGCGCGAGGCCCGTCGTCCACGTACAGGATCACCTCACGGGCACCCTGCTCCAGCAGCAGGTCCAGGGCCGAACCCACCAGCGCACGCCCCAGGCCACGGCCCCGCGCCCGCTCCTCGACGGAGATCCACCACAGCACGCCGGTTCCCGCCACGGGGGGACCGACGACGACCTCACCGGTCTTCCGCCCCCAACGGTCACGAACCCGCACCTCGAAGTTGCCGTCCTCGCACTGCCGCGCCCTCACCCCGGTACTGCGGGGCAGAAGTTCCCGCGACTCCAGAGGCATCCGCATGTAGCGCCACAGGTTCTCCCCCGTGAACCCCGCCTTCTGCAAGGCCCGGTGGGTGGCCTGACGGCGCCGAACGGGCAGCGCCTCCAGCCCCCGGGTCAGTGCCGATGCGAAGTCGAAGGCACGCACGGAATCCGTGCCCAGCTCCACGCACGCGTGGTCCACCAGCGCCGTCGCCAGGGACTCGTCCTCCCGGCAGTGCAGCCACAGGAGGAACCCGACCGGCTCCGCGGCATGCACCGCGTACGACACCACTCCGACCACCTGGCCCGAGCCGTCCACCGCCACATCCGTACGCACCAGCGCCAGCAGCGCCCACCACCCCGCGTCGATCTCCGACCGCCCCGCAAGCGCCTCCGCCAGCATCTCGGCGGAGACCCGAGGCTGACCGGGGAGCCGGTCCTCGTTCACGATCTCCAGGACCATGCCCTCGTCCGCGCTCTCGTACGGCCGCATCGTCACGACCGCCTTCGGACTCGCACTCATCTCGACCTCCTTCTCCGACGTGCCGACCGACTCGCCGGTCACTGTTTCTGCCGTGAAAGGGCCGGGACGGGATCGGCATCCCGCCCCGGCCAGCAACCCACCTGGACCGGCAGCTCTCCGGTCAGCCGAACGTGGCGCCGTGCCGCTGCGCCCCCTTCAGCCAGCGCTCGATGCCGGCCAGGTAGATCAGGGTCCCCGTGTCCCGCTCCTGGGCGAGCCGTTCCCGATCGACCAGTCCCACCTCGCTGAGCAGCAGCGGCTGGTCCTTGTCCAGCAGTGCGGCCTGACCTGCAAGCGCACCGCTGTAGTACTGCTTGCGCGGCGACAGCTTCGCCGTCGCGCCCGGCGGCAGCAGGTCCAGAACCAGCGCCTTGCCCCGCCAGTACTTCGAGGGGAGGCCCGGCCCGTACCGGTCGGCCAGCGGCACCGCCAGCGCCGCCTCCAGGAAGGAGCGGTGCAGGAACGGCGACTCCTCGGGAACCCGCCCCACCGGCGGCGGCAGGGTGTAAGGGAACAGCGCGTCGTACGCGTCGGCCTCCGCCCAGGACCAGCCCTTCGCGGCGTGCGCGGACACCTCGTCGGCCACCCACTGGCGCGACCACTCCGTCGCCTGCGCCCGGTAGGGCTCCGCCAGGATCGACGGCGCCACCGGATCGCACCACTCGGGCCAGTTCTCGGCCCAGTACCCCAGAGCACGCAACCGGCGGGACACGAGACGCGAACCGACAGCAGCGGTCTCCCCGAACAGGCCCGGACCGGTACCCGCCACGTCCCTGAGGTATTGACGGGCTCCCTGCAGGCCGTGCCGTCGGGCGATCGCCGTCGTGGCGTAACGGGGGGTGCCGAGAAGTTCATCCGAACCGTCGCCGGAAAGGATGATGTCGAGCCCCAGGTGCTCCGCCCGCACTGCGGCGGCCGCGTGGACCTCGGGCAAACCGTCGAGCCGGGGCCCCACCGGCGACCACTCCGGCTCGCGCCGGTCACGCCGCGGGTCGAGAACGACCAGCTCCACATCCAGGTCGAAGGCGTCGAGCAACCGCTTGACCTCTGCGACCGCGCCTCCGCCGACGTCGTCGGAAATGTCGATGGTGAAGGCCACCACACGCCTGCCCTCGGCGACCGCGCACGCATGAAGCAGCACGGCCAGCGAGTCGAGCCCGCCGGAGACCATCACCCCGATGCCCCGCGCCTGGGCGGTCATCTCCCGGACAGCGGCCGAGAACGCCGCGTGCAGACCCAGCGGTGACGACTTCGGAGTGACGGGCTGGGGGCTCAGACGCTCGACGCCTTCCCAGAAGCTGACGGGCACGAACTCGCCCGACAGCACGGGCGGGGCCAGCAACAGCCCCACCGAACTCAGATCGACCCCCGGAACGGGGCCGGCGATCACCAGCGGGTTCGCCGCGGTGTCACCAGCCCCGTTCCGAAAGCCTGCGGACCAGTCGATCACTTGGTGACCGAGAGACCCGTCAGCTGGCGGAGCCGGGCCAGGAAGCCCTTGCCGCCGCGGGGCGCCTCACCGAAGGTGAAGCCCTTCGAGCCGAGACCGTGACCGCCACCGTCACCCGGGGTCGACTTCTTCGACATGCTCATCAGCTCCTCGTGAACTGCGTGGACGTCCCGCCGCTGCGGCGGTGGCGCCCGCCGGGTCCTTCCCGGCACGAGCCGTCCGGCGGGCCCCCTGGGTGGCCGCAAGTGCTCTTCTTGCGGCCACCCAGGGGGTCTGCCAGGCTCAAGTGCCGGGAAGGACCCGGCCGGTGCCACCGCCGCGGACCGCCCACCCGGTTCACAGGGAGCACCAACGGCGTAAGCGGGTGACTCGGGATGTCGCCTCGCGGTTCGTGGCCCCCGGGTGAAGGTCCTACGGCCCGCTGATACGGGCACGGACGAGCACGGCCCCTCGGCACGGGCAACGACATACACCGTGTGGTCGCATGGCCGCCTACGTCTTCGACCTCACAGGCCGTCGGCCGCTGGCCGACGGCGTACTGCGTCTCCTCACTGCAGAGCAGAGAACTTCCCGCTGTCCGTGGGCCGTACTGCGACACCAAGTGGCCATCTCGGAAACGGGGATGAGGTGGCTGGCAAGAAGCCTCCCGTCCACCCCATGCTCCCGACCACCCGCATCGGCGCCGCCATGAAATCGCCGAACGGGTCTACCCACACCCTCCTGGAAGCAAGCCGGCCGACAGCGGCCCTCCACGACGAGACGGGACCTGCCCCGCGCGCATCGCCACGATGCCGCCATGGCCCTCGCCACCACCGGCAGCAGCAGGTCGCCGCTGCTCGCCGCCTCCGCCCTCCTCAGGGTCATCGTCATGGCTGCTGGCAGTCGGCGCGCACAGACTCCTCGGCCACTACCGACACAGCGCAGGCATGTTCGAACTTCCGCCACGGGCGTGCGTCACCGAAGCCCCCGTCGGTGACGTGGTAACGGCAGCGAACCGAGTTGGCATGCGCCGCCCCGGTCGGTTCGACCACAGCCTGCGGGCAGCGATTCTCCGGCGGGGTACGTAGCCACCACCTCCACGGACTGACCCCACTCGACGCTTGCCACCACACCTCCCAGCGCCTCCACAACGAATGCCGCAGAGCCTGCAGCGAGCCGGCGGAGCCTTGGACTGACCGGCATCGGACACCGCCGTTCCGCATAAGCGAAGCCCTATTGCATAGCTCGCTCTCTTCCTTTCACTACCTCTCTGCGCCGGGGGCTGCGAGAGGTAGTGAGTCGCTGTCACGCCGAAGGGGCGAGGGAGCATCTGGCTCCCTCGCCCCTTCGGCGTTGCGCGTCTCTTCCGGCCGGCTGCGCTACCGCGCCGACAGGCGTTCCACTCCCCCACGGGGGTAGCGGCCGAAGCGCCCCGGCGTCAGCCCGTTGCGCTCGGCCGTGACCTCGAACTTTCCGACCGGCCAGCCCAGCAGCTGTGCGGCTTCCTCGCTGCTCAGGCTCGCCTCGACCCAGGCGTGCCGGTCGGATATGGCCGCGGTGATATCCGCCGGGTCGATGCCGTCCAGGTCCTCGATGGCGTACAGCGGCCAGCCGCGGAAGTCACCGACGGGCCGCAGGATGCCCTGCTCGGCCAGCAACTGGATGTCGGCCCGCTCCACCTCCAGGCCGGTCCGCTGTGCCAGATGCTCCGCAGCCTTCTCGGAGCCGAGGCCGGGGTGGTCGCCGACGGCGGCGAGGATCTCCTCGACCCTGTCCGGCAGGGCTGCGACCGACTCCTTCGACCAGCGCTTCTGCTCGGTGTCGGGCTCCGGGATCAGCCCCCTCTCCCGAGCACGCTGCAACTGCCATTTCTTCAGGCCCAGATGGCGGCTGAGCTGCACCGGACCGAACGTCTCCGTCCGGTGCGCGCCACGCGCCCGGGAAACGGCCGGACCACTGTCCGCTGCGGCAGCTGCGGGAGGTGCAGGAACCGCAGGCTCCTCCCGCCGCGGCTCTAGGGCGGCAACGATCTCGTCGACGTGGTCCGGAAGAGTCCTGGCGAGGGCGTAGGACCAGCGTCTGTCGTCGATATCAGGCGGCGGGATCAGCCCCCGGTTCTGCGCACGACGCAGTTGTGACTCCTCGATGCCCAACCAGCGGGCGAGCTGCACGGGGCCGAAGTCGGCACGGTTCTGACTCACAGCGCTTCCCCTCCGCATGACACGTTCGCGGGCGGTATGACGGCAGGCCGGCCGGTGTCCGGGCCTGCCTCCAGTGTCCCGTGGCGCTCTGACAGTGGGCTGAGCCCGTCCTCAGGTGCAGCCGCCGGGGGCCGGATCCGGGGCGGAGCCGGGGGCGAGGTCGGCATGCAGTTGTGGCCAGCACAGGTCTTTGGCGACCTTGGAGGCGGCTATCCAGATCTGTCCGCCCTCGCGGTCCTGCCAGGTCGGCAGACTGAAGGAGTAGCCTCGCATGCCTCCGGAGGCGGTGGCGTGGCTGCGCCATTCCACTCCGGCCTCGGTGAGGGCTCCTTCGAAGGCGCTCCTCCCCCGGGCGCGGGTCGCGTCGCGGGCGGCGCGTATACGGACGCGGAGTTCTTCGCGCTCGGGGCGGGGCGCTCCCCTGCTCCTGCTCGCGGCGCGCTCGGGGCGTGTGACCTGGGGAGCGATACGGTTGCTGCGTTCCTCGGCGTTGACCAGCTTCCAGATCCGTTCGATGTCGCGGACGACGGGCCAGGAGCGCTGGTAGTCGAATGCATCCCGCACCAGCAGGCCGGTCCAGTTCACTCGGCTGATGGTGAGGTGGATGTGGTCGTCTCCGTGCCGTACGGCCACCCAGGGGCAGTTGCCGTATCCCATCCGGCCGACGTAGCGCTCGGCGATCCGGGCCCAGGTCGTGTCCGGGAGGAGAGGGTCGTCGGGAGCGGCGCGCAGAGCGCAGCGCCAGATCGGGCGGCATATGTCGCTGCGGCGGGCGGTATGGGTGTCGATGAGATGTCCCAGTTGCTCGACGGTGCCGGGGACGTTGCCTGTCACCAGTCGGGGGTTGACGTGTTCCTCGTCGCGGCCGGGGCCGAAGTCGTAGCGCAGGGCGCGGTCCGCACGGCGCCCCTTGGTGATCTTGGCGATCACCGTGACGGCCGGGTGGAGCTCTCGGGGGCCGCGGGCAGGCCGCGCACCTGGAGGGCCGCGTTGCCGAGCCGGGCGAGCGTGGCGTCGGTGTCTGCGGGGAGTGCGGCTCCCTGCTCGCCGGCGAGGGCGATCAGGCTTCGCAGGTCCTGTGCTGCCTGGACGAGGTGTGTGTAGGCGTTCTCGTTGATCTCGGGCACGCGGGGGACGTCGCCGGGGACTCCGGGATGTCCGTTGAGGGATTCCTCGACGATGGCGCGGACCCAGGCGCCGAGTTCCTTGCGCTCGGTCTGCCGGCGGGCTTCTTGCCAGCGTGCCAGTTCTTCGGCGTTCAGCCGCACGCTGACGCAGTGCGTGCGCTTGCTGTCCGCTTTCCCTCGCACCATGTCCTGTCCCCCTCGGCTCTGTGGTCACTGAGGTGACGCGGCACCACCGTGCTGCGGTTGCGCGGCGGGCACGTGAGCAGTGGGCTGCGGTCCTGAGCGGTCCTGAGTTCGGGACGGTTGCCGTTGCTCGGGGCATGGGAGCCCATGCCGTGGCGGGACGGCCAGGCGTTCTGGCACTCGTTCGGGTTCTTGCCCGCTCTCCGTTGTCACGCTTGGGACTTGGGTTGGTGTCTGTGATCAGATGCGCCGTCAAATGTGTTGTGTGAACGGTGGGGTGTGAGCTCCACTGTGCTGGGCTCGGAGGCAGGCGCGAGGATCCGCGCTCCTTCTGATGCCCGCCTGACAGCGGGGCCGTCGTGGTAGCGGGTCGGCCTGCCCTGCTCACGAACTGTCGGCGCTGGTCCGTTCCCCCGGTAGCGGTGCCGAGGTCCCTACCGGGGCGAGGCTCCGCGTTTCTCGAGCTTCCGCACTGCGGTTCGGCACAGAGGAGAGTGCTATGGCTGCCGCTTCCCCTGTCAGCCGGGGATCCGACTCAATGCACCGTGTCACGGCGGCTGGACAGCTGGATACGGACGCCCTCATGCGCCTGTGTGCCCTTGTCTTTGGGGACAAGAGGCTGAGCTTCAGAGCAAAGGGGCTGTTCGGGGTGATCTCCACGCACGGATGCGGCTTCGGTGGAGCCGTGGGGCCAGAACTCGCCGCGGAGTACGCCACGGACGGCGTTGCGGCGGTCAGGGCCGCTCTCGGGGAGTTGGAGGAGTTCGGCTACCTGGTGCGTGTTCGGCTGGAGGAGTCGGATGTGAGTGAGGCTTCGTGGGTGTACGTGCTTGCGGGGTCGGGCAGCACCGCGCTGCGCGGTGCTGCCCGACCCCCGGACGACGCGTCGGTGTCCGGCGTGGCATCTGAACGCCGGGAGGCTCCTGCGGGCGGCGGGACAGGGAGTGGGGAGCGCGCGGGCGAGCGGGGGCGGGCTCCCGGTGAACCGTTTCTCGTGAGCGGCCAGGTGCAAGAGGTGTTGCTGGCCCTTCCCGGTGATCTCAGAAAGGCACTGCGGGCCACCGCGCGTACGGACCGCCCGCGCGCGCTCGTCACTGCCATCGACCGGGAGTTGCAGGTGGTGAGTTCGGGTCGGCTGGTGGAACGGGTCCGGCGCCGGTGGGTCTCCCACGGGTACGGGCGGCTGCTGGCTGTCGGAGCGCTCAGAAGGCCGGTGGGGGCGGCGGTTGCCCTGGTCCGGGCAGGGCCGTGTCCCCATCCTCAGTGTGAGGAGGGCCGCCTGGAGGACGGATCGGCCTGCCGTGCCTGTGCGGAGCGTGAGAAGGACAGGCGGGCCGAGTGGACTCACCGTGGCGGGCAAGCGCAGCAAAGCCTCCAGGCCTCGGCGCCGTGTGAGTTGTGCGGCGCTGCGCGGGACGCGGAGGGTGAGCCCTGCGCTGCATGTGCACGGCAGTCGAAGGCAGTCGCCGAGGAGGTCTCCGAGCTGGTCGAGATGGCTGTACGGGGCTGGGCTGCGGTGCCCGGCGTCCCGGTGACGGTGGCGCGCGAGGCCGTCGTTCGGGCAGTGTCGCGGGCCCGTACTGATGCCGCCGAGGCAGGCGCTTCGGCGGCCGGCCAGGCGCTGGCCGCCCGCTTGGCCGCCCTGGAGGAGGCCGAAAGCGCGCGACGGCGGGGCCGTGAGCCGGAGGGCGGCCATCAAGCCGGTCTGCCTGCAGTTGCCGATCGCTTGGGCCAACATGCCAGCACCCCTGTCGGAGCACGGCAAGGGTCGAGAGCGGATTCCTGCCCTGGTGTGGAAGGTTCAGGTTGTCCGGAGGGGCGGCCCGCTGTCGGAGGGGACGGGCTGTGTGTGCGCTGCCGTGTCGTGGCCTTGGGTGGAGAAGCTCGTGTTCGAGGCACCGGTAGTCACCAAAGCGCCTAGGCCGACTCCCCCTTATGAGAGACAGTGACGGGGTCCGGGACGGCCCGGCTGTCATTGCTGCGCTCGGGGCGGTGTGCAGGACCTCGGCTTGGACAGTGCGGGTGAAGATTTTGCTGTCGCGGCGGAGCCGCCTTCATACGTGGTGGACCACTGACCGTGGGATGTGCGCGATGATGACGCGGAGTTCGCGGCGGAGCCGCCTGCTCCGTGCAGTGTGCGAGTGCTGCAGTGAAGCGGCGTGGGTCAGTGGATGTGGTTGTCGGTAGCTGCAGGTCGCCTGGTGGCGCGCGTCTGTGCTTTTAGAGAGGAACAGCGTTCTTGCAGGTCAAGGCGTTGTGAAATAGCTCCGTTCCGTGTTTCGAGTTGCGTTTTCGGAAGTTGCAGTTGCCTATAGGCAATCAATGTTCGATTTCAGTTCGCCGCCGTGAGAAGCTGTGACTCGGCAGTGACGTGCCTATAGGCAACTGCTGAGTAGGGTCCTCGTATTCGTGTTGCCTATGGGCAACATTGCAGGTGAGAGGAGGGGTATGGGGCAGACGAGCGCAGCCCGGCGGCTATCTGCGGTCAACCGTGGGACGGGCGAGATCGTGCAGCTCGAGCTGCTGGGTCGCGAATCGTTCCAGCAGGAAGAGGTGCGGGAGAGGCCGGTACTGCCAGGAGTCCGCTACGACTGGCAGCCCTATGCGGGACGCCATGTGAACGTCGCCAAGTCCTTGATGAGAAAGGTCTGGCACAAGGACAGCGGTTACCGCCAGAACGACCGGGACATCTTCGGCTTCTACGTGGCGCACTCGCCTGAGCGCGCCGAGCCCCTGCGCATGACCTTCAAGGAGATCGCGCAGACCCTCGGCATCCGGCCCGATACGGTGGCCCGGTCGGTGGGCAGGCTCCATGCCGGCGGGTTGTTGTTGGAGGCCGAGAAGGTGGGCCGGATGAAGTTCTACCGAATCAACCCCCGGGCTGCCTACGACGGTTCGGCATCCGACCAGACGCGAGCCGTCCGGGACGCCCGGTACCCGGTGGTTCCCGCGCCGAAGGCCCCACCGGGACCCCGGAAGAAGGAGGCCGTGTGACCTTTCCCGCGACACCGCAGTCCGAACTGCCCTTCACTCCTGAGCTGATGCACACTCTGCTGCTGGGAACCGCCGAGGCTCCCGGAGCCGACTTTCGCGTGCTGAGCTACTACGCGACGGCGGTGCCGCTCGGCGAGACCGTGCGCAAGACGGCCAAGGAGATCTCGCAGGCCGTTCAACTCAGTCCGCCCAATACCGGCAAGAGCATCCGCCGGCTGGTGGAGGACGGCTGGCTGGAGGTGTCCTACCGCATGGGCCGGGTGACCTTCTACCGCGTCGGCCCGCGGGTCATCGCCTCGGCGGCCCGGGATGCCGAACGGGGCAGCTCCTCTGCCGTGGCGAGCGTCAGCTACCTGCCGAGCGCCTACGACGCCGAGGGCAGCTGAACAGACGCTGCTTCTGAGCGCCACCGGTTCACGCGGCCGGAGGTGACAGCAGCCATATGCGTCCGCAGTCCGGCAGGTGAGGGCCGCTACGGCTCCACGCACCTGCCGGACTGCTCACCGGCCGGTGAGGGCCGCGTAGCGGCGTCGGAAGTCGGGGAGGTGCCCCTCCAGATCCGGCTGCGCCAGTCGCTCCCCTCGCCCGCCCTTGGACCGGATGGCGTGCTCCGCGCACAGCTCTTCCAGCTCGCCGAGAGACGGTTCCGCACCGCCGTGGTCCTCGAGGTACTGCGCCCACACCCGGTAGATCCGCCAGCCCATGCGGTATCGGCGCAGCGTGCTCGGACTGATCCGGCCGCCGCCCCGGCCCGACATGCCCCTCACCCAGAGGTGATCGGACAGGTCCTGCACATCGGGCTCGGCCCCCAGCTTGTCGGTGAGTTCGGCCCACGCCTCGTAGTAGCGGTCGACGATAGTCGGGCCCCGCTCCCCCGCCGGCTGCAGCAACTGGTCGGCCGCGCGCGGCTCTTGTTCCGGGCTGAAGGCGCTCTCGGGCTGCTCCTGCGGGGGAACGGCTGTGTGCTGTCGGTCTTCCGCCGGGGCCGTCGTGTCGCCGTGTCGGCTGTCCCTGCTCTCTCCCGGTGTCCGCGCACGTACCGCGGTGCTGTTGGGGGTGCCCGGCTCGGCTTCGCGCCCAGGCCCCCCGGGTAGACGGTCCCCCGAACCGGTGCTCGTAGCCCGGGAAGCGGCATCCTCGCCCGCCACCCGTGCTTCGTCCACCGGACGGGAGGTACGGCTCTCCCCCGGCGCAACGGCCCGGCCCGCATCCGGGGCCGGCAGGAGCTTTCTGCGCAGACGGCTCCCTGCAGCAGCTCCAGGCTGCGGAGGGAGCGCCTCGGCGCTCCTCGGTCCCCGAGGCTGGGGGTTGTCCGGCGGGGAGTGCTCCGCGGAGAAGTCTTCACCGAGCATCGAGGGGGCGTCGGCGCGCAGTTCCTCCGAGGGCACGGTCCTCGCGAGGGGGATGCCGTAGCGGGTGAGTTTGAGGGGCATGAGTGCTTCGACGGGTGCTTTGCGGCGCCAGGAGCGGCCGTAGCGGGCTCGCAGCCGGGTCTCGTAGATGAGCCGGTCCTGTTCCATGCGGATGACTTCGTCGTAGTGGCGCAGTTCCCACAGCTTCATCCGGCGCCAGAGGAGGAAGGTGGAGGGGAAGGCGAGCAGCCAGCGGGAGAGGCGGACGCCTTCCATGTGTTTGTCGGCGGTGAGGGCGGCGACGCGGCCGGCGGCGTGCCGGGCGGCTTCGACGGTGACCACGAAGAGGACGGGGATGACGGCGTGCATGCCGACGCCGAGCGGGTCGGGCCAGGCGGCGGCGCCGTTGAAGGCGATGGTGGCGGCCGTCAGCAGCCAGGCGGTCTGGCGCAGCAGCGGGAAGGGGATGCGGATCCAGGTCAGCAGCAGGTCCAGCGCGAGCAGGACGACGATGCCCGCGTCCACCCCGATGGGGAAGAACGGTGCGAACGCGCCGAAACCTTTCCGCTCGGCCAGCTCGCGGACCGCCGCGTAGGAGCCGGCGAAGCCGATCGCCGCGATCACCACGGCCCCCGCGACCACGACAGCGACAAGAGTGCGCTGCAGCTTCGCCGCGCCCGCTGCGCTTTGCATTCGGTCCCCCTGTCCGCCTTGCGGGAAGTCTCTCACCGGCGCTCCCGCCATCCCTCTTGTGGTGGCATGACGGGCCTTCAGCGTCCGCAGTTGCGCGTCGGGGACAGCACGCGTGAGCGCGCTTGGCGAGGCTGGGTCGGGGGCTCTGGGACGAGGGCTGCGGTTGCCCCGATGCTGTGTCCCACAGCGTGCGGATCGCGGCTGCCGCCGGGTGACGCGTGAGTCCTCACCGGTTCGAGTCCTGGGGGCTGGTTCCAGGGGCTTTACCGCGGTAAAGCTCACTCCGCACGCCCATCCGGGGTATTTCCTAACGCGCCAGTGCTCACTTCGGCATCAGGCGTTAGTAAGGTACCTCGCATGAGTTCTCCAGCCTCCGGCGACCGCGAGAAGGTCGTCTCCAAGCTGCCGGGATGGCTCCGGCAGAACCTCAAAGTCAGAGCGGCTCAGCATGGAGTCGAGATCCAGAGCGCCGTCGAGCAGGGCATCGAGGCATGGCTCGCGTTGGCCGCCACGCCCAGCACGGTCGAGACGGTCGGTGCCGACTCCTTCTCCACCTTCCTCCCTGCCGGCCAGTGGGACCGCTTCCGTCAGACGGCAGGGGATCGGAAGGTCTCTCTCATCCAGGGCCTGGCCCAGTCCGTCGAGCTGTGGCTCGAGAAAAACCCCGCACCCACCGTGCCGTCGGCGAAGTACCCCCGGCGCCGCATCGTCTGCAACCAGAAGGGCGGTGTGGGCAAGACCGCGGTGACTGCCGGTCTCGGAGCAGCGCTGGCCGAAGAAAGCGAAGTACTGCACCCCGTGCGGATCTCCCGGCACTTCGCCGCGCAGTTGGAAGTGAGTTCCCGGGACGATCCACTGGAGGTGGAGGATCTCCCAGGCTTGGGCCGGCGCACGCTGCTGGTCGACTTCGACCCCCAGCGGCACCTGACCACTCAGCTGGGCCAGGACGAGATTCCGATGGACTCGTCCGTCGACAGCCTCAGCAAGCACATGACCGGTGAGGCGAAGGGCGACATCCAGGACCTTGTGGTGCCGATCGGTGGCGACCGCTACGGCGGCCGCCTGGACCTCCTGCCGGGCTGCCAGGACGGCTTCCTCCTTGATGTGGCCCTCTCCAAGGTCCGATTCCGTGAAGCAGCGCTCGAGCGTGCCCTGGCCCCGTTGGAGGCCTCCTACGACGAGATCATCGTCGACTGCCCGCCCAGCCTGGGCTTGAGCATGGACACCGCCATCTACTACGGACGGCGCCGCGAGGACGAGCCCGCGGGCAGCTCCGGCCCCCTGATCGTGGTCCAGGCCGAGGACAGCAGCGCCGACGCCTACGACCTCCTCGTCACCCAGATCGAGGACCTGCGCAACGACATGGGCGTGGAGATCGACTACCTCGGCATCGTGGTGAACCTCTACGACCCGCGCCGCGGATTCATCGCCACCTCGTCCCTGGAAGCGTGGATAGAGATCAAGGACCCGAAAGTGGTCGCTGTCATCGGCGACCTGACAGACCAACGCAAGGCAGTACGGGTCAAGCAGCCGCTGCTGTCGTTCGCCCCACGCGGCGAGCAGTCCGCCACCATGCGCGCACTGGCCAGGGAGATCTCATGAGCAGCCGCGTCGCTGACCAACTCGGAACGGGAGCCTCCTTCGGCCGGACCCGGGGCGGTGTCAGCGCCCGCCGCCAGGCCGTCGCCGCCACGACCGGCGCTCCCACCACCGGGGCACCCGACAGCCGGCTGCGGACTCTCCCTCTCACGCAGCTGGTGCCCACCCGCTTCAATCCGCGCCGGGACTTCGGCTCGGAGGAGAACCTGCTCGAGTTCGGAAAGCGGCTCAAGGCCAAGCAGCTGCAGCCGGCCGTTGCCGTCACCCGCGAGGCATACCTCGCGCTGTGGCCGGACGAGGCCGACGAGGTGGGCGAGGCCGCTTACGTCATCGCCAACGGGGAGCGGCGCTACCGGGCGAGCCTGGCGATCGGGCTGCCCACCCTGGAAGTGGTCATCGATGACGAGGTGGCCCGCTCCCGCGGGGACTTCCTCAACGCCATCCTCTCGGAGAACAACGACCGCGAGGACCTCGATCCCATCGAGCGGGCGCTGGGTCTTCAGACGATGGTCGACGAACTCGGCGGGAAGACCAAGGTCGCCGAGTACTACGAGAAGTCCGCGGGCTGGGTGACGCAGCAGCTGTACTTGCTGGACCTGGCGCCCGAACTGCAGGAACTGGTGAGCTTGGGAGAGCTGCCGGTCCGCGAGACCCGGGCCCTGGTGAAGCTGCCCGAAGCCGAGCAGGCGACGGCCTGGAAGACGCGCTCGGCGAAGCGCGAGGAGGAGAAGGCTCAACCGAAGCCACGGCGCGAGAAGCGCTCGGCCGAGGAGGGCAGCGGTCCGAGCCGCGGGCAAGAGGCGAAGGGCTTTACCGCGGTAAAGGAGCAGCCGGCTGACAGCGGGCCGGCGGAGACCCGTGCAGAGACCTCTGAGTCCTTTACCGCGGTAAAGGACGATCACGAGACGGGGGACAGTGTCCGGGGCTCGGTGACTCCGCTTCCCGACCAGCGGCCAGCGCCTACGGCTGCGACGGGGGAGCTTCCCTGGGCCGATCCGGAGGCCATGTGCGGGCTGCTGGTTCAGCAGATGACCCGTGCGGACCGTGTCGCACTGACCAGGATGCTGATCGATGTGAACACCGCAGGAAAGTCGTAGCGCACCTCGCCTACGGCCTGCCGAGCCGCTGTCCTCAAGCAAGAGGGGGTGTGTTGTCCGCGGACAACACACCCCCTCTTGCTTGTCATCGATACGCCCTGACCTGCTCCCTTACCGCTCACGCGGGCTCCTTGCGATCGGCCGGGGTCGGCCCGGTGATGGAGGGGAGTTCGTTCCAGGTGCGGCAGTCCAGTTCGCGCCCGGCAGTTGTCTTGCCGACGCGGCGCATCTGCCAGCGGCGGCCGAGGGCGTCGCCCTGCCGACGAGGGCACGGCACTTGTCGGCAGGGCGGCCGAAAGCCTTCTCGCCGGTTGGCAGGTAGGCGCCCCACTGTTTGAACACAACGGCACGCCTGCCTGCTGGCACTGGTCGCGGAGGGCAGCCCCAGTCGGGCCCCACACGGGCTATGTACTCGTCTGGTACGTCCTGGCGGAACAGGGTCCGACATGGGGTTCACGAAGATCCGCCGCGGCCTGCGCGAGCACAGCGGCATCTTCAACGTGCCCGGCCACAGCGTCACTCGAAGCCGGTCTCGAAGTGCTGGCCGGGGACGCCGCGCCATCGCTCGGCGAACGTCTCCGCATAGCAGCGATCGCAGCCGGGCGACCTCTAGGTGCGGCCCGCCTTCCCCGGGATTTCACGTCGCGTCGATCAACTCGATGCTGGACTGCGCGGACGTCAGACGGTCCCTCCTTCCGGGAGTTGAAGCTCGGCTGTGGTCGGGCAGCGCCCGAGGTGGCTGACGTTGGCTCGGCCGGCCATTAGCTGTTGGGGTCATCGAGGGGGCAGGGGACGAGAGGGGCGAGGGCGGAGCGGATGTCCCACACGTCGTCCCGGCTCTCGGGCCGGTCGACGCCGACGTACTCGGCGGCGGCGTACATGTCGGCTGTCGTGACCGTCTCGTAGTCGATGCCGAACTCGGCGATGTACTCGGCGATGCGCTGGGTGTCGGCCCTGTTCACGAATGGTCTCCGTTCTGGTCGGTGAGCTGAGCGGTGAGGGTGTCGGCGTGGGGCCACCGGTCGGTGCTGGCGGGGATCGTCCGGCTGGGGTCGATGAGCACGGCGCGGATGGCGGCGGCGATGGCGTCGGGGGTGGCGTGCTGGTCGACGGGCAGCGGGGTGAGGTCGGCGAGTTCGGTGTGGTGGCTGTCGAGGTAGGGCGCCCACTGCCACCCGGCGTCGGAGTCCCAGCGGAGGGCGAGGCCGTGCTGGTGGAGGGCGGGGTTGTGGCGGTGCCACACGGTGTCGGTCCACTGGTAGAGGGAGGTCATGGTGGTGCCGTCATCGGTCCAGGTGTCCCAGTCGTCGGGGATCACGGCGTCGGCGACGGCGGCGGCGAGGACCGCTGCCGCCAGGAGGAGAGCGAGGGTGGTCAGGAGCATATCGACCGCGGCGGCCAGGCGCCGGTACTTGGTGACCGCGATGACGGACAGGGCCCGGATCTGCCGCACACGGTGGTCCTCGCGCAGCTTGGTGTGCAGCGCGTCCTCGTCCAGCTCGGCCCAGCAGGGGAAGCCCTCACGCACGGTCCGGCAGCGGCCACCGAGGTTGGGCCGCACGACCAGGAGCAGCAGCACGGCGGCCGCAGCGAGCGCGAGCCCGGCTGCGGCGCCGACGAGTTGGGCCGGGAGTGAGTGGTCGGAGTCGGCGAGGGTGGCGAGTCCGGCGAGGGCTGCTCCGTCGAAGGCCAGTAAGAAGTCCTAACGGACAGCCCCCGTGCCATCTTCCGTTTCCTGATGGCTCGGTCCGGCCGAATAGGCCAGCGGAGGCGCGATTGCTTGCGCATCCGCCCCCTCACCGACCCACAGGGCGATGAGTAGCGCGGCGGTCGCTTCCAGGAGTCCCGCACGCTCGAGACCGCCGCCGGCCACGGGGTCACAGCCCACATCCCGCACCAACTCGCGTACACGCGCGAGGGCCCTCTCGTCGTCCCCGCAGACCGGCACGGCCAGTGGCCGCCCGTCGAAGATGGGCGGCCGCATACGCCACACGTCCTCATGGCAGAGGTTGAAAGCTTTGACCACGTGGGCTTTCGGTGCCACCGCGGCAAGTCGCTGTGCGGCTGAGGGGCCTCCTTCTGTCAGCAGCCGGAAGCCCGGGCCGACCGGATTGGAGCAGTCCAGCAGCACCTTGCCCTCCAGGGCCACGTGCAGGTCCCGTACTACGTCCGCTCCCGCACCGAAGGGCAGCGCGGCCAACACCACCTCACCGAATTCGGCCGCGGCTCGCAGACCGGCGGGCTTCACGCGGCTTCCCATGCCCGTCGCGAGCCGCTCCGCCCTACGTGCGTCCCGGCCCCCGATGGTCACTTGGTGCCCGGCCCGCACCCAGTGGGCGGCGAGCGCGTCCGCCATGTTGCCCGTTCCCAGCACGCCGATTCTCATCACAGGTTTCCTCTCCGTGCCTGCTTCGCCATTCACACCGACGTTAGAAGGCGGTTCGGGCACCATTTGGTACGTGACGACCGACGCCTTCCTCGCCGACTGCCGCGCCCGCCTCGCCTTCGACCTGCTCTCCAACACATGGAACCCCGTCGTGCTCTGGGCACTGCGCGATGGCCCCAGGCGCCCGGTCGACCTACGGGAGCGGATCGGGGGCATCAGCTCCAAGGTCCTCACCGAGACTTTGCGCCGGCTGCAGTTCAACGGACTCGTCGACCGGCTGGCAGGCCCCGACGCGCCATCACGGGTCACGTACCAGCTCACCGCTCTGGGCCGGACCTTGCTGGCGCCCATCGACGCCATCGGCGCCTGGGCCTTCAAGTACGGCGACGAAGTCATGGCCGCCCAGAAAGCAGCATGCACTCCTGAATCGCAGTCGCCTCCTTCAACTTGCTAGACGAGTCAACAGCGTGAGCACAGGCGTCGCCGGCAGATGAGTGCACATCCCAGAGTGAGGAAGCCTTCGTGACCACGACGTCGTCGCGAGCAGCATCGCGGCGACCACTACCCGCACCGGGCTGAAAGTCCACGCCGAACTCGACCCGGGCACCTACGACACCGGCATCAAGGTCACCGACTGCGTCATCGACGCCCTGCCCATGCACCGGCACCGCTTCCGCGGCGACCGGAACTACACCCTCCACCCCCAGCAGGGCCGTTCACCAAGTCCAGCCCCTCCTGGCCGAGCAGGGCTACACCAACCCGCCCTCGACAGCCAGGTTCCGCACGCCCGCCGACGTCACCGCGTTCCTCGCGAACAGCACCTCCAGGCAGGTCAGACCGGCACGTTGATGCTCTGCGAGCCCTCAGAGGAGCTAGGACCAGTACTGTCGATCTCGACCGTCCAACAGTCACACTCAGATGAAGCTCACCGTTTCCGTCATGTCCGCCCGCCCGGTGCGCAGTTGCGGCACGCCCTCCTTCTCGAACCCCACTGAGACGCCGCAGAACAGCACGAGTCCGTCATCGACTCCGACTGCCCTGCTGACAGTCTCCCGGTACACGGTCCACATGACCTGGGGGCAGCTGTGCAGTCCCTCGGCCCTCAACAACAGCATGACCGTCTGCAGGTACATTCCCGCGTCAGCCCACTGTCCGGGCCCCATCGTCCGGTTGAGGTAGCAAAACAGGACTGTCGGCGCCCCGAACGCCTCCGAGTTCAAGGTGGCGATCTTTCTGGGCCGGTCCGGGTCGTCGCGCTCGATCCCCAGCGATTCGTACCGCTGGGCGGCGGCAGCAGCAAAGCGGTCCAGATACGGCGAGGCCAGCCCGTCCGGGTACATCGGGTACTCACGCTCGTCGCCGGGGTCCCCCGCCAGTGCCCTGGCTGTCGCGGCCCGCTTGAGTTCCGCCAAGGGTTCACCGGCCACGACGTACAGATGCCACGGCTGGAGGTTCCCGCTGGACGGAGCCCGCGTCGCTGCGGCCAGCACTCGTTCGAGCACCTCACAAACCACCCTTGCACCCAGCCCGCTGCGGACACGCCACACCCACAACAAGCATTCCTGGATACTCTGCCGCCTCTAGATGTCGGCACCAAGAACTGCGACTCCATCTGCTAGGCAGACGTCCGCGGCTCAATGCCCGACCTCGTCCAGGCCGTCGGCCGCGTCCTGCGGATGCAGCCCGGTGAGGGCAAGGCCACCCCGCTCGTGATGCCGTGCTGCTCGGACCAGGCGATACCGCGGACAGCATGCTCACCTCGTGGGCGTTCGGCGGGCGGCGCGTCGAGGCGCGGAGCCGCAACGACGAGAAGCTGACCTGTGTTCATCCTGCTGCTCGGCCTCATGCTCGCCTCCACCGAGCTGGACCAGGAGATTCTCCGTGTGACCGGCCAGGCGGTCGAGTAGATGGCCCAGGTGCCTGTGAGCCGCGAGCTCTGCGGGTGCTTACGCGGTAAGCGCCCGCAGAGCTCGCGGCTCCACTGTGGATGATCTGCAGGTCAGCCGGTAAGGAGCCCGACCAGATCATCCACCTGGGCCGGGGTCAGCCGCCTCTTCAGGTCTGCGGCCAAGGCGGCCAGGTCTTCGTCATCTGTTTCACCCGAGGGGTCCGCGGGCTTCTTCGAGGCTGCCTTTGGAGTTTGGGCAGGGCGGGTGCTTACCGGGTAAGCACCCGGTTCCTGCTTGGCCTTCTTCCGCTCTGCCCGTTGCGCGAGTGCTTCCTCGGCTGCGCCTTGCTGTTGCTGCTCTGGCAGTTGCCCGACGGTGCGTGCGACGTTGACGGGCAGCGTTCTGTCTTCGAGGGCTTGCTTCAGTTCTGGTGTGAGCTTGAGTAGTGCCAGGCGCTGGGTTACCCAGCCGCTGGATTTGCCCAAGGCGCGTGCGACGGATCTCTGGGATCCGTGGACTTCGACGAGGCGTTCGAGGGCTTTGGCTTCGTCGAGGGGTTCGAGGTCCTCGTGCTGTACGGCTGCGGTGAGGGCTGTCTCCAGCAGGGTGTCGGCGTCCTGGGCGAGGCCATCGTCGATGTGGATGGGTGCGTCGTCCAGACCTGCGAGTCTGGCGCCGCCGAGTCGGCGGTTTCCGTCCACGACGATGTATTCGGCGGCGCCGAGGTCCTCTCCGTGATGGGGGTGAGCGGTCTCGAAGGCGCTGCGGGTCACCACGGTGAGGGGCTGGATGATGCCCTTGCCGGTGAGGCTGTCTGCCATCTCTTCGAGAGCGGACAGGGTCAGGCGGGGGTTGTAGGGGTTGGGTGCGAGCCGGTCCAGGCTGACTGTGGGGGTCTTGGGGGCGTGGTCGGTGGCGGGCTGGGGTTGGTTGCTCTGGCCGGCGAAGGCGGCGAAGCTTGCCGCGCGGCTGCTCATGGGGTGGGTGACGGCGTCGAATGTGGCGGAGCCGCCGAGGGCGTCGCCCTTGCTCATGCCAGCCTCCGGGCGATCTCGCGCATGTGGTGTGCCTGGTCGGATTCGGGTGAGTAGGCCAGCAGTGCTCGTTGGAGTCGTACTGCTTCGCGTTGTTCTTTCAGGTCGCCGATGACAGCGAGGACGGGCGGGGCTCCCAGGCTCTTCCACTTGTCGAGCGAAGAGGTGGCGATGTAGCCGCGGCGGGAATCGAACTTGTTCACTACGAGGCCGAGCTGTTCGACCTCGATCTCGTAGTCGGTGGCGAGCGAACCGACCTGGTTGATGAGCATGCCGTAGGCCTGGGCCGAGGTGTCCTCGGCTTCGACGGGGATGATCAGGCCGGAGGATCCGGGCTTTTCACCATCGCGCAGTCGGCCGTAGTAGATGGCAGCGTCCATGGCCAGACCGAGGCTGGGCGGGGAGTCGACGACGATGACGTCGAAGTGCTCCTCGAGAGGGGCCAGGGCGCGTTCGAGCGCGGCATGCCGGGGTCCGCGGAACATGGTGAGGCCGGAGTCGAGGAGGAAGGCGTCGAAGGCTGCGGGCAGGATGCGCAGCCGGTCCCCGAAGCGCTCATCCTCTATGCCGACAGTCAGGTCGATCAGGGAAGTGCGTGCCTGTTCCCGGTTCAGCATGTGCGTGATGAGGCTTTCCTCGCCGGCCGGGACGGCTTTGAGGCCCAGTTGGTGGGACAGGTGCCCTTGGGGGTCGTAGTCGACCATGAGCACACGGAGTCCGAGGCGGGCCGCAGCCTGGGCAACCGCCTGGGTGCTGGTGCTCTGCTGGGGGTCTTCTGCCAGGGCCTGTGCGAGGCCGGCGGTGACGGCGGTCTTACCGACGCCGCCTTTCTGGTTGCAGACGATCAGGCGGCGCGTGGGAGCGGGTTGGTCGCTTGCCGGGTTTTGCTCGATCCAGAGGGCGACGGCCTGCGCGAGACCCTGGATGTAGGAGACCCCCCGAGCTGCGCAGTCCGTTTTGAAGTCGTCGTAGAGCCCTTCAGGCAGCCAGGTGCCGAAGGACTCCGCGCCGGCTGTGTCGACGTGTGGGAGGGGCTCCTGGTGGTCACGCCATGCTCGGATGCCGGCAGTGACCGCGTTCTGAACGTCGGTGTTGAGTTGAGCAGATCGAACTTTGAGAGCTTGCCGGAGGCTAGCGGGAAGTTTGGAGACCAGCTTCTCCCGCTCGCCTCCTGATGTCGGAGAGGCCATACGCGGCAGCATACTGTCGCGCCACCGTGAAGCCAGCAACCATGAGCCCCCAGTCGCCTAATTTGACGTTAGCTTCTACCCGGTTGGGTGCTTACTGAGTAAGCACCCAACCGGGAGCAGGTCACTCGCGGCCACCGAGAGGCGATAAGCGGGAGCGGTTGCCCACCCCACTGGGGCAGAGAGCGAGTGAGCTAGGACAACTCACCGCTCAGTGGTGATCTCCTGGTGGGCTCAGCGCCGACATCGAGCACGTAGCCGTCCAGGAAGCTGGTGGGCAGCCATACGCGCTGCGCTCACCGCCGCGCAGGGTGGGGAGTGATCGGTCCCGGTGGCAGCCGGTGAGTCGGGCGGCGCCGAGGACGGCGCCAATCTGCAGGTGTCAGCAACGAATCGTGCGGGCGGCCAGGGGCAGGCGCAGAGTGGGCCAGTCGATGGGTTGACTTGTGTGCAGCAGGCTCTTCTGGCTCCGTGACGGACCCAGCTGTGCGGGTGGCGGCTGCGAGTAGTACTCATTCCGCTTATCGGCTCGGGACGAAGCAGGGACTATGAGATGCACGATGTGTGCTTGACTGCTCGCTTTCCGCGATGCCTAGGGTGAGGAGTAAGCACGAACGCCCGTTTGGCGCCGCTCCTTGGCGCCTTCAGGGGCACCAAGGCAATGGGGGGATCGGGCGTGAGCCTCGAGGGCGCGGAGCAAGGCCGGCTGCAGTTGGCTCGAGCGGACCCCGGTGACGCGGAACGGCCAGGCACGCTGGCGAGCTCCCCGGGCGACAAGAAGCGTGCCGCGAAATTCATGCAGGAGCACCTGCTGCCTGACACTCAAGCTGCCGGCCGCATGGGACAGGGCGGAGGCAAGGTGGTTCCACCGCTGCTGGGGCCGGAAGTTCAGGGCAAGGGGGTTTTGAAGCCAGACACCGGGCTCGAGGGTCTCTCGGGTTGGGCGCTGGAGAGTGCGATGTCGGATGCGATGTCTGTCTGGCAGGGCCAGGTAGCCCGACTGATGGGGCGGCTGCAGGAGGAGTTGAAGGCCCTGGGAGGTACGAACAAGCTCTTCAAGGGTCAGGACTTGGCTGAGGGGCGCAGCATCGCTTCTGCGCAGGGTGATTCGACGGGGGAGGGCAAGTACCCGCTTCGTAGCGGTCTCGACCAGTACTAGTCTCCGGGGGGGTGTCCCTATGGGTTTCGTCAACCTGTAGGGGCTGGTTGGGGGTTGTAGAAGGTGCCGTCGCGGAGCATCGCGAAGAGCACGTCGGC
>NZ_JBIAFT010000022.1:0-68713 GCF_042869455.1 Streptomyces sp. NPDC007025 | reverse complement strand
CAGTACCGACCCCGGCTCATCGACGGCTGCCTCGCCGAGACCGGTCTCGCCATCAGCCCCTGACCGGAGGCGACACCACGAGTTCAACCTCAGTAACCAGCCCATTAGACTTTCACCGCAGCCGATAATTCGGGATGACGGGGTCGTGCCAGATCCGTGCCAGGTCGTGCGGGGAGCCACGGGGAGTGGCGGGTAACAACGAGTCAGCCCGTCATGCCTCACAGCAACTTCGCCGCAGGTCAGGCCCGCGGAGAGCCCGAGATCACCTTAGCTTCCCAAGCTGATGGCTCAGCAGTGTGCTCACGGGCCGGGCGTAGTTCCTCTGGCCGACGACACCTCGACAGCGTGGCTGAGGGCAGTAGGGGTGCAGTGATGCACGCGCGCCTGATCGGTCGGCAAGCCCGCGTGACGTCCCTGCTGGGCGTGATTCTGCGATGTGGAATGGGAATGCAGCCCTGTGGCGGAGTAGGGCCAGGGGAGGGGTAAACAGGTGGCGCAACGGGGCAGCGGCCGAGACAACGACTATCAGCGGCAACAGCAAGCTTTACGGCGTGCCCAGGAGCAGCGGGCGCGACAAGCGGAGCGGGAACGCAAGGCTGCTGAGACGGCCAGCAAGCGGCAGGAACGCGAGCGGAAGGCCGCCTATCAGGAACAGCAGGCCGAGCAGGCGCGGGTTCGCACAATCGGGGTCGAGCACGAGGTCGAGCAGCTTGGGCAGTTGCTCCGTGACGCGCTGGTTGGGGATCCGCCGACGACCTTTGAGCGCCGGCGCAGGACTCACACGCCGCAGAAGTTGGACGAGCGTCCTTGGTCTCGTCCGGAGCCTTCCCCGAGATGGGAGGAGTTCGCACCACCGGAACCCGGTGGCCTGGCTGCTGTCCTTGGTCTTGGCAGGAAGCGCTATGAGGCTGAGGTTGCAGAGGCGCGTGTGCGGTTCGGCGAGGCACAGGATCGCCACAGGAGGGCCGAAGAGAAGCGGCTGGCAACGCTGGAGCGGAAGCGTGCCGAGCACCGCCAGACCGAAGCGCAAGCCCTTGAGGAGGTGGCGACCTTCAACGCAATGTTGGATGAGGAGCGCGAGGCGTACCGGGCCGGGGAGCCCGCGGCGGTCGAGGCTCATCTAGGGGCCGTTCTGGATGCGTCGGTGTACCCGGTGGGCTTCCCACACGAGCATCGAATCGCCTTTCGACCTGCCACCGGTGACGTACTCATTGAGATCCACTTGCCGCCTGAGGCGATCGTTCCAACCACGCGGGGCTACCGGTACGTCAAGAACCGAGACGAGACGACCGTCCTGCCTCGTCCGGAGAAGGAACGTAAGGAGATCTACGCCTCCGTCCTGGCACAAGTCGCCCTGAGGACAGTCCATGAGGTCCTGACGAGCGACCCAGACCGGATCGTCAATGGCGTGATCCTGAACGGCCATGTGAAAACCATCGACCGGGCCACCGGTCAGGAGGTCTCACCCTGCCTAGTGACGCTCAGCGCCAGCAGGGAGCAGTTCGGGAAGCTCCGTCTCAGTCAGGTTGATCCAGCGCAGTGCCTCAGGGGGCTTAACGCCCTGGTGTCGCCCAACCCCTACGATCTCGAACCGATTCGTCCCATCGTCGAGTTCGACCTGTCAAAGTACCGGCTCATGGACAGCATGGATGTAGTCGCCGGTCTGGACAGCAGGCCCGTGCTGGTGAAGCTGACGCCCACCGAGTTCGAGCACCTGATTCGCCAACTGTTTGAGGCGATCGGCATGGAGGCTTGGAACACCCAGGCGTCAAAAGACGAGGGCGTTGACGCGGTGGCCGTCAGCAAGGACCCGGTCTTCAACGGTGAGTGCATCATTCAGGCGAAGCGCTACAGCAAGCTCGTGGGTGTTGAGTCCGTCCAGGCGCTCGCCGGAGTGGTCGAGCACAAGCGTGCTGCCAAGGGGGTCTTGATCACCACGTCGTGGTTCGGCAGGGCCAGCCACGACTTTGCCCGCCAACATGGTCGGCTCCAGCTCATCGAAGGACCGGAACTCAAGTACCTGATCAAGGAACACCTTGGCAAGGACGTGATCCCGGGCCCGGTTCCCCCGAAGAGGCGCCCCTCGCGCTGAGGCTGCGGGCGACCCACTCAGACCGAGGAGCTGGGCCGTCCCTGGGCCGTCCGAGGTCGCTCAGCAGTGGCCAATGATGACCAACGACGACCACCAGGCGCACGGGCCCACTACTCCTGAGCTGCAAAAACCCAGCTCACCAAGATCCCCGACAACACCCAGGGCAAGAAGACGGGAGGCTCACGCCTCTGCCTTACCGTGAGGGCCTGGGCTCCCCAACGCCTTAGCCACAGAGTTGATTATCTGCTGGGCCGTCTCCAAGCCGTGGTGTGCCATCTCCTTGGTCTTGCCGATGGACCGGATCCGACGGTGCCGGTCCCCTGGCTTCTCCGGAGCTTTGAGATCCAACTCGTGCACGATCTCGTTGCGCGCAACGAAGAGGAGCTTGAGCTCACCGATCCGCTTGCGCAGCTTTGCGTCTGTCACTCCCAGCGCGCCAGCAACCTTCTGGACCTGCTCCGCCGACTGCAGCGACGACCCAGTCAACTCGTACACGTAGTCATCGATCAACGCACCCCGCGGATCACCGCTCGTCAGGTATCTCGCCAGAAACCTTGAGGCCTGTTCGTGGGCCAGACGAGCTTCCGCATGTGTCTGAAACTTGGACGCAGCCTCCTTGTTGACGGGCAACAGCGCAGCCAAGGTGTCTCGGATGAGTTGCTTCAGTGCCGAGTCGATTCCTGCACCCGCGAAGGTGAGCGCAGCTCGCAGGAGGTCTTCCTCGTTGGACGTAAGACGCCCTCGTAGATCGCCGCCTTCTTCGCGACGCGCTAACCGAACGATCGCCAGGTTATCCAGAACCGCCTCGACCGAGTCGTAGGCCGACGCCAGAAACCGCTGGGACTTGTCGGTATTGGGATGGAACCAGGCTGCGGAGAGTCCGTCGAGTTGCATGGTTGATCATACGAGGGATGTGCCTAGCGGCCTCCACATTGCGAAGCAATCTCAGCCAAAGGATGATCCGAGCGGCTACGTACCGGATCACCCGCCCCCGGAGAGGTGTAAGAGGGACACAGCAACCTGAGTGTCTAAATGCGGGACAGCGAACAATCGTGGGCGTCAGCGACCATCAGCGCAGGTGACAAGCGCAGCAGCCCAGGGACGGCGAGCGTCCCAAGTTGCTGCGGGACGAACAGCCTACGGAGTCGGGTGGCTTCGTCCTCTCTCCGGGGGGAGGGGAAGACGATGGCCAGCGGGCCTGCCGAACGCTGTGGAGCTGTACAAGTCGGCATAGCTGGTGGCGTTGGGCCGACCGGCCCGAGGAAGCTTTGGAAGTCTGTCCGACTCCCGAACTGTTCCGCTGACATCCAATGCCGACATCAACGGTCTTGGACGGTGGCGGCACTCAGCAGCCCAGCACGACACCGGTTCGCCAGGCAGGTACCCGCCAGGGCAAGGGGAGATCGAACTCCTAAAGCGGGTGTCGGCGTGAGCCCCGACATCCCCACCGCGCGACATCTGTTCTTACATGCAGCTCGGGTGAGGCGGTGGCCGGCGAGCGGGGGCATACGCGCGCCTGGTCATTCGATGTTCCCTCCGTCGTCGCGGGCTTTCTCCGGCTGAGCTCAGTGCAGCGAGGACGCTGCGGTACAGCAGCGAAGTACAGCAACCCCTGCAAGCACAGGCAGCCCGCACCAGCCCCGCCACAGGCCCCAGTCGGCCCACCCACCGACCACCCCGCCCGTAGTCACGGGCCAGAAGGTCTCCGAGAATCATCAGTGCCCGCTTCTCTGAGGAACCAGAGAAGCGCAGTATCCGAGCGAGTTCCGCAACGCAGGGCCCCGCATCAGGTTTGATGTCGAGCGTAGAACTTGATCAACGGCAAGTGTACTTGAAGGCCTTCACTACCACCGGGGGTTCATGTCAGCCTTCGAAGCTCCAAACGAGCGCGATCATCTGGCACGCAGATCCGTGCAGCCTCGAACTCCTCGGGCCCCTCCAGTGTCAATCCGCAGAGCCCGCACTGATAGATGTCGGCGGCTATGCCTTCGTCCACGGACTCAAGCATCACCAGACCGATGCTCGTACAGGCAGGGCAGGGAACCCGCCCCACTATCCCTCCAGGCTCACCCGTTTCTTTGTGGATCCCGCTGGCAAACCACTCTCGACGGAGCCCCTTCAAGGGTACCTGCGCTTGTTCGATGACGTCTTTGGGCAGCCCCGCGAAGCGGTCCTCGAACCGATGCAGTGCCTGACGGATGCGGACCTCTACCTCACGCTCTACGCGTTCGCGTTGATGGTCGACGGCGATCCGAGCGGTATCGATCCATCGGCCCCAGAACGACTGGAGAGGTTCGCCCAGGTCCTCCTGAAGGGCTCCGACCGTCCGCGCCAGAGTGGCAAGCAGGGACTTTGCCTCTTCACCGCCTGTTGAATGGGCGACTCCGTTCCGGAGATCGATCAAAAGATCCAGTTGCCGGTCGACCGACAGGACTCCGAGCACTCTGAGTCGACTAATCGCCTCCCCAGCTCCGATCGTCCGAACCTTACTTGCCGCGCGATGCCCACCAAGGTGGAACAGCATCTCAGCACTGCCGCGCATCTCGACGATGTAGATCGGGTTCTTCGAGACCAGGGCTGCCTTAGCCAACCGTTCAACCGCGACGCCAGCGTGCAGGGCAAACTCGTCGTACTCGCGGCGCCCATGGTCGTCCATGGCCTTGTGGGCGGCCTTCTTGGCGCCCTCAAGGAAGCTCTCGTATGCAAGGGGATCGACCATGGCAGTACGTTAGCTCCGCCTGTAGCGACAACGCGACCGATTCCGGTGCATGTAGAACGACTACCCCAGCGGCCTGAAACCACCACCTGCACAGTCCGCCTGCACACTCGCTGGGGCGGTTCGGCGCACCACAACTGCACCAGATCGAGCGATGAACAGCAGGGAATCACGGTGAACGCAGCCGAACCGGATGAGCGCGTCCGCCGAGTTCAGCATCCGAACCAACCCCACACAGTCACAGCTTCCCAAGCTCATTGCTCAGCAGTTACGTAGGTGGCTCGTCGTTCGGCTCGGGCTGCGGCGCTGGGGCGCCGGTCCCGGCCGACGACGAGCCACCTTTGCTGCTTGGCACGCTTGTTCGCCGAGCGGTTGCTATGCCGCTGAACTGTCAGCAGCACCTCCGAGCCCCGACTCGCCGTCGTCCGGCCATACCATCTCCGCCGTCAGCCCAGTTGTCAGCAAGTCGGCCAGCAGCCGCGCCGCGTCCGGACGTACCGTGCCGAGGGTGACGACGCCGTCCCCGAAGACGTTCACGTCTGCCTTGAGCCCCGGCAGGTCCACATCCAGGCCGACCGCACGCAGCACCTCCGCGAGGCCATCCACAGCGCGCTTGCCTTCCGCCCAGCCGCGTACATACGCCACACCTGGGGTGAGGCAATCCGCAGGTCGAGCGCACACGCCCTTGGGGTCCGTCACGTCGTCCACCTCATCCGCTCTGCTCAGTCGTTCCGCTGCCGACGGCCGTTCGTGCCCGTGCCCGGCACCTCGTACGTGCTCTCCAGCGCCCGCCGCAGCAGCTCCGTCAGCCGTTCTGCCGTCTCCGGCGAGATGCGGCCGAGCTCGATCAGCCCGTGCCCGAAGGCGTTCAGGTCGGCACGCAGATACGGGAAGTCGCGTTCCATCCCCGCGGCGATCAGTACGTCCCGGAGCCCAGCGACGGCGTCGCGCGCCGCATACCACTCCTCGCTGTCGAGCGGAGACCAACTCGCGCTGTCGCCGCTGTGTTCGTGTTCAGCCGGCATGGGTGGCCTCACCTTCCACGGAGGCGGCCGTCTGCTCGCGGCCATATCGGTCCGCCCGATCCACGACAGACGACGCGGCAACGAACATCGCGGCCAGCGCCGCAATACGCGAAGGGGACGCCTCCGGTCGACGCATCGGAGCCCGGAGCCAGATGTAGCGATCCCCCGTCAGCGGCATCGGCCCGGGAACGACCACTACCGAGCCCTCACCCAGATAGCGGTACTCAGGTGCTTCGTCCGCCGACTCCTGCCGGACCATGCGGCCGAACGGTTCGCGGGCCCAGGTGGGGACGAAGAAACCGACCTGTCCGGAGGCGCGGTCCGCCATCACGGGCCCGAGCGGCATACCGTGGCGCTGGAGTTGGTCGAACGTCTCCAGCCCGACCCGCTGTCCGACCACCACGACGTCGAAGAAGCGTCCGGCCGGAAACGCGTAGGGGCGTCGAGGGTCAACCAGCCAGGCTTCCCGGCACTCGTCCGGGTCATCGGCTGCGCAGGAGATCCACTGAACTCCCCTTCTTGTCATCATCTGCACGTCGAATCACCTCAGTTGGTCCAAGCCCCAGCCGTTTGGCCGCGTTGGAACCACCTTCGGCCGCACCGCCCTGAGCTGGGCAGATGACGAGAGGTGACGGGGGATGACGTGTCCTCCAGCCCCGCGTCACCCTGGATCATCTACCGAAGGAGGCAGGAGGTCTGCATTACGAGCAGACAGCGCGGCATCACATTCCGTAGATTCGGAGAGGCCAGCAGGGCATCGCATCTGGTCGGAAGCGCGGGGAGGCGATCAGAACGGAAGCGAACCGGTCCTTTGGGGAACTCCTCCGCGCGGCTCGCAAGGCCCGCGGCTGGGGACAGCTCCGGCTCGTCAGCGAAATGCGACGGTGCGCGAAGCGCCACGGGAAGGCACTCCCGTCCGACCACAGCGTGAAGCGCCGCATCGCAACCTGGGAGAACGGGCACAGCACGCCCGACGAGTTCTACGGGGCACTCATCTGCGAGGCGCTCGACATCGCTCCGGCCGAGTTGGGGCTGAGTGCCGCCGCCGGCCAGGACTCCCGCTTGCTGGAGACACGTTACCCGCCGACCCCGGAGGAGGCGTTTCAGACCGTCAGCCAGTTGTGGCGCGCTGACTTGCACGGCTACGAGCCGCTGTTGCTCTCCGAGGCGTCGCAGCACGCGTGGAGCGAAGCGTCTTTGCGATGGCTGGTTGCACCAGATCCCTCGTTCCCGTCGAGCGCCCGCACGGATGGCGCACGGGTGGGACTGGCCGACGTAGCGATGATCAAGACGACCAGTGACATGTTCGCCGAGATGGACGACCGGTTCGGCGGCGAGCATGCGCGACAGTCCGTCGTCCAGTACCTCAGCCGGGATGTGGCGCCCCTGCTCACGGGCCAATACACGGAAGCTGTCGGCCGAGCGCTGTTCTCGACAGTCGCGGAGTCCACGCTGCTGGCCGGTTGGATGTCGTACGACGCGTGTCACCACGGCCTTGCTCAGCGGTACTTCCTCCAGGCGCTCCGTCTCGCCCAGGACGGCGACGACCGCCGGTTGGCGGGGAGCATACTGTCCGCGATGAGCCACCAGGCCACGTTTCTCGGCAACTACACCGAGGCCGCGACACTCGCCCGAGCCGCACGTATGGGCATCTCTGGCGTGGCGACACCGACCCTGATGGCCCAGTTCCACGCGATGGAGGCCCGCGCCCTTGCCCGTACGGGTGACATCCGCGCGTGCGAACAAGCACTCAGCGAGGCCACGAAGGCGCTGGAGAGCCGCAACAGCAGCGACGAGCCGGAGTGGATCACCTACTTCGACGAGGCCGAGTTGGCAGCCGAGGCCGCCCACTGCTTCCGCGACGTGAACAGCGCCCGCCGAGCCGTGGCCCATGCTGAGAACGCCATGAGCGGCAGCCATGTGAGGAGCGACTTCTTCGCGACCATGGTCCTTGCCGACGCCCACCTTCGGGCCGGAGATCCCGAGGAGGCGTGCCGCGTAGCCCTCGACGCTCTTGATCTTGGAGAACAGCTCAAGTCTGCGCGCTGTGTCAGCTACCTCAAGGAGTTCCGGGACGGCCTGTCGGCAGTGGGAGAGACAGCCGCTGTCCGTGCCTTCCGCGAGCAGGCGAATGGGCACCGGCTGTGGTCCGCTGCGGAGGGACAGCGCGACGGAAGCCGCTGATCAGTACGGCTGCCAATCCTTCCGGCTGCCTCCGGTCCGGATGCTGTCGACCCGCCGGGGGAACTCTTCCGCTGCCCTGCTGTTCGTCGTCACCTGGTGCCCGAGCCACAGCGTCATCATCAGCTCGCGCACGTCAGCCAGCACCGGGTAGCCCGGCCAGTTCATCAGGTCGAATCCGTAGTGATGCACGAAGGACTCGTACTCGGTCCGCGTGTGCCAGCCGAAGCGCTCGTAGTAGAGGGAGGTGAGGACCAGGTCCCACTCACGAGGAGCCAGCGCGAAGCCGTCGAGGTCGATGAGGACAGCGCGCCCGGCCCGGTCGCGGAGGCAGTTCCCGACGTTGGCGTCCCCGTGGATCATGCCGAACGGCAGCACGAAGTCCAGACGGTCATACGCCTTGTTCAGCTCTCCGGCCCGCTCCTCCAGGAAGGACCGGTCCCCATCCGAGACGCCGCTGCCGAGACCACGCAGCGAGTCCCACACCTTGCCGAACGGGTCGTAATGCGGCAGCCCCAGCGACTTCGGCTCTTCCAGCCAGTGCAGCCGCTTCAGCAGGTCGGCCAGCTCGTCCAGCCGGGCGTACTCGACTTCGTCCTGAAGGTTCACCCAGTACGTGACGACGCGGCCACCGATGACGGCCGGCTGTTCCACGTCGCCCAGCACGCGCGTGGCGGGGAAGTCCTCCGTCTCCAGCCAGCGTGCGACCCCTACAGCCCGCTGCATCTCGTCCAGGGCATCGGTGTCCCGCGCGATCCGGACGATCACAGGCGCGGTCGACAGCCGGTACACCGCGTTGGAGCCCAGGCGCAGCAGTTCCGCGCCCGTAGGGTCGAGCCCCGCCGAGCGGCACGCCTCCCCCAGCACCGCGCCCGCCGACTCAGCAGTGAACTCCGCCGTCATGCTCGCGCCTCCCCGCCGCATAGATCATGTCGACGGTATCGCTTCGCAGCCGCCGCCCACAGGGCGCCCACGGCGTATACGCGGCGTGACGTACCCCCCAAACCAAACCGATCAGCACGCCGACCTGCGCAGAAGCAGGGAAGCACGTCGGCCTCCGGAGCCGTGTGCGCAGGTTCGAATCCTGCCGGGGGTACTTTGAATGAAGTGCCGAAAAGCCCTGTGACTCATCATCGTGATAGTCACAGGGCGTTTGTCGTATACGCGGTTCGTGATGACCCGAGTCGGCAGCAGTCCGCTGAGGTGGTCACGTCGCGGCGGTGTCAGAGGCGGGCCGGTGGTAGACGAGCTCCGTCCAGGCCCTCTCGTGACACAAAACAGTCCCCGGAGTCCTCATCGTTGCCATCAACCTCGGTCGTCGCCGAGGCTCCGGCACCGGGGGGCTTCGGGGGCCTCGCCAGATCCTGCGGGATCTCCTGCCGATAGACGTCTCTACCGACGGTGGGATTCTCCGGTTTTCTGGTCTGTTTCCCAGTTTCCACGCCATCTGACCCGTGTCAAGCGACCACCGCAACGAGGGGCGTTGAGCCTGGTCAGGCCCTCTCTTTAACCGTCGGCAGGCCGCGCGGAGCCCGGCCCGAGGAGGAGGTGTTCCCCGGCGACGAGGGGACTCGACAACGACGGGGCCCGACGAAATCGCCAGGCCACCTGGAGATAGGACATCCGGGAAGAGGTGGTGTCATGACGACGGAGGCGCGAACGGATTCGCGGGGTCGTCGGGGTCGTGAAGATCGACGCCTTGACGCTCCAGCTCCTGCATGGCGGAGCCGATCTCCCGCAAGCATGAATCGCACAAGGTCATGCCGTCCTCGAGGCCGGTCGCACCACATTTCTTACACGTACCCATCTGCCAACTCCCCACCGGCCCCAGGCCTTTGAGTGCTACTGCGCCACACACAGAAGGTGAAAAATACCTCACTGCGCGTATCAGCGGCAGGTTGTTTGAAAGTCGGATCCCAGTCTGTGGCTGGAGTCCGTCCCGGCCGGTCACCTGTGGCTCCACGGTGAGGCACGTCGGCAACTTCACCGTGCGGCTCCGCACCGGGCAGAGCGGAGCTCTCACCGAACCGACAGCTCAGCACAGACGTGAGTGGCCCGGCGTTCGGACCGGGTCGCGGCGGCACTGCCGGATCGGACTGTCGGCAGCAGCCGACGCGGAAGCCGTCACGGAGCGGAGGCGTTGAGGCGGGCGGCCTGGCGGGTCAGGTGGTCGCGTTCGGCGAGGTTGGGTGCCTTGCGGGCCGCTTCGGCGTACAGGCGCGCTGCTGTCGCCCGGTCGCCGGCGCGCTCGTGGAGGTGGGCGGCCACCGCGGTGTGGCGGGGCAGGGAGTCGTCCAGAGCGGCGAGGGCGGCCAGTCCGGCGCGCGGGCCGTCGGCCTCGCCGACGGCGACGGCGCGGTTGAGCCGGACGATCGGGCTGTCGGTGAGGCGGGTGAGTTCGTCGTACCACTCGAGGATCTGGATCCAGTCGGTCTCCTCGGCAGTGGGTGCGTCGGCGTGGAGAGCCGCGATGGCGGCCTGCGCCTGGTATTCGCCGAGTCGGTCGCGGGCGAGAGCGGCCTGAAGGATGGCGATGCCCTCGGTGATCGCCCCGGTGTCCCACTGCCCGCGGTCCTGCTCGGCGAGTGGCACCAGGCTGCCGTCGGGCGCTGTCCTGGCGGCTCGCCGGGCGTGGTGGAGCAGCATGAGAGCGAGCAGCCCCGCCACCTCCGGATGGTCGACGGCGGCCGCGAGCTGCCGGGTGAGCCGGATGGCCTCGGCGACGAGGTCGATGTCACCGCTGTAGCCCTCGTTGAAGACGAGGTAGAGGACGCGCAGCACGGTGGCGAGGTCGCCGGGCTGGTCGAACCGTACTCCGGAGACGGTGCGCTTGGCCCGGCTGATGCGTTGGGCCATGGTCGGTTCCGGTACCAGGTACGCCTGGGCGATCTGACGGGTGGTCAGCCCACCGACGGCGCGCAGCGTGAGCGCGACCGCGGACGACGGTGTCAGGGACGGGTGGGCGCACAGGAAGTAGAGCTGGAGGGTGTCGTCCGCGGAGCCGGCGGGGCCGGCGGGCGGTTGCTCCTCGACGAGGTCTTCGCGTCTGCGGCGTGCGCTGTCCGCCCGGGTGGCGTCGAGGAACTTGCGCCAGGCCACGGTGACCAGCCAGCCCTGCGGGTCCCGCACGGGGGACCCGCCGCCGGGAGAGTCCTGCGGGGAGGAGTCGGGCCAGACGCGGAGCGCCTCGATGAGCGCTTCCTGCACGGCATCCTCGGCCGCCGCGAAGTCGGCTCCGCGGCGGACGAGGATGCTGAGCACGCTCGGTGTGAGGCGCCGGAGCAGGAATTCGTCCATCTGTCAGGTCACTCCGTGACGGTGGGCGGCTCGGTCAGGAAGGGGCGCAGTTCGAGCCACTCGTGGATGGGCTTCCCGCCCGCGCCCGGTGCGGCCGACAGTTCCCCGGCCAGTTCGACGGCACGCTCGTAGCTGTCGACGTCGATGGCCATCCAGCCGGCGATGAGGTCCTTGGTCTCGGCGAAGGGACCGTCGGTGACCGGCGGGCGGCCCTCGCCGTCGTAGCGGACGAATGTCCCTTCGGGAGCGAGTGCCTGGCCGTCGACGAACTCGCCGGTCTCCTGCAACCGCGCCGCGAAGTCCTGCATGTACTTCATGTGCGCCGAGATCTCCTCCGGCGTCCACTGGTCCATGCACACGTCATTCACTGCGGCCGGGGCGCCGCGGTAGTGCTTGAGCAGCAGGTACTTGGCCATCGTGGTCCTCCTCGGTGCGGACGCGGCTCTTGGCGCCGCGTTCACAGTCTGTCGGGCTTCTGCTGAGTGTTCACAGCTTGTTCCGCATTCACAGCCTGTCCGGTGTTCACAGTCTGTTCCGCGTGTACAGCTTGTTCCGGGTTGTTTCCGTCTTCGCCCCGGGGACGGTGCCGGTCCCGGGTTCTCGACATCCCTCGCCGGGATCGTCCGAGATTCTTTCGGCTGTCTCTGAGGAGCCCGGGCAGGTGGGCTCCGGCCGGGGCCTTGACTGCGTCGGGTGGCCGGCTGACCCGTGCTGGCCGTGGGCGCTGTACGACGTACGGAGGGACGCCGCGCCGTGCCGCGGGCGAGCGGCGTCCGGGCAGGGTCGGGCGACTTACGATGCCCGTTGCCGGTCGTGCCGTGAGGCGGGAGGAGCCGAGGGTGAGTGCGGAGTTCGCAGTGGTGCGCAGTGAGCGGCCCGTGGGTGAGGACGCGCGCGCCTCGATCCTGGCGGCGCCGGGGTTCGGACGGTACTTCACGGATCACATGGCCTCGGCGACCTGGAGCGCGGAGGCCGGCTGGACGGGGCACAGGGTCGGCCCGCTGGAGCCGTTCCGGCTCCATCCGAGTGCGGCCGTGCTGCACTACGCGCAGGAAGTCTTCGAGGGGCTGAAGGCGTACCGGCACGACGACGGCAGTGTGTGGCTGTTCAGGCCGGACGCGAACGCGCGGCGGTTCGCACGGTCCGCGCGGCGGCTGGCGCTGCCGGTGCTGCCGGAGGAGGACTTCGTCGCCGGTGTCACCGCGCTGGTGCGCGCGGACGAGCCGTGGGTGCCGGCGCCCGCGGGCGAGGAGAGCCTGTATGTGCGGCCGTTCATGTTCGCCTCGGAGGCGTTCTTGGGGGTGCGGCCCGCGGCCCGGGTCGAGTACGCGGTGATCGCGTCACCCGCGGGACCGTACTTCGCGTCGGGGGTCACCGGGGTCACCCTGTGGGTGAGCACGACGTACAGCCGCGCGGCGGAAGGCGGTACGGGTGCCGCCAAGTGCGGCGGAAACTACGCCGGGAGCCTGGTGGCGCAGCGGGAGGCCGCCGAGCACGGCTGCGACCAGGTGCTGTACCTCGACAGCGCCGGAAAGGGGAACCTGGAGGAGTCGGGCACGATGAACCTCTTCCTGGTCACCTCGGACGGCCGTCTCGTCACTCCGGAGCTGGGCACCATCCTGGAGGGCGTCACCCGGGACAGTCTGATGGCGCTGGCCGACCAGCACGGGCTGACGGTGGTGGAGCGCTCCGTCGGGGTCGGCGAACTGCGCGCGGGGATCTCCGACGGCACGTTCGTCGAGGCGTTCGCGGCGGGCACGGCCGCCGTGGTCACTCCGATCACCGGGTTCAAGGGCGAGGACTCCGAGGGTGGCGGCTACGCGCTCACCGTGGGCGGGGGAACCCCGGGCAGGAAGACGCTCCAGTTGCGGGAGCATGTCCTGGACATCCAGTACGGCCGCGCCGGTGACCGGCACGGCTGGCTGCACCGCGTGTGCTGAGCCGCGTCGCCTGGCCCGGCCATGTCCAGGATGCTTTTCGGTGGCGGCCTCACCGCGAGTCGACCAGGGCGTATTTCGCCGAGAGCACCGCGGGGCGTCCGTGCTGCGGCAGGTGGGCGAGCGCCTGACCGTGGAAGGTGCTGACCACACAGTCGCGCGGTGTCGCGTCGTAGACGGCTTCCTCGTCGGACGGGGTGATCTGGTATCCGGGTCCGGTGACGCGCAGCCGCTGTTCGTGTGCGAGGGGCACGACCGCCAGCACTCCTCCTCCGGCGGTGCGCAGTGCGTAGCTCTCGCTGTGGCTGGGCAGCGTCGGTACGAAGCGTCTTCGGGCGTGCTCCGGGCCCAGTTCGTCGTCGCGGTTCCGGTAGATGCGGCGGGCTTCCTCGGTCACGGCGTTGGGGGCGAGTGCCGCCGCCTCTCCGGTGCCGCCGGTGCGCCACAGGTCCTCGTAGGTCTCGGGGACATCGTGCGGGCGCAGGGCGCCGCTCCTGGTGGAGATCCCGGCTTCGGCCGCGAGGCCGGAGCGGGTCGTGGAGATCCGGGGCAGCTTTCCGGCCTGGAGGGGCAGCGCGGCGTGCAACCGCCAGCCGGCCGCAGGGGCGCTGTCGTGTCCTCCGGTGGTTCGCGACGGCGCGTCCTTCGCGTTCCGGGCGAAGACCAGCACGGTGTTCTGCGGTTCGGGGGAGGTGCGGGTGGCCGTCACCATGAACCACCGGGCTCCCGCGGGGATGTGGAACTCGGGCTTGCGGAAGCTGGTCGGACGGGCGAACGCGGCGCGTTCGGCGCGCGGCAGCGCGCCGTACTGCTCGTAGCCCGCCGTCGCACGCTCCAGCGCGTTTCCGGCAGCGACGTGGGCCAGCAGGGCGGCGTCCCGGTGCCGGTCGGCGCGGGTCGCGACGCGCTCGTAGTGGTCGAGGATCCGGCGGGCCTGTACGGCGGTCACGGGGGCGCGCGGATGCGGAGGTCCACCGGTGCGGCCGTCACCGCCGCGGGCACCGCGGTCGGCCGGTGCGGGACCGTCCGCTCCGGGGAGGCGCCCGCCGGCGCAGCCCGCGGTGGTTCCGGCGAGGAGTACCGCGGCCAGGACGGTGGCGACGGCGGTCCGGAGGCGGTGGGACAGCCGCCGCGTGGGCGGACGACAGCAGGCACACATGGCGGAGCTCCTGGTGCGGGTCCGAGGGACGGTCACGGTCCGGGGGCCGGGAGGGACGGACGCCGAGGGGCCCGTACCTCCCGGTCCACGTTCCGGCAGGATGCCTCAACGGCCTCGTCGGCTCAGCGGATCGGGCGGAATTCGACCTTGGACGGCTGACCCGGCACGGCCGCCGTGGCCGGTATCGTTCGACGGGCTCCGCCCTTCGGTGCACTGCTGCACCGTCGGGGACATGGCAGGCGTCCGGTCGCGCACATCCTGCGACCGCAGCGCGCAATGTGAGTGCAGAGGAGCAGGCCGCCCCCGGGGAAGGCATGTTGACTCCGACGTGTCAGGCGCCGTCCCTGGTGCCACCGGGCCACCGGATGCCGCCGCTCGGCTCCGGACCGTTCACTGCCCCGTCTGCCCCGGCCCCCTGTGGTGGCGGTGGCTCGTCCCGTGCCGGTGCTCGCGATCCGTTCTGACGACCGCCACGGGACAGTACGCGTGGTGGAGCACCGCCTGGCTCACCGACCCGAGCAGCAGCCCTGTGAAGCCGCCCCGGCCGCGGGCCCCCACGACCAGCAGTTGCGCCTCCTCGCTGGCTGCGATCAGCGCCTGCCGGGTGTACTCCTGAACGAGCCGCGGCGTCACCCGGACGCCGGGGTACTGCTCGCGCCGGGCGCTGATCGCGGTCGTCAGCACGCGCTCCTCCTCGGCGCGGTAGAGGTCCACGTCGTAGTAGGTGGGCACCTGGATGCTCGGTCCCGCCGCGACCGGTCCGGTCCAGGCGTTCCAGTTGTGCAGTGCCACGAGTTCGGCACCGCGCAGGGACGCCTCCTTGAAGGCCCAGCCGACGGCCGCGTCGCCCACCTCGGAGCCGTCCACTCCGAGCACCACCGGCCCGGTGGGGTGCTTCCTGCCGCGGGTGACCAGTACAGGGCACTCGGCGTGCGCGGTGAGGTAGACGGCGACGGAGCCGACCAGCAGTCCGGTGAAGCCGCCGAGGCCGCGGTCCCCGACGACGACGAGTTCGGCGTCGCGTGACTCGGCCGCGAGCACCGAGAGCGGCTCCCCCGCGACGACCGCGTGGCTGACCTCCACGGTCGGCTGGGAGCTCTTCGCGCGCGCGGCGGCCTCCTCCGCGGTGCGGTGGGCGAGATTGCGCAGCCCGCCCTCGGGCGGACCCATGGCGGACGGGCCGAGCGGGACCTTCATCGTCGGCCAGACGAACGCGTGCACCACGTGCAGCGAGCCGCCGCGGTGCTTCGCCTCGCGGGCGGCGACGTCGACAGCTTCCAGACTCGACGGAGAACCGTCGACACCGACCACCACGGTCCCGCTCACGACGGCGCTCCCTTCCGGGGCCCCCACCCGCCACCGCACTGCGGCGCCGTGGTCGGGTGCGTCCCTCCTGCGTCACTCCAGGCATACCGCCCGCGGGCCGGAACGGCAGCGGCAGATGGCCCGAACGGGCGGCCCGGGCGCCCGGGCGCCGGGAGGGAAAGCACGCACGGCCCCGCACAGGGCGGGGCCGCAGGGCGGGTAGGAGGGCGAACGGGGACTCGACCGGAGGTCGGGACCGGGGCCGGACCGACGGCCGGGCGGAAGCCTGACCGATCGGTACCCCGCGAGGTCCCCGGCCGGTGTCAGTGGTCCTCCCGGGCCGGGGGCCGGCGGCGGCCCCACCGCGGAACGGCAGGCCGCGGATCTGCGGCATGCGGCGGCATTCGGCGGCGGGGAGGCGTCCGTCGAGAATCAGCGGCTGACGCCGAGGTTCCCGAAGGCGGGGTTCAGCACGCCGACGACGTTGATGGTGTTGCCCACGACCTGCACCGGGACGGAGACGGGCACCTGAATGACGTTGCCCGAGACCACGCCGGGCGAACCGGTCGCGGCGCCGGTGGCACCCGCGTCCGCGAAGGCGGAGCCGGAGGCGGCGCCCACCGCCATCCCAGCGCAGGTGAGAACCAGGGCGGCCTTCTTCGGGGTCTTCATGTGCGTTCCTCCACAGGGTTGTTCACGGCCCCGACTTGGCGCCGCGGACTGGTGAACGCGGCGGTGCCGGCGGGGGCACGGCCGGGAGGCCGCCGTCCACCGTTCGGCCGACGGGGCGGCCGAACCGTCCCCGCGCCCGGGCCGGGCGAACAGGCGGGCCCGGCGAATCATGCGGGCGCATATGGCGAACAAGCGGGGTGAACAGGCCGAGCGAACAGACCGGACCGATGAAACGAGTATCGGATCTGGGCAGGTCAGAGAGTCGTCGTCCGGGTGAACCTGCGCAACCAACCCCGAGTCGCCGAGTTGTCCAGTGCGCTCCGCGTCTGAGCTCCACATCAGGATTGGACTATCAATGATCAAGAACGCGTTGGCCACGGCCGCCGCCGCCACCGCCGTCGTCGGTGTCGCCGCCCCGCAGGCCATGGCCGTCGGCAACGACCACGGCACCACGACCGTGAACGGCAACGGCGCGTCCCAGATGTACGGCAACTCGGCCACCTACGGGAACTGGAGCCCCCAGTTCGCGCTCATCCAGGGGTCGCTGAACAAGCCCTGCATCGGCCTGCCGCTGAAGGGCAACGTCGGCTCGCTCGTGGGCCTGGTGAACGTCGCCGTCCAGGACCTCAACGTCCTGTCGAACCCGCAGAACCAGCAGTGCGTCGAGAACTCCACCCAGGCCAAGGGTGACGAGCCGCTCTCGCACGTCCTGAACGACATTCCCCTCCTCTCCGGAAACGGTGCCGGCAACCGCTGAGGCGGTTCCCACCGCGGCCGGAGCGGAACGCGGGCAACGGGCCCGGGGCGCAGTGCGCCCCGGGCCCTGCGCTGTTCCCAGGCGCTCTTCCGGCCTTTTCGGCCTTTCCATCCCTTCCGGCCCCGCGCGACTCTTCGCCGAGCGGGCGAACCCCTGAGCGGGCCGAAAGCACCGGCTGACCCCACCGAGCCGGGAGACGCTGCGGGGCGGCGACCTGAATGCGTGCCTTCGGAGACGTCGTCCGGGAATCAACAGCCCGGCCGGCGGCCGGAGTCGGTGTTCCCCACAGCAGGCGGCATCCGGAAACCCGTCCGACCGGGCCGGTCGCACAATTAGGCCGTCCGAGGGATAAGAGCCGGAATTCTGCATAACTCGTGTCGTACGGAACGCGGCATCGTTACGAATGGCAGCAGCGGAGTTGCGGGCGATGAGCCAGCACTCGTGGACATACGAAATCCGTGGTCCAACGAAACCCGCTTAAGAAAGGACTCCCACGTGAAGTACACGAAGGTCGCGACCGTCGCCGCCGGCACGCTGATGGCCCTGGGCACCGCCGCCGCTCCGGCCCTCGCCGACTCCGGCGCCCAGGGTGGGGCCGCGAACTCGCCCGGCGTCATCTCGGGCAACGTCATCCAGGTTCCGGTCCACGTTCCGGTCCAGGTCTGCGGCAACACCATCGACGTCATCGGGCTGCTCAACCCGGCGTTCGGCAACACCTGCGTCGCCGACTGACACTCCCCGCCCTCGTGAGCGGGAACCAGTTCGGACCGGCTCCGGTGCGTGCGGCGTGAGCCCGCGCGCCGGAGCCGTCCGGTCTCCTGAGACGCGGACGGAGACCGCGGGTCTTCCGCACCGTCCGCGCCTTCCGCACCAGAATGAGAGCAGGAAGAGACCATGCGAAAGGTCTTGAGCAAGAGCCTCCTGACCGCTGCCGCGACGACGGGGGTGCTCGCCGCAGCCGCCGGGTACGCACAGGCCGACGCGGGAGCCGGCGGTGGCGCCGCCGACTCCCCCGGCGTGCTGTCCGGGAACGCGGTACAGGCCCCGGTGCACATTCCGGCCAGCGTCTGCGGCAACACCGTGGACATCGTCGGTGTGCTGAACCCCTCGTTCGGCAACAGCTGCGCCAACGGGCACCACGAGACGGTGACCCCGCATCACCCGCCGCGGTCCGAGCCGCCGCGGCAGACCGAGGAGGAACCGCCGGAGCGCCCCGAGGGACGCACCCCGGACAAGCCCGCGGAGAAGCCGGCCGAGGAACCCGTCGAGGAGCGCGCCCCCGAGCAGCCGGAGATGCCCGCTGCCCCCGTGGAGGAGGCCGCCGCCGAGACTCCGGTGACACCGCAGAGCAACGAGGCGCCCGAGGCGCTGGCGGAGACCGGCTCGGAGAGCGCCTGGACCGTCGGGGCCCTCGGTGCCGCCGCGCTGCTGGGCGGCACGGTGCTCTACCGCCGTTCGACAAGCCGCCGCGTCTGAGCGGACCGTGTCCGCACGCGTCCGGCACCTCGGCAACGGCGGGGCGAAGGAGACGCGAAGGAATCGCGGAACAGTCCACAGGGCTGTTCCGCGATTCTGTCTGCGGCTTTCCGCGGGTCGCTGCGCACCGCTCGCAGACACAGGGCTTCTCCCCGGCGGTCCCGTTGTCGGAGCTCCGCCGGAAAACCGAAAACGTACCGGGAGAAGAGAAACCCCATGAAGTACACCAAGACCGCCACCGCCGTCGCGGGTACGGTGCTGGCGCTGGGCGCCGCGACGCCCGCTTCCGCCGACGCGCCCCCGGTGGGCCCGAATTTCAGCCTCAACGGCGCTCTCGACAAGGCTCTCGCGAGCGGTGAGCTTCTCACCTATCCCCCGGTCGGCGTCAAAGGCCCGCAGGTGGACGCCCTCGTGAATACCGTCGAGGAGACGACGAAGAACGGGGAGCTGACCAGCGACCAGAATCTGCTCGGCGGCCTGCCGCTACTCGGGTGACCGGTACCGCCTGGCGAACGGATTTCCTCGTCACGGGGGATTCCGAGGATTCACCATTCAGGTGAAAAAGAACAACTCATGAAGCGGAAGACAGTTGAACCCGACGTCCCAGACTTCCGCACTCTTCGAAGAGGAACGGTAATACCCATGATGAAGAAGGCTCTGTCCACCGCTACGGTGGCCGTTTCACTCGTCGGCGTCTCCGCGCTGGCCGCCCCGCAGGCGCTGGCCGTCGGCAACGACACCGGCACCACCTCGGTGAACGGGAACGGCGCCGACCAGAGCTTCGGCAACGCCGCCACCTACGGCAACGGCAGCCCGCAGTTCCAGGCCGTCCAGGGCACCCTGAACAAGCTCTGCGTCGGTGTGCCGGCGAAGGTCAACGTCGGTTCGCTGGTGGGCCTGGTCAACGTGGCCGTCCAGGACATCAACGTCCTGCACAACCCGCAGAACCAGCAGTGCTCGGACAACTCGACCCAGGCCAAGGGCGACGACTCGCTGTCGCACATCCTGGACGACATCCCGGTCCTGTCCGGGAACGGCGAAGGCAACCGCTGAGCCACCGGGCCCCCGGCCCGACCGCGGTCCGCATCCCGCGGATCAGCACGGAGCAGTTCCGTACATGAAGAAGCCACCGGCATCCAGCCGGTGGCTTCTTCATGTGGGTGCCGCCACTGCGCGGCGCCGCGCTCAGCTACGCGGCAGCGCGCTGATCACGCCGTTGGCGACAGGACCGACGAGCGGGAGTTCACCCAGGGAGGCACCGCGGGCGAGCGGTCCGGTGAGCGCCGCGGTGCTCACCGCGCGGAAGTCGGCGACCTGGGTGCCCACGGCGTTGTCCAGGGGGTCCGTGCCCGTATTGGCCAGCGGGTCGAGTTGCAGGCCGGTGACCGTCTCCAGAGTCCTGGCGAGGGCGATTCCGGTGCCGCGCACCGTCTCCCTGGCCGGCGCCGCGAGGCCCTCGGCAGCGGATCGGGCTGCGACGGCGCCGCCCTTGCCCGCCGCGTCGAGGTTCTCGGCGACACCGCTCTTCTCGGCCGTGCCGCCGTGTTCCGCCGCCATCGCCGCCTGGCCGCCCGAACCGAGCGCGGCGGCCCCGAGGACCGTCGCGAGGAGTCCGGCCCGCAGGAGGACGCGCTGGGAGGGGGCCCTGTGACGGGCAGGTCGGGAGTTCAGCATGTGTCACCACCGAGTAAGAGGTCGTGCGGAAGGCGGGACAACAACATGTCACCGCATGACTCCATACAGTAGTCGACCGGTTCCGTCGGGCTCCAACCCGGCCGGGGCACGGCCGGGGTACCGGTGTCAGTGCACTGATGACGCACAGGCGAGCGAACCTGCCCCCGGTGGCGTACTCACGGGCCGGAGAGTGGTCATTGCGGGTGATTCGGGTGCCGTCGGGGTCCGCGGTCGCCACTAGGGTGCCGATCCATGACCTCCCCCCATGCCGCCCCGGGCGGCATCCAGCAGCAGCAGTTCGGCACCCTGACCGTGATCGGCTGGGCGGGCGAGTACGAGGACGGGCGGGACATGGCCTTCCTGCTCGCCTACTCGCTCGGCGACGGCGCGGACGGCCCGGAAGCGGCCTCCCGCGCGATGCGGCAACTCGCCCAGGAGGTCGGACTGCCGGTGGGCGAGGTGGTGGACGCGGCCGAGAACCGCAACTTCCCGGTGACTCTGCTCGTCGAGGGCGGACAGGCCGTGCTGCGGATGCCGAAACTGACGGCGCAGTACGTGGCACCGCCCCAGTGGCTCGCGGCGGCGCAGGAGCGCGGACTCGTCTACTTCATGCTCGCGAGCACTCCCTGGCCGCAGGCGCGTCCGGGGCTCGAGATCGGGGAGCAGGCCCTGCGGGAGTTCGTCAGCGAGGAGATGATGTCCACCGCCGCCCACTGCATGCTGCCGGTCCGGGGTCTGGCGAGCTGAACCCGGGGCCGTCCGGCCGCGCTCACGCGCGGCCGGACGGCGGACGGCCGGACAGCGGACGACCGGCCGGCCGCAGCGGAGCAGCAGTCAGGCACACGCTTCCAGTTCCGCGTCCACAGGGGCGCCGGTGAGCCTGTTGGCGAGGGTGGAGAGGGTGTACGCGCCGATCCCCAGGACGACCTCCAGCGCCTGCTCCGGCGTGTAGCCGTGCGCAGCGAAGGCTTCGAGCGCCTCCTCTCCGACGTCCCCCGCCCGGTCCAGCACCCGCAGGGTGAACACCCGCACGGCCTCGAGGCGTTCGTCGGGGAGCGGGCGGGCTTCGCGCAGGGCCGCGATCAGCGCCTCGTCCGCGCGCAGGGCGCGCAGCTTGCGGGTGTGCATGGCGACGCACACATGGCACCTGTTGCGGGTCGCGACGGTGAAGACGACCGTCTCGCGCGCCTGCGGTTCCAGACTGGTGGCCTCGAAGGCGGCGCTGATCCGCATGAACGCCTCCAGGGTGTGCGGCGAGGCGGCAAGGCGTGCCACCGCCGCCGGCAGGAAGCCCAGGCGCTGCCGGGTGGATTCCATGACCCGGCGCGAACCGGCGGGAGCTGACTGCGGGGTGAGATCCGTGAAGGCGGATTCGGGCACGGCGGGCCCCTCTCCTAGAATGGTCAACGTGGTTGTCGAAAAAAAGGTAAACCAGGTTGTCGAATATGTCGAGTGCGGGCCCCGCCATGGCTGACCGGGAACGGTGGGGCTTCGAGCTGCCATTGCTGCTGTTCGCCGGGTTCCGCTCGCTGATCGACCAGCTGCACGCCGAGTTGGCCGACCACGGACACCCCGAACTGCGCCCTGTGCACGGCTTCGCGATGCAGGCCGTGGGCGGGGACGGGGTGACGGCGAGCGAACTGGGGCGACGACTGGGCGTCTCCAAGCAGGCGGCGGGCAAGACGGTGGACCGGCTGGCGGCACTGGGCTATGCGGAACGGGTCTCCGACCCCGGGGACGCACGGCGCAAGCTGGTGCGGCTCACACCGCACGGCCAGGACGCTCTGGTGCTCTCCGGCACGGTCTTCGAGGAACTGCGCGGCCGATGGGCCGACCGGTTGGGGCAGGAGCGCCTGGCAGAGCTGGAGGACGCGCTGGAGACCGTGGTGGGGCCTGCCGCGTTCGGCCTGGACGCGGCAACATGGTTCGGGGACTGACCAGCGGCTCCGGTCCCCGGCCACTCCTCCGGCGGAAGCGAAACCCGCCCCCGCGCTCACCCGCCCCCGCGCTCGCGGCTGTGCGCGGTTCGCGCCCAGCGCCTGGCGGCGCCCTGCCGCAGGCCCCCGGACCGGCCCGGCCCCGGCCGGGAGGACCGGTCAGGATCCTCCGGGGCCGCCCCCGCCGCTCCCCGGTCCGGTGGAGCCGCCGGGCTCCTCGTCGTCGACGATCTCCGCGTCCACCACGTCCTCGTCCCCGGGTGCGCCTCCCTGGCGCGGCTCCTCACCCGTCGTCTGCTGCCCCTCCGCACCGCCGGACGGCCCGCTCCGCGCCTGCGCGTACATCGCCGTGCCGATCTGCTGTGCCGCGGCGGCGGTACGGTCGACGGCCTCGCGCAGCGTCGCGGTGCGCTCGGTGGCCCGAGCCGGGTCCTCGGGCGTCTCGGCCAGCCTCGCCCGGAGGTCGGCGAGGGCGGCCTCCGCCTCGGAGCGGGTCTCGGCCGGCACCGTGCCCGGACCGGTGTCGGCGAGCAGTCGTTCGGTCTGATGCACGAGTTGCTCGGCCTGGTTGCGCGTCTCGGCGGCCTCGCGGCGCCGCGCGTCCTCCTCGGCGTACTGCTCCGCCTCGTGCACCATGCGCTCGATGTCGTCACGTGGCAGCGCTGAGCCGCCGGTGACCTGCATCTTCTGCTCCTTGCCGGTGCCGGTGTCCCGGGCGGAGACGTGCATGATCCCGTTGGCGTCGATGTCGAAGGTGACCTCGATCTGCGGGACGTTGCGCGGCGCCGGGGGCAGGCCGGTCAGCTCGAACACTCCCAGCCTCTTGTTGTAGGCGGCGATCTCCCGCTCGCCCTGGAAGACCTGGATCTGCACCGACGACTGGTTGTCCTCCGCCGTGGTGAAGGTCTCCGAGCGCTTGGTCGGAATGGTGGTGTTGCGCTCGATCAGCTTGGTCATGATGCCGCCCTTGGTCTCGATACCGAGGGACAGCGGGGTGACGTCCAGCAGCAGGACGTCCTTGACCTCGCCCTTGAGCACGCCCGCCTGGAGCCCGGCACCGATCGCCACGACCTCGTCCGGGTTCACCCCCTTGTGCGGATCCCGGCCCGTGAGGTTCTTGACCAGGTCCGTCACCGCGGGCATCCGGGTGGAGCCGCCGACCAGGATCACGTGGTGGATGTCGGACAGGTCGACTCCGGCGTCGTCCACCGCCTGGTGGAAGGGCACCTTGCAGCGCTCCAGCAGGTCCTCGGTCAGCTGCTGGAAGCGGGTCCGGGTCAGCTGCTCCTCCAGGTGCAGCGGCCCCTCGGCGGTCGCGGTGATGTAGGGCAGGCTGATGGTGGTCTCGGTGGCCGAGGACAGTTCGATCTTCGCCCGCTCGGCGGCCTCGCGCAGGCGCTGCACGGCCATCCTGTCCTGGGACAGGTCGACGCCGTGCGCGTTCCTGAAGCTTTCGGCGAGGTGGTCGACCACGCGCTGGTCCCAGTCGTCACCGCCCAGGTGCGTGTCCCCCGCGGTGGCCTTGACCTCCAGGACGCCCTCGCCGATCTCCAGCAGCGACACGTCGAAGGTTCCGCCGCCCAGGTCGAAGACGAGGACGGTCTGCTCCTCCTCCTTGTCGAGACCGTAGGCGAGGGCCGCGGCGGTCGGCTCGTTGACGATGCGCAGCACCTCCAGTCCGGCGATCTCGCCGGCCTCCTTGGTGGCCTGGCGCTGCGCGTCGTTGAAGTACGCGGGGACGGTGATGACGGCGTCGGTGACGTCCTGGCCGAGGTAGCTCTCGGCGTCCCGCTTGAGCTTCTGCAGGATCCGGGCGGAGATCTCCTGAGCCGTGAACGACGTCCCGTCGATGCTCCCGGACTCCGGGAAGCGCCAGGCGGCCTCCCCCATGTGGCGCTTCACGGAGCGCACCGTGCGGTCGACGTTGGTGACCGCCTGCCGCTTGGCCACCTCGCCGACGAGCACCTCGCCACCCTTGCCGAACGCGACCACGGACGGCGTCGTCCTGGCGCCCTCGGCGTTGGCGACGACCACGGGTTCACCGCCCTCCAGGACGCTGACCACCGAGTTCGTGGTGCCGAGGTCGATTCCGACAGCGCGTGCCATGGCCGTCCTCCTCAGGAGCGCCGGCCTCCGCGAACCGTGGAGTGCCGGATGGGCTACCCCTGAGTCTTGCCTTCCTCGATGGCTTCGGCCACCTCAGCCGTCCGTTCGGCTTCCTCTGCGGCGAAGCGCTCGGCGTCCAGCTTCTCGGCGATCTCCTCGTCCTGGGCCATCAGCAGGTCGAGGTTCTGGTCGCCCATCTCGAAGACGCCCATGTCGACGTAGGCGCGCTGGAGACGTTCGCCCCACAGGCCGATGTCGCGCACACAGGGCACGATGCGGCTGAAGAGCAGCTTGCGGAAGAGCTGCAGGTACTCCGACTGCTCGCTGAAGGTCTCCGCCTCGGCCCGCGGGATGCCGAAATTCTCCAGCACCTCGACGCCCTTGAGCCGGTCCCGCATCAGATAGCAGCCCTCGATGACGAACTCCTCGCGCTCCCGCAGTTCCGCGTCGGAAAGCTGCTTGTAATAGTCGCGCAGCGCCATCCGTCCGAAGGCGACGTGGCGGGCCTCGTCCTGCATGACGTAGGCGAGGATCTGTTTGGGCAGCGGCTTGTCGGTGGTGTCCCTGATCATGCCGAAGGCGGCCAGTGCCAGTCCCTCGATCAGCACCTGCATGCCCAGGTACGGCATGTCCCAGCGGGAGTCGCGGAGGGTGTCGCCCAGGAGCGACTGGAGGTTGTCGTTGATCGGGTAGAGCATGCCGACCTTCTCGTGGAGAAAGCGGCCGTAGATCTCGGCGTGCCGGGCCTCGTCCATGGTCTGCGTCGCGGAGTAGAACTTCGCGTCCATGTCGGGAACCGACTCCACGATCCGCGCGGCGCACACCATGGCGCCCTGCTCGCCGTGCAGGAACTGGCTGAACTGCCAGGAGGCGTAGTGCCGGCGCAGTTCTCCGCGCTCGGCCTCGTTCATCTTGTCCCAGTAGGCCGTGCCGTGCAGCGTCATGGCCTCGTCAGGAGTGCCCAGCGGGTCGAACGGGTCGACCTCCAGGTCCCAGTCGATGCGCCGCTGCCCGTCCCACTGCTTGTCCTTGCCCTTCTGGTACAGCGCGAGCAGACGGTCCCGCCCGTCGTCGTACTCCCAGGAGAAGCGGGCGGTGCCGGAGGCGGGGACCTGCCAGAGAGGGGCGTCGGTTGCGTGCACATAGAGATCGTGTGTGGACACGGACATCTCCTTTGGTCACGGACTGCCCGGTGAGGGTGGATAGTTGGCAGGCTCACACGTGGGTTACTGCACGGTCAACAAGTTGCGCGCAAGGGATTGACGTCCTTGCTGACACGCAGTCTCATAAGAGAGGACAGTAGATGTGACCGCCGGTAACGCCCACGGGAGCGCCGGCGCCGCCTGACGAAGAGGTGCCTCAGCATGACGACAGCGCCTGACATCGCCGAGAAGGAACAGCAGGTGCTCAAGGACGCCCTCGGCCTGCTCAAGGACCGCGAACAGGTCGCCGAGCGCCTCCTGGAGTCCTCCCGGAAGCACTCCTTCGACCCGGACACCGAGCTGGACTGGGACGCCCCCTTCGAGGACGGCAAGTGGTTCTGGCCGCCGGAGCTGGTGTCGCTCTACGACACCCCGCTGTGGCGGCGGATGTCCGAGGAGCAGCGGATGGACCTCGCCCGGCACGAGGCGGCGTCGCTCGCGTCGCTGGGCATCTGGTTCGAGGTGATCCTCATGCAGCTGCTGGTGCGGCACATCTACGACAAGCCGCTGACCAGCAATCACGTCCGCTACGCACTGACCGAGATCGCCGACGAGTGCCGGCACTCGATGATGTTCGCGCGCATGATCAAGCGGGGCGGCGCACCCGCGTACCCCGTCTCCAGGCTGCACCACAACATGGCCCGGCTGCTCAAGACGATCTCCACGACGCCCGGCTCGTTCACGGCGACGCTGCTGGGCGAGGAGATCCTGGACTGGATGCAGCGGCTGACCTTCCCCGACGAGCGCATCCAGCCGCTGATCCGCGGCGTGACCCGGATCCACGTCATCGAGGAGGCCCGTCACGTGCGCTACGCGCGTGAGGAGCTGCGCCGCCAGATGGTCAGCTGCCCCCGCTGGGAGGCGGAACTGACCCGGGTCAGCTCCGGCGAGGCCGCCCGCGTCTTCTCCATCTCCTTCGTCAACCCGCAGGTCTACGAGAACGTCGGCCTGGACAAGAGGGAGGCCGTCGCCCAGGTGAAGGCCAGCGGGCACCGCCGCGAGGTCATGCAGAACGGCGCCAGGCGGCTGACCGACTTCCTGGACGAGATCGGCGTACTGCGCGGCGTGGGCAGGAAGCTGTGGGTCAGCTCGGGGCTGCTGGCCAAGTGAGCACCCTCGGCGAGCACCGCCGGTGAGGGCCGTCGGTGAGGGCCGCGTGAAGTCCCGGTGAGGAACTCCGGTGCACGCGGAGGGCACCGGTGGCCGCCGGGCGGTTACGCTGCCATGCATGAGCAGCAGCGGCACCGCCCCGGCGTATCGCAGGCTGAGTGTGCAGGAGCGGCGCAGCCAACTGCTCGGACACGCACTGGGCCTGTTCGCGCACCGGCCCCCCGAGGACGTGTCGCTGGACGACGTCGCGGCCTCCGCCGGGGTGTCGCGGCCCCTCGTCTACCGGTACTTCCCCGGAGGCAAGCAGCAGCTCTACGAAGCCGCCCTGCGCAGCGCCGCCGACCAGCTCGAACAGTGTTTCTCCGAGCCGCCGACCGGGCCCCTGACCACCCGCCTGGCCCGCGCCCTCGACCGGTACCTGGGCTTCGTCGACCAGCATGACGCGGGGTTCATGGCGCTGCTCCAGGGAGGCAGCGTGGTGGAGACCTCCCGGACGGACGCCATGGTCGACGAGGTCCGCAGGGACGCGGCCGACCAGATCCTCGCCCACCTGGCGGCGGACGGGGACGGCGGGGGCCGCGGGTCGCCGCGGCTGCGGATGGCGGTGCGCACATGGATCTCGGCGGTGGAGGCGGCCTCGCTGATCTGGCTGGACGAGGGCAAGCAGCCGCCGCTGCCGGAGCTGCGCGACTGGCTGGTGGACCACTTCGTCGCGGTCCTGACCGCCACGGCGGCCGGAGACGCCCGGACGGCGGCCGCGACCCGGCGGGCGCTGGCCCTGGAGGAGCCGGACGGCGCCGTCGCAGACCTGGTCAGCAGAGTGCTGCCGGTGGTCGCGGAGTCCGGTCACCTGCTCCCCGGCCCCATGGGACCGGCCGAGACTTAAAGATTGCTTGAAGTCTGAGCTAGGCTGCGGCCATGCCGACTCAGCTCTCATGGAAGGCCCCGGAAGCCACCGTCGGAGAACTGGCGGAACGCGCGGGCGTGGCCACCTCGACGCTGCGCTTCTACGAGCGCGAAGGGCTCATCCGCAGCCGCCGCACCTCGGGCAACCAGCGGCGCTACAGCCGCGACACCCTGCGCCGCGTCGCCTTCATCAAAGCCTCGCAGCGGCTCGGCCTCCCCCTCTCCGCCATTCGCGGGGCGCTGGCCCTGCTGCCGGAGGGCCGGACGCCGACGCGCGAGGACTGGGCAGCCGTCTCGGAGTGCTGGCGGGAGGACCTCAACCAGCGGATCGCCCTCATGGAGCAGCTCCGCGACCACCTCACCGACTGCATCGGCTGCGGCTGCCTGTCACTGACCTCGTGTGCGCTGGCCAACCCGCAGGACCGGCTCGCCGAACAGGGCCCCGGTGCCCGCCGGCTCAGCCAGCCGTGCGGTCCGGATCCCGCTCACGGTGACGCGTCCGGCTGCCGCGGCGGGGGAGCCACCGGCCGCGCGGGCGCCGCGGCGGCCGCGGGGAACGCGCACGCGGGCACCGCCGACACGGCGGTCGACGCGGCGCCCGGCGGCCTGCGGGCACACGCCGCCACCGCCCGCGCGGCCGAAGGGAACTGAGGCAGTGCGCAGCGAGGAGACGAACTTCCGCGGCGGGCCGCTCGACGGGCGGACGCTGTCGGTGCCGCTAGGCCCGACCGGCAGACCGCCGCGCAGCTACGAAGTACCGGTACCGGATCCGGCGGGCGGCCCGACCGTCGTCCATGTCTACCGGCTGGAGCCTGCCGGGCTGAACAGACTGGGACTGCCCCGGGGCTGGGCGTACGTCTACGAACCCGGAGGGCGACCTGCGAAGGGCCCGCTGCAGCGGTTGCCATGGCGCAGGCGGCGCGAACGCTGAGACCGGTCGGTGCCGGCACGGAGACCGGACGGCACGGGCGCCGGCCCCGGCTGGCGCGACGGCGGCACCGGTGGCGGCTGAGGTGCACGGAGGTACCGGTGGCAACGGTGCGGGCGGCCGCGTCGGGGCGCGGGGGCATCGCCGGCAGCAGGCGGTGCTGCCGACAGGAAGCGACGCTGCCGGCTGGAGGCGGTGCTCGCGGTTACGCGGGGAAGGCGGCCCGGGAACAGCCCCGCCGGGTTCGACGCCCTCCGGAAGGCCGGCCACCGGATGCGCCGGCTCCGGCCGCGGGCGCGCGATCAGCCTGGACAGGACGGCGAAGAGGGGGTTTTCTGCTGGCGTGATCGAAGGCATCGCGCGGCTGCGCGAGACGGATCCCCGGCAGCTCGGCCCCTTCCGGCTCTTCGGGATTCTCGGACACGGCGACGCGGGCGGTGTCTACCTGGCCAAGGGCGCCCCGGGGCGAGGCGGGCGCAAGCGGGCGGCGGCGGTCCGCGCCGTTCGGCCCGAACTGCTGCGCGACCGGCAGCTGCGGGCGCGGCTGCGCCGCAGGACGGCCCGGATCGCGGAAGCAGTGGACAGCCCCTTCGTAGCCGACGCGTTCGGCTGCGAACTCGACAGTGAGCACCCGTGGACCGCCGAGGCCTTCGTGCCGGGCGTGCCGCTGTCCGCGCTGGTCGCCGCCTACGGCCCGCTGCCGGAGATGTCGGTCCGCGCGCTGGGCGGCGGCCTCGCCCGGGCCCTGGCCGCGCTGGACGCGGCAGGAACCGCGCACGGGCGTCTGCGGGGCTCGGATGTGCTGTTGACGGCCACCGGGCCGTGCCTCGTGGACCACGGTCTCGCGCTGGACAGCTCCGGCTCGGGGGCATCGGCGGGCAGGGCCGGGGACGTCTTCGCGCTGGGCACCGTGCTGGCGCTGGCGGCGAGCGCACGGCACCCGTTCGCGGGAAGCCCGCTGCCCGCTGCCGACGAGGCCCCAGACCTGTCCGGGGTGCCCGACGCGCTGTGGGTGCCGCTGCTGGCGTGCCTGCACAAGACCCCCGAGTCCCGCCCGCATCCGGAATCCCTGGCCCGCTCCCTGGACCTCTCCGGAACCGCGACACGTCCGGCACGGGAGTGGCTTCCGGACCCGTATCTCCATGAGATCGGCCGACTCGCGGACACGGCAAGGGCGCTGATCGGACGTCGGGGCCGGAGCCGCTGAGCAGCTGCCCTCGGCCACCGCCGGCAGCACCTCCGTACCTCTGTCCTCGAAGGCGGCTCGACCTCCGCCGGACGCAGCTGGCGGGGGGAGGGCGAGCGTCCCACACGTTCGGGTGATGTGGAGCTGGTCGCCGTCCCTGGACAGGGCGCAGGGGTGGAGGTATGGGCAGGGCGCTTTCGGCGCCCCGAGAACCGCACCCCTTCAAGAGCACTGTTCCGACCAGCCATGAAGCGCCTCGGCCCGGTGAAGACCAGGCCGCACCCCACTGCCGCCTGATGGGAGGAAGAGCCGCAGCCGGGCCGGGGTGCGGGCACGGCGGCCTCTCGTTCGGGTGAGAGCCGTGCGCCCAGCCGCGCAGCTCGCCCTGAGCCGGGGGTCGCGGCCGTGCCACGATCGCGGCAGAGCGGTCGAGGACGGGGAGACGCCGCTCGGGAACGAGGTGCGCGGTGTTGAGGGTGTTGCGGAAGACCGGGGCGCGACGGGCGCGCGGAGAAGGGCCGGGCGCGGTTGCCCGGTCGAGGGCCGGTGCGATGCCGGCGGGGCTGGTGCTGGCGGCCGCGGCCGCGCTGGTGCCCGGCACGGTGGTGGACGCCGGTGCGGTCCCGGCGACGGGGGCGAGAGCGCCCGGTGCTCGGCAGCCGGGTCCGGAACCGGGTCCGCCGAGCGCGCGGCACGGGTCCGTCGGGGAACTGCTGGGCGAGCTGAGCGTGCTGTACCAACGCACGGAAGAGGCTTCGGAGGCGTACAACGGCACGGCGGAGAAACTGAAGGCGCAGCGTACGACGGCCCGGCGGGCACAGGCCGAACTGGGCCGGGCCCGTTCGGTGCTGGCGCGGGAGCGGCGGCGTGCCGGTGAGCTGGCCCGGCAGCAGTACCGGAACGGGGGTACGGGAATCCCCTCCGCGGTGCGGATGCTGCTCACGCGGAATCCCCACCGGCTGCTCGATCGGGGGCACCTGCTCCAGCGGGCGGCGGATGACCAGGCGGACACGCTGGGCAGGCTCGCCCGGGGCCAGCGCCGGCACACGGCCGCGGTCCGCAAGGCACGTGCGGCGGTGACTCGGCAGGAGCGGCTGGCGGACCGCAAGAAGCACCAGCGCGACGAGGTGCGCAACCGGCTGCGGAAGGTCGAGGGGTTGCTCTCGTCGCTGACCGGGGAGCAGCTCGCCCGCCTGAACGCCCTCGAAGGCGAGCGCACGGACGCGGCGCAGCAGAGGTTGGTGGCGGGGGGCACGCTGGATCCCGGCGGCGCAAGCCGGGCCGCTTCGGCTCAGGGGCGGAAGGCGCTCGACTGGGCGCTGGAGCAGATCGGCAAGCCGTATGTGTGGGGTGCCGAGGGACCGGGGGCCTTCGACTGCTCCGGGCTCACCCGGCAGGCGTGGCGCCATGCGGGCCGGGAGATCCCGCGTACCAGCCAGTTGCAGTGGCGTCGGCTGCCGAAGGTGGGGCTGGACGAACTGCGCCCGGGCGATCTGGTGATCTATTTCGAAGGTGCGACGCATGTGGCCATGTATGCGGGAGGGGGCCGCGTGGTGCAGGCCCCACGTCCCGGAGGCGAGGTCCGGCTGACCGAGCTCGCCGTGGACCCGCCCATCGGCGCGGTACGACCGGACGGACGGCGCACGTGAGGCGGGCGGCCTTGGCGCGGCCCAGCGCGGCGGAAGGGGCCCCGGCCCGGGGCTCGCCCACGGGGGCGGTGACGTCCCCGGGCTCAGTCCAGCTCGGCGAGCAGCACCGTGGCGTCGTCGTGCTGTTTGCCGCGCCGGGGTGCCGACTCCGACTCGGCGGCCCGCACGCGCTGGACGAGCGCGCGCGCCCCTTCTTTGCGCACGAGGGCGAGGAGTCCGGCCCAGTCACCGAGGTGGAAGGTCTCCGTCCAGCGGGCCGCGCCGTCGGTGACGGCGAGCAGGGCGTGGACGTCGCCCCTGTGGTGACTGCCCGTCACGGCGTAGGCGGTGACACCCGGATCGGTGGCGGCCGTGTAGAAGCCCCTGCCGTCCGGCGCGTTGCGCAGCGCCTCGACGGCGTCCACGTAGGCCGTCCGGTCGGCCTCCTCGCCGGTCAGACGGGCCCGGTCGCGCAGGTCGCGGACGGTGGCGGGCAGTTCGGCCAGTCGCCGGTCCTGGAGCGGGTGCACCGTGCCGTCGGCGGCCTCCAGGAGGAGCACGGAATCGGACAGCACCAGATGCTCGACCCGCTCCCCGTCCCAGCGGGCGGAGACGACGGTTGCCTGAGGGGTACGGGGGTGAAAAAGATCACATGTGCCGCGATGAGCGTCCGCGGTCCGGACGACGGCGGCACCGAGGCATTCGGCCAGCGACATGTCCCGGCGAGTCCCCGCCAGTTCGAGCAACGCGCCCCCCAGCCGCGCAACGAACCACGGCACCCCGTGACGGCAGCCGTCCCCCTCCGGCGGGGTGACACCGTCCAGCACCACGAGCACCCCGCCGCCGTCGGCAGCGGGAACGGCGGCCGACATGTAGTCCTCGTTGAGGCGTTGGGGGCTGCCGGGCTCGGTGACCATGTCGATGCGCATGCTCCGCAGTCTGCCCGACGGCGGAGCACCGAAGGGCCGGCGGACGGCCGTGCCGCTCACTGCGCACCCGGCCGTCCGCCGGGCCGGGAGGGCACCGGGAGCCCTCCGCCCGGAGCCGCTCCCGGGTACGCGGGCGGCCGGGAAGGCCGGAAAGCGCTCGGACACCGAACGGAACCTATTCCTCCGCACAGTGCGGCAGGCATCCTGCCAGGACCGCGCGCGGATTTCCAACCAGTGCCCGGAGGACGGACATCGCCCGGCTCGGGCCGAGTTGTTCCGCCACCGAGGAGTGATGTTCACTCCTTCGGGTGGCCCAGCAGGGGATTCTCACCCGCCTCAGGAGCGCACTGCCAAGGTCGGTCGTCGAGTGTGGGGACACCGCTGCCGAGCACCGCGCGTCCAGGGGCCCGGAGAGGTAGCTGGGGACGGAAGGACGCGGAGGGTGCCGGCGCGGGGGCGGGGCCACCCTCTCGCCACACACGTTGGACTGTGCCGCCCGGGCTCCGGGAGAGGCGGGACGAGATTGCGAGTGCGGGTGCGGAAGAAGCAACGTCTCAAAGCGGACGTTCCCCAGGCGACGGCGACCGGCACCGGCGCCACCGGGGACGCGGAGGCCACAAGGAGCGCGGAACCCCCCGCTGCGGCGGACACGGAGAACCTCACCCCTACGGGACGTCGGCGCGCGCGGGCGCGCAACCGGCTGCTGGTGTGCGTCGCGGTGGGAGCCGTGGCCGTGGTGGCTGCCGGGGCGCCCACCCTCGTCGCCGGTTCCCGGGACGCCGCCGACGCACAGGACCTCGTCGACCTGGCGCGGCTCGACCAGCAGGCCATCGCCCTGTCCCACTCCCTCGCGGACGAGCGCGACGGAATGGTCGAACGCCACGCCGCGGGTGGCGGCGGGGACAACAGCGGCACGGGCGTCAGCGAGGCCCAGCGCAACCGGGTGGACCGGCTGGCCCGCGAACTGCGTACGGCAGCGGCAGCGGCGCCGTCGGGCCCCGCGGGATCGTCCGCCTCCCCGTCCTCGGTCGCCGAGGCGCTCGAGAAGCTGCCCGGGGTCCGGAAGCGCGCGCTGGCGGGCAAGGGCGACGCGCTGGACTCCTACGACGCCTACTCCGAGATCATCCAGCCCCTCCGGAACCTCACCCGCGGCATCGCCGACGGTCTGCCCGCGCGGGCGGCCGACCGGACGGCGGCGGCCCTCCCCGACCTGGCCCGCGCGGTCGACCAGGCGTCGGCCACCCGCGGGCTGCTGGAAGCGGCACTCGCGGGGCAAGGTGACCAGCGCGCGCTGGTCACGGCGGCGGGGCAGGCCCGGGTCCGGGAACAGGCGGCCCTGGCGGACTTCGAGGAGACGGCCGACACCGCGGCACGCGACCGCTATCGCACGACCGTGAACGGTACGGACGTGAACGTCGCCGAGCGCTACCTGAAGTCCCTCACCGCGCAGAACCGGCTCACTCCCGGAGCGCGCGCGCTGGACCGGGAGCGGTTCGACAGCGCCGTCTCGGCCCGCCTCGCCCATATGCGCGGGGTGCAGTCGTCGTTCGCGGCAGCGGAGACCGAGCGGCTGGAGAAGCTGCGGGACGACGACGTGACGGCACTGCAGTTGCGGGCCGGGCTGGTGGGCGGCTGCCTCCTGCTCGCCGTCGCCGTCAGTGTCGCGGTCGCCCGCTCGCTGACCCGCCCGCTCTCGGTGCTCAAGCGCGGTTCGCAGCGGCTCCTCAAGGATCCGGTGAGCGAGGAACCGATCACCTTCCGCGGCCGCAACGACGAGTTCGCGGACGTGGTGCGAGCGCTCAACACACTGCGGTCCACCGCGGTCGACCTGCGGCGCCGGTCGGCCTGCGCGGAGCAGGAACAGGACCAGCTCGCGGTCGAGAAGGCGCAACTGACCGAGCGCCACCAGTTGCTGGGTGAGGAGTGCGACGCCCTGCGGGAAGAACTCCGAGCGGCGCGCGAGCAGTCGCCCGCCGCGACCCCGCACCGCGCGGCCGTGGCACAGACGGCGGCTCCGGGTGCTCCGGACGGCATCGGCGCGAGTGCGCACGCGGCCGCGGGGGACGGCGCGGCGGCGGACCGCAGCGCGTTCGCCGACTTGGGCAGCCGCACCCTCACACTGGTCGAACACCAGCTCGGCATCATCGAGAGACTGGAGGAGAGGGAGGCCGACCCCGACAGGCTCGACACTCTCTTCAAACTGGACCACCTGGCCACGCGCATGCGTCGGCACAGCGAGAATCTGCTGCTGCTGGCGGATACGGACCGTACCGGACGCCATGACTCGTCCGCGGACGTGGCCCCGGCGCCGCTGTTGGACGTGCTGCGCGCGGCTGTCAGCGAGATAGCGGAGTACGAGCGGGTGGAGCTCGGGACCCCGGCGCCGGAGGTACGGATCGCCGGATCCGCCGCGGACGATCTCAGCCACCTGATCGCGGAACTCCTCGACAACGCGGCGGGCTTCTCCCCGGCCGGATCCGGAGTGCGTCTGAGCGCCCGGCTGCTTGAGGGCGGCGCTGCCCTGGTGTCCGTGGAGGACGAGGGCCGGGGCGTGCCCGAGCCGCAGCTCGCCGAGCTCAACACCCGGCTGGCCGAACCGCGGACCGGGGCCGAGGCCGAGGCGCTGCGGGCGAGCAGCGGCTGGGGCCTGGGGATGTACGTGGTCGGCCGGTTGTCGGCGCGGCACGGGATCCGGGTGGAGCTGCGCGGCCGGGAGGCGGGCGGCACCGTCGCCGAGGTGACGGTGCCCCGGACCCTGCTGCCCGGCAACGGCGACGGGGCGGAGCAGCCACTCGAAGCTGAGGACCACGCACGGACCCTGGACGAGCACCCTCAGGCCGACGAGCAGGTGCACGCGCGGTCGGAGCAGCCGGAGCGGCGGGAGAAGCCGGACGCCGCCGCGGCCGGGGCAGCCGCCTGGCCGGGGGCGGCCGCGTCCCCGGCGGGCGCGGCGGCACCGGGCACATCAGGGGCCGGCGCATCCGGGGCGGATGTCTCCGGCGCCGGTGCAGCAGGGCCGGAGGCGCGACAGGCCGAGCCCCGGGGTCCCCTCACCCATCCGGGCCTGCCGCAGCGGGTGCGGAGGGAGACGCCGCGCGAGTCGGCCGTCCCTCATCCGCGCGGCGGCACCACCGCTGAGGAGCTGCGCCGCAGGCTCGACGGGTTCCAGCAGGGGGCCCGTGAGGGACTCCGGGACGCGGGAGCGCAGGCCGCGCCGTCGACGGCCAGAGTCCCCTCTCCCGCCGGTTCACCCGAGGCCGAACGGATCCGGCACGACGAGCACGCCGGGCACGACGAACGCACCGGACAGGACACGCCGCGCGACGAGCGGAACCGGCCCGCGGCGCTCCGGGAACAGGAGCAACACGCCGCGCACGACGGGCAGGACGCGCAGGATCGGCCCGCCGGGCAGGATGTGCGGGAAGCGCACGAGGCCCATGACGGACCGGAGCCGCAGGACCGGCACGAGCAGCAGGACACTCCGGGGGACCGGGAGGGCCGGGGAAGCGAACGGGAAGCACGGGGCGAGCAGCCCGAGGACATCAGCAGTGCGGAAAAGCGAGCGGGGGCGCAGCTTGACGGTGGTACCGCCGAGGAGGCACGTAGGTGAACCCGCTCAACACGGGCACGTCCGGCAGCGCGGAGGCACGTAACCTTCGCCGGCTGCTCGGCAAACTGGTCGAAGAGGTCCCGGGTATCCGGTCCGTGGCAGTCGTCTCGTCCGACGGCCTGCTGCTGCTCGCGTCCGACCCCGCGCTCGGTGTCGAGCACGGGTCCTCCGCCCTGGGGACCGGCTACGGCCGCTCCGTCGTCGTTGCCGAGCAGGGACGGCGCCAGGAGCAGCAGGCCGGGCTCCGGGAGCAGCAGCCCGCGTACGCGGGGCAGGGCGCGGGGACCCCGGCGGCGGCCCGCGAGGAGGCGGGCGCCACACGGGCGGGCATTCCGGTGCGGCGGCGCGGCGGACGGCCGGCCGCCGGCCCCCGGGGCACCAGCGGGGACCTGGCCGCTCTGGTGTCCGGGGTGGCCTCGCTGACGTTCGCCGCGGCCGAGCTGATGGAGGCCGGTGTGGTGAAGCGGACCATCGTCTCCATGGACGAGGGCGCGCTGCTCGTGATGGCCGTCGGGGACGGCTCGCTGCTGGGGGTGCATGCCGCGGCCGACTGCGACATGGCCGCGGTCGGCTACCAGATGGGGTTGTTCGTCGGCCGGGCCGGGCATGTGCTGACACCCGAGCTGCGCAGTGAGCTGCGGGGAGCGGTGGGCGCGAGCGCGGGTCGGTAGACCGGTAGAGCTGCCGCGGGGCTCCGGTTCCCCGATGTCCGCGGCTGCTCGCCCTCACTGCTACTCGTCCTGGTCGGCCAGCGAGTTCAGGCGGTGGAGGAGGCGGGCCAGCTCGGCGATCTCCATGCGGTCCCAGGCGGCGAGCTTGCGGGCGTAGGACAGGCGCCGCGCGTCCCGTACCCGGGTGAACCGCTCCCGGCCCTCCGCGGTGAGGCGGACGAGTGAGGCGCGCCGGTCCGCTGGGTCGGTGCGCCGGTCCACCAGGCCGAGCTGCAGCAGCGCGTGCAGCTGGCGGCTTATCGTCGCCTTGCCGACCCCGAAGTAGGCGGCGAGTTCGGTCGCCCGCTGCTCGCCCGCGTCCTCGAGGCGGACCAGCAGTCCGTAGGCCGCGGGTTCCAGGTCGGGGTGGACCTGGCGGGCCATCTCGCCCGAGGAGGCGCGGGCGCGGCGCAGGAAGACGGCCAACTCCCGTTCGACATCGAGGCATTCGGGCCCGAACGGCTCTGCCGGGTCCTCGTGGCCCGCGGGGTCTGTGGACTTCTTGTGCACGTCAGTGGTGCCTCCGGCGTTTTCCATGAAGAAACTTATCTCCAGCGAGCCCGATAGTCGCAGCTCCGCCAGTATTTCGCAGGAGTAGACCAACGGCAGCGGGCGGGGCGTCTTCCGCGTGGCCGGTCTACGCGCGTACCTTCGCCCTGACATGACCACACCAGTGGCGTGTTGTTGCTCCCGCGCGTCGCAGAGCAAAACCCCCCACACCGGTAAATACTACGTACGTACCAGACCCCCACCACCGAGGCTCCGGAGGCAGCGATGCCCAGCTTCAGATCCGGTACGGCCCGTCGCAGACGCGGAACCGCGGCTGTCATCGGGATGTTCGTCTCCCTTCTCGCACTCGTCCTGGCGCTTCCGGGCGCGGCCTCGGCCGCTTCCGGCAGCGGGGACAGCGGTACGAAGTCGGCCAAGGCCACGACACCTGGCAAGGCCTCGGAATCGGCCAAGAGCACCGAGGGCCTGCGCGGCAATCCCAAGGCACCCGCCAAGCGCGGCGAAGCCTGGATGGGCGCGGGCGTGCGGATGCACGAGGGCGACTCCACCGACGGTACCCAGCCCGACAAGAACCGCGCCGGCCTGCTCGCGTCGGTCCACGGCGTGGACGTCAGCAGCCACCAGGGGAACGTCGCCTGGTCGACACTGTGGAACAGCGGGGTCCGCTTCGCCTACTCCAAGGCGACCGAGGGCACCAGCTACAAGAACCCCTACTTCGCCCAGCAGTACAACGGCTCCTACAACGTGGGCATGATCAGGGGCGCGTACCACTTCGCGCTGCCCAACTCCTCCAGCGGCGCCACCCAGGCGAACTACTTCGCCAGCAACGGCGGCGGCTGGAGCAAGGACGGCAAGACTCTGCCGGGCGTGCTCGACATCGAGTACAACCCCTACGGCGCGACCTGCTTCGGCCTGAGCAAGAGCGCGATGGTGAACTGGATCAAGGACTTCACCAGCACCTACAAGGCGCGGACCGGCCGCGACGCGGTCATCTACACCACCACGAGCTGGTGGACCCAGTGCACCGGCAACAGCAGTGCCTTCGGGAACTCCAACCCGCTCTGGATCGCCCGCTACGCCTCCTCGCCGGGCACCCTCCCGGCCGGGTGGGGTTTCTACACCTTCTGGCAGTACACCTCCAGCGGCCCGACCGTGGGTGACCACGACTACTTCAACGGGTCGATGACCCGTCTGAAGGTTCTGGCCAACGGAGGCTGAGCAGTTCCGTCATACCGCGCATGGGAGTGGCCCCCGCCGTCCGGCGGGGGCCACTCTGCGCCGGTCGCGGCCGTCACGCCGCGACCGGCGCCTCCCTCGCAGGTGCCTGCGCGGGTGTCAGCGCCAGCTCCAGGACCTGGCGGACGTCGGAGACCGGGTGGACGTCGAGGCCCTCCAGCACCTCCGCCGGAACATCGTCCAGGTCGGGCTCGTTCCGCTTCGGAATGACCACCGTGGTCACCCCGGCCCGGTGCGCCGCCAGCAGCTTCTGCTTGACGCCACCGATGGGCAGCACCCGGCCGGTCAGCGACACCTCACCGGTCATCGCCACCTCGGGCCGCACCTGGCGACCGCTCAGCAGCGAGGCCAGAGCCGTGGTCATGGTGACACCGGCGCTGGGGCCGTCCTTGGGCACGGCGCCCGCCGGTACGTGCAGGTGGATACCGCGCTCCTTCAGATCGCCGACCGGCAGTTCCAGTTCCGCGCCGCGGGAGCGCAGGTAGGACAGGGCGATGTGCGCGGACTCCTTCATCACGTCGCCGAGCTGTCCGGTCAGGGTCAGCCCGGAGGCGCCGGTCTCGGGGTCGGCCAGCGACGCCTCGACGAAGAGCACGTCGCCCCCGGTGCCGGTGACGGCCAGTCCGGTCGCCACGCCGGGCACCGCGGTGCGCCGCTCGGCCGGGTCCTGCGCGGCCTCGGGGGTGTGCCGGGGACGGCCGATCAACTCGCGCAGCGCGTCCACCCCGACGCTGTAGGGCAGTTCCGCCTCGCCCAGTTGGTGCTTGGCCGCGACCTTGCGGAGCACCCGCTGCACGGACCGCTCCAGCGAGCGGACGCCTGCCTCCCGGGTGTACTCCGCGGCGAGCTTGCGCAGCGCGGGCTCCTCGATGACGACCTCGCCGCTCTCCAGTCCGGCCCGCTCCAGTTGCCGGGGCAGCAGGTGATCGCGGGCGATGGTGACCTTCTCGTGCTCGGTGTACCCGTCGAGTTCGACGACCTCCATCCGGTCGAGCAGCGGCTGCGGCACGGCCTCCAGGACGTTGGCGGTGGCCAGGAAGACGACGTCGGACAGGTCGAGCTCGACCTCCAGGTAGTGGTCCCGGAAGGTGTGGTTCTGCGCCGGGTCCAGCACCTCCAGCAGCGCGGCCGCCGGGTCGCCCCGGAAGTCGGAGCCGACCTTGTCGACCTCGTCCAGCAGCACGACCGGGTTCATCGATCCGGCCTCCTTGACGGCCCGGACGATCCGGCCCGGCTGGGCACCGACGTAGGTGCGCCGGTGGCCGCGGATCTCCGCCTCGTCCCGGACGCCGCCGAGCGCGACGCGGACGAACTTCCGGCCCATCGCACGGGCGACGCTCTCGCCGAGCGAGGTCTTCCCGACCCCGGGAGGTCCGGTCAGTGCCAGCACCGCTCCGCCGCGGCGTCCGCCGACGACACCGAGTCCGCGCTCGGCGCGCCGCTTGCGGACGGCGAGGTACTCGGTGATGCGCTCCTTGACGTCCTGCAGACCGGCGTGGTCCGCGTCCAGCACGCTCTGGGCGCTGGTGATGTCGTAGGCGTCCTCGGTGCGCTCGTTCCAGGGCATCTCCAGGACGGTGTCGAGCCAGGTGCGGATCCAGCTGCCCTCGGGCGACTGGTCGCTGGAGCGCTCCAGCTTGTCGACCTCCTTGAGGGCGGCCTTCTCGACCTCCTCGGGCAGTCCGGCGGCCTCGACGCGGGCACGGTAGTCCTCGCCCTCGTCCTCCGGGTCGCCGTTGAGCTCGCTCAGCTCCTTGCGGACCGCGTCGAGCTGGCGGCGCAGCAGGAACTCGCGCTGCTGCTTGTCCACCCCTTCCTGGACGTCCTTGGCGATGGACTCGGCCACGTCCTGCTCGGCCAGGTGCTCGCGCAGCGCACCGATGGCGAGCCGGAGCCGCTCGACGGGGTCGATGGTCTCCAGCAGCCGCAGCCTCTGCTCGATGGACAGGAACGGGGAGTAGCCCGCGTTGTCGGCGAGCTGGCCGGCGTCGTCGATCTGCTGCACCCGGTCCACGACCTGCCAGGCGCCGCGCTTGCGCAGCCAGTCGGTGATGAGTGCCTTGTACTCCTTCATCTGCTCGGCGACCTGGCCGGGCTCGGGGGCTCCCCGGCCGGAGGCCGGGGAAGGGTCGGGCACGGTCTCGGCGACGGGCGTGCCCTCGACCCACAGGGCTGCCCCGGGCCCGGTCGTCCCGGTACCGACGCGGATCCGGCGCAGTCCGCGGATCAGCGCCCCGGGGTCGCCGTCCGCGAGGCGGCCGGTCTGCTCCACCCGGCCCTCGACGCCGATCTCCGCATAGCTGCCCTCGATCCTCGGGACGAGCAGCACGCGCGGCTTCTCCCCGTCGGGCGCGTCCGAGGCGGCGGACTTCGCGGCATCGACGGCGGCCCGCACATCGTTGTCCGAGAGCTCCAGCGGCACCACCATTCCCGGCAGCACGACACCGTCCTCGGCGTCAATGGGAAGCACGGGCAGGGTGAGCGGTGTGGACTCCAGGGACTCAGCAGCCATGATCTCTCCCTAGGCAGGCAAGTTGAGTAATACACGCTCAATGCTTTTGAGGCTGCTGATGTTCCCCGAGGAGAGGGAGGACGTGTTCGCCGTGAGCGATCGTCCCGGCCCCCGGCACGAGCGGCGACCGCCCGGCCCCCCGCGGCTGCGCCCGTCGGCGCCGGGACGCGTACCCCGCCGCACCACCCGGACGTGGCGTGGACAGCGCACGGCGGACGGGCAGCCCCGCGGAACGCCCCGCCCCGGGGTGCGATTGACGTGATCATTCTCATCGGATCGCCCCGGCCGTCCTACGCTGCTCCCATGTCGAACCCCGCGACCGCCGTGTCCCGCTCAGCCGCCCCGGAGGAGACAGTCACCCTCGAGCGGCGCTCGGGCCCGTACGGCGAGGTGGTCCTGCGGCAGCGCGGTGCACACTTCGAGATCATCGCCAACGGCTGCTTCCTGATGGACACCTCCGACGGCCGCTCGGAACGGCTGCTGGTGCGTGCGGCCCTGGACGAGCTCTCCCAGGGCGGGGAGGACCACGCCGGGCGGACCGTGACTCCCTCCGAGCCCGCGGACGGCCCGGACCGCCCCGCCGGCCCGCGGCTGCTCATCGGCGGCCTCGGGGTCGGCTTCTCGCTGGCGGAAGCGGCGGCCGAGCCGCGCTGGGGCCGGGTGACGGTCGTCGAACGGGAGCCCGCGATCCTGGACTGGCACCGCGGCGGACCGCTCTCCGGCATCTCCGGACCGGCGCTGGCCGACCCGCGCACCGAACTGGTGGAGGCCGACCTGGTGGCTTACGTGCGTCGGGCCGCCGAGACCGGGCCGCGCTTCGAGGCGCTGTGTCTGGACATCGACAACGGCCCGGAGTGGACGGTCACCGACGGCAACTCCACCCTCTACTCCCCCGCCGGGCTGACCGCCTGCCGCGCGGCTCTGGCACCCGGCGGGATCCTTGCCGTGTGGTCGGCCCAGCCGTCGTCCGCATTCGAGGGATCTCTGCGCAATGCGGGCTTCTGCCGCGTTCGGACGGATGAGATCCCGGTCGCCCGAGGCGTCCCCGACGTGGTCCACTTCGCGGCCCGACCGGCGTAGCCGAGGCCCGTAGCAGGCCCTTACGCTGCTGTCCCAGGAAAGCCGGAAGAGCCACAGGGGCGGGGTCGCATGGACCAGAAGAACACCACTCAGACACCTGGCGGCGCTGCCGCCGCGACCACCCCGGGCGCGCAGCGCCGCATCCTCGTCGTGGAGGACGACCCCACCATCGTGGACGCCCTCGCGCGGCGGCTGCGCGCCGAGGGCTTCCAGGTGCAGACCGCGGGGGACGGACCCGCCGCGGTGGACACCGCCGAGGCCTGGCAGCCGGATCTGCTGGTGCTGGACGTGATGCTGCCCGGATTCGACGGCCTGGAGGTCTGCCGCCGGGTGCAGGCCCAGCGGCCGGTGCCGGTGCTGATGCTGACCGCGCGGGACGACGAGACGGACATGCTGGTCGGTCTCGGCGTGGGCGCCGACGACTACATGACCAAGCCCTTCTCCATGCGCGAGGTCGCGGCCCGCGTGCATGTGCTGCTGCGCAGGGTCGAGCGGGCCACTCTGGCCGCGCACACGCCGCGCAGCGGCATCCTGCGGCTCGGGGAGCTGGAGATCGACCACGCGCAGCGGCGGGTCCGGGTCACCGGCGAGGACGTGCACCTGACACCCACCGAGTTCGATCTGCTGGTGTGCCTGGCCCACTCACCCCGCGCGGTGCTCTCGCGCGAACAACTGCTGGCCGAGGTGTGGGACTGGGCCGACGCCTCCGGCACCCGCACCGTCGACAGCCACATCAAGGCGCTGCGCCGCAAGATCGGCGCGGAGCGGATCCGCACCGTGCACGGAGTCGGCTACGCGCTGGAGACGCCGGGCAACCCGGATGGCGCGCCGGCACCGGTCACGGGCGCCGCGGCGGAGAGTTCCTGACGGCCGGAGGGCGGAGCGAGGTGTCCGTTTCCGTGTCCGTCTCCCTCCGGGCGCGCACCCGCTCGTGGGTGCGCCGGATCGTCCGCTTCCTGGGCCGTGCGCTGGTCCGCTGCCGCAGGGCGGCGGCGCGGCAGGGCGCCGAGGCCTGGTCCCAGCTGTGGGAAGGCCTGCGGCCGGTCGACCCGTACCGGTCGGTGAAGGCGGCACTGGGCTGGCTGGTGATCGTCTCCGTGGTGATCACCACGCTGCTGGCGCTCTTCGCCGTGCAGTCGGCGACCGAGCTGCGCGTCATCACGATCATCTCCATCGTGGCCTCGCTGCTGATCACCCAGTTCGTGGCGCAGTCGCTGACCGCGCCGCTGGACGAGATGAGCAGCGTGGCCAAGGCGATGGCCGGGGGCGACTACTCCCGGCGGGTGCGCGGCGAGCGGCGTGACGAGTTCGGTGAGCTGGCTGCGAACTTCAACCGGATGGCGGCCGACCTGGAGGCCGTCGACCAGCACCGCAAGGAGCTGGTGGCCAATGTCTCGCACGAGCTGCGCACCCCGATCGCGGCACTGCGCGCGGTGCTGGAGAACGTGGTGGACGGGGTCTCGGAGGCCGATCCGGAGACGATGCGCACCGCTCTGTCGCAGACCGAGCGGCTGGGCCGGCTCGTGGACCACCTGCTGGACCTCTCCCGGCTGGACAACGGAGTGGTTCCGCTGGGCTCGCGGCGCTTCGAGGTGTGGCCGTATCTGGCCGGGGTGCTGAAGGAGGCCAACATGAGCAAGGGCTCGGGCCACTACCGCAAGGACGTCCATCTGCACCTGGACGTCTCCCCGCCCGAGCTGCGGGCCTACGCGGACCCCGAGCGGCTGCACCAGGTCGTGGCCAACCTGATCGACAACGCCGTGAAGCACAGCCCGCAGCACGGCCGGGTCACGGTGCGGGCCAGGCCCGGCGCGGCCGCCGAGGGCGACGGGAGCCTGGAGGTGGAGGTGCTGGACGAGGGGCCCGGCATCCCCGAGGCGGAGCGGGACCGGGTCTTCGACCGCTTCAACGGCACGCACAGCACCGAGTCGGCCACCGGGCGCAAGGGGGGCGGGATCAGCCCGGGAGGCGGCACCGGGCTGGGGCTGGCGATAGCCCGGTGGGCGGTGGAACTGCACGGGGGCCGGATCAGAGTGGCCGAATCTCCCCGCGGTTGCCGGATCCAGCTCACCCTTCCGGGGACGAGTGAGCCGCAGGTTTGACGTAGCCTCGCAGGTGAAACCCCGCAGACGCGAAATAGGGGCTGCCCGGTTCCGGTGCCGAGGCGGAACCGGGAGTGATTCCCGCCAAATTCCGCCCCGAAACCGCCGCCGCGATGTGATGTACGTGACCAAGAGCGGCCCGGACTCCACCAATCGTCCGGAGAGGCGTAGCCTTTATTTCCGCTGTCCACCACCTAAGGAAGCGGAAGAGGGCGGTTGCCGCCGTGTCGTCACAGTCCCCCAACAGCTCATCGAGCACCACCACGGAACGGAAGGACGGTCCGGGCAAGGACCCCGGCCCGTCGTTCGGCCCGAACGAGTGGCTCGTCGACGAGATCTACCAGCAGTACCTCCAGGACCCGAACTCGGTAGACCGAGCCTGGTGGGACTTCTTCGCTGATTATCAGCCGGAGTCCTCCGACGGAAGCACGGCGCCGAACAGCGCGGGCACCCCCCGGGACAACGCCCCGGCGCCAGCCAAGGCCGCCCCGGCCCAGCAGTCGGCCGCGTCCGGACAGGCCGCGGCACAGCCCGCCGGGGCACCCGCGCCGGCGCAGGCCGCCGCGCCGAAGCAGGCCGCCGCACAGCCGAAGCAGGCACAGCCCGCGCCGAAGCAGGCCGCGCCCGCCAAGCCGGCGGCGCAGCAGCCCGCGCAGTCGGGCGGCGCGAAGGCGGCGGAGGCGGAGAGCGCCGAGGGACCGGAGTACGTAGCGCTGCGCGGCCCCTCAGCGGCCGTGGCCAAGAACATGAACGCCTCGCTGGAGCTGCCCACGGCCACGTCCGTGCGCGCGGTCCCGGTGAAGCTGCTGTTCGACAACCGCATCGTCATCAACAACCACCTCAAGCGCGCCCGCGGCGGCAAGGTGTCCTTCACGCACCTGATCGGCTACGCCATGGTGCAGGCGCTGAAGGCGATGCCCTCGATGAACCACGCGTTCACCGAGAAGGAGGGCAAGCCCACTCTGGTCAAGCCGGACCACGTGAACCTGGGCCTGGCCATCGACCTGGTGAAGCCGAACGGCGAGCGGCAGCTCGTCGTGGCGGGCATCAAGAAGGCCGAGACGCTGACCTTCTTCGAGTTCTGGCAGGCGTACGAGGACATCGTCCGCCGCGCCCGGAACAACAAGCTGACGATGGAGGACTTCTCCGGCGTCACCTGCTCGCTGACCAACCCCGGCGGCATCGGCACCGTGCACTCCGTGCCCCGCCTGATGCCGGGCCAGGGCCTGATCATGGGCGTCGGCGCGATGGAGTACCCGGCGGAGTTCCAGGGCACCTCGCAGGACACCCTCAACCGGCTCGGCGTCTCCAAGGTGATGACGCTGACCAGCACCTACGATCACCGCGTCATCCAGGGCGCGGCGTCGGGCGAGTTCCTGCGCCAGGTGGCCAACCTGCTGCTGGGCGAGAACGGCTTCTACGACGAGATCTTCAAGGCGCTGCGCATCCCGTACGAGCCGGTGCGCTGGAACCAGGACATCGACGCCTCGCACGACGACGACGTCACCAAGGCGGCGCGGGTCTTCGACCTCATCCACTCCTACCGGGTGCGCGGCCACATCATGGCCGACACCGACCCGCTGGAGTACAAGCAGCGCAAGCACCCCGACCTGGACATCACCGAGCACGGGCTCACCCTGTGGGACCTGGAGCGGGAGTTCGCGGTCGGCGGCTTCGCCGGCAAGTCCATGATGAAGCTGCGCGACATCCTGGGCGTGCTGCGCGACTCGTACTGCCGCACCACCGGCATCGAGTACATGCACATCCAGGATCCCAAGCAGCGCAAGTGGATCCAGGACCGGGTCGAGCTCCAGCACGTCAAGCCGGAGCGCGAGGAGCAGCTGCGCATCCTGCGCCGCCTGAACGCCGCCGAGGCGTTCGAGACGTTCCTGCAGACGAAGTACGTGGGGCAGAAGCGGTTCTCGCTGGAGGGCGGCGAGTCCGTCATCCCGCTGCTGGACGCGGTGATCGACGCGGCCGCCGAGTCGCGGCTGGACGAGGCCGTGATCGGCATGGCGCACCGCGGCCGGCTGAACGTGCTGGCGAACATCGTGGGCAAGCCCTACGCGCAGATCTTCCGGGAGTTCGAGGGCAACCTCGACCCGAAGTCGATGCACGGCTCCGGCGACGTGAAGTACCACCTGGGGGCCGAGGGCGTCTTCACCGGCCTGGACGGCGAGCAGATCAAGGTCTCGCTCACCGCCAACCCGTCCCATCTGGAGGCCGTCGACCCGGTCCTGGAGGGCGTCGCACGCGCCAAGCAGGACATCATCGGCAAGGGCGGCACGGACTTCACTGTGCTGCCACTCGCCCTGCACGGCGACGCGGCCTTCGCGGGCCAGGGCGTGGTGGCCGAGACGCTCAACATGTCGCAGCTGCGCGGCTACCGCACCGGCGGCACCATCCACGTGGTCATTAACAACCAGGTCGGCTTCACCGCGGCCCCCGAGTCGGCGCGCTCCTCGATGTACTCGACGGACGTCGCCCGCATGGTCGAGGCGCCGATCTTCCACGTGAACGGCGACGACCCGGAGGCCGTCGTCCGCGTGGCGCGGCTGGCGTTCGAGTACCGGCAGGCGTTCAACAAGGACGTGGTCATCGACCTGCTCTGCTACCGGCGCCGCGGTCACAACGAGACCGACAACCCGAAGTTCACCCAGCCGCTGATGTACGACCTGATCGACCGCAAGCGCTCGGTGCGCAAGCTCTACACCGAGTCGCTGATCGGCCGGGGCGACATCACGCTGGAGGAGGCCGAGCAGGCGCTCCAGGACTTCCAGGGCCAGCTGGAGAAGGTCTTCACGGAGGTCCGGGACGCCACCTCGGCGCCGGCACCGGCCGAGGTCCCCGCGCCGCAGGCGGAGTTCCCGGTGCACGTGGAGACGGCCATCAGCCAGGAGGTCGTCAAGCGGATCGCCGAGTCGCAGGTCAACATCCCCGAGCGGGTCTCGGTCCACCCCCGGCTGACGCCGCAGCTCCAGCGGCGCGCGCAGATGGTCGAGGACGACACGATCGACTGGGGCATGGGGGAGACGCTCGCCATCGGCTCACTGCTGATGGAGGGCACGCCGGTCCGGCTGGCGGGCCAGGACTCGCGCCGCGGCACGTTCGGCCAGCGGCACGCCGTGCTGCTGGACCAGAACACCGGTGACGACTACACGCCGCTGCTGTACCTCTCCGACGACCAGGCCCGCTACAACGTCTACGACTCGCTGCTGAGCGAGTACGCGGCGATGGGCTTCGAGTACGGCTACTCGCTGGCCCGCTCGAACGCGCTGGTGATGTGGGAGGCGCAGTTCGGCGACTTCATGAACGGCGCCCAGACGGTCATCGACGAGTTCATCTCCTCGGCCGAGCAGAAGTGGAACCAGACCTCCGGGGTCACCCTGCTGCTGCCGCACGGCTACGAGGGCCAGGGCCCGGACCACTCCTCGGCCCGGATCGAGCGGTTCCTGCAGCTCTGCGCGCAGAACAGCATGACGGTCGCGATGCCGTCCCTGCCCTCCAGCTACTTCCACCTGCTGCGCTGGCAGGTGCACAACCCGCACCACAAGCCGCTGGTCATCTTCACCCCGAAGTCGATGCTGCGGATGAAGGCGGCGGCCTCGAAGACGGAGGAGTTCACCAGCGGCGGGTTCCGCCCGGTCCTCGGCGACACCATGGTCGACGACGGCAGTATCGATCCGGCCAAGGTCCGCAAGGTGGTCTTCTGCTCCGGCAAGGTCTACTACGACCTGGACGCCGAGCGGGCCAAGCGCGGGCTGACCGACACGGCGATCATCCGGCTGGAGCGGCTCTACCCGCTGCCCGGAAAGGAGATCCAGACCGAGATGGCGCGGTTCTCCAACGCCGAGAAGTACATCTGGGCCCAGGAGGAGCCGGCCAACCAGGGCGCATGGCCGTTCATCGCCCTGAACCTGGTCGACCACCTCGACCTGATCATCGGCTCGGAGCCGGTGCCGAACGCGGACCGGCTGCGCCGCGTCTCCCGGCCGTCCTCGTCCTCGCCCGCCGTGGGCTCGGGCAAGCGGCACGCGGAGGAGCAGGCGCAGCTCATCAAGGAGGTCTTCGAGATCTGAGCGGTCCTGCCGTACGAAGCCGAGGGCCCCGCCGCGCATCTGCGGCGGGGCCCTCGGCCGTGCCGGAGGCGGACCGCGTGCTGCTGCGGCGGCCCGGCCCCCGGCGGACGGGTCAGCCCAGGTACGGCTCGTAGTCCCAGTAGGGACGGGTGCGCTGGCGGGCGGCGAGCGTGTGGTGGTGCTGGGCGCCGAGCGAGTGGGTGAACCGCTCCAGAGCCGTGTTCTCCAGCGTGCGGGCCTCCTCGCGGCGGCGCAGCGAGCGCAGGTCGCCCGCGTGGGCGACCATGCACGACAGGGTGAGCGGATGGTCCTCGCCCAGTGCCCGCCGGGAGCGCTCCAGAGTGTCGCCGCTCAGCTCGTAGGCGTCCTCCAGGGCTTCGCTGAAGTTGCGGCCGCCGCTGGCGTTCAGGGCGCAGCCGAGGGTGGTGGGGTGGTCGGCGCCCAGCAGGGTGGTGAGGCCGGCCAGCGCCTGCTCGAACATGTTGAGCGCGCCGTCGCGTTCGCCCTCCGCCTGGAGCACCAGGCCCGCGTTGGACTGCATCGCGGTGGGGACCGGGTGCGCCTGGCCGAGCAGCGAGCGGAATCCGTCCTCCGCCTCGATCAGCAGTTCCCGGGCCAGGCCCACGTCCCCCTGCTCGCGCAGGAAGTTGCCGTAGTCGGTCAGCAGCGACAGCGTGGAGTAGTGGGTGCGGTTGTGCACCTTCTCGTGCTGCTCCAGCAGGAGCGCCATGGCGGTGGCGATGTCCTGGCCCGGGGCGCCCGCCCTGCGCTGGCACAGCAGCAGGTTGTGCCGGGCCATGAGGGTCTGCGGATGCTGCGCACCGAGCACCTGCAGGTGGAGCCGCATGCCGAGTTCCTGCCGGGCCAGCGCCTCCTGGTAGCGGCCCATCAGCCGCAGATCGCGGGCGCTGGCGTTGCCGGAGGCGAGGGTGTGCGGGTGCCGGGCGCGCAGTTCCTGCTCGCGTTTGCGGAGGGTGTCCAGGTCCGTTTCGTAGGCGTCCTCGTAGCGGCCCAGTAGCCGCAGGCCGACGGCCAGATTGTGCTGGGCGAGCAGGCTCGTCCACTCCAATGGGCCGTAGAGCCTACGGGAGACCTCGACCACCTGCTCCTGCAGCTGGAGCGCCTCGTCGTACTGCCCCAGCAGCCGCAGATCGGAGGCGAGGCAGCTGGTGGCGTCCATGACGGCCTCCTCGTGGAGGCCGTCGGCGTGCGGCATTCCGCGCAGCCGCTGCAGCCGGGCGCTGTCGAGTACCTGTGCCTCCCGGAAGCGGCCCCGCTGGCGCAGCAGATTGCCCTGGAGGGTGGCCAGGGCCAGCATCTGGTCCGCCGCCGGGTCCAGGAACGTCTCCCAGTCCGCGCGGATGCTCTCGGCCAGCTCGGAGCCGACGCTGTACTCGCCGCTGGCGAAGCAGTAGCGCAGACAGTTGAGCAGCATCTCCTGGACGCGGCGCTCCTTGCTGGCGGGTGCCGCCGAGGCCACCAGATGGGGCAGCATCTCGGCGTACCGGCCCCACTGACGGCTGTCGTTCGGCGTTCCCGGGTCGGCCTCGACCAGCAGCCGGTGCACGGTGTCGCGGTAGACCTCGTCCTCCCGCCCCCGGGTCAGCTCCCCGATGACGCTGTGGACCACCTGGTGCATGTGCACGGAGTCGTTCTGGTCGACGTCGCCCATCGCGGGCGTGCGGGCCTCGCGGGTGAGCACCGAGTAGTTGACGAGGGAGTCCAGGGCGCGGGACCAGCCGGAGCGGTCGCTGCTGAGCCAGCGCAGGCTCTCGGGGAGTTCGCCGGACGGGATGGCGCGGGCCAGGCCCAGCGGGATGCGGCCGGGGGCGAAGACCGAGCACAGGGAGAGCAGCTCGACGGCGCGCGGCTCGGACTTGCGCAGCTTGTTGAGCAGCATCGACCAGGAGGTCAGGGACGAGTACGGGTAGTCGTCCGGCATGGTGTTGCTCTCCAGCCGGGTGAGCCCGACACCGCGCACCATGCGCAGGTACTCGGGCACCTCCATGCCCTCCTCGCCCAGCCAGGCGGCGGCCTGCGCGAGCTGCAGCGGAAGGTCCTGGAACTCGCCCGCCACCTGGTCGGCCTGCTCGACGGTGATGTGCGGGGCACGGCGCATCAGGTAGCCGGTGGACTCGGCCCGGCGGAAGGCGCTGATCTGCTTGATGTCGGTGCCGGCCCGCCAGCTCTTGTTGCGGGAGGTGATCAGGACGTGCCCGCTGCCGCCCTGCGGGAGGTAGCCGGCCGCGTCCTCGGGCTCCTCCCAGCCGTCGAAGATCAGCAGCCAGCGGCCGGAGGGCTCGTTCCGGCGCAGCGCGTCGCGTACCGCGCGGACCCGCTCACCGACCTCCCCCGAGCTGTCGAGGCCGATCTCGGCGGCGAGCGCGCCGAAGGTGTCGCGCTGTGTGTTGCGCTGGTCGCAGTTGACCCACCAGACCACGTCGTAGTCGGGGGCGAAGCGGTGCGCGTACTCCGCCGCGATCTGCGTCTTGCCGATGCCGGCCGTGCCGACCAGGGTGCAGACGGCGGCGCCGTGCTCGGCGTCCATCAGCCGCTGCTGGAGGTCCCCGAGGATGACGTCGCGTCCGGTGAAGCGGCCGTTGCGGCGCGGCACCTCGCCCCAGACGGCGGGGGGATCGTTGGGGTAGCGGCTGGCGTAGCCGGGCTGCGGGACGGGCACCCGGCGGGGCCGCAACCCCAGCCGGTTCAGCAGCCGCCGCTCGGCCTCCTCCTCGCCGACGCCCCACAGGTTGACCGGCTCCAGTACGGCGGTGGCGGGCAGCAGTTCGCGGTTGGTGAGGTTGACGGCGGCGAACTCCTCGGCGTGCTCGGCCACGTAGCCGCGCAGCACGGCGTTCCAGTCGGCCTCGGTGCGCGGGCCGAGCTGGAGGAACAGATCGCTGATGACCAGCAGGACCCGTCCGGTGGCGAGCTGGAGGTCGCCGAGGGCTTCGTCCAGCGGCTGCTCGCGGTCCGGGTCCCAGCGCTGGAGCGTGGTGCGGTGCCCGTGGCTCTCCAGCCGGTGCGCGATCCAGTTGCCCCAGCCTCGGTGATAGCCGGGAAAGACCACCACGAAGTGCTCGGGCTCCCCTCCGGGCGGCCTGCCCCGAGCCGTTTCCCGCTGAGCGACCATGCCTGCGTTCTCCCTCGTCCAGCAGCCGTCGCCGCCCCCGCGGGCGACGTGTACGGCGAGATTACCCAAAGTGACCGTTCGTCAGCCTGTCTGCTGCGTTTTCCGCGTTGCCGGCCGGGTCACCGCGTTCCGCGTGCTCCGCGGCGCGGACGGCCGGCCCGCCCGGGGAGCCGAGCCGCTCGTGGCGGCGGCGCATGCCCTCCACGAACTCTGTGCCCTGCCGTGTGAGTTGACCAGAGCCCAGAAGGAGGAAAAGAGCGTGGTCGACCTGGGCCCGATAGTCCGCGGCGCGGCGCCGGGCGGCGGCGCGCTCGGCTGCCGGGGACGCGGCCCGGTCCGCGAGCCTGCCCCACAGGTCGGCGAGGGCCAGATGCGCGTAGGTGCCCTGCACGACGGCGCCCAGCGGTCTGGGATCGCTGCGCCAGCCCACCCGGTAGACGGCCTCGGCGGACTCGTGGTCGAGCCGTACGACCCCGCCCAGTACCGCCAGCTTGCTGTGCTGCACCTCGTGGACGAGCACCTCCGCCATCTCCTGCGGCGACTCCGGAAGGGTCGTCAGCACCGCCCAGGGCGCCGCCAGCCGGGTGGCGCTGGCCCGCCCGTCGGGCTTCCACCGGACGGGGACCACGGTCCGTACCAGGGCCGCCACCTCGGCGGCCCGCTCGGGGTCGGCGTCACGCAGCAGGGCCAGCGCCCGCGTCCACAGCTCCCGCCACTCGCGGGCCTCGCCGGGTGCCGTCACGGTGGTCGGCAGCAGGCCCGCGAGCCCGGCACGGCCCTCCTCCCGGGCGAGGTGCGGGTCACGGTCGTCCAGGACGGCGCGGCCGCCGGGCAGCCGGTTCAGTGGACGCCAGGGCCCGGCGGGCGGCACCTCGTGGCGCAGCAGGGCGCCCCGCGCCAGGGAACTCGGCGCCCCGTCCGGCGGGGCGAAGGCGACGGTGCCACCGTGTGCCGCGACCCGCACCCGGGGCGCCGCGCACAGATACGCGCCGAGTCCGGGAAGGGGGAGCCGTCCGGCGGACACCGGCAGGTCGAGCCGGAAGTCGGCCCCGGCCGCGAGGGCGACGGCGGCGGCGAGCGCGCCCAGGTCGGCGACGGCCGCCGCGAAGTCCTCCCCGGGCGGTGCGGCGAGCGCGTGCGCCAGCCAGTTCCCGGCCGCCGGGGAGCCGAGGGCGCGGCGTGCCGCGGCGGGGTCGAGTTGCTCGGCGTCCTCCAGCAGCGTCCAGTGCGCGTGCAGGGCGCGGGCCGCCGGGTCGGGGAGCGGGGCGCGCTCGGCCCGGGTCAGCAGGGTCTTGAGCAGGACGAGGCGTCTGCTGTGCAGCCAGCCCTCCAGCGCGGCGGCCTCTCCCGGTGCCGGTCGGGTCTCCCCCATCCGGCGCAGCCGGGGGTCCGGTATCTCAAGAGGGTTCATGGCGGCCCACGCCGTCTCCCGGGCCCGCGGGCGGGTCGGAGACGCCGTGGACCGGACCGGAGGTTGACCGGATCGCGCCCCGTTTCCGACCTGTCCTCGGGGTGTTCACCTGAGGGGTGCCGGAGTGCCGACGCTCGACCTGGCCGCCCTGGGTGCCGGACGAGCGCCACACCCGCGACAGTTCCTCGGGAGCGTGCAGCGCGCTCTCCACCGCTGCGGTGACGGCGGGATCGTCGCAGGTCCGAAGAGCGCGCAGGGTCACACCCGTCAGATCGGGCAGGGGTGGCTGCGGTGCGGCAGCGGGCCCGCGGCCCGGGCTGCGGACGGTGCCCTCGGTCCGCTTCGGCACGCTCTTCTCCTCCCTGGGGCCCCGCTCCGGGGTCGTGACACGGCTGCTGTCTCTTTCCCGAGGCGGATAGCCGGAAACCCGCGCGCGTGGCGCCGCCCCCGCATTCGGCCGGTCCTCGTCCTCCCCCGTGCACCGCATCGGTTCGTCCCCCTTCGCTTCCGGGTCTGCCGGTCCTTCGCCCCTCGGTCCGTCGTCGCCGCCCGCCCGCCGTACCGGTCGGGCAGGGCCCCGTCACCCCGCCAATTCGGTCATCCGCTCCCGGGTGGCGCGCACCTCGGCCCAGGGGATGTCCGCGAGGTGACCGGCCAGCAGCTGCCACTCGGCCTCCGCGGCGCGGTAGTCGGCCAGCGCCTCCGCGGTGCGCCCCTGGGCGCGGTGGAACTCGGCCCGCCCGTGCAGGGCCCTGGCCGCGGTGAGGGAGCCGCCGGTACGCGTACCGGACAGCTCCTCCAGTGCTCTGCCGTACTCGCCGGCCGCCTGCTGGACCTCGGGAGCGCCTGCGGGGAAGTGTGCACGCGCCGCGGCCAGCCGCAGCCACGCCTGTGCACTGCTCTCGGCCTCCGGGCTCTGGCGGGCTGCCTGCTCGAGCAGGTGGCACCCCTCGTACAGGTCGGGCAGGAAGCCCTCGCGTTCGTAGCGGAGCAGCAGGAGGCGGCCCAGCAGCAGCCCGGCCCGGGCCACGGTGGGGCTGCCGGTGGGGGCGCGGGTGAGGGCCTCACGCAGCGGACCCTCCGCGCGCGCGAGGGCACCGATCTCGGTGAACAGCATCTCGCCCCACTCGACGAGCAGGTCGCCGCGCTGCGCGCTGTCCCGGTCGGACAGCCGTTCGGCCTCCGCGTACGCCGCGTTCGCCGCCTCCAGGTCCCCGGTCTCGCGCAGCACCCGGGCGCGCTCGCGGACGCAGCGCAGCCGCAGTCCGGAGTGCTCTCCCGCCAGACTTCCGGCGCGTGTCAGCACGTCGAGGCGCTCCTGCGGCGGAACGCCGCTCAGCCGCAGCGCGGCCGCCAAGTCGAGGAGGGCGCCGCAGTGCTGCGCCCGGTGCTCCTCGTGGTGCTGTCCGGGCACCGCCGCGGGCCGGGGTTCGGAGGTCGTGGGGGCACCGGAGGGCTCGGGGGACCCGGGGGCGCGGTCTGCCAGCATGTCGCTCGCTTCGCGGAGTTCGCCGGCGGCCTCGGCGGCCGCCCGGTGACGGTGTTCGGGCGCGGTCCGGGCCAGTGCGAGCAGCACCCGGCCCAGCCGGAGTTTACGGGTGCGCTCGGCGTCCGGCGGGAGCGACGGGTCCGTCGTGTCCCGCCCGGTCGCGGTGGTGCGTCCGGCCAGCGAGCGCAGGAGCCCCTCGGCGCGCAGCAGGTGCCGGGTGCCCGCCGGGTCGGGCGCCGCCTGCCCGCCGCGCGTCTGCCACAGCGAGTACTCCACACCGGCGCGCTCCAGCAGTGTGCCGGGGGCGTCGCCGGTCAGCAGTTCGGCTGCCTCCCGGAGCAACGGCTCGGCGCCCTGTGGGCTGCGGCGTACGGAGGCCGTGCCGGCGAGGGCGTGCAGCACCCTGCCCAGGGCCAGCCGGGCGCGGAGGCTGTCGTGGTCGGCGGTGCGGGCGGCCTCGCCCACCGAGCGGGCGCGGTGCAGGAGTTGGCTGTCGCCCTGGTCGTGCCAGCGGCGCAGCAGCCGCTCGGTCTCGGCCACCTGGTCGACCGCGGTCTGCTCGGGCAGGTAGAAGCGGACCACTTCGGCGGGGATCGTCGCGAACATCTCGTCCCCGTCCTCGGCCTCGTCGAGCCCGGTGGCGTCCTCCGCAGGCCCTCCGGGGGGCCGGACCGGCTGGGCCGGGCCGGTGCGGCCGGAGAGCTGGGCGACGGCCACTGCGGCGAAGTTGCGGGTGCCCTTGCCGAAGCGCTGCGCCACATAGCCGGACAGATGTTTGAGGATGAGGACGGCGGCGCCCTGGTCGAGCGACTGCAGCAGCAGCTCCCGGACCCCCGGCGCGAACGCGTAGCGCGGCCCGGACGGTTCTCCGCGGCCGTCGGCCGCCTCGCCGCGGCAGTGCGGGCCGTCCTCCTCCGGCAGCCGGGTCAGCAGTCCGGACAGCAGCACCTCGGCCAGCTCCATCGGCCCCGTGTCGGGCAGCATCGCCTCCTGCACCAGGTGGATGACCGGCAGCAGCAGCGGCACCACCGCCAGGTGGACGGCCAGGTCGAGGGCGCCGGGTGAGGCGCTGTTGCGGAACTCGCGCAGCAGGGTTCGGGCCGGTACGCCGCCCGGGGAGGTACGCGGCGCGGGCATCGCCGGGTGCCTGGGCAGCACCCAGGCCGCGGCACCGGCGACCGCCCGCTCGCTCTCGGTGCCCAGCAGCCGCGCCCAGTTGCCCAGTGCCTCGGGGGTGGGCAGCAGCACCGGCACCGGCACCGCGTCGTCCTGCTCGGGCACGGCGAAGCTGTCCGGCTCGAAGGTGACGCGCCCCCCGGCGCCGCGCTCGCGCAGCAGCAGACCGGGCTCGGCCGGCAGCGCGGTGCGCGGCCACAGCCGGGGCGGCAGCGGCTGCACCACGGCCAGCGGGGAGCGCCCGGACCAGTGATGCAGCAGCCGTTGCGCGCGGCCGTCCTGCCACAGCGCGCCGACGCAGTCGCTGACCACGAGGGTGAGCCGCCGCCCGGTGGTGTCGCGGTACTCGTCGGCGGGGCGCAGCCGCGCGGTCCCGTCGGCGGGACCGGTGCCGATGAGCGGGGCTCCGTCCGGGGCGCGGTGCAGATAGCGGACCTGGACGTCGCGGAAGGCGCCGAGCTGCTCGAAGGTCTGGCGCAGCCGCTCCAGGGTGGGCTGCCACACGGACGCGGTGGGTGAGGCGTCCATGAGGAGCTGGATCTCGCTGTAGCGGCGTTGCTCGGTGCCGAAGACGGGCAGCACGGTGGTGGAGCGAGCGCTCAGGTCCGCGGTGGCTTCCTCGTCCAGCGCGCCGGTGGCCAGGGGCAACGGCGGCCGGTAGCCGTGCAGCGGGCGCAGCGCGTGCTGCAGTTCCAGCAGTCCGGACAGCGCCCCCGCCGCGGGTGCCCGCACCGGGAAGCCGGCCGGCGGGGCACCGCCGTGCCGGCGCGGCGCGAACAGCGAGACCGGTGCCGTGCGCTCCTGGACCGGGGCGGCGTCGGTTTCGGCGGCGTCGTGGTCCTCGACTGGGGGCATGGGGGGCTCCGGCTGCGGCGTCCGGCTCCCTTGGTAGCGGGGGCCGGTGGAGTCCGCGTCGGGTTCCCGTGCAGGTCCGCCCGAGGCGAAGCGGGCGAGCCACAGTGCCTCGGCGAGCTCTTCCGACCCCGGCTCCCGGCCCGCGGCACGCAGCCGTGCCACCAGTTCCGTGACGTCCTGCCGGTATCGCTGCGCGGGCCCCGGGTCCGCGGTGGACGCCCGGCCGCTGCCCGGAGGCCGCCGCGGCGGGGTCGACGCCGCACTCATGTCACGGTCACCTCGGGCGGTCGAGCGGCCGCAGCAGCATCTCGGCGAGCCGGTCGCGGGAGACCCGCTCGACGCCGGAGGCGTGCTGGGTGAGGAACAGGGCGTTGAGGAGTTGGTCGGTGGCGATGACCTGGCCCGGCTGGCGCCGCAGGAACCGCTGGACCAGTTCGGCGCCGTCCTCCAGCGCCTCCTCTCCCAGGTGCGCGAGGACCATCGCGGCGAGCTGCTCGTCGCCGGGCGGTTTGAGGTCGAGCTGGATGCAGCGGCGCAGCAGCGCGGCCGGGAAGTCCCGCTCGCCGTTGGAGGTGAGCACGATGAACGGAAAGGCGGTGCAGCGCACCCGGCCGCCCTCGATCCGGGCCCGGTCGCCGTCCGCCGTCAGCACTTCGGTGACCGGCTCGCGGTCGGCGATGCGCTCCAGTTCGGGAAGGGTGAACTCGCCGTCCTCGAGGACGTTCAGCAGGTCGCTGGGCAGGTCGATGTCGCTCTTGTCCAGTTCGTCGACGAGCAGCACCCGGGGCAGCGGGACTCCGCCCGGCTCGGCGGGGCGGGCGGGCAGCAGCGCCGTACCGAGCGGGCCCAGCCGCAGGTAGGACCCGATCGGCGGACGGGCGGACGGTGTGCCGTCCCCGGCCACCGCACGGTCCAGTTGGACGTCCTGCAGCCGGCCGATGGCGTCGTAGTGGTAGAGCCCGTCCTGCAGGGTGGTGCGGCTGACGATGGGCCAGCGCAGCACCCTGCCGAGGCCCAGTTCGTGTGCGACCGCGTGCGCGAGGGTGGACTTCCCGGTGCCGGGATTGCCGGTGACCAGCAGCGGACGGCGCAGGTACAGGGCCGCGTTGACGGCCTCGACCTCCTCGGGGCGCGGGTGGAGGCTCTCCACCAGGCGGCGCCGGGCCCCCAGCCGCCGGGCGGTGTCGGCGCCCTCCGGACCGTCCCCGCCGTCGGGAGAATCCGGGCCGGTTCCGGCGCCGGTGAAGTCCCGCCAGGGCGGCGGGTCGGGCAGCTCGCGCACGGCCTCGTGCGGCACCCCCGCACCGCGGTAGATGCGCCAATCGCTCACGGTGTGCTCCTCAACGCTGTCGGCGGCCTGGGCATGAGCGGTGGTTCGCGCAGCGGTCCGTCCCCCGAGGTCCTGTGGGGCGGATCGTAGAGCAGGACGATATGCCGTGCCCAGGCCGACGAGGGATCAATTGGCGTGCTGTTGACGCCTGTTGACTCTTCCGGGTCATCGGCGGGCTCGGCGTTGCGGTTGCGCAGGGTTCTGATGTGCAGCGGGACCTGCCGCGCGGAGTGCGCTTCGGCCAGCAGTTCCGCGGCGCGCCGGTGGAACTCGGCGCAGTCGTCGTGGTCCTGGCCGTCGCCGCAGCCGTGCCGCCACAGCGCCATCGCGTGCCCCGCGCCGAGCGCCGCCGCCATGGCCCGCGCGCCCGGGCCGCTGCCGACCCGTGCGCAATAGACCGGCACCGCACCGGGCGCCGCCGCGCGCAGTCTTCCGTAGGTGGCCTGCCCGCTCTCGGGGCCGGGCGCGTCGTGCCCGGCGCCGGGCACCTCGCGGCGCAGCGGCACGGCCTCCAGCGGGCCGCCGAGGACCGCGGCGGCGCGGGTGCGGCACTCCGGGGTGAAGCCCTGGTCCTTGCGCGTCCGGTCGCGTACGACCACGAGTCTGCGCTGGCCCAGCGGCATGGTGTGCGGGTTGAACGGGTCGTCGGGGTCGTAGGGGCGGGCCCGCCACCCGTCCACCGGTTCGTCGAACAGCGGGCGGGGCAGCATGAACTCCACCGCCGCGAGGTGGTCGTCCACGTCGCACTGGTCGAGCGCCTGCGACAGCGCGGCGCGCACCGCTTCCTCCAGTCCGGAGCGCGGCGCGTCCTCCCGGCTCTGCTCGACGGTGATCTCCTCCCGTTCGCCGTCCTCACCCGCGGCCTGGTCCGCGTCGGGCAGGTACCCGAAGGCGGCGGCCTCGCCGGGGATGTCGTCCTTGTCGGCCGGCCGCACCAGCGCCACCCGCCAGGCGTGCCGGCCGGAACCGTAGATGTCCGGCTCTATCTCCACCAGCACGTCGGCGCGCGCCGCGGAGGCCGCGCGGTGGCCGTCCAGCACACCGGGGACCTGGGCCCGGATGACGTCATTGAGCAGGGTCCGCGCCGTGCGCTCCACCCACTCGCGCAGCTCGGCCAGTGCGCGGACCGCGCGCGGCGTACGCCCGGGACCCGATCGGTGGAGCGCGGCGGTCACCTTCGCGGCGTACAACACCACCGCTTCCAGCGCGAGGTCCGGGGACGGTTCCTCCTCGGCCGTGCTGTGGTCCCGCGGGTCGTAGAGCAGACCCGCGCCCTCCCGCCAGGAGCGCGGATCGTGGTCCCGGAGGGTGTAGGGCCGGCGCAGCACCATGTTCCGGGCCTCGTTGGCCAGTTGCAGCACCTGACCGGCCCCGGTGGGCGGCTCGACCTCGGCGAACAGCGCGTACAGCTCCGCGCGCCGGTCGACGGTGAATCCGTAGGCGGGCTCGCCGCCGGTGGGGCCCAGCCGGGCGTGCTGCCGGTGCCAGCTGTGGCCGAATCCGGTGTAGCGGCTCAGGTGGTGCCGGTCGTGTGCGGAGAGCACCTCGTGCAGCACCCGGGCTCCGCGCGGTCCCGCGTCGCACAGCCGGCGCAGGGCCGTGACGGGCGTCGCCAGGCCCGTGCCCGGCCGCCGGCCGGCTCCCTTGCTGACGCCGAGCACCGTGCCGCGCCGCTGGTCGAGCACGGGACCGCCGGAGCAGCCCTCGGTCAGCTGGTCGCCGCTGAGCATGAGCGGGCGGCCGACGACCCCGGTGGCCTTCCCGAGCCCGGTGAAGAACATCTGCTCGCCCCGGACCTCACCCGGCGCCCAGCCGTACAGTCCGATGTCCGCGGGGGTCAGCACGGAACGATCGCTCAGCCACAGGCAGTCGGCGTCCTCGGCGCCCGGCACCCGCACCAGCGCCAGATCGGGGAAGGGCCAGGGGGAGGGCGGTGCCTGGGGGTCCTCGGGGCGCGGCAGTCCGAAGGCCAGCTCTCCGAGGAGGACGGTGCCGCCCTCGCCGGCGCCGTCCGCGGTGCCGGGGCCGCCGGCGCTGCCCGCGGCGTCCCCGATCGTGATGCCGATGGCGCGCTCCCCCCTCCAGACGGGCGCGGCCCCCTTGGCGAGGACGTGTGCGCACGTGAGGACCCATCCGGGCGCGACGAAGAAGCCGCTCCCCCAGAACGCTCGCCGGCTCCTGTCGCTGCGACGGCTGTCGCCGCTTGTCCCGCTGCTTCCGTCGTACCCCTCGGGGGGTGCCCCGATGCGCACGACCGAGGCGCGGACGGAGTCGGCGAGGTTCGCGGGGGCGTTCATACAGCACAGGGCGCGCACGGCAGCACGCCGAATCGTGAACCGCCGCTTCGCACGGCTCGCACTCCTGTCACAACGCTCCCCCTCCACGCCGGGTTCCCCGCAACCCTCCAGCAGGCTAGTGGCCGCAACTGACAGGCGGGAGACGCGGGTTCGCAACCCGCCCGCCCCCGCTGCCGGTTGGGGCGGTGGCCCCCTCCACCGGTCCGCCGGATGCCGGTTCGCAGCCCGCGGGTCCACCGTCGACCGGTTCGCCCTTCGCACTTCGCCGGTCGCTGTTCGCCTGTCGGATTGCCGGTGCCGGTCGCTGTCCGGCGTTCGCCGGTCCGGGCAGCCCCCTGTCCGCGCGGCCCCGGCGGCGGGTGGCGGCCGGGGAGCGCGCGGGAGATTTCGGCGCCGGGGTGCGTCAGTCCTCGCGCGCCGACGTCGCGCCTTCGTACGCCCATGCACGCCGATGGTCCCCGCGCCCCCCCCGCGAGGGGCCGCCGGGGCGCCTTCCGCCCGCCGGGATGGCGGACGCCGGCTCACCCGTCCTGCGGCGGCGCGCCGCCGCCACCGGTACCGGAATCCGGCCCGGGGGCGGCCGGCTCGGGTTTGCGCCAGGTGAGGGTCACGGAGACAGCACCCTTGGCCTCGCCCTCGGCGAGGACCGCGGCCAGGGCCTTGCCGGACTTGACGGCGAGTTCGACGCCGAACGTCGCGCTGACCTCGTCGGGGCGCGCGTGCCGGGCGGCGGCGAGCACCGCGGAGCCCACTCCGCCGATCACCTCGTTGAGCTGCCGGGCCCGCGCGACGAGCATGTCCTGCACGCCCACGTCGTCGTACTGGAACTCCTCTGCCTCCGACGGCACTTCGTCGTCGTCCAGGACGTGCACCCTGGCCAGCACCGTCTCCCCGCCCGGCAGTGTGATCTCCCGGATCTCCCGCTCCATGTGCGCCCCCTCGCCTCTGCCGCCGACGCTCCCGTCGCGGCCCCTGCACGACCTCAACCTGCCCTGTACGAGGCCCCCTCGAACCCTCCTGGCCCTCAGGTCCCGACCGCACCGGCCGACCAGGACCGGACCTGGGTGCTGTGCCGGGCGGGACACCCGGCTCCGCGCGTCCGCCGTCCCGCGGGCGCGGCGCTCCTAGCGTGCGGCGGCGGCCGGTGCGGCGCCCGGGCGAGGGTCGACCGGGGTGAGCACGCCGAGACGGTCCTCCACCGCCTGAGCGGCGTCCAGGCACAGGTCCTCGCGGAACGCGCGCCCGACGAGCTGCACACCGAGCGGCAGCCCGTCGGCGACTCCGGTGGGCACGGCGACCGCGGGCACGCCCGCGAAGCTGGTCGCCGTGCACAGGCGCATCGCCGAGCCGACCCGCTCCCTTCCCGCCCGGTCGCGCGACTCCAGACCGGGTTCGACGGGCGGCTCGGTGAACACGGGGCCGAGCAGCAGCGGACAGGTGTCGAGGAACTCGGCCCAGGAGCGGCGGATGTTCAGCCACACTCCCATCAGCTGCATGAACTCCGCGGCGGTCGCGGGCGGGGTCTTCTCCAGCGCCATCTCGATGTAGCGGCCTCCGCCCTCGCCGAGCAGCGTACGCAGCACCGGCCAGTTGGGGGCGAACTCGGTGAGGACGATTCGCTCATACGCCTCCAGCGCCTCGTCCAGCCGCGGCACGTCCGCCACCTCCCGCACGTCATAGCCCGCGTCGCGCAGCGCGTCGGCCGCTGCCGCGACCGCGCCGCCGACCGCGGGGTGGACGCCATGGCCGCCGGGGTCGGCGACGACCGCGACCCGCACCGGCCCGGGCAGCGGCTCGCCCCGGACGGGCACCGGAACCGCCCGCGGGTCCCGCGGATCGGACCCGGCCAGCGCCTCGTACGCCAGCCGCAGATCGGCGGTCGTGCGCGCCAGGGGGCCGTCGGTGACGAGTATCTGCGAAGCCGGCCCCGGGTCGGCCGGGCCGAAGAGCCGGTGATCGGCGGGGAACCGGCCGGCGGTCGGTTTGAGTCCGGCCACACCGCAGAACGAGGCCGGGATCCGCACCGACCCGCCGGAGTCGTTGCCGAGGCCGAGCGCGGCCATGCCGGTGGCGACTGCCGCTCCGTCGCCACCGCTGGAGCCGCCCGGAGTCCGGCTCGGGTCCCACGGGTTGACGGTGTCGCCGAACAGTTCGCTGCGGGTGTGCATCCCGGCGAGGATCAGGGTGGGGACGTTGCTGTGGCCGATGGGTACGGCTCCGGCGGCGCGCAGCCGGGCCACCGGCGGCGCGTCGGCCTCCGCGACCAGATCGCGGAAGCGGGGGACTCCCATCGTGGTCGGTACGCCCTCGACGGCCGTGGTCTCCTTCACCGTGAAGGGCACTCCGGCGAGCGGACCCGGTTCCGCACCGGCGGCCCGGCGCGCGTCCGTCCGCGCCGCGGCCTCCCGCGCGCGCTCGGCCATGAGCTGAGTGACCGCGTTGACCCGCGGGTTCACGTCGGCGATGCGGTCCAGGTGGCTGCCGACCAGTTCGGCGGCCGATACGTCGCCGTTCCGGACCGCCGCCGCCTGGGCCGCGGCCGGCATCTTCCAAAGGGCGTCCCGCACGATTGCTGCCCTCCCGTCCCTGTGTCGAATTCTGTGTCGAAGTGCTCGCCGCAGCACCCTAACCCAGATCCGATACACTCGTATCGAATTAAGGAGGCGCCCCGCATGCCCAAGCAGGTGGACTACGAGAACCGACGCCGACGGATCGCCGAGGCCGTCTGCGTGCTCGCCGACGCGCACGGCCCCGAGGGGGTGACGCTGCGCGACGTGGCCGCCCACGCGGAGGTCTCGCTGGGCGCCGTGCAGCGCTGCTTCCGCACCAAGGAGGAGATGCTGGTGTTCGCCGTCGACCACGTCGGCGAACGCGTCACCGAGCGCATGCGGGCCCGGCTGTCCGACAGCCCGGAACTGTCGCCCGGCACCGCCCTGGAACACGCGGCCACCGAGATCGCACTGCTCCGCAGCGGGCACCGCGCCGAGGCCCGGGTGTGGCTCGCCTTCGTCGCCCAGGCCGCGGTCAGCGAGCCGCTCGCCGCCAGACTCCGGATCAGTTACGCGGCCCTCCAGGGCCTCCTCGCCCGCCTGGTCACCGAGGCCGTCCGGGGCGGTCCCGGTGACCCGGACGGCCCCGACAGCAGTGCGGCGTCGGTCGATCCCCAGCGCGAGGCCCGCGCCCTGCTCGCCCTCGCGGACGGCCTGACCAGCCACGTCCTCATCGGACACCTGAGCACCGAGGAGGCCGAGGACACCCTCCGCGCGCACGTGGTCCGCCTCTGGGAGCACCCCCGCACCGGTCGGGCCGCCCGGGCCGAGTGACGGCGGTCGCCAGGCCGGTGCCGGACGCCGGAGAGCCATGTGCCGGAACCTCGTCCGGGGCCGCGGGGGTCATCCGCGCCGCGGGCCAGGTTCCGGCAGGGACGGCGGGTCGTACCGGCCCGCCGCGGGCGGGGTTCAGTTCCCGCTCGCGGCGCCCTCCGCCGATCCGCCGCCCGAGGCGTCGGCTCCTCCGCCGGAACCGCGCAGCACGACCCCGATGTGGGCCGCCGCGGTGGACAGCTGCCGCCGCACCTCGCGCAGTTCGCCCTCGCCGACACCGTGGTCGCGCGCCGCGTCCCGCACGTCGTCACGGAAGCGGTCCAGGAGGCGCTCCAGATCGCGCGCCGGATCGCCGGTGGAGTCGGAAAGCGGCAGACCACCCCTGTCATCGGACTCCGCTCCGGCGGGGCCGGGGTGCTCCTCCGCGGGGCGGGGCGGCTGACCGGCGAACCGTCCCAGGTCGCCCATCTCACGGGCGAGTTCGGACATGCCGTCGCGGACGGCGCCCGACCAGTCGCCGCCCCGCATCCGGGTCTGCACCTGTTCCTGCACCTGGTGGGCGATGCGCCGCACCTCGGCGAGGGCCGCGCTGTGCGCCTCGCGCTCCTTGCGGGCCTGCTGCTTGGCCTGCTGAGCTTCTTCCTTGGCCCTGCGGGCCTGCTCCTTCCACTCGTCCTTGGCGCGGCGCATCTCCTCCTTGGCCTGGCGCCACCCCTCCTTGTCGCCGCGCACACCCTCCCAGGCGCCGCCCCAGGCGCTCTCGGCGCCGGGAGCCGCCCCGGTGGCTGCGGAGCGGCCGCGTCCGCGCCCGTTCTTGGCGCGGCCGCGGGCGTCCCGGGCCTGCTCGCGCATCTCGCGCCGCAGGTCGCTGGCCGTGCCGCTGACGTCCTCGCGGATGTCGGCGGCGAGCGCGGCCACGGAGTCGCGGATCTCCACCTCCAGCTCGGCGAGTTCGGCCTGCCGGTCGACCAGCTCGGCCCGGCCGGCCTCCGTGATCGAATAGACCTTCCGGCCGCCCTCGGTGGTGTGACTGACCAGCCCCTCGGCCTCCAGCTTGGCCAGCCGGGGGTAGACGGTTCCGGCGGAGGGCGCGTACAGCCCCTCGAACCGCTCCTCCAGGAGGCGGATGACCTCGTAGCCGTGCCGGGGCGCCTCGTCGAGCAGCATCAGCAGATACAGGCGCAGGCGGCCGTGTGCGAAGACGGGGGGCATGTCACAGGTCCTTCGCCGGAGAGGGGGTGCCCGGCTGCCCGGGCGGGTGCGGGTCGCGGGCCGGCGCCGCCTCCCGGGCGGGCGCGTCGCAGCCGGAGCCGGGCCCCTGCGCGGGCCGCGGAACCCCGACGCGGGAGGCGGCACCGGGGTCGGGACCGGGACCTGCCGGGTCGGCACCGTTCTCGGCCGCGTGCTCGGCGGCCTCGCCGGGGGGCCGGCGGAGAAGAGCGAGGCCGCCGGAGACGTTCACGGCGTGCAGCGCTCCGCGGCCGGTGCCCAGGGTGCCGGTGATGCGGTGGTCGCCCCAGCCGCCGGTGTGCAGGTTGTCGAAGGCGCTGGAGACGGCGCCGCCCGTGGTGTGCGCGTCCACGGTGAGGTCCGCGTCGTCGGGGAGCCGGAGTGCGAGCTCACCCGAGACGCTGGAGAGCCGGATGTCGGCGGGCCGGTCGCCGCGGGGCGAGGCCAGGTCGAGGATCATCGCACCGCTCACCGAGTCCGCCCTGATCTGATCGGCGGAGGCGTCGATGCAGGTCAGATCCCCGGAGACGGTGGAGAAGCGCAGCGAGCCGGAGAGCCGCTGGGTCTCCACGCTGCCGGAGACGGTGTCCGCCGCGACGGGACCGCACAGCCCGACCAGGGTCGTGTCACCGGAGACGCCGGCCACCCGGGTGCGGCCGCGGACCCCGGAGACGACAGCTCCGGCCGTGACGACACCGACCGACAGCTCGGCGTGCGCCGGCACCTGGACGGAGACCTCGACCTCGCGCCGCCAGCCCTTGCGGTCCAGCCACTTGAGGAAGCCCCGCCAGGGCAGGTCGTCATAGGCGAGGACGAGTCTGCCGCCCTCCCGCCGGACGCGCAGCGGCGGTCCCTTGACCTTGCCGATCTCGACGCGGGTGGTCGGCTCCTGGGTACCGACGACGTTGACGGTCCCGCCCACCACGCGGACCTGGAGTTCCGTCACCGGATCGTCGAACTCGATCCGCTGCGGCGTCGTGATCTCCCACGAGCGATCGTCGGGTGCGGACACTGCGCGGCCTCCCAGGCTCGGGCACTGCGGGCGCACGGGAAGGCCGTACGGAACCGGCCGTACGGCACCGCAGCGCGACGACATATCGCGTATCGCTGTGAACACGATATGTCGCGTATCGCGAGCGGTGCAAGCCTCGGGGGGCGGCGAGCCCGCGCGCACGCCCCGAACCGGCGTTCCCAGGCCCTCCCACCCCTGTCCGGCGACGACCCGCCCGGGGCGGACCGCCCCGAACCGGACCGGGCCGGACCGCGCCCGGTCCGTCGTCCGGCCGTAAGGATCTGAACGGACCTGTCCGCCCTCGTCAGTCGTCGTCTTCGTCGTCCTCGTCGTCCAGCCGCGCCAGCCAGGTCGCCAGCCGCTCCACCGGCACCTCGAAGTCGGGGTTCAGATCGACGAAGGTGCGCAACTGCTCGGCCAGCCACCCGAGGCTGACCTCCTCCTCGCCGCGCCGCTGCGCCAGCTCTTCGATGCCACGGTCGGTGAAGTACACGGTTCTGCTCCTGATCGGTCCGTACGGGGAATGGCAGTGCGACCTGCCGCCGCCTCAGAATATGCCGCGGCCCGCACCCCTCCCGCCCCGCCGGGTGGGACCCCCGGCCCGTGCGGCCGCCCGCGCCGCCGCGTCACCACCGCCGGCCGCCGTCGACCGCCGTCAGCCGCGCCGCCCCACCGCGTCCGAGGCCACACCGACCGCGACACCGAGGACGAGCAACAGGACGCAGGCGTACACCTCGTAGCCGTCGAGAAAGCCGATCCGCTGGACCACCGTCCACAGGTTGAACCGGCCGCCGGTCACCTCGTGCAGGAGACCGCCGGCGCCCTGGGCGAGGAGAACGAAGGACACGAACCCGAGAAAATTCTTCATGGCGGCAGACTGGCCCGCTCCGGCCGGCCGCCGGATCGGGCTTCGGCCTCGGCGGAGGCGACCGAAGTATGCGTCATGGCACGCGGACGTCATACCCAAGTCGCCGCCTCCCCGGCACCGGTCCCGACGGCACGCGGTCCGCCGTAGATTCGCCGCATGGAACTGCTCGGGACCGAACGCGGTGAACGACTACCGATGGTGGAGCGGCTGCGGCACCGCGGCAGCGAGCCGGTGCGCCGCGCCGCGCGACGGATACGCCGGACCCGGCGGCACCGCGAGGAGCGCGGCGCCGCCTCCCGCACCCGCCGCGGGACACGGGACCGGGTCGTCGACACCGGCGCGTTCCTGTTCGCCGGATGCTTCCTGGTACTGACCGCGGACTCGGTGGTGATCGACTCCGGCACCTCCGAGACCGCACTGTTCCTGGATCAACTGACCGGCGCACTGTCCTGCGCGGCAGGTTCCTGCGGCGTTGGCAACCGGTGCCGCTCGCCGTCGGACTGCTGCTCCTGGAGCCCTTCTCGCACTTCGTCACCGGACCGATCCTGGTGGCGCTGTTCACCGTCGCGGTCGACAAGCCGCCCCGCGTGACCGGGTACCTGGCGTGCGTGGCCTTCGCGCCGGTGCCGTTCCTCCTGGCGAACGGACCGGCGCCGGACGACCCCCGAACCGCGTCGGCCGTCACCTACTTCGCACTGGTCGCCGGGAGCATCGGCTGGGGGCTGTACCTACGGTCGCGGCGACAACTCGTCATCTCGCTGCGCGAGCGGGCCGCACGGGCCGCGGCCGAGTCGCGGCGCGAGGCGCGGGAGGACATCGCCCGGGAGATGCACGACGTGCTGGGCCACCGGCTCTCCCTGCTGAGCGTCCACGCGGGCGCCCTGGAGTTCAACCCCGGCGCCACCCCGCAGGAGATCGGGCAGGCCGCCGCCGTGATCCGCGACAGTGCCCACCGGGCGCTGGAGGACCTGCGGGACGTCATCGGCGTGCTGCGTGCGCCGGAGGACGGCAACCGCCCTCAGCCGGTGCTCGCCGACATCGGAAACCTGGTGGAGGAGGCCCGGCGGGCAGGCGCCCCGGTCGCACTCGATGTCGCGGTGGCGGGTGGTCCGGACTCGGCACCCGCGGTCGCGGGCCGCACGGCGTACCGCATCGTCCAGGAGGGTCTGACGAATGCCCGGAAGCACGGCGCGCATCCCACCGCGCCCGTCTCCGTGACCGTACGCGGCGCCTCGGGTGCGGGCCTCACCGTCGAGGTCCGCAACCCGGTGCGGCACGACGGCGCCGCCCGCGACCCCGCCGGTCCGCGGCTCCCCGGCGCGGGGCAGGGCCTCATCGGACTGGCGGAGCGCACACTGCTCACCGGCGGCACGCTCGAACACGGCAGGGACGGCGCCGACTACCGCCTCTACGCGGCGCTTCCCTGGCCGGACTGACCGGGCGGGCGGCCGGTACACGCGGGCGGCCCGCTCCAGCTAGCCGCGCCCGCTTTCCGTATGCCGGCCAGGTGCAGCACGGCGTCCAGGCCCCGGACCCCTCCGGGGGACGCTCCGGCCGGCAGGACGTAAGCGCGCAGACCCGCGCCCGCGGCGCCGCCGTCAGCGGCCGGGTGGTCACCGACCATCAGCGTCTCGTCCGGATCCGCGCCGAGTTCCCGGCAGGCCGTCCGGAAGAGCGCGGGGTCCGGCTTCTCGGTGGCGTGCTCGTAGGAATGCACCCAGCACGAGAAGTACTCGGCAACTCCATGGTGGGCAAAGGTCTCCCGCAGGTCCCAGCCGATGTTGCTGAGGACACCGAGCGTCAGCCCGGCGCCGCGCAGCGCAGCCAGTGTCGCGCCGGTGTCGGCGTACGGCACCCAGTGCCCAGGGGCGCGCAACTGCTCGTAGAGCACCTCCGCGACGGGAGCGAGCTCCGGCACCGAGGCGTACCAGGCGGTGAAGGCCCGCCGGTGAGCGGCCGCTGAGACGTCCCTGGCCTGCTGTGCCGCCACCACGGCCGGTTCGGTGAGCCCCCGTTCCAGCCCGTCGAGCAGGTGGTCCATCTCGGCTTCGCCCACCGGACGCCCCAGGGCGGCCCGGATCCGGTCCGCGTACGTGCCGATCTGGAACAGCGTGCCGGAGAAGTCGAAGAGGACGGCGCGGAGTGGGACAGGAGCCGCGGAGGCGGTGGCTCCGGCCCTGATCGGACCTTCGGGACCGCAGACAGGGACTGTATCCATCCGCACGTCCTACCACCCCCGGTGCGGCGTCGGGAACGGTCGCGGTGTGCTTGGGGGCGATCACTGGAGGTGCGGGGGCGGGGGCCGGCGGGGGTGGGTGGTGTGAGGCCGCCCATAGGGTCCGCGTCACGTACGAACCACCCTCGTATGTCCGGTATACCGGTTTCGGGGTGGGGGTGGGGGCGGCAGGACCGGTCCGGCGGGAGGGACGAGTCGGGTCGTAGGTCACATGGTTGCCGGGGTGGGGGGTGCCTCCCGCACGGTGGGCCCCACGCCGCAGACAGACCACCGGCAGCCCCGTGCCGGGTG
>NZ_JBIAFT010000021.1:53429-70819 GCF_042869455.1 Streptomyces sp. NPDC007025 | reverse complement strand
CCCGCGGAGCGGGATATGCCCCGGCAAGCCGGGGCATAGAGAAACGCATTGCGCAAGCGCAATGCGAATTCCGGCGCAAGCGCCGGAATAGAATTCCGCAAGCGGAATTTAAAAAGCGAAGCAATTCGCGCAAGCGCGAATTGCGAAGGGTCCCGCAAGCGGGACCCCCGAAGCTGGCTACGAGGGGAAGGTGCATCATGCGCGGGACTGTGTAGGGCTTGGGGTTCCCAGCCACCACCCCTGCAATGAGGGTGACGGGCCGTCGGCCCGATCGGGTGCCGGCCCCCACACCGCAGTGGCGGGCTCCGCTGCGCTCCACCCGAACCCCTCCCCCACCCTCGAAACCGGCCGCTCACGTTCACCAATACCCCGCCAGCATACACGTCAACCCGTTGCCGTGCGGCGGATTCCGTCACGCATTATCCGAGACTAGGAACGTGCACACGGTGTGATGCATCACCGGATCTACCTGTGTAGCGTTTGTGCTCCGAACGCGCCACCCCTAGCCCCGGCCATAAACTCACCTGCTGAATTAGATTTGCGCGGACTTGAATACCTCAGCCACAGAACGGAAGCCCGATATGGGAATGCCGGAATTCGGTGTGCGGAGGTACGTAAGCCGTTCGGCCGCCAGGCCGTACGGCGGAGCCCACCACTCACAGCGGCCACGCCTCCGTGCTTTTGACCGTCACGGCCGGTACAACCCGAGACGCAGCTTCGCTGGTGCACGCCTACGGTCCGCACCCGGTCCACGGAGCCGCACGCGAAGCCGCCTCAGTTCCGTCCGGGGGCCGACGCGCAGCAGCTGGCGGGCCGCTGGCGGATGGATCCGCGGCCTCCCCCGCCCGGCCGCAGCCTCGCCGCTGCATGGAGCGGCTGGAGGGCGCAGCGCGGGCCGTAGGGGGCCCGCCTCTAAAGATCAGATAGGCACAAGCCTCTGACCTGCGAAAACGCGCGCGATATATGCAGCCTGAGTGAATGGATCACGCCCGAGCGGGGCGGGTTGCATGCACGTAGGTGAATAGATCGTTCCTGTCCAGGGACACGCCCGTCGCGTGCATAGATCTCCTGCATAACATCGCAGATCTGCTATGTTATGCAGCCTTAACGATCATGGAGAAGGAGAGCCCGTGGCCCAGCCCTTGAGGCGCAGCGCGGAGGCGCCGGCGACCACGCCGCGGCTGGCCCCCGCTCCGCCGCCCGCCGAGTCCGTCAATGGCATGGAGTCGGCCCAGCAGCTGGTCAGCAGCCTGGAGAGGCTGGCCAAGCGCGGCGGCACTTTCACGACGAAGGACCCGGTCAAGCCGTACGTCTTCTACGGCAAGGGGCACTTGAGCATGTCCCAGGTGATCGAGGACAACCTGTGGAAGTTCGACCTGAGCGCGATGTCGCGGAACGTCTTGGACTACCTCAAGACGCACCACGACAAGGAGGGCCTGGTGGAGATGACGCAAAGCGGCCTGGCGAAGAAGTACGGCTGCTCGCAGTCGAAGATCTCCCGCGCCGTCGGTCAGCTCAGCCACCACAACTTCACCTGGAGGGAACGGCGCGGTGTGTACCGCCTGAACCCGCTCTACGCTTACCGGTGGGGCAGCGACAAGCAGCTGCGTCTGGTGAAGTCGCTCAAGAAGACCCTGGTGCAGCACGAGATCACCATCCCGACGGTGAGGAACGAGGCCACGCGATGAGCTCCGCTTCCATCCCTGGTTTCCACAATCCGGAGATCTTCGAGGTCCTGCCGAACGCTTGCCTGTCCCCCACGGCCCGGGACGTCTTCGACGTGCTGACCTCCCGCCAGGAGCCGGGAGGCCTGGTCAAGATCCGCCAGCAGGAGCTAGCCGAGCGCCTCGGGCTCACCCAGTCCGTGGTCTCCCGGGCCATCAGCCAGCTGCGCGACAAGGGCATCATCAGCGAGCGGCAGCGCCGTGGCGAGGTCCTCATCCACCCGCTGCTGGCCGGCTACGAGTCGCTGACCCACATGGTCAACCACCTCAAGGCGCCCGACACGTTCGTGTGGCCGCTGAACTTCCCGACCGGCGACATCCGCCCGCCGCGCGCCCGGGACGCCCGCATCGGGACAGACTTCGACCCGGACCCCGACGGCGGCGAGGACGCCCCGCTGCCCGACGCACCGCCCGCCCTGCGACTGGCCGGATGAGCCCCGGCTCCCGCCCCGCCACCGTCACGGCGCCCATCCCACCGGGAGGGCGCCGTCGTCGTTCCCGGCCGCTGTGCTGCAGAACGGCAGCGCCACGGCGGCCGGCCCACTCACGTCCCGGCACCGAGTCGCACCCCGACGCGCTGCATGCAGCAGCTGCATAGATCTTTTGGCCTGCTGCACGAGCAGCGCCCTTCTCCCGGCCCATGCAAATGCTGCGCTGCACCCCGAAAACGGCCCTGCTACACCCGACGTCCACCACCAGGAGCACGAGCAGCACCCGAGTAGCAGCACCAGGAGCAGCGGCTACAGCACCGTCCCGGCCAGGGCCCGGCGGTCACCGGTCAAGGCGTAGCGCCGGGCAGCGAGCCCGTGGTCGAGGGGCTCGCCGATCTGCTCGCACAGCAGCGCCAGGACGTCGGCGGCCTCGGAGTCCGACAGGTACGCCGGGGCGACTTCGAGCATCAGCGCCCCGATCGCGTGGCTGCTGGTGGCGAGGTCGACGACGGCGCGCAGCGCGGCGACGGTCAGGTCTGCCGGCGGATCGGCGGGCGGTGGCGTCGGGGCGGTGCGGACATCGCGGACGGCCTGGCGGACGACGGCGCGCACCGCGGCCTCATCGAGGGCCTGCAGGCCGCTGTGGGCGAGTGCGGCGAGTCGGCGGGTGATGATCTCCGCGACGGTGTCCGTACGGCCGGAGACGGCGATCAGGGCCCGCTGGGACAGGCCGTAGTCGAGCGCGGCCGCGGCGCCCGGGTCGGTGTCTCGCGTGCGAGACAGCTCGGGCCGGCGGCGACCGCGCCGTGGATCGCGGCGAGCGCGCGGGCGACATCGAGGAGCCGGTACGCCTGGGCGCGGCTGATGCCGAACTCCGCGGCGCAGTACGACTCCCAGCTGGAGTGCCCCAGAGGCAGCCAGACGCGGGCGGCGTGCGCGTCGCGGACCCGGGCGGCGAGGACCGCCACGGAGCGCCGGACGTCGTCCATCGCCTCGCGCAGCCCGGCCGTCATCTCCCGGGCGCGGGCCTCGCTCAGCGGCGGCCGCGCCGGTTCGGCGCCGTGCTCCTGGTCCTCGTGCTGCTCGCCGACGTCTCCATCGTCCTTCGGGCCGGCGGGCACCACCAGGGCGCCGCGCGGGAGCACGGGCGCGGGCACGGGGCCGGCGCCTTGGCGGTACGCAGGCCGGGCGGGATCGTTGAGCCGGGTATGGAGCTGCCGGAGCGGGTCGAGGTGCTGTCGGACGCGGCGGTCGAGGTGTGGGAGGCCGTGGCCAAGGGCGGCTGGTCGGCGTCGGCGGCGTCGGACACGCTGGCCACCGTGGACGCCCTGGTCGACACGCTCGCCCGGCTCGGGCCGCAGTTCGCCGGGGCGTTGGCACCCGCGCGCGCCGCGACCGCAGCGGCCCGCGCCCTCCTGGCGGGCTCGAAGGACGGCCGCGAGCTCCCCGGCCTGGAGAGCGCGTCCCGGCCGGTGGCGGGTCCGGTGCCGGCGGGGCGGCACACCGTTCCAGAATTCTGGAACAGCCGGAACATGGTGGTGGCCGAGCAGCTGTGGTGGGGCGAGCAGGAAGGCCGGGGCGGGCCACTGGCGGACATGTTCGCCGCGCTGCCGCCCCGCGCCATGGAGGAGGCGGTGACCCGGCGCCTGGACGGCGAGGTCTGGCAGCAGGTGCTGGAGGACCTGACCCGCCGCCACGCAGTCCGCACGGGCCCGTCTCACAGCCTCACACCCTCATAGTTCACCGCGTCTACCTGGGGAAACGCCCTATGAGCCTCCTACCCTCACAGCGTGACACCAGGCGCGGGGCGGGTCTATCACGCTGATCCGCGACGGCGGGCGCAGACCCGCCGAACGACGCGAGAGGGGCCCGGTGTCGGGGATCGAGCGGGAGCCGGCGGAGGTGCGGATACCCAAAGCGGCGCTGGACGCCTTCGCCGTGGCGCTGAGCGTGCGCACCGTGGCGATGCGGAAGTGGCCGAACGACGGCCTGGAGTGGATGTACCCGGTGGGCACGTGGGAGGAGGCACACCGGGAGGTCGCGCTCCTGCCCGGCGGCGAGGAGGTCTGGCTGCGGATGTCCACCGACCGCTCCAGCGTCGCCGTGTGGACCATCGAGCAGTGGTGGACCTTCTCCGGCGAGCTGCCCGGCGCGACACCGCCCCCGGCCTGAACCGCGGATCGGCCGGCGCACGGACGGCAGAGGTCGGCGTGGCCCCGGCGGACCCCGGTCGTTGAGCACCCGGCCGCCGATCACGCCGTGGCCGCTGACCGCCGAGCGAACGAGGACCGATGCCGAACAGGCCGCCGTACGACCCGACCTACGGCTTCGACCACGCCACCCGGACGGTGCGCGTCCATCACCACGACCTGGCCCGGCTGCTGCTGATGTTCCGCTCGCTGATGCGCGAGTCGCAGAAGCCGGGCTCGTGGGAGCACATGCACGACTACGACCTGTCCTTCGAGCGCCTCGCGGATGCGGCCGACGCCGCCGCGGAGATCGTCTATGGCAAGAAGTGGACGGGGCCTGATCTGCGAATGCGCTGCACCACGACCGAGCCGGTCTACGATTGGCCCGAGGGCGCCCCGTACGACGGGGAGGCAACGTTCACCTGGAAGGTGCCGGGCTACGGCTCACACGCCTCCGAGGACGACCAGGTCCAGCACTACTCGAACACGGCGCTGTGCGGGTTCAGCTGGGCGAAGGGCGACCGCCCGCGCCGGGTGAAGGGGCTGCCGGAGTGCCCGGAGTGCCGGCGGGAGGTGCAGCTCGGTGCCGAACGGCCCCGCGGAGCCTGGTGACAACGGCCGGGCGGATACCCGTTGCCACCGGGTGGCAACGGGTGGATACGGCGGTGGCTACGATGCGCAGCGGCCCGGCCCCGGCCCCGGCAGCTGCAATGCCGGGGCCGGGCCGTTGTCAGGGGTGGCTACCCGAGCCAGACGATGTTCAGGACCGTCAGGCTGCGCAGGTGCCGGTTGACCCAGAAGGTGACGGAGAGCTGGCCGACGGCCGCGTAGCGGACGTCCTCGCCCTCGTCGTCGTCGCTGTCGAACTGCCGGAAGCCAAACGGGTCGGCGGCGGCCGTGGCGAGGATGTCCCACACGGTGTCCGCCGCGTGCTCGGGCAGGGCGTCGAGGACCTTGGCGGCCGGGGCGGAGACGCGGACCGCGTACGGCGACGGGCTCACCGGCGCCGTACGCGGAGCTCCGCCAGGTCGACGGCGTCGCTGTCGTCGTAGCCGGAGGCGACGAAGGCGTCGACGGCCGGGGCGTGCGCGATGCGGCCCTGCCAGTCCTGGACGACCTCGTACAGCCCGGCCAGGGAGAACGTACGGCGGCTCTCCTCGAGGGCGGCCGCGTAGTCCCGCTCGAAGGCCGGCACCCACCGGTCCGCGCGCTTGTCAGCGCGCAGCTGGGCGAGGAGTTCGGCCGGCGCCCCGGGCGCGGGGGCGTAGGCGGTGACGGGTGCGTGGTCGGGCTGCGCGCTCATCTGGTCCTCCCGGCGGGTCGTCACCTCACGGTACGCGCGCTCGGTGGCCGTGGATGCGGGCATGGACGGATCCCCTCCTACTGGGTGCGCAGGGTGCGGGCGACGGCCTGGGCGTGCTCGCGCAGCGGGTGGTCGTGCTTGTCCCAGGTGGCGGCCACGTAGTTGAGGAGTTCGGCCGTGGCGCGCTCCGAGTCGCTCGGGTCGTTGGCGAGCAGCTTGTCGGCGGCGAGGGCGACGTCGACGGCCGGGGTGGACAGGTCTTCCGGGGCGAGGGCGTTGCCGCGGTCGACGTTCAGGACCAGGAGGTGGCGCACCTGGTTGCGGGACTGGATGGCGGTGGTGTCTTCGCGCGGCGAGTCCGCATCGGCGGTGAGACGAAGCCGGGGTGGTTGAGGATCGCCGCGGCGATGGCCTCGGTGAGCACCGGCTCGGGCAGCAGGTCATCCTCGGTGGGCTCCGCCTCCTTGAAGGTCAGCGTGTAGTTGATGCCGGCCTCGGTGGTGAACCACACCGTGTCGCCGCCGGGGTCGGCGTCTGCGGCCGCGAAGTGCGGGCTGCGGCGCAGCGCGTCGGCCACGCGGACCGGGTCGTGGTCGGCGTCGAACAGCGGGCTCTTGTCGCGATCGATGGGCGGAAATTCAGCGGTCACGCTTTCGCTCCTACTTAGTAGTCCAGGTCCAAATAGTCGATGTCGTTGATTTCCACGTCCGACAGTCCCATAGCGCGACCGCCGCCGTCCTGGAAATACACTTCTTTGAATCCTTCGGCGATGATTCCGCGCATCTGCTGGTCGCCAGCCCCGGCCTCGCGGGCGTCGAACAGGCGCTGCGCGTAGGACGCGGGAAGGTGCACGGTCAGGCGGCGGAAGCGTCCGTCGTCGGTGGTGCCGACGGGTGCGGTGTAGCCGAACCGGGCCCGGGTCTCCACCGTGATCCCGCCGGTGGTGGCGGCCTGCTTCTGCCGACGCCTGCGCACCAGCGGCTGCCACCGCTGCCGTACGGCCTCATCAATCTTCGCGGCGACGTCGGCCCGGGCGTGCTTGCGGGCGCCGCGCCGGTAGCGGTTGACGGAGTCAGCGGTGACCCCGATCTCGGCCGCGACGGCCTTCGCGCTGCCGAACTGCTTGAGCAGGAACCCGATCTGGCCCTTCAGCGTCTTGGGCGGGTCCCTGGTGAACGCCTCCCGGTCGGCACGCTCGATGGCGTCCTCGATCTCTCCCACGGCCCTACTCCCCTTCGTCCAGTACGGCGTCGCCGCCCTTGATGTGGCGGGCCGGGTTCAGCCCCTTCTCCATCAGGTCCACCGCCCACGCCATCGGCTGGACGCCCTCCAGCTTCGCCAGGCCGGGCGTCGGGCCGAGGCGGAAGCCGCCGGGCTGCGGCTTGCCCGAGGCGGCGTAGGGCAGGAAGTCCAGCGGGCTCGCGCCCGGGGAGGGGTAGACGACGCAGTCGGAGAGCACGGCGAGCGGGAACAGCCCGGTCATCTTCGCCATGTTGGTCAGCTTGCGGTGCATGTTGACCCGGGCCTTGGAGATCACGGCGGCGCGGATGTCCGGGCGCCAGGTCGGGCGCTCGAGGGCCGGCCACCGCTCGCCTTCCTTGTAGTGCCTGCCCTGGGGGCGCTCGCGGAGCTTGCCGACGCCGCCCTTCACCGTGGCCTTGATGGCCGCGAGGACGGCGGCCAGGGCCGGGTCGGCCTGCTTGTGCTGCTCCATCGCGGCGAGGAACTCGACGTCGGACAGGTCCTTGGTGACGCCGAGGTCGGAGAGGGTGTCGACGTAGGCGTTCTTGAGGCGGTCGTGCCAGGGGTCCAGGTATGCGCCGGTCTCCCTGCGCAGGTACGCCTCGATGGGGGCGACGTTGTGGCCGAGTTCCTGGGCGTAGGCGACGGTGTGTGTCTGGTACCAGGCCGGGCCCGTCGGCCGGGAGCCGTCCGGGGTGAACGGCGAGGGCAGGCGCGGGTCCAGCTCGATGTGGGAGAGGTCGACCAGCCAGCTCCCGGGGATCTTCGGGTTGAACTGCGGGGCGTCGAAGTGGTCGGGCGCGGACAGGCCGACGACCAGGCGGGCCGCGGCCGCCAGGAACGCCGTGTTCAGGTCCAGGCCGACCGCGTGCGGCAGCAGGCACTCCTCATCGGACAGCGTGTCCACCGGCCGCACCCACTGGTACGCCTCCTCGTTGAGGAAGCCACCGGTCCAGCCGGACTGGACGACGACCGGGTGCTCCGCGGTGGCCTCCGGCGGGGCGGGGTCCATCGGCTCGGTGCCCAGCGAGCCCGGGTTGTGGCCGGGCACCCAGTTCCCGGTCGCTTCGTCCCGCACGGCGCGCGTGGGCGGGCGCAGCGCGGTCATCAGCTCCAGACCCGAGACGGCCGTGGATCCGCGCGGGGTGATGACCCGCTGGGCGTACACGCCGAGGACGCGGGCGATGTCGGCCGGCTCCATCTCGCTCACGCCGGGCCAGGACCGCTCATCGAGGGCGTCCCAGGGCAGGATCACCAGCTGCACGCACTGCCGCTCGCGGCCCTGCGCCTTGCGGTAGATCCGCGCCCACGGCCCGAACCCGCGCTGGGTGAGCTGCCACTTCGCCTTCGCCACCTGCTTGACGACCGGGTGGTCCTCCGGCAGGCGCAGGCCGCGCCGGTCCTCCAGGCGCTCGGGCAGCCCCAGCTTCACGGCCGCCGTGGAGGTGAGGACGATGAGGGGATCGGCGTCCTTGCCGTGGCGGTGCAGCTTCGGAGCACCGAGGCCGGACTCGCGCAGTGTCCACTCCACCAGCTCCACCACCGTGGTCGCCGGGCAGTCCAGCACGATCCCCTCGGCGCCGTAGGCGGAGCCGTCGCCGTCGAGGACGGCCAGCGGTCCGTGCGGGAAGCGCGGGTCGAGGGCGGGCGCGGCGGCCTTCTTCGCCGCCGGGCGCCGGGACGACGCCGCCGGGCGCGCGGCCGGGTGGGCGGGGCGCTCGGGCGCGGCCGCCGGGGCGGCCGGCGTGGCAGTCTCCGGCTCGGCCGGGGCGGCCAGGCCGGTGAGCGTCTCGGGCGCCTCCGGCTGCGGCGCGGCGGCCGGAGCCGGGGCGGGTGCGGGTGCGGCGGGGGCGCCGCTGGCGGGGTACTTCGCCGCCCAGCCCTTGAGGAGTCGCTGGTAGGCCTCCAGGCGCGGAGACTTCGGCTCGGAGCGGCCGTTCTCGTAGTTCTTCACCGTCTGCGTCGACGTTTTCAACGCGACCGCGAGCCGGGCCTGGGTGATACCGGCGGCTTCGCGCAGCCGGGCACGCTCCGCCGGAGGCGGGAGCTGGGGCTCCTCCTCCAGCAACGCGTCGATGTTCGCGAACAGCTCTTCTTCGGACGCCATGTCGATCTCCCTTCGCACCCCAACCCTAGCAAATCTTATCCTGAAATTTAACCCATTCTTTAACTCTATCGAGACTAGTTTCTGGCCGGTGTGGCCGTCCGGCGCGTGTCCTCTGACACGCGATCTTGACCGTTTACCAAGTGATCTTGACCGCTGGGTCGTGTCTCTTTGGCGGTGGCTCCGTTAGCGCTGGGACTGTCAATCGATCGGCCAGTCATGCCGAGCGGTCGATCCGGGCCCAGCACAGGAGGAACGTTGACCACCGAAAAGGCCAAGACCGGGCAGACGATGCACGGAGTCGAGCCGTACCAGGAGACCCGGGGTGAGGAGTACATGGGCGAGCCCATGCGCAAGCACTTCGCCAAGCTCCTCAACGCCTGGAAGCTGGAACTGATGACCAGCGTGGATCGGGCCGTTGAGGACATGAAGGAGGAAGCGGCGAACTTCCCCGACCCGGTGGAGCGGGCCGGCCAGGAGGAGGAATTCGCTCTGGAGCTCCGCAACCGTGACCGGGAGCGGAAGCTGATCAAGAAGATCGACAAGACCTTGGACAAGATCGGAGCCGAGGAGTACGGCTGGTGCGACGCCTGCGGGATCGAGATCGGCCTCCGTCGCCTGGAGCAGCGCCCCACCGCTGATCTCTGCTTCGACTGTAAGGAGATCGCGGAGAAGAAGGAGAAGACGGTCGGCAAGGGGTAGGCAGCCCTGCCGGGCGTCATGCACGGGTCCAGACTTCCCTTTTGCCCGTAACCCTCGGTGAGAACAGTCGACCTCTGGCAGTCGATCTTGACCGTTTGCCAGGTGAGTCTGACCGGTTGGCTCCGATCCCTTCCAGTGGCGGTGCCTATCCCAGGTTCCCGTCCTCCTGTCGGTGATGATCAGTTCACCGGGGCGTCATGCGCGTCCGGCCACAATCGGCGATTCAAGGAGTGGACATGGCGGAGCGGCAGAACGGCGTCGTGAAGTGGTTCAACGAGGAAAAGGGATACGGCTTCATCACCCCGGAATCCGGCCCGGACCTGTTCGTGCACTTCAGGGCGATCCAGGGGAACGGTTTCAAGAGCCTGAAGGAAGGCCAGAGGGTGTCCTTCGTTGCTGTGCAGGGCCAGAAGGGCATGCAGGCGGACGAGGTCCAGCCGGAGGGCTGAGTACCGACCGGGCGTCAAGGTCACTTGGCAATCGGTCAAGATCGCCTGGCAGAGGACAGCGCGGGTTCTGGCTCACACCTCGGGCTCACACCTCACAGGCTTCGCGTACGAGGCGATCACCTTGGAAAACGCGGTGTGAGGCTCATAGAAGGCAGACCGAGTTCCCGAGAGTGTCGTCTGCCACGGGGAGGTCAGTGGTTCTGCCATGAGGCGTGTCAGCGTCGTCGGCGTCGGTGAGGCGGAGGCTGTACCGGACGTCGTCGGCCAGGACGGCGGTGCCGTCGTCGGCGCGGACCAGGAGGCACCCTCTACAACCACATCCCCGACCTCAAGGAACTGCGGACCTCCCGCGTCCTCACCCAGCTCGAAGGGAGCGGCCGGTGATCCCCGCCCCGTACCGCATGAAGGGGGCCGCCCCCGTCCTGGGCGCCCGCACCGCCGGGGAGACCGGGCCCTTCGGGCCGTACGGCGGCAAGACCGAGACGACGTCGACCAGTCGGATCAAGGTGAACCGGGCGACAGCCTCCTACCGCCTCGCCAGCACCCGAGCACGTGCCGAGGAATCGGCCAAGGCCGGCTGAACTTGTCTTAACTGCCTGCTGGACCCGAGATCCCGGACGAGAATCGGAGCCCAGGAGGATTGATGAAGGGGGATGGCCGTGAGGCATGCGCTGAACCTGTGGCGCCAAGAGCTCGGAGAGGTGCCCGAGTCGGTCTGGCGACAGACCGAGCTCCGCGTGCTGATCCTCGCGGACAACGGACTGACGGCCCTCCCTCCAGACATCGGGCAGCTTCACCAGCTGAACACCCTGGACCTGGGCCACAACGCGCTGACGTCGGTGCCCGAAGAACTCGGCAAGCTGACCGAGCTCAGCGACTGCCTCTACCTCCACGACAACCAGCTGACACGACTTCCAGACTCTCTGGGAAACCTGACCCGGTTGCGCTACCTCAACGTCGGTGAGAACTCCCTCACCACCCTGCCGGAGACCATCGGTGGGATGAGCGGCCTCATCGAGCTCAGGGCGCAGCACAACCGGCTCACCACCTTGCCCAATGCCATCGGCCAGCTCCACAACCTGCGTGAGCTATGGCTCCGGGGGAACGCGATCGAGCACTTGCCGACGTCGGCCACCGGCCTGCGCGAACTACGCCACCTGGACCTACGCGAGAACTCCCTGGACGTGGTGCCGGAGTCACTGGCCGGCCTCCCGCGCCTGCGTCAGATCGACCTGCGGAGCAACCGCCTTGTCCAGCTTCCTGACTGGCTCGCCCTGATGCCATCGCTGGAGAAGCTGGATCTGCGTTGGAACGAGGTCGATCCCTCGCTAGCACTCCTCAGCGAGCTGGAGCGGCGGGGGTGCGTCGTCCTGGCGTGACAGAGACGACACCTCACCAACCAGGATCGCGCGACTGACACATCACGTGGCAGAACCACTGTCACCTCCGTGGCAGACGACACGTCCCTGGCACGGTTATCCAGGGCCCAAGGCGGGCCGGTTCGGGGAACTGGCCGTGGCGCCCGAGCGGGGGTCAGGCCGTTCGGGGTGCTGTACTGCGTGCCGGGTCTTGGGGGCATCGGGACTCGCGCCGGAGCGGCCGGGCTTTTGCAGCAGGGGCTGTGGTGGGGTGGTGGGAGAGCCACCAGCGCACGGTGTGCAGGTCGATTCCGGTGATTCGGGTGATCTGGTCCGGGGTGTAGCCGAGGGGGCGTCGGAGGACCAGGACGTCGTAGACCGGTCGGGAAATCGCGGTGGTGGGGTGAGGGACCCGGTCGGTGAATATGCGCCATGCCTGGGCGGTCAGGTCGCGTTGGGTCAGCAGGCTGCGCCAGTGCAGGGCGAGGTCTCCCAGGGCGCGGGCGACGGCGTCGGGGGCATGGTGGTGCGCGGCGAAGCGCTCGTAGGCGGGGTGGTGGAGGAGGCAGAAGGCTTCGAAGTCGGGGGGCAGCGCGAGGCGTGGTGGTGTGGGGCGCGGCGGGGAGGGGTGGGTGCAGTGCGCGGTGGGCATGCGGGGCCTCGGTGAGGTGGAGGGGTGTCAGCAGAAGGGGGCCAGGGGGATTCGCGCGGGGGCGGGTGGTTCGGTGCGCGTGTTCGGGGTGTGGGCGGCGGTCTCCCACAGGGGGCGGACCATGTCGGGTTGGCCGTGCAGTGCGAGGACGAGGTGCTTGACGACGTGCCAGGCGGGGACGTGTGCGCCTTCGAGCAGGCCGGAGATGTCGGCGTAGGTGAGGGTCGGGCTGGCGGAGCGGATGGTGGCGGTGGGCGGGCGGCAGGCGGCCAGGTACAGGCCGCGCAGCACGGTGTGGAGGGTGCCGTCGAGGGTGCGGCGGGGGGTGGCGTGGAGGCTGTCGTGGGCGGCTTGCCACAGGGGGCGGATGTCGTCGGTGCTGCCGTCGCAGGCCGTGACCAGGGCTGTGGTGACCTTCCAGGAGGGGAAGCGGTTGCCTGCCAGGATGCGGGAGACGTGGGAGCGGGAGACGCCGGCTGCCCGGGCCAGGGAGGCGACGGTACGGCTGGCATCGGACCGTAAGAGGCAGGAGAGGGCTGTGTTGAGCTGGGAGAGGGCTTTGTTCCCGGTGTCGGCGCGGTCGGCGTCCTTGCCGGTGTCCGGGGCGGGCGGCTTGCCGGTCTGGCGGGGACGGGACGCGGAGTCGCCCGTCTCGTCCCCGGCCCCGGTGGCCTGCGGGGGCAGGAAGCGGCGGGCGCGCGCCTCGATGCGGCGGCTGCGGCTGCGCATGCGGCCGTCGTACCGGTCCTCGGGCCAGTCCCTGCTGATCCGGGAGGCGTTGATCTCCCATGCCTCGGCGATCCGCGCCTGGGGGATGCCCCGGTCCCGGGTCACCTGCACCAGGCAGGTGCGCAGGTCCCGCAGCTCCTCTTCCGCGGAATGAACGCGGCGCAGCAGGTGGGTCCACGCCTCGTCGGTGATCTCGTGGGAGAGCTGTTGGTGCAGTGCGGCGCTTTGGCGCTTCAGCGCCTCGGCCACCTGTCTGGTCTGCTTGAGGTGTTCTTCGTGGGTGTCCCTGTCGGAGTTGCCGCGGGCGTTGCGGGCCGCTTTGCCGCACGTGTTGTCGCAGTACTGCCGGGGTCGTCCGTGTCCGGACTGGGTGAGGGCGGCGCCGCAGTTCTCGCACTTCTCGGGGCGGGGTTTCATTCCTGGGTTCGTCCTTCGGGATCCGGTCCGCTTTCCGGAACCGGAGACGCTGGTTTGCAATTACGGACGCACGTGGTCGGGCGCGCGCGTCGTCGTCAGGAAGAGGTGTTCCCGGCGTGCCGTGCGCGCCGGGCGGGGTCCCCGTCTCCCCGCCCGGGCGCCCGGCGGACGCGGGTCTCAGGCGTGGGTGGCCTTGCTGAACTGCCGGTAGGCGATGAAGCGGAACACCGAACCGCTGCCGGCCGCCGCGGCCAGCGCGGTGGCGGCGGCGGTCTGGCCGGCCGTCATGTCCGAGGCGATGGCGAGACCCAGGATGGCCAGGGCACACAGGGGGGCCAGCCGGACCGTGACTTGGAGAGCACACCCCAAGTGCGTTTGGCCAAGGCGATTTTGCGAGATGCTACGGTCATGGCGCCCGGTTGGCATTCGGATGGCCGCCGGGTGCTGGTCAGGGAGCATGAGACCTCCTTGATGGACAAATGTTGACGAAGTCCCCCGGGCCGGGCTGCAATTCGTCCCGGGGGTACTTCATGCGCGGCACGCTACATCGTGACCGAGACGACCTACACCTTGACAGTCGGTAAATATCAACACCGGCAATCCGCCTCGAACCGTCATTCGAAAATGACGGAACCCGTGTCAGGTTTGATCGCTCCCGACGGAAAGCTTCCGCTTTTCTCTCGACATCGAGCGACCAAGCAGCGCCGGGAAGACGGCTCGGGATCGCGCACCCCGCGAAGCGGCTGCACCAGGCCGACTCCGGGCGTCGGAGACATCCGGCCCCACCGACTCTGGTTCACACGTGGCCGAAAAGCTTGACTGCCTGGCCGCGCGTCGCACCGACCCCGTCGCGGCTCCCTCCGCTGGGGAGTACGGAGGGTGGAGCAGGCCAGAAGTAGATGACGCGCACGACCGTGACGGTCAGCACAGCGGCACCGCCGCAGCAGCGTACGACAACGTCGCTGACAGTTGCCTCGCAGCGATCGGGCCGTCCACGACCGGTGCTTCGTTACTGTGCCCACGCCACCCACGGCCCGCTCGACATCAAGGGCCTTTGAATGTTTTGCAGGTCAAACGATTGATGCAGGTTCAGGTACGTGAACCCCCTGCGCGTCAGGCCGTGGCCGTGTGGCTCAGGGACCACGGCCTGACGCTGCCAAGGTCGGTGTGGGAGCTCAGGTGAGGTGGTCCAGGAGCCAGGCGACGACGGGGCGGAAGATGCCGGAGACGGCACCGCGCAGGGCTGCTCCGGCCAGGGCAAGGCGCTCGCGACGGGTCAGACGCGTGCGGGGCATGACGGCCTCCACAGGGAGTGGGGTGGGTGGATAGGGCAGCCGGCCGGCTTGCTGCCCAATCTCAGGCACCTGCGAAGATCGACTCCGAGTTGCGACGGGCCGTCACCAAGGACGAGCATCAGTGCCGTTCAGACCATGGCGGGGGGCGGGTTCGGGGACGATGATGCGATGAGTGGCGACACCGGGGGCGGCCGACCGGGCCTGAAGGAGAGCGCGAAGCGACAGCGGCCACTGAAGCGAGCACGGGTGGGATGGCCGCCGGCCCTGCGCCAGCTCAAAGAACTGCTGTACGAGGTGTATCTGGCGGCGGGCACTCCCAGCCTGGATGAGATCACCGAGGACATCGCCGACAGCGACGGCCTGGACGGGGCACCGAGCCGGGACACAGTCCACCGCATCATCTCCGACAGCGAACGACCCGGGCAGCAGGCCGACGTGGTCGCCGTGACCTGGGTGCTCGCCCGCCGAGCCGCCTGGGACGCATCCGATCTGACAAAGCGCGTGCGTGAGCTGTGGGTACACGCCCGGATGGCGCAGGGCGCCGGGCGCCCGATCGGAGACCTCCGGGGCAATGCCCAACTCCTCCTGGACGGAGGACTCGGAATCCATCCGGCCCTGGACACCGAAGGCGCCCGCGACCGGTTCGGGATCCTCCCCGCCTATCTCCCGCGGGACCACGACGCCCGCCTGAAAACGGTGGTCGAGACCGCCGTGGCCGGGCGCAGCGGGATCGCAGTCTTGGTGGGGGGATCGTCCACGGGCAAGACTCGCGCCCTGTGGGAGGCGGTCACCGCGGTGCCGGATGACTGGCGGCTGTGGCATCCCCTCACTCCCACCGCCCCTGATGCAGTCCTGGCCGCATTGCCGGAGATCGCCCCGAAGACGGTGGTGTGGCTCAACGAGGCCCAGCACTACCTGGGCCCGGATCCGCTCGGTGAGCAGGTCGCGGCGGGCCTGCGGGAGCTGCTCACCGATCCGTTGCGGGCACCCGTACTGGTTCTGGGCACCCTGTGGCCGGGGCACTGGGACACCCTGATCACTGGCGACCGGCATCCCGGTGCCCGCGCGCTACTGGGCGGGCACAAGATCGACGTGCCGAAGGCCTTCACCCCGGCTGACCTGGCTGCGCTTGAGGCCACCGACAATGCCGACCCCCGCCTCACCCAGGCATTCCAGCACGCAGACGATGGGCAGGTCACCCAGTACCTGGCCGGCGTGCCCTACCTGATGGACCGCTATCACGCGGCCGAGGGCGCCACCCGGGCCCTCATCCACGCCGCGATGGACGCCCGCCGCCTGGGCGCCGGCCTCCACATCCCGTTGGACTGGCTCGCCGACGCCGCCCTGGGCTACCTCTCCGACACCGAGTACCACGCTCTCGACGACGACTGGCTGCCCCAGACCCTCACCTACGTCACCACGCCCTGCAACGGCATCCCCGGCATCCTCACCCCCGTCAACACCAGCGGCCCGCGCAACAAGCGCACCCGCCCCCAGCCCGCCCCTCCTCCGCAGGGGCCGCGTTACCTGCTGGCCGACTACCTCGACCAGCACGGCCGTCACCACCGTGCCGAGACCATTCCGCCCATCGACTTCTGGACCGCGGCCGCCCACCACGCACACTCCACTGACCTGGCCGCGCTCGGCGACGCCGCCTGGAACCGCGGCCTGTACCGCGACGCCGCCCAACTCCACAAGAACGCCACCACCCACGGCATCCCATACGCCGCCGCACACCTCGTCAGACACCTACACACCGTGCACCCCGACGACCCCCGCCCCGCCCAATGGGCTGCCGCCCACGCCTCCCTCGGCAACCCGTCCGCCGTCGTCCTACTGCTGGAGGCCCTGTGGGAGGCTGGCGCGAGTGAGCAGGCCAGTGCCCTGGTCGAGCGGGTTGCCGCGCACACACCTTTCGATGACCCGTTCGCCGTCGCCCGACTGCTGGAGGCCTTGCGGAAGGCCGGCGCGGATGCACAGGTCAGAGCCGTGGCCACGCAAGCTGCCGCGCACACACCCCTCGGCAACCCGTCCGCCGTCGACCTACTGCTGGAGGCCCTGTGGGAGGCTGGCGCGAGTGAGCAGGCCAGAGCCTTGGTCGAGCGGGTTGCCGCGCACACCCCCCTCCACGACCCGCTTGACGTCGCCCGACTGCTGGAGGCCCTGCGGAAGGCCGGCGCGGATGCACAGGTCAGAGCCGTGGCCAAGCGGGCTGCCGCGCACACACCCCTCAATGACCCGTTCGACGTCGCCCAACTGCTGGAGGCCCTGCGGAAAGTCGGCGCGGATGCACAGGTCAGAGCCGTGGCCAAGCGGGCTGCCGCGCACACACCCCTCAATGCCCTAGACGCCGTCGCCGAGCTGCTGGGCGCGCTGTGGGTGGTCGGCGCGGGTGAGCAGGCCAGAGCCTTGGCCGAGCGGGCTGCCGCGCACACACCTTTCGATGACCCGTTCGCCGTCGCCCGACTGCTGGAGGCCCTGTGGAAGGTCGGCGCGAGTCAGCAGGCCAGAGCCTTGGTCGAGCGGGCTGCCGCGCACACACCTCTCGATGACCCGTTCGCCGTCGCCCGACTGCTTGGAGCCCTGCGGAAAGTCGGCGCGGATGCACAGGTCAGAGCCGTGGCCACGCAAGCTGCCGCGCACACACCCCTCAATGACCCGTCCGACGTCGCCCAACTGCTGGAGGCCCTGCGGAAGGCCGGCGCGGATGCACAGGTCAGAGCCGTGGCCACGCAAGCTGCCGCGCACACACCCCTCAATGACCCGTCCGACGTCGCCCAACTGCTGGAGGCCCG
>NZ_JBIAFT010000021.1:0-53332 GCF_042869455.1 Streptomyces sp. NPDC007025 | reverse complement strand
CCTGTGGAAGGTCGGCGCGAGTCAGCAGGCCAGAGCCTTGGTCGAGCGGGTTGCCGCGCACACACCTTTCGATGACCCGTTCGCCGTCGCCCGACTGCTGGAGGCCTTGCGGAAGGCCGGCGCGGATGCACAGGTCAGAGCCGTGGCCACGCAAGCTGCCGCGCACACACCCCTCGGCAACCCGTCCGCCGTCGCCCGACTGCTGGAGGCTCTCCGGGAGGTCGGCGCGAGTGAGCAGGCCAGTGCCCTGGTCGAGCGGGTTACCGCGCACACCCCCCTCCACGACCCGCTTGACGTCGCCCGACTGCTGGAGGCCCTGCGGAAGGCCGGCGCGGATGCACAGGTCAGAGCCGTGGCCAAGCGGGCTGCCGCGCACACACCTCTCGATGACCCGTTCGCCGTCGCCCGACTGCTTGGAGCCCTGCGGAAAGTCGGCGCGGATGCACAGGTCAGAGCCGTGGCCAAGCGGGCTGCCGCGCACACACCTCTCGATGACCCGTTCGCCGTCGCCCAACTGCTGGAGGCCCTGCGGAAGGCCGGCGCGGATGCACAGGTCGCCGTTCTGCTGACACGCGAACCCGCCGAGCACGCATCCCTCAGCGCCCAGTTCGCCGTCACCCGGCTGCTGAAGGCGCTGCGGCAAGCAGGCGCGCACGAGCAGGAAGCCGCTCTGGCAGAGCGGCTTCCTGCCGCAGGACACTTCGTTCTGTTCATCGCGTTCGGCCGAGGGGAGCAATTTCGACTCGGTCGTGAGCCTGACGGGAGTGCCGCTCCCTCGTGGACTTGGGATGACTTGGACTGAAGCGCCTGCGCCTCGGGACCAGACAGCGAATCCCAGATATCGCCAACGTGCCTGAACACCTCTCGGACAGCCGTCAGGCATGTCGCTGAACTCCGACGTGGCTCACGTGCCCGACAACCAGCCGGCGCCGGAGATGGCGCTCGGCGTGGACCGGCCGTGCTGGAGGGTCGAGCATCGAGGTGCGGGTCGTCTCCCGGTCTCGCACCCTGGAGGCATGGCTGCTGCGGTGGTGGTCCATGGCCCGGACAGCGAGGGGGGACGTCGCGTCGTGGCCCGCGGGCGGATCCTCGGCACCGCTTATAACGTCTTCGACGTGCTCAGCTTCCTCGAAGAGGTCGGGCTCAACCCCGCCACGGTGCGACTGGATGACGCGGACCTCATCGACTGGCGCGGCGGCGGTGCGTGGGAGTGGGCACCCGGCAGTGGAACGTGAGGCCGGGGACTGCGACAGCGGGCCCCGGCCTCACGGGGCGGCTACGGTGCGATGTGGGTCTTCACCCTCGTGTCCGGGCACACGGTCGCCCGCTGGTCGAGGGCGTTCTTCTCCGCCTGGTCGATGGCCAGCTGCCACCGGGTTTTGGTGGCCACCCAGTCCGAGAGGTACTGGCAGGACGCGGAGGCGGCCGGCACCCACCAGTCAGAGGGGTCCTTGTCGGCCTTCTGCCGGTTCTCCCGCGCGGTCACGGCCACCAGGGACCGGGGCGCGTCGAGGTCGTTGGCGTACCGCTCGCGGCGGTCGGCGTCCCACTGGGAGGCGCCGGAGTCCCAGGCCTCGGCGAGCGGCACCATGTGGTCGATGTCGAGGCCGCGCGCGGTGGTGGTGTCCTTGTCGTCGTAGTACGAATGCCACCTGCCCCCTGTCAGCTTGCAGCGTTTCCCGATGGCCGGTTCTTCGGTGGCTTCCTCGATGAGGACTTCCTTGCGGGTGTTGCAGCCGTCATGGTCGGCGTCGATCCAGTGCTTGAACTTGCTGCGCTTGTAGCCGGCACGGCTCTCCTTCTCGAGCGGCAAGGCCTCGATGGCCTGCGCCACCGGCAGGTCGACAGCCCGCCGGGCGGGCGCCGGGTCGGCCCCCGCGGGAACAGCGGCAGCCAGCAGGGGCACAACCAGAGCAGCGGCCGTCAGACCGCGAACCAAAGTGATCACCCTGCCGTTGTAGCCGGGCGTCTGGCTGCGTCTCCGCCTCATCGTGGTAAACCACCCGACCGTGCAGTAGCAAGTGGGTTCCCGTCAGGTGATGGGCGCGGCCGGGGCGAGGGGTCCTCGGACCGGCGGTGTTCCGGGCCTCGCGCTTCACCGAACCCATGCTGCTCGCCCTGGCGGTCCTGGCCCTCCGCGCCCGCGTCCAGCGCTGAATCATCCCCGCTGCCCGAGGTGGTGTATCGCGTAGCTGCGCTCCTCCGGGTGCCGTTGCAGCCGGGCCAGTACCCAGGCGGTCCGGGCGTCCATGCCCATCCCGCACGTGGCGGCCAGGCGCCGAGCCCGCCAGGTGGTGCGCGGGCCAAGCAGCCACCGGGCGAGCGGGAAGCGAACCCGAGGCCCCTGCCCCGGGCTCTTCGTCGAAGCTCTCGCGGTGCCGAAGATGGGGGTGTCAGTCACGCCGAGAGCGTCGCGCGCCTCCGCACCGGACTGCTGCAAATCGACGCCTCACCACTCGAAGGCGGTAGGCGCGCCGCGCGGTGTGTTGACGCGAAGCTGCGGGGGCGCCGACGTCTCCCTTCGTTCCTGGGCCACGGTTGCGGCCACGGATATCCGAGGTATAACGGCGCCCTCTTCCAGGGCGGGCCGGCCCCTTAACCCAGGCATGCCATCTGTCCGGAGTGCACCTCTCAACGCCCCTCCATTTTCGGCCAGTTGGTCAATCTGTCCGCGCGAAACGCCGCACCCAAGGCAACATACGCAGCGAACTCGCTCGACTACCAAAAGCAACGAGATGGGGGAAGATGCCTGGTCGCTCGAACCCGGACCTGACCAACACGCTGACGATGCTGCACACCGCCGTCATGCACACGGACAAGAGCTTCCGCGATGAACTCGACAAGAGCGTCGAGAAGCTCGAGGCGGCCAACCAGGCCGCTCACAGCAAGACGGCCAAGGAACTCGTCGACGAGCTCAGCCGGATGCGCGCAAACTTCCGCGAGGTCTACAACAAGCTGAACTCCAACGGGGAGGCGCTCAACACCGCCGTCCAGGACGTCGTAGCCCAGCTGCGCACCGAGCTGCGCGCGGTCCGCAGCGCACTCGCGGACCTCACCCCCGAACCTCCCCCGCTCACCGGTCCGCTCTCCCCGACCCCGCATTCCCACGAGGAATCCGGGGTCGGGCGCGGCGACACCAGCCTCACTGCTGCAGTCGCCGTCGCCGAGCCTGCCGAATCCCAGGAGAAGCCCGACCTCACCGGCGCGATCCCGGCGCAGCGCTCCGCCGCCAAGGACGCCGGGTCCGGGCCGGCGCTGTCGGCTGAGGTGGTCCGTCAAGCTGTCCGCGAGGTCCTCACCGAGGAACTCGCCCCCATGCTCGCCCCGCCCCGCACCGGCGATAGCCCGGCCGACCGGCAGCAGGATGTTCCCGAGCAGCTGCAGGAAGCTGCCGGGGAGATCAGGCAGGAATTCAGCACCGTCCTGGAGGAGGCCCGGGCCGAGCTGACCTCTGTGCGGAAGCAGGTCTCCGGGCTGCGCACTGTGGTGGAGGAGCTGCTGCCCCGCCCCGACACCACCGCCGCCGGGATTGCGGCTGCGGAGGTGGGCGCGGAGCACAGCGCCCTACTCAGGACTGCGGCCCGCGTCTCCTCAACCGGCCTGCTGTGCCATCGCGACATCTGGGAGTTCCTCACCGCCCGCGCCGGACAGCATCCGCACTTCCGGGTGCCGCCACAGGTCGTCGACGAGGGAGACGAGCGGATCCGCGCCGCGCTCTCCGGCCGCTCCCTGATCGCCCTCCTGATCAGCCTTCACTCCATCCAGCACACCGCCAGTGAGGGCGACGGCGACCAGGAACTCGCAGCCACTGTGTACGAGCGGATCGAGAAGAGCCTGACCGGCCTCACCTCCAGCGGCGAGCCGGTCACCATCACCCTCGACGACCGCACCCGCCCCGCCCCGAACACCCAGACCGCCGAAACCACCGACGAGCCGACGGACACCAACGCCGAGCCGGACTCCAGCGAACAGCCCCCAGGCCCGGACGAGGAGCCCAGCCCCACCACCGTGTGACCCGCCCAGCCCAAGCTCCGGGCCCGGCCCTCCAAGCGCGGGCCCGGCTCGGCGGCCCTCCACCAGCAGCAGTCATCCATCGAGGGCCGAGCCGATCACGCCGCAGTGGCGGAGGTGCCCGGCGCGAGCGCTGCGCGGGCGGTCCTCTTCAGGTCCTGGCTGGCGAGGAAGTAACCGTGCTCCTCGACCAGACCGGAGGCGTGGAGCGCAGCTTCCTTCTCGGTGACGACCTGTCGCACCCGCTCCCGCACTCCCTCGGCATCGTCGCCGGGATAGGCATTCAGCTCATCGAACAGCTCGTGGACATGCTGCTGGAGTTTGATGAGGTCAGCGTGTCTTTCAGGGTCGATCACAGAGGCCATACCGTCTACACCGACGCTCCCGGCCAGCCGAGAGGCCTCGCCGTGGAGAACGACGTGCGGTTCAACATAGGTGACAGCGATTTCTCGAACGACGCCAGCACCTGCGTTCCCCCTCAGTATGACCTGCGCGGAGTTGCCACTCATGAAAGTGGCCATGTATTCGGGGTGGGACACGTAGGAAACGGCCACGAAAACTTGACAATGTTCACCGCCTCGAGCCAGTGCGACGCATCCCAAAGGACCCTCGGCAAGGGAGACGTACTGGCCCTCAGGGCGTTGTACTGAGAACTGCTGAGACTGAGATGGTCAACCATAGACTGACGACCTGTCACCATTTCGGTATGCTATGGAATGCAGTATTCGCAGTGAGGCGGCTGGCCGCTCAACGCCCGGAACTGCAGCAAGGAGTGCGTCTCTACGCAGCCGAACGGTTCGCCGGGCCGCGGACAGCACGGCGATCGCGAAGGATTCACCTGTCAGTGTGTGGTCGGTACAGCGGCGGCGGTACACGTGGGAGGAGGCACTCCGGCGTTGCGGTCGCAGGGACCAGCATCGCTTCCACAGCTGAATGAGAAGCAGTTCGCGTCCAGGTGGAGCCGGCCCGGGGCCGACTCCACCTGGACGTGGTCCCGTGAGTTCTCTTGAGCCTCACCGAACCCCAGCACTGGCATCCTTCCGCGCTGACGAGGATTCGGCTTCATAGCGCAACGCGGGTCGCCGACGCATCCCGCGTCGACGACGTCCTCGCCCGCCCCTGACACCTCGGGTTCTCCCCTCCTCACGCGGTCCTACCCAGCGGCGGCGAGGCCGGGACCGGGGCCGCCGCTCCGGTCTCCCCCGCCGCGCGCTCGGCCCGGGCCCGGCACAGGGCCGCGGCGTGGGAGGCGTCGGCCTGGCGGCGCCGCTCGGTGAGGGCTGGCTCGATCGGCGTCGCCTCGTCGGCTACCTGCTTCGGCTCGGGGAACGCCTGGAGGCTGAGCACCCGCATCGCGGCGGCCTGCCGCTCCACCGCCTCGGCGATCGACGGGTCGACGCAGCTCGGGGGTGTGGCGGTCTGGTGGACGGCGAGTGCCTGGTGGAAGCCGGGCGAGGCATCCTCCCGGGGCTTCACCGGCGCCTCGGGGCGAGGGCGGGTATCGGTGCGGCGGCTGCTTCGCGAGGTGCCGGGCTGGTCGCGCCGACGGTCATGACGCGGATGGTGCGGACCGCCTGGGTGCCGGCCGCTCGTTCGCTGCGGCGATGACCCGGGTGCTGAGCAGCCGGAGCTGGGTGGCGTAGGCGGGCGAGTCCGGGCGCAGGTCCAGCTGGCACGGCGGCGAACCCGGTCGGCTCCCGCCCGTCCCGTCCCGTCGCGCGACCGCGGTCCGGGCAGGCTGCTTCGAACCGTGGTGGTTCCCGTCCGTTCGGGGGTCCAGCGGGTGGGTCAGGTCAGAAGTAGATGACGCGCACGACCGTGACGGTCAGGACGGCGGTACTGACGTAGTAGCGCACGACAACGTCGCTGATGGTTGCCTCGCGGCGGTCCGGGTCGTCCTTGACCGGTGCTGATCCCAGCCCGTACGGGGCGGCCGAGAGGTCACGCATCCCCACGTCGAAGGAGGCCCGCAGGGCGGGCGGCATGGAGCGGCGGGCTTCGTCGGCGGGTGGGGCGTACTGGAGGGCGTAGCGGCTCACGCCACCTCCGAGTCGGGGCCCGGGCTGACGGCGCCGACGTCCTCGCCGCGGGCGAGGCGGTCGAAGAGCACTTCGTCCTCTTCGTCGGCTCCGGTGCCGTGCAGGGCCCAGCGGGCCAGTTCTGCCGGCAGCAGAGGGGCAGGGACGTGCTCGATCTCCCGGTCGAAGGCCGCGGCCTGGTCCTTCTCCATGGTCGCCCGAACCGCGGCGATGGTTCCGGGCAGCTCTACCAGCCGGCCGCCGATGACGGTTTTGAGCGTGGCGTCCATGGTCGGGCCTCCTTCCCTCCGCCGCCAGGGTACGCCTGGGCCTCTCCCCCGCACGACTGCTCTTCCGAGATCGGCTGTGGGGGAAGCACCGCGGAGGGTGTCGCATCCCGGCGGGGCCCGCGTGTGGTTACCGCACCGCTCGCCTCGTCTGCCGCATCCAGACCACTCCCCCGTGCGCTCCCGGATCAGGGCTTGGCTGGGGATCAGGTGGTCAGCTCGAGGAAGTCGCGGACGCCCGCGGCGTTCTTGCGGCGGGCGAGCTGGGCGCGCAGGTCGGTGAGACCAGCGCTCCCGCGGGCGGAGGTGACGCCACCCATGCAGGTCACAGCGGCGTGGGCAGCCTCGAGGGCGGCGTCGACGTCGTCGAGGGCTAGATGGGCTTCGGCGTGGCGGGCGAGGTAGATGGCGTTGCCGCGGGGGAAGGCTTCGCCGTCGTAGCGCTCGGCCGTCGGACTCTTGCCGGTGGGGCTGGTGGCGACGGTGGCGTGCTGGAAGTGGGCCAGGGCCTGGCGGGCGCGACCGAGGTTGAGTGCGGAGGAGCCCAGGAGCTGATGGGCCTCGCCGAGGTTGAACCAGTAGACAGCCGGGATGTCGTCGTTCAGGGGACCGGCGTGGGCGTAGGAGTCGAGGGCTGCTCCTGCCGCACGGTCGGAGGCACGGGCGTCGCCGGCACGGGCGTGGGCGCGGCTCAGCCGGGCGTGGAGCATGGCCGTCATTCGGGGGGAGCCGATTGCCGGAGCGTGCGCGAGTGCGTCCTCCAGCAGCTGGACGGCGCCGCGGGGGTCGCCGGTCGAGTAGTGCTGGATGGCCCAGAAGGCGCAGATGTTGGCGGTGGCGGCTTGGTCCTGGGCGCTGGTGGCGGCGCGGAGTGCGGCGGCGTAGTGCCGCTCGGCGGCAGCGTGGTGGCCGCTGTCGTAGGCGGTCCATCCGGCCACCCGGGCGGCCTCGGCGGCTGAGCTGAACAGGTGGCGGGCGGTTGCCTCGCTGTAGGAGGAGTGGGCGAGGGTGCGGGTGATCAGGCCGAGTTCCGCGACGGCGGCAGTGTAGACCTCGGCGGATCCCATCTGGTCGTCCATGAGGCGCAGGTCGGCCAGGCGGCGCTCGAACCGTTGGGGAACCTCGCTGCCGATGTGGCGGCCGGTGGGGGGCGAGGTGGCGGGGGCGGCGTGGGCGGCGTGGGCGAGGACGTCGCCGATGGTGGCGGGTGTGGTGATCAGGAAGGTGCGCCGGTCCATGGGACCTCCACTGTTCAGGGCGGTGAGCGCGGACTCCGGTGTCCACGGGGCGTGCAGGACGGGGCGGTCCTCGGGCTGGGCGAGCAGCAGCCAGCCGGGCCAGCCGTGCCGGACCACGTCATGGGAAGTGATGCCCTCGAGAGCGGCCATCGCCACCTGCGTTTCGTAAGCGGGGATGGTGCCCGCGAGCCAGCGGGAGACCTTCTCTTTGCGACAGGCCAAGGTGCCGAAGCCGAGCGCGCGGTAGGTGTCGGCAACCGCCCGCAGGTAGGAGGCGTTCGTGCCGCCGTGCCGGGCTAACAGCAGCGCCAGCGGATGCGCATACGGATCGGTCTCCACCACTTCTTCCCCTCTTTTTCCTGTTGTGCCTGGCATGTGCAGTCTCTCGCGCGCGCGTTGGCCGGCACCAGTGCGGCTTCCAGCAAGGCAACGCGAGGCAACCGGCGGCAGCGGCAGGCAACGCCCTGTGGCATCCGCGGTGGCGGTGGGCGGGGTGTGCTGGGAGGCGAGGCGGCCCGCCCGGGCCGCGTGAAGGAGGGCTTCGTGGTTGTCACGCAGGATCCGCCGCGGCCGGTGGAACTGACGCAGCAGGTGGCGCGGCTGGCCGAGCTGGACGGTGAGCTGGTGGAGCGGATGCGGGCGGAGGCTCTCGGGGCGGGCACCCGCGGCGTGCTGGCCTACAACGAGTTCCAGTCCGGGGGCTGGTGGACGGCCTCGCTGATGAACCACTCCGAGTCCGGGGACCCAAGGGATGTTGTCATCGGTGACGGACGTCCCCGGGCGACGAGCCTGCTGGCGCAGATGCCGGTCACCGCCGACTGGCTGCGGGGGCTGGGCCTGGATCTGATGTACGTGCGGCTGGCCCGGCTCAGCGGTCACTCCTATCTGTGGGAGCACCGCGATTACGCGGAACTGCAGGCCGTGCCCCGGCACCGCCTGCATGTGCCGCTGTCGACCAACACGTCCTCCGTGCTGGTCACCCAGGGGGCACAGGTGCACATGGCGTGCGGGGCGCTGTGGCGGCTGACACCGACCTACGCGCACGGCGTGCGCAACGTCACCGGCCCTGACCGCCTGCACCTGATCGCGGACGTCTACGCCGACGACGCCTATCAGGACCTGGCTTCCGCTCCGTGCCTGCGCGAAGAGGACGTGCGCACCCTGCCTGCGATGAGCCAGGAGGAACGCGGCCGGGTGCTGGCGCGCGCCGAGCAGATGGCCGACTTGGGATTCGCGGCGGCGGCCGAGCAGGTGCTGCTGCGGTGCTTCTACGACTGGGCGCTGCCCGAGGGCGGGGCCTACGACCTGATCGCCGAGCTGCACGAGCGCCGCGGCGACGCGGCAGGCGCGCAGCGCTGGCGCGACAACAAGACCCACCTCCTGGCCCGTTGAACCGAAGGGACAACCTCGTGACCACCACAGTTTCCCGGCCCGCGCCCGCGCGGACGCTGGAGGAGATCGCCCGGGCCCACCGGCCGGTGCAGCTGACCGTGCTGGAGGAATTGGTCGCCCAGTTCAGTGCGAGCCGGGCCGTCACCCGGCTGCTGGTGCGCGGCTCGCTGGCAGCCGGCACCGCCGACCGGCTCTCCGACGTCGACCTCGTCGTCGCGGTCCGCGACACCGACCTGACCGCGATGGCCGACCACCTGGACGCCGTGCTGGCCATGACGCACGGCGCGCTGCTTCCGGGCTGGCGGGACAGCATCGTCGCCCCCGACCTTGGCGGCCTGGGCTATGTCTACCTCCTGCCGCAGTCCGGCCACCTGCTCCAGCTCGATCTGTACCTGTGCCCGGAGTCGGCCGCCGGGCAGCTGATGCAGCGCTCCGGTGCCCGCCTGCTGTGGCAGGCGTCCGACGTGCGGCAGGCCGCGCGCCGGACGCGGACCCAGGCGGCCGTCGAGGCAGCCCGCCGCCAAGACGCACCGCGCACCTGCACAGAACTGCTGGTCCAGGCCGTCGTGGTGCACCACATGCTGACCAAGCGGCTCGCTCGTGGAGAGCGCTACATCGCCTACGGCCTCGAGCAGGACCTGCACGCCACCTACCGCGACCTGGTGCGGTGCGCGCTGGTGCCGCACTCGCGGCACCACGGCTGGTATCACCTGCCTGATGAGATCGGCCGCACGGCCGTGGGGCGGGAGTGCCTGGCCGAGCTGGACGCGGCGCTGAACGGTCCGGGGACGCCGACACGCACCCGCGCCGACGGTTCGCTGGAGCGCGTCCTGGCGGCGGCCGCCCGCATCTGTCCGGCCGCCGTCGAGTCGCTGGAGCCCGCGCTGGAGGCATACCGGGCCTGGAGCGGGCCGGAGGCCACCCGATGAGCCCGGCCGTGGCCCTGTTCGCGGGCGTCGCTCCGCAGCCCGGCGAACTCGAACTCGCCGAGGAGGCAGGTGCGGTACTCGCCCGGGCGGGATACCGGATTCTGCACGGCGGCTACAACGGCGTGATGGAAGCAGCCGCCCGGGGAGCCGCCGCCCACGGCGCCCGGGTCACCGCCCTGACCCTGGCCGACCGCGGTGACTGGGGCCCCTTCAACCGCCACGTCACCGACACCCGGTACGCCTCCACCATGGGTGAGCGGCTGCACGCCTACCTCGATGACGCCGAACTGATCGTGGCCCTGGGAGGCGGTGTCGGCACCCTCCACGAGATCACCGCCGCCCTCTACTACGCGACCTCCATCCGCACCCTGCCGGTCCGTCTCCTGGGACAGCGGGCCTGCGGTCTGGCCCGAGTGCTGCGCGCGGACCGCTGGCTGGTGGAGACCCCCACCCGGCCGCTGGGGTTCCTTCGGGAACTGCCCGACGCCGCCGCGCTGGAGCGGGACCTCGCGCACTGGGGGACGGTCCGGTGAGCGCCCCACTGGCGGCAGCCATCGCAGCCGCCGCCTACCGCGAGGAGCCCTACCGTCTGCCCGACGGCCGCCGCCTGGAGCGGTACTTCGACCCCTACCGGCTCAGCGCCGAGCCCGCGCTGCTGGCCCGCACCGCCGCCGCACTCGCCGCTCTGCTGCCCCCGGGCACGCAGGCCCTGGCCGGGCCCGCGCTCGCGGCCGTGCCGCTGGTAACCGCGCTGTCCCTGCACACCGGACTGCCCGCCTTCTACCTACGGCCCGTACCCAAGGGCCATGGCAGCAGACGGCAGATCGAAGGCGGCCCCGCGGCGGGCCCGGCAGGTCTGCGCACAGTCGTCCTCGATGACACCGCCCGCACCGGCACCAGCCTCCTGGTTCCCGTGCGGCGGCTGCGGCTGGCCGGAGCCCGCGTCCACGACGCCCTGGCCGTCGTGGACCGCCAGTGCGGCGCCGCCGCCCTGCTCGGCCAGCACCGGGTGACGTTGCACTGCCTGATCACGGATGCGGGGACGTCATGAGCAGGGCCCTCCCGTGGGCCGTGCTGCTGGACCTGGACGGCTGCCTGATCGACAGCGCCGCCGCTACCCGCACCACCCTGGCCGCCGTCGCCTCCTGCGCAACCGGCCGCCGCCTCCAGGCCGACGCGCTGCCCGACGACGCCCTGCACCGGCCCCGCACCACCGTCTTGGCCGAGCTCGGAGTGCGGGACCCTGAAGAGGCGGTCGCACGATGGTGGGAAGGAGCATGGGCAGGAACATCACCGGCCGCACTGTTCCCCGGCATCCCCGCAGCGCTGGCCCGGCTGCGCGAGGCCGGCGCCCGTCTGGGCATCGTCACGGCGCAAGACCGGCTGCCGGCCCGCCTGATGATCCCGCCCGCGCTCGACCCCCTCATCGAGACAGCCGTCACCCGCCAGGACGCACCCGCGAAACCGCGGCCAGACGGGCTGCACACCGCGCTCGCCCGACTCGGCATCGCCCCCACCCGGGCGATCATGGTGGGCGACAGCCCCCGCGACATGACCGCCGCCCGCACCGCGGGCGTCCAGGCGGCGGCCGCCGCCTGGGGCTGGAGCACCACGGCCGCACTCCAGGAAGCCGGAGCCCAGCAGGTGCTACCCGACCCCGACTCCCTGGCCACGCTCACCCCGCCGGAATAAAACCGCCCGGCACCATCCCGCCCGCTACAGTGGAGCGGCACCCGACCCCGGGTGCCGCTCCCGCTTCCCGGAGGACCTCGTGCAGACCAGGCGAGCACTCTGCGCCGAATCGGCGTCCTGAGCGCAGCACCAACTGCCTGCCGGCTCGGCGTGACCTTCCCGCCCGGCCCACCACCTTCTTCTGGAAAGCGCCCCTTCTTCATGTGCTCCCTGCCCTCCTCCGGCCGCCTCTCCTGGACCACCACGCCCGCCGAGCTGCGGACCGCAATCGAGAACGAACTCGGCGCGCCGGTGACCGATGCGGTCACCCCACCCGGCGGCTTCGGCCACCAGCTCGCCGCAGCCCTCACCCTCACCGACGGGCGCCGCGCCTTCGTCAAGGCCGCTCCCGAGGGCGACTCCCTCACCACGGCCAACCTGCACGAAGCCACGGCGTTGCAGCATCTGCCCCCGCACGCCCCCGCCCCCGCCCTACTGGGCACCACGCAAGCGGCGGGCTGGCTCGCCGTGCTCTTCGAGCACCTGGAGGGCGCACACCCCGACCTGCGCCCCGGCCGCGATGCCGGTGAGGTGTGGGCTCTGCTGGACAAGCTGGCCTCCAGCCCCGCATCCAGCGGCTACCTCACCGCCCTGCCCGCCACCGGCGACTCACCCACCGCGCGCCTGCACGGCTGGACCGTCCTCGACCGTGTGTCCCTGCCCCAGGAAGCGATCCTGCTGCTGCCGCGTCTGCGCGAGCTGGAGGCCGCCTGGCCCGCTCTGGCCCGCGGCGGGGACCGGATCGTCCACGGCGACCTGCGGGCCGACAACATGGTCGCCACCCACCGGCGCGGCGTCGTGTTCGTCGACTGGGCCCACGCCACCCACGGCCCCGCCGCCGTCGACGCGGTCTCCCTCGCTCCCCAACTCGTCCTGGCCGGACACCACCCCCGCGACACCGCCCGCACGCTGACGTCCCATCACGCCCTCGCCCCCGACCCGGCACCCGGCCTCGCCTTCCTGGCCGCCCTCACCGGACACTGGCAGCGCAACGCCACCCTCCCCGCACCACCCGGCGCCCCCGGACTACGCCCCTACCAGCAGCGCGCGGCAGCAGCCGGCCTCTCCCTCCTCCACCACCTGCTCCAAGAAGAACACGGCGACCTCACCCCTTAGCGAGCTAACAGAATGCTTGGACGCGTCTGTAGGTGATCACGCAGCAGGCGAGTTTGAGGAACGCCTCGTGGATGTCGTCGCGGATATCCCAGCGGATCCGCAGGCGGCGAAACCCGTGGATCCAGGCATTCGTGCGCTCTACCACCCAGCGAACGGTCCCGAGTCCGGGCGTGTCCGCCACGAGCCGGCTCCTCCTTCCGGCAAGCCGCCGGCTCCCCCTCGCTCGACGTCGAACCAGCTGCGCCGAAGGGCCGATACTTCGAGATGCGGGTCGTCTCCCGGTCTCGCACCCTGGAAGCATGGCTGCTGCGGTGGTGGTCCATGGCCCCGACAGCGAGGGGGGACGTCGCGTCGTGGCCCGCGGGCAGATCCTCGGCACCGCTTACAACGTCTTCGACGTGCTCAGCTTCCTCGAAGAGGTCGGGCTCGACCCGGCCACGGTGCGACTGGACGACGCCGGCCTCATCGACTGGCGCGGCGGCGGTGCGTGGGAGTGGGCACCCGGCAGTGGAACGTGAGGCCGGGGACTGCGACAGCGGGCCCCGGCCTCACGGGGCGGCTACGGAGCGACGTTGGTCTTCACTCTCGTGTCCGGGCAGGCCGTCGCCCGCTCATCGAGGGCGTTCCTCTCCGCCTGGTCGACGGCAAGCTGCCACCGGGTTTTGGTGGCCACCCAGTCCGAGAGGTACTGGCAGGACGCGGAGGTCGCCGGCACCCACCACTGGGCCCGCCCCGTCGCGCGGCCGCGGTCCGGGCAGGCCGCTTCGCCTTCCGGATCCCGCTCTGGCCGCGGGCTTTGGCGGCTTCGCGGGCGTGGCGCAGAGCGATGCGGGCCAGGTCGGCGCCGGGCAGGTCTCCGGTGGAGATCATCCCCGCGGGCGCGGGGAGCACATCAGCTCGGCCCGCTCGCGGGCCGCGTCGGCGGGACAATCCCCGCGGGCGCGGGGAGCACGGGCTCGTGTGGCACGGGCTGATGCCCGTCCTGGGACCATCCCCGCGGGCGCGGGAGCACCTGAGCGACCTGCGGCAGCGGTTCACCGGCCTGGGACCATCCCCGCGGGCGCGGGGAGCACGCCGAACCCGCCATAGCCGCGGCCGCGCATCTGGGACCATCCCCGCGGGCGCGGGGAGCACATGTTGAGGTCGTCGCCGGCGCGGGCGATCTCCGGACCATCCCCGCGGGCGCGGGGAGCACATTCCCAAGCGGATCATGTCGGCGATTCTGTCGGGACCATCCCCGCGGGCGCGGGGAGCACCAGTCGTGATCGCGTCCTCAGTGCTCCGCGCGAGGGACCATCCCCGCGGGCGCGGGGAGCACCGAAGACACCCTTCCCCTTGCGCGGCTCGGTCGGGACCATCCCCGCGGGCGCGGGGAGCACGCATGCCTCGATGACGTTCTGGGCCGTGCACGGGGAACCATCCCCGCGGGCGCGGGGAGCACTCTTCGCGACCTGCAGCTTTGTCGTCAGCAGGCACCGTTCTGAACCACTTTCACGGATTCCGACGAAGCGTTCATAAGTGACCATCTGAGCACGAAATTACGTAGGCCGACTTCAGCCCTTCCCGAAACGCCGCCGCTTGGACACCTTGCTCCAGCCCTTCTTCATGCCGCCCGCTCCTGCTGACTCCTGGACGCCGGGACGGCGAAGCAAGGTCAGCCCCTCGTGGTCGACGGGGCGCCAACTGTGGTCGTGAGTGTGAAACGAGAAGCCTTGCTCGTTGTTCGTGGTGTGGGCGAGGAGGGCACGGCCGTCTCCCGCGTATCGCTGGACCTCTTCCCACAGCAGACCACGAATCCTCGCGGATGGGTTTCCGATGAAGACGCCGGCGGAGATCTCGAGCAGCCAGCGGGTGAGGAAGCCCCGTAGACCTGGAGGGCAGTTGGTCAGCACGATGACGGTCACCAGGTCATCCCCCCGCCAGCGCTGCCAGGCTCGGGGCTGTGGTTGCGCCCGGCGCTGAGGTGAAGGCCGTCATCGCTTTGAACAGTCACGGTGTCATCGTCACCGTCGGCGGTGTGCCAGTTGTCCGTGCGCGGCAGCACAAGACGTTTGATGTCGGTGACGCAGCGGTCCAGCAGAGAGGTTTCGTGGATGCGGTCGCGTAGGGCCCGGCGGAGGCGGGGGCCGATGTCCTCCTCATCCTCCGCAGCGATGTCGAACGCCAGAGGAATACCCAGTTCCGTTTTGTAGAGGTCGGCGATATCGAGGACGAAGGAGAGCTCGTGTCCGGAGTGGACGAAGCCGAGCGCTGGGCTGCAGCCGAGGGAGGTGACGACAGCGTGGGCGATGCCGTACATGCATTGGGCTGCTGCGGTGATGGCCTGGTTGACGGCGTCGCCGCTGGAGAAGTCACCGGGGGTGTAGTGCCGGCCATGCCAGGGGACGCCGGTGCGGGACGACTGAGTGCGGTAGCAGTCTTTGACGCGGCGTCCCTCGCGGCCCAGGAGTTCCTTCCGGGTGAGGCCGGAGGGGTCTTCGTCGGGGAACCGCAGCTGGTACATGGCTCTGGCGACAGCGAGCCGGCTGCGGGTGTTCGCCCACTGAAGGGCTTGTGCCTCGGCAAGTGCGGCTGAGCGGGTCAGGGCCCGGCCGCTGGCGTAGTAGCGGACGCCTTGCTCACCTACCCAGCAGACTGCGGCCCCGCTGTCGGCCAGGACACTCATGGCCTGGTGGGTGACGCGAGTGCCAGGGCCCAGAAGGAGGGTGCCGATCGTCGCTGAGGGGATGTGGGTGGTGCCGTCGGCGTCCTGTGCAGTGATGGCGTTGGCGTCGCGGTGCACCAGGCAGCGCTCAAGGTAGACGAAGGACAGCCGTTCGCCGACGCGGGTCAGGTGGCGAGGAGAAAGCGCGGTGCGCTGGGAGATTGTTGTCACCGGCTGACCTGGGTGGCAGAGAGCGGTGCCAGGGTGAGGAGGCCGCAGCCGTAGGCTTTCCCTTTGCCCAGACCCACGGTGAGGGTGCGGCGCAGAGCCTCCGGGTCGGTTACTTCGAGGTGGCCGTCGAAGGTGACGGTGACCAGGGTGACGGGCGGCTTACGCCCCCGGGGCGTGGAACTGCGGTCCTTGTTGAAGGACAGGGCTCGTTTGTCGCGGACGCTCAGTTCGTACCGGTCGCCGTGGTGCCGGTGGCCTGTGTCGGTTGTTCCGCTGGGCAGCAGCCGGCTGGCTTCGGGTTTCTCGAGGATGCGGAAGCCGCCGTGTTCCTGACGGTCAAGGAGCCAGCCCATCTGGTGTACGGGGGTCAGGTGGGCGGTGCGCTTTTTCGGCTCGTCCTGCTTGCGGCGGATGTGATGGACCGGGTTCGCCGTCAGCCGGAACGCCCACCGGTCGCCTTGGGTGAGGCGGTCGAGCAGCAGGCTGTAGGGCTTGGTCTGCCAGCCGGGAGAGGCCGGGTCTGCCGCGGCGGGCCAGCCGGCCTGCTCGACGAGGTGGGTCAGGTCAGGACGGTCGGGGCTGACGATGTACAGCAGCACCTCGGCGCGCGCGTCGCAGTCGAGGCGCCACAGCACCCGCGGGGCCCCGGGAGCGGGGGTGTCGGAGGGGAGCAGGCCGGGGAAGGATGACATCACCGCTGCGTGCATGGCCTGGGGGGAGGACAGGATGCGGCGGGCTCCGGGGCGCGCGGAGTTCACGCGGAAGCGGGTGAGGAACATCAGGCGCTCTCCTCTTCCAGAGCATCGAAGGGGTCATGCCCGGGCGGGATCCGGCGCGCGTCCGGGTTGGGGATCTCTACCGAGTCGCTGACCACAGTGCGCAGGGCGTGGCGGCGGTGCTCAGCGGCGAAGCTGAGCGGCTGGTCCCGCAGCATGTCGGCCTGCTGCTCGTCGGCGTGTGCCTCGCGCAGCACGGTCAGGGACATGTGCTCCTGGTCGCGGAAGCGTCGGCGGTACCACGCCGAGGCCTGCCACGGCTCCGTCTGCAGGGCCTCGTCGAGGTCGGCTTCGTGGTGGAGGCCAAGCTCGAGGGGGAGAGCGGGTGGGCAGGAGCGGCGTCCGAGGAACGGCGCGAACACCGGGGCCCGCACGGCGGCGTCCAGCGTGGTCAGCAGTGTGCGGTCTCCTTCGAGGGCGGCGACGAAGACCGCGTCGGCGAGGTAGAAGCGCTCCGAGAGCGGCATGGCTTTGCCGGTGGTCTGGTGGTGGGCGGTGTGGAAGTCCCGCACGCGGGTGCCGGGCTGGTCGATGCGTACGGCGAACCGCAGCGCGACCAGCGGGGTGAGGCCCTGGTCATCGCCGCGTTGGATACCGGCCGCGGCGGCCAGCATGCCCACCACGCCGCTCTTGGTCGGTGCGGACTCGGTGGTGCGGCGGGCGAAGCGGGCGGAGGCCCCCCACGACTGCAGGGGGCCGGCGAGCCGCAGAGTGAGCACGCTCATGCGGGCTTCTCCAGGCGTTCCGCGACAGCCTGTCCCACAGCTGCGACGAGTTCGCTGAGGTTTTCCGACTCGGTGCCGAGCGCGGCGAGCTTGTGGGTGTTCGGTCCGACGCGCAGCACCCAGGCCGGTGTGGCCTCCTGCCCGGCGTAGGCGCGTTCGATGTCGGGGACGTATCCGGCCAGGCGCTCGGCGGCCTCCCGTACGTGGCCGCCCTGGTCGCCTCGCACCGGTTCCTCGAACGCGGCGACGAAGCTCACGGGCCGGGTGGTGCGCAGCTTGACGATCACTGCGTCGGGCAGGGTGTGGTGTCCGAAGGTGTTGATCTTCCCGGTGGGCAGGGAGGCGATGAAGCCGTGGAGGAACGCCTCGACCGCGCGGCGCACCGGGGCGGTGCGCGGTTCGTCCTCACGCAGCCCCTGGCCGAGGTTCTCGGCGAGCTGGTGGACGCCCAGGGCGGCGTAGCGGTAGAGCGTCGCCGAGTTGAAGTCGACGGTGCCGATCATGCCGGCGCCGGGCTCCGCGTCGGTGTTCCGGTCGTCGACGGCGGTGTAGTAGTCCGACTCGGTCTCCGCACGGTGGACGCTCAACGCGTGGGCCACCTGCACCGCGGCGTCGACATTGATGTCGCTGGAGTCGGCGACCATGCGTCCGAACAGAGCGATGTCCACCGAGTGCCGGGTGTCGGCGATGTGTTTGGCGCGGGCTTTGGTGTTCTTGTCCTTGAGGTGGCTCTTGATGTCGGCGGCGCCTTCGATGGCGACCTGGGCCAGGCCGTCCAGCTGCCGGGAGCTGAGGAACATCAAATATTTCGACCTCGGCGCCTGGTCGGTCTCCTCGGCGTCTGCGGTCTTCTTGCTGCGCTTGGGCACCTCGATGACGGAGCCGGTGGCGGTCTGGATGACCTCGGCCGCCAGCAGCAACGCGTCCGCTTCACCGATGGAGGGATCCGAGGCGCGGATCCGCTCGGCGAGGGCCTCAGCGACCTTCTTGGTGCGCACACCCAGCTCGGCGGGGTCCAGCAGATGTTCGTCGGCGAAGCAGGTGCGGGTGGCCCGCTTCCACGCCTGGCTGGAGACACGGGCCCGCGGCACTCCCCCGTAGACGGCGGTCTTGGGCGCGCCGGTGTCGTCGCGGTTCAGGTTGCTGGGCGGGACGGTCTGCAGGGCGTGGATGTCGAGGAAGAGACGGGTCACGAGGCGTCCTTGTCGTGGGTCGAAGAACTGGAGGTGCCGGCGGCGCCGGTGTCCGGCGCAGTGCCGGCGGTGGTGTCCTCGTCGGGGGCGGGCTCGTGCCAGGCGTGGAAGGAGCGGCCCCATTCCCTGCGAACGGTGTCGGCTCCCCCCTCCTGCTGCCAGGTGTAGAGCTGCCCGGCCAGCAGCGCGTAGTCCTGGGCGATGTCCTCGCGGCGCAGCAGGACGACGATGTCCCGCAGCCGCTGAGCAAGGGCGGTCAGGTCGGGGGCGGTGCCCGCGCGGACCAGACGCTTGCGGAGAGGCTCGTTGACCTCGCTCTGCTGCATCATGCGGTGCACGGCGGCGCCCAGGCCCCGCTGGTGGCTGCGGTTGCCGGGCTGGTGGATGCCCGCGGGGCGGGATTGCTGGTGCAGGGCCCACAGGGTCATGGCGGTGTGCAGGGCGTCCTCCGCGCAGACCAGTTGCCTCTCGCTCAGCGGCCGGGCACCTTCCGGCACATCGTGCAGGGGCGCGGTGTCGACCAGGTCCCACAGGTCGGGGAGCTGTCCGGCCTCGCGTCCGGCGCCGCGGCGCAGCCGGGCGAGCGCGGCGACTGCTGCGGGAGTGTCGGCCAGGTAGTCGCGCTGCCAGGTGCTGATGCGGCGGCCGGCCAGCTGGGCAACCTGGGACCGGACGGTGGGCGGGGAGGTCAGGGTGGTCATGTGTGCGCCTCTGCGGTGGTGTGGGCCGACGGTGCCGTCCCGTCGTCCGGCGTCTGGGGAAGGGCGGGCACGCCCAGGGATTTGTGCAGGGCGGAGTGGAACCACTTGCCGGCGAGGGCGGAGTTGAGCCACTCGGTGCCGTTCTTGACCGTGATGATGCGGCCCTGCCAGGCCGCGTCCCCCGCCCGGGACATCAGCACGTCACCGCAGCGGCTGATCTCGCGGTGGACCTGCCGCTGCCACGCGGCGCGTTCCGCATACGGGTCATCCGCGGTGCCCAGGCGGGCGAGCCACCGGCGGTAGGGGTCCTCGAGCAGCCCATAGCCACGCTCCCAGGCCGCGCTGCGGGCCGCATCCGGGTTCGTGCCGGCGGCCCGGGCCAGGTTGGCGGCAAGACTCCCCAGCGCACCCACCGCCGCGTCCGCGTCCGCGACAGCATCGATGGCCTGCTGGGCACACACACGGTCCTGCTGATGGAGCAGGACCACAGCCATGTCCACGTGGTCGTCGATGATGTCGTCGATGACCGACTGCTTCGGGCCGTACTGGGCGCCGATGGTGCGGGCCCGGATGAACAATCCCCGCTCCAGCTCGCCCTCGGTCACCAGACGCGCGACCCACTCCAGCACCCCGGGCCGCAGGGCCGCCGGGGCGTCCTTGCCCTGCGGGGCCTCGGCCCGGTCGGCGATCAGCGCAGCGACCCCCCGCCAGGCGGCACGCTCCGCACGGTGCTCGCGCGGCATGTAGACCAGCGCCTGGCCGTGCTTCTTCTCCTGCGCCTCGCTGCGCCGCCAGCCGCTCATCGGCTCATACCGGTGCTTGTTGCGCGGGGTGAGCGGATCGCCGTAGCCGAGCACCACACCGTGCACGCCACGGTCATCGAAGTGGAGCCGCACCCGCCGCGTCTGCCACGTGTACAGGTCCCGCACGCCCGTCGGTGTACGCTCACCGCCGCCGGGGCCGCACGGCTCACGCCGCCAGGCCGGACGGTCGCCGTCACCGGTGTGCAGACCGCTGGTGTCCCCCGCGACGAGGTTCAACAGCAGCGTCTCGCGCAGTGTGGCTCCCTCGGCGAGGACACCGCCCAGGTTCCCGGCCCAGCCGACACCCAGCGGATACACCTTGCCGTCCTTGGCACGCCCATCACCCTCCACACCGCTTTTGATGCCGGAGGTGTCGTACGCGTGCGCGTGCACAACCCACCGGGCGGCCTCAGCGAAACCCAGCCGCTCCACCGTGGGCATCCGCGCGGTGAAAAACGGCTCCCCGTTGGGCACGTCCGCCACGATCCGGTTGAGGGAGAACACCTCATCCTTGGCCGTGCGCAGCCCGGCGGTCTGCAGGAACGGCGCCCGCGCATCGAGCAGATCGAACCGGTCCCGGTGCTCGGCCAGATAGGGCCCCACCACGGCGAAACAGTCCGGATCGGCCCACAGCTCAGCCCAGTGGTCGATGTCGCGTGGCCCGTCCACCGCGTCATGGGCGAGGGCCAGCAGCAGCCGCAGCAAAGCGAACTCCTGGGTGGGCACATCCCCCACGATCCGCCGCAGCCGGCCGGCCCGGGCGAACACCTCGCTCAGCGACAACTCCTGCTGCATGCCGTCGCCGCACAGCACCGGAATCCACGCACAGGCGGTCAGATCGAACGAGACGGCACCCCCGCCGTCGGGCGTGTCGCGTAATTCAGGCACGTGTCACCTCAAGGCCATCTGTTGGGCTGTATCGGAGCGAAAACCCTGCCAGAGAGGTCTGACAATCCTCATCGAGCGCGAGAACCAGCTGCCCGGCCAGCCAACGGCTGTGCTGCCAGGCCGGTATGTACAGCTCCTCCAGCTCCTCGACAGCCCGGTCCAGGACCTCGGCAAAGGAGAACTGGCTCGGCAGCCGCAGACCGCAACTCGCCACCGTCCGCGCGGCCAGCGCCGAGGGAACCTGATCCGTCGGCAAAACCAGACCGGCCAGCTGCCGGCCCCGCCGGTCCCGCCCCAGCCACGGCACCGTCGCCAGCGTCCCGTCGGCCCGCCGCTGAACCACGACCACCTCGAGACTCTCGCGGCTGTCACGCACCTGCGCCCGTCCGGCCCGCGTATCGTCCGCCTCTCCCACACCCGCCGCCACCCACCCGAACAACGGCCGGCCCGCACGACCAACAGGTCCGAGACGGAACGCCGCCGCACCCTCGGCCTGCTGCGCACGCACCTCCTCAAACCGCGCCCGCGCCTCGGCCAGATCCTGCGCCCAGCTCTCCGGCCCCACCGGACCCTGACCATAGGCCGCCTGCACCAGCGGGCTGATGTCCTCAGGCACCCGCACCGCAGCCCGCTCGCCCACCAGCCACGGCCACAACACAGCAGCCGAACGCAACAGCCCCCACGCCCCGTACACCGCAACCGAACCCCGCACCGGGCGGGGCACCTCCCCGGACCAGTCAGCACCCGTGATCAGGCAGCGAGCCCTCCGCAGCCGCTCCGGCCGCTGCCCCTGCCCCGCATCGGGCCGCGGATGACGGTGCAGACGCCCTATGCGCTGCAACAGGAGATCGACAGGACACAGGTCCGTGACCAGCAGATCAAAGTCCACATCCAAAGACTGCTCAGCCACCTGGCTGGCGACCACCACATGCGGACCCACCGGCCGGCCCGCAGCCTTCCCCGGCGGCCCGAACCTCTCCAGCAGCCACGCGTCATTGGCCGCCCGGTCCAGGTCGAGGAAACACGAATGCGCCACCGTGACACTCCCGGCACCGAACCTCGCCCGCAGCACCCCGGCAGCCTCCAGGACCCGCCCCACGGTGTTACGGACCACCAGAGCACAGCCACCATCCGCCAGCTCCGCCCCCACCCGGTCAGCCAGAGCATCCAGATCATCCTCGAGACACTCCACCGCCACCTCCGCACCCCGGCCCGACACCGCGGGACGCCGCATCACAGGCACGCCACCCGGAGCCACCGCAGTCAGCAGCGGATACTCACCGCACTCCCCCACCGCATCGAAACCGCCCCCGCCCTCAATGGCGCCGCTTCCCGCATACGCCTCAGCCAGCTCCCGCCGCCGGCCCGCCGGCAACGTCGCCGACAACACCACCACCGGCACCCGATAAGCCCCCAGCCACGACAGCACCCGGTCGAGATAGACACTCATATACGTGTCGTAGGCGTGCGCCTCATCGATCACCACGACCTTCCCGGCCACCGCCAGATGACGCAACGCCAGGTGCCGGCTCTTCAAGCCCGCAAACAGCAGCTGATCGATCGTGCCGGCAACGAACGACGACAGCATCGCCTTCTTACGGCCCCGCAGCCAGGTATGCGCCACAAGCCGGGCCTCGCACGACCACACCGCCCGCGACGGCCGCCACGCCGCCCCCTCTTCCGCATCGGACTCGACCGCCGCGATGCGCGCACCCCACTCCACCAGATCATCCAAATCCTCATTCAGCGCCGCCTTCGCATGCACCAACTGCACGGACAAGCACGCCCCGCCCTCCCCCGGCAGGCGCCTGAGCCACTCAAGCAGCCGCGGGAACATCGCATTGCCCGTGGCCATCGTCGGCAACGCAAAAAGCACCCCGCCCCCACCCGACCGCCCCGCCACAATCTCCGCCGCAGCCAGCGCCGCCTCCGTCTTCCCCTCCCCCATCGGCGCCTCGATGACCATCAACCCGGGCTCCTCCAACGACCGGGCCAGCTCCACCGCGGCCTCCTGCACCGGCCGCACCCGCGCCCCCGCCGGCAGACCGAACCGAGACGCCAGCAGCTCCTGCGCACTCTCGGCCGGCTCGGGCGGGCTCCACGGCCGAGGAAGACTCAGCCCCCGCCACGCGGCAGCCACCCGCTCCTCATGGCTGCGGCCCGCCCCCTGAGGAAAGTAGGGAAACAACTCCGGATTACTCGCGATCCAGTCAGAAACGATGACCACCGCGCCCAGCAGCACCTGCACCGGCTGCGGCAGCCGCACACCCCGCCAGCCCTCCAGCCGCCCCAGCACCCCGAACTCAGCAGCACACGCCTCAAGCAACTCCTCCTGCACCCGCCGCCACACCCGCTCGGCACCCGGAGCACGCAACAAATCCCCGCGATCCTCCAGCGCCCGGACCTGCCCATGCTCCGGCGGCACCCCATGATGCCCACCCACCGCAACCGTGAACTGCCCACACTGCCGAACCGGCCACCCGAACCGCTCCTCCAACCACTCCCCCAGCAGCACCTGCCCCGCCAGCCCGTGCGGCGCAAGCCTGCGATCCCCACCCATCGCCTCCCGGGAACGCATCTCCAGCCCCTGCTCCCGCATCCGCCCAGCCAACTGCTCCACCTGGCAGGCGAACGCAGGCGTCGCCTTCCCGATGTCATGCACCCCGGCGAGCCACACCACCAGAGACCGGGCATCGGCCTCACCCCCGGGCAGCCCAGAGGCAATTAGACGCCGCACACTCACCGGCAGCCACCAGTCCCACAACAACCCGGCCACGGCCGCGCTGTCCTCCATATGCCGCCACAACGGCAGCCAGCCCTCAAAATCACGGTCGTACTTCGCCCACACCGTCAGCACCGGCCCGCCGAGCCTGCTCCGCAGACCAGCACGAGCACCCCCCACACCTGTCACACCAGATGAATACACCTAAAACGTGCAGTACGAGAGCCAAACAAGGAAACCTCCCCCCACCACACGGCAACACCCGCCGCCCTCGCACACGCAGAGATGGCCTTCCCCCGCTCAATCGCGCCGCCGTCCCCCAGGACGACGCACTCACCGTGCATACGGGGGACGGTCCCCGAGCTACGGCCTGCCCGGCGGCTGGGAGCCGGCTACTCCCCGCAGTGCTCGCGGTTTCGTGCACAAGGGCACGTCGGCAGAGCTTCTCTATACGATGAGAGCCCACAGCCCCTGCATACGCCCGATCTAAGCGGAAGGACTCGTATGCGGCATTCGCCGGACTCTGTGAAAGTGGCGGAAAACGTGACCGGCGCCGGATAGAACCGCAGGTCAGGAAGAGTGCTCCCCGCGCGAGCGGGGATGGTCCCGGGGACGTTCCCGTCAGGCGGCCGGATCAGGGGTGCTCCCCGCGCGAGCGGGGATGGTCCGGCGAGGGGAGCCGGGCAGCCCCGGAACCCACCGGTGCTCCCCGCGCGAGCGGGGATGGTCCCCCGAGCAGCGCGAGAGCGGCTGCTGTCTGCAGGTGCTCCCCGCGCGAGCGGGGATGGTCCCGGCTCGACGAGAGTCGGCGCGGCGGGGGTGCTGTGCTCCCCGCGCGAGCGGGGATGGTCCCGAGTCCGAGGCGGAGAAGGCGGTTCGTGAGGCGTGCTCCCCGCGCGAGCGGGGATGGTCCCGCCGTCGGCAGGTCCGACTGAAGCTGCGTCCAGTGCTCCCCGCGCGAGCGGGGATGGTCCCAAGATGGTCACCGGCGAGTGGGGCGACCTCGTGTGCTCCCCGCGCGAGCGGGGATGGTCCCCGGGCCTTCCCGTCCTGGTTCTTGAACAGGTAGTGCTCCCCGCGCGAGCGGGGATGGTCCCCGGGCCTTCCCGTCCTGGTTCTTGAACAGGTAGTGCTCCCCGCGCGAGCGGGGATGGTCCCATGTCGATGTTCGTCGGCAGGACGTGCAGCCGGTGCTCCCCGCGCGAGCGGGGATGGTCCCCAGCGACCTCCCCGCCGACAACTGCGACGTGGGTGCTCCCCGCGCGAGCGGGGATGGTCCCACGAGGAAGATCACCACATGCGCATCGACCAGGTGCTCCCCGCGCGAGCGGGGATGGTCCCTGCCCCGACCGCACCGGCCGGGACTCTTGATGGTGCTCCTCGCGCGAGCGGGGATGGTCCCGACCACGAAGGTGCCCGGCTCGACACTGAGCCGTGCTCCCCGCGCGAGCGGGGATGGTCCGCCGTCGCGAACTGCCCAGTTGTGCAGGTCAGTGTGCTCCCCGCGCGAGCGGGGATGGTCCCCTGTTCGGTGGGATCGTGGACCGTCCGGGCCGGTGCTTCCCGCGCGAGCGGGAATGGTCCCGTCGGGCTCTACAACAGCAACCTCATCCGTCAGTGCTCCCCGCGCGAGCGGGGATGGTCCCTCCTCACGGACGGAGTGGCGGGGCTGCGGGTCGGTGCTTCCCGCGCGAGCGGGATGGTCCTGGTTCAAGCGAAGCCTTGACCAGATACGCTGAGTGCTCCTCGCACCCGCGGGGATGGACCCCACGAAGCACCTCGCGGGGTTTCGTCGTGTCACTGATCCCCGGGTCGGCGGGATTGACACAACGTCTACATCCGGCATGGTGCCGCGGTCAGTTCCGCGGCACGGTGCCGGACGCAGACCAGGCGGCTGGGCAGCATCGGGCGGCCGCACGGCACCCCGTCCAGGCCCGCACACCTCCCGTGCTGCGGCTCCTGGGCGGCGCCGACGGCCGCCGAGGTCCCGGCTTCCTGGCGGCACGCCTTGCACAGGCCGTCCTCAAGCGCCCGGCCGGTCAGGAAGATCCGGCACCCGCACTCGCCGCAGGAGCCACGCGGCGGGCCCTCCAGCTCACGCGGGCCCGACAGCGCGGCCGCCGCGTCCTCGTCGGCCGCCTGCAACTCGCAGTCCGGACAGGCTCCGGAGGTGCCGGGCTTGGTGCCGTGCTCCGGGCACAGGCCCTGCTCCAGGCGCCGGGCCCGACGACGGTCGGCGACGATGTCCTGGCACACGGCGCAGCGCTGGCCGCTCGACCAGAGCACCCCGGACTCGCAGTCCCAGTGCCCGCAGCCCCAGCGCGGTAGCGCCACTCCCAGCAGCCAGCGGCCCGCATCCCGGATCTGCGAGGGGGAGGCCGCGGCGAACCGGGCGGTCAGCCGATGGCGCAGCCGCTCCGCGTCCATTCCGGCCCGCAGCTGGCGGCCGACCTCCCGGGCGATCTTTCGTTCCACGAAGGGGTTGCCCACCCGTGCCAGCAGCCAGTGCACCGGCTCCAGGACCGCGTAGATCTGCGCGGTCATCGACATCTGCGGCCCGCCGTACGCGGGCCGCGCCGACGCTCCGCTGTTGCTGCGCTTTTTGCTGTTCGGCGTCGAGGGGGAGTGGGTCTTCCCCTCCGCGCGAAGCGCGAGACCACCCGCCGCGCTCGTACGCGCCTTCGCGTCAGCGGGGTTCTCCACCGCTCCTACTACCGTTACCTCGCCTACGGCGGGTGAGGAAGGCGCGCGCTCGTCATCAGGTGAGTCAGTCCTAGGTGATTCCTTATACGCGAGGGATCCCTCACCAACCGGCGAACCCGATCCCTCACCAACCACAGAACTCCCCAACGGCACAGAACCCCCCGCTGCGCTCTCCGGCGAGCACGCCGAGGAAGCCGCCGGACCGACCGGACCGACCGGACCGGCCGGTGCAGCCGCGTCCGTCACATCGGTGGCCCCGGGGGTGGGGGCGGGGATGAGGTCGTGAGCGAGGAACTGGTGCCGGCCCCGCGCACCCGCGCGTCGCCGCACCGTAACCCACCCCGCCGCCTCCACCCCGTCCACGACCTCACCCGCCGCCGACACCGTCAGACACTGCCCGGCCCTCCGCCCCGAGTAGTGCCGCAGATGCCCCGCCAGCTCTCCCTCCGTCAGCGCGATGCCCCGCTTCTGCGCGAACACGATCACCGCGAAGGCACGCAACTGCCGCGGCGTGAGATCCTCCGCGGCCGCCACCGGCAGCCACACGAACGACTCCCCCCGGCCCACCGGCCGCGTCCGCCGAACCGCCGACAGCCCCCGCCCGCCCGGCCGCGTCCGGCGCTCCGAGACCATCTCCACCACACCGTCAGGCCCCGGCCGCGCCAGCAGCGCCAGACCGCGTTCCACCGTTCCCTTCGACAACCCCAGATACGAAGCGACCGTCTCCGCCTTCGCCTCACAGCCCTCCGGCCGCGCAGCGAGCGCCGCCACCTTCACATACACCGACAACGCGACATCGGCGTAGAACGGCGACGTCACCAGGCGCAGCGGCACCTTCACCCGCTGCCGACGCACCGGCATTCCCTCAGCCGACGAACGCGGAGCCGGCACCGTCACCACGGCCGACGCCCCGCTCACCGGACCACCTCGAATCGGCGACCGTGGATCAGGTCGCCTGTGGACAGATTCGCGGACAGTCCCCGAGGAACGGCGAGACCCTGCACGCGCCCCTCGGAACAGGACGGAACTTCGCGACTAATGCCGTGAACAGGGCAAACACGGCGTGCGAATCCCGTCACGCGGGAAGTACGAGTGCCCTGAACCGGTGTGAATCGGGCACTGTCGAGCTGACAAGGAGACACCAGGTCGTGCACTATGACGGGGACACCAACTTCTGTGTGCGATGTGCGATGCGGATGTGGGTGGTAGCCCCCTCCGGGAGGAGCGGGCGACCGGACGAAGAGCCAGAGGCGACCTCCTGTTCTCTCTCTTGGTGACTCGGACGGGTGTTCCAAAGGCCCCTGCCAGGGCTGATGGAACGGACTGGTCGAAGTCCCCTGCCAGGGACTTCCGGACCGGTGTTGCAGTTACTGGATGAAAGCCAGCTCGATGAGCTGGAAGCCCAGGGCCGGGGCCAACCGGAGACTGGGCGGCCGACCGAGACGTTGAGTCTGGTCGGCGAGACGGGCCGCGCGAGGCCACAGTGGATGCCACTCCACTTGTCTGGCGCGCGCGGCCGGTGGCGCTATGTCACCCCGACCCCCTTGATTCCGAGGCCGGCGTCGGCATGCCCTCATCAGCGGCCTCGGGGAAGCGCTCCGCGAGGCGGTTGAGCAGGTGCATGTAGACAGCTCGGTGTGGACGTCGGGGGTGGGTCTGTCCCAGCTCCCAGCGGGCCACGGCGAGACGCTTCACTCCTACGGCCTCCGCCACTTCCTGCTGCGTGAGGCCAGCCGCGCGGCGCAGCTTCGCGCGCACAGGTGGCGGTGGGAGGACGTCGTCCAGTAGGGCGTCGACCCGCTTCAAGCGGTCCGAGTCGGTCACGGCACACCCTCTCAAGATCGATGTCTCCTCGAAAGATACACCATGCGATGCCCGGTAGGGTTCATGTCCGTGCCCCGCCTCGCGCTTTTCGATCTGGACGGCACGCTGATCGACCGGCAGTCGGCCCTCAGCGACGCCGTGACCGGACTGTGCCGCGCCTACGCTCTCGCTCCGGACGCTGAACAGTGGCTGCGCACCGAGCTGTTCGACCGCGCGACCACCAGCGACTTCGTCCGGTTGCGGGAAGTCTTCGGACTGGAAGCGCCGGCCGCCGAGCTGTGGCAGGCGTACGTCGACCTCATGGCGGCCGCCGTCACCTGTCGTCCCGAAGTCCTCGAGGGCCTGGCCCGCCTGCGGGCGGCCGCATGGACGATCGGCGTCATCACCAACGGGGCCGGCGACATCCAGCGCGCCAAGCTCGCCGGGACCGGCCTCGCCGACCTGGTCGACGGCGTCGCCGCCTCGGGCGACCTGGAGATCCGCAAGCCCGACCGACGCCTCTTCGAACTCGGGGCCACCCGATGCGGCGTCAGCCTCGCGGACGGCGGCTGGATGGTCGGCGACAACCCGACCGGAGACGTCAGCGGCGGCCACCAAGCCGGCCTGCGCACCATCTGGCTGCGCGGCCGCCCATGGCCCGACGGACTCCCCGCCGCGCACCACGTCGTCGACGACGTCGCCGACGCCATCACCATCCTGCTCGCAGAGACGGAGTAGCACCGTGGACCAGCCAACCGTCGGGATCCTCCACCCCGGCAGCATGGGCGCCGCCGTCGCCGCCTGCGCCGCGACCAACGCGGCCGACGTCCTGTGGTGCGAGACCGGGCGCAGCACCGCTTCGGTGGAGCGCGCCGCCCGCTTCGGGCTGACGTCCGTGGCGACGCTGGCCGAGCTGCTGGACCGCAGCGACATCGTCATCAGCCTCTGCCCGCCGGCCGCGGCCGAGGACCTGGCCCGTGAGGTCGCCGGGTACCGCTTCGCCGGGGTGTATGTGGAGGCGAATGCCATCAACCCCGTGCGGACGCATCTGATTGCCGCGCTGCTCGAACCGGACGCGATCGTCGTTGACGGCGGTGTCGTCGGTTCCCCGCCGGTAGGCGGCAAGTCGCCGACCTTGTACTTGTCCGGCCCGGATGATGCGACCGCGCGCATCGAGGCCCTGTTCTCAGGCACCGGGGTCCGGGCGGCGGTGCTGGGCGTTGAGGTGGGGAAGGCGTCCGGGCTGAAGCTGGCGTACGCCGCGTTCCAGAAGACGAGCCGGGTGCTGGTGGCGCTCGCGGTCGGCATGGCGCGTGAGCACGGCGTCGACCAGGAGCTCATTGAGGTCGCTTCCCGGCGCACCGACTCGTACCTGTCCGAGCCGCAGTACGTCGCCAAGACCGCGGCCCGCGCGTGGCGCTGGGGTCCCGAGCTCGAAGAGGCCGCCGACGCGCTCGCGGCCGCCGGACTTCCGCCGGAGATGCTGCGTGCGGCCGCGTCCACACTGGCCCGCTGGAACGAGGCCAAGGACGACCGCGAGCTCACGCTCACCGACGCCCTGGACCGACTCGCCCAGCCATAGCCCACGCTCATCCGGTCGCCGCCCCTGCCCGTTGCGCCAGCAGATGGTCGATGAGCCGCGCCGCTTCCTGCGGGGTCGCCTCCGTGGTGTCGACGGTCAGGTCCCAGGTCCTCCCCGGGTGCGCGTCCAGGTCCTCGCGGGTCGCATCCCACGCCGCCAGCCGCGCCGCGGTATCGCTGTCGCCGCGCCCCGCAGACCGCTGCTCGGTCACCTCGCGCGGGCACCACAGCAGCACCACCGACCAGTCGGCCGGATAGCCGCCGACCAACGCTCGGATGCCGTCGACCTGCCCGAGGTGCACCACCGGTACCCCGGCTGCGAACGCGGCGTCCAGGCCAGGCGCGTCGATGGCGTACGTGTTGCCGTACCGGTGATTCGCGTAGACGACGTCGCCCGCAGCCTCCAGCTCGCGCAGCTGTTCCGTCGTGCCCATCCGGTAGCCGACCGACTTCCCCGTCCCGACCTTGAGCCGCGCGAACTGCGCGTACCTGGAGCCCAGCTCGCTGAGCGCGGTGGTGACGGTGTCCTTGCCCGAGGCCGGCGGGCCGTACAGGATCACACCCTGCTTCGGGCTCACGTGTACATCATCCCCATTGCATGCCGGGCCTGGTCCGCGAGCGTCACTGCGGTCCCCAGCCGGTTGTCGACGACAAGGTGGGGCATCGCCGGGCGCAGGTCGAGGTCGATCGTGGCCATGTACTCGTCCCACCGCTGGAGCTTCCACGCGTCCCGGGCCGCTGAGCGGAATCCGATGTACTCGCGCATCGACTCTTCGTCGCAGCGAACCCACACCGGGAAGACGTCGACCCCCATCGAGCCCGCGCGGTTGGCCAGGCGCTGCATCCAGTCCGAGTCGGTCATCTCGGAAATGAACGGCGCGGTCAACACCGTGGAGATGCCGCACTTGATGTTGGCCATTGCCGACTGCATCAGGCAGTCGTACTCCACGGGCCGGACCTTCTCGCGGTAGAGCTTGGTGTGCCGGTCGTTCGCGTCGCCGCCCAGCGCGACCAGGAGACGTTCCACGAGCGGGCGAGTGAGCGGGTCCTTGTCGAGCAGCGGCCAGCCTGTGAGCTGAACGAAGAAGCGGGCGAGCTCGGTCTTACCGCTGCCCGCGAAGCCGCCGACCAGGATGAGCACGGGACGGTGAGGGTCGCCCCCTGTGTGACGGCGCTTCCACGCGTCAATGATCCGCTGCTGCAAATCGAAGTGGTCGGATTCGTCGGAGCCTGGCGCGATGCGGTGAATGGCGCGCTCAACAGCCAAGACATGCGAGCCGTTGAAGCGGTCATCCATCGGCGTGAGCTTGAAGGACGTCTCCTCCCCCGGCAGTGCGGCACGGAAACCGAGGTCCGGTTCGGTCGCTCGGTACAGCAGGCAGTAGGCGCGCCGGTAGTGCGGACCGGGGTAGACCTCCCCCTGCTCGTGCTGCCACAAGGTCTGCGGATTTGCAGCGGGAATGCCCTTGAGCTTGGCTCGCTCAGCGACTTCTCGGAGCCGCTCGCCAGCCCTCTCCAGGGTCAGGCCGTGGGCCTCGCGCTGCTCCCGCAGCCGGTCCGGCCTCCACCCAGCGCGCTGCTTCCCCACCCTCTGCCCCTCCGTCATCGTCATGGCCGCGAGCGTAGGGCTCGGGCTGCAAATCGCATGTATACGCGGATGTTGAAAACGCGTGAATGGCGGTGCGTACGAGCTTGGGCAAGCCCCCGTGATGGTTCATCCTGTCCGGCCCGAGTGTGATGGGCACCACGAGACGACCAGTCGGTGGAGGGCCTCGAAGTGAACGAGTTGGTGTGCTCAGGCATCGAACGCGTACTCAAGCACGTACGCCGCGCTGTCCATGGTCATCTCGTTCACCTCCACGGCCCGGAGTTCGGCGTCGAAGGCTGTGCGGCACAGCTTGACGACAGGACGCTCCAGGGGCATCGCCAGCCCTTCGGCCTCTTCAGCCACGGGCAGTCGGCATCGGATCTCTTCGCGGAAGTGAGCGGGCGCGTGCCCGATCTCAGCGAGTCGGGCGTAGGTGCCGCCTTCACCGGTGTCCACGTGCGTGATCGCGGTACCTTCGGCCAGGCCGAGAGGCAGGTACGAAGTCGCGAGCATGACTGGCCTGTCGTCCAGCACGAAGCGCCGGGACCGAGCGCAAACCATCTCGTTTTCGTCTACCTCCAGCATTCGGGCGACATGCTGCGGCGCGGCCACGGTGTCGACGCGGACATCGATCGTGACCGGGCGTTCTTCGTCAGCGGACCAGATGGATTTACCAGCCCCCCACTGACTGCGGGACAGCCGTTGGATGCCATGCCGACGGATCGCGCGGAACGAGACCACGCGCGCACCAGCGCCCTTCTTCGTCTCTACCAAGCCCTCAGTCCGGAGGATCTTCAGGGCCTGGCGGGCGGTGAGGACTGCGACGTCGTACTGGGCGGCAAGCGCGCTTTCCCCTGGAAGCCGATCACCGGGTCCGTACTCACCGGATTCGATCGCGGCTTTCAAGTCGTCCGCGATGCGCCGGTACTTGGGCCGCTCTCTCGCGCCCTTCTCCTCACTGGTCATGCAGGACTCCTTACCTCGTTAGCGATCCTACGACCGCGGGCTATCGAGGTTCCGATCGCCTGGCCGGATGGAGGAGGATCATTTTACATCGTTAACGAGCTACTTGACATCGTTAACGATGATGATTCACAGTTACCTCGTTAGCGAGGTTCGGATCGCCCGTCTTCGCTCGACCGCAGTAGTCGTCCGCCCTTCGGGGCGGCCGGAGTAGTCCTCAGCTCGCTGAGGACGCGAGAGCACCATCGAACTCCTCCGGAGCCTGACGGCCGCGACGAATGCATGCACGTCGCAGCGCTGTGCGCTGTCTGTCCTGCGGGACGCCGGCCTTGCGCCGTGCGACCCGGAGGGCGGAGAGAGCATCGCGACCCCCGCCCCGCCACTCCGTAGGAGTTCAGATGTCTGCTTCGACCCTTGAGCGCACCGCCCGCCCCCGCCGGAGCCGGACCCGCTCCCGCACCGTCACCGCCCGCCCGGCGCTGGCCCTCTCCACTCTCAAGCCCCACCAATACGACTTGCATCCCGCCTGCGCTTCGCTGGTCTGCCCCGACTGCAAAACGTGGGTACCGATCACCGGCCTCGGGACCAAGACGCCGAAGGCCGTGCCGCACGACACCGGCCGTGCGGGCAAGGACGCCGCCGCCCGCTGCCGCCTGGGCAGCAACCGCCTGGTCCTGATCGACGTCACGGTCAAGACGTGGCAGGAGCGCCTGGAGGACGGCCACGCGGAGACCGGCCACCGCCGGCGGACCACCGTGCGGCGCAAGCCGAAGACCGCGGTCGCCCCGGCCGTCAGCCAGATCGCCGCGCAGAAGCAGGCGTCAGCGGATGACGAGCCCGGCGGCGGTCGGCCCCTGTGGCTGCTTCGCGAGATGAAGTGGGCGTCGACCGATTCCGCGGTGCGCGACGCCGACACTCGCCGCGCGCAGCTGCCCGACGGTGACGCGCCGCTGGGCGCGCCGCCGGTGCCGCTCAAGACGTTGCACCCCGAGCACCGCGCGAGCTGACCCGCCCTGGACGAACAACCACGGCCCCCGCCACCCGACTGACCGGGGTGGCGGGGGCCGTGGCTGCTCGTACGGACCGTACGGCAGTCAGCCAGTGGCTCCCGGGGATGGCCCTCCCCGGGAGCCGACGCACCTGGACCTGAAATGGAGATCCAGATGGCCGACGCCAGCATCGCACACCCCTTCACCCCGCCGGACGACGCCAACCGTCGAATCGGCCGGCACCTCCTGGACGTCGTCCGCGCCCAGGACGAGCGCATCCCCGCCGAGCGGCGCGCCCCGCGCACCGTCGCGGAGATGCGCGCCCGCCTCGCAAGTCGGGAGGCGATCTGATGGCCACGTTCGAGGAGTTGGAGGAGGCACGCCGACAGGCCGCCGAGGACCTGCAGCGCGCGAACGAGGCCGCCGACAGGCTGCGAGAGACGGCGGAGAACGCCTGATGGGCGAGACCGACGAGGACCGCAGCCTCAACCGCGACCTGGAGGACCCGGCCCCGGACTGGGAGCTGTAGCCCGCACGTGACCGATGACCTCATACGCAGGGCCCGCACCGCACAGCACCACGCGGCGCGGGCCCTGCGCGCACACGGGCTCACCGTCCATACCCGCCGCCTGCTGCATCGCGCCGCGCTGCTGGCGGCGGCGGTTTGGAGGGCGGGTTATCCCGTTGCAGCCCTGCACCCCGACTACCGGAAGGAACAGCAATGTCCAGCGACGTCCGCGGCCGGGATCGCACCGGCGAGCTCGAGTTGCGCTACCGCCGGCGCCTGTCCGCCTACATCGCCGCTCGTCTCGGTGCCAGCCGCTACCGGCAGGCCGAGGCGGTGAGCGACCAGGTGTGGGAGGTGGTCCGCGCCTCCCCGGGCCTCATCAAGGCGAGCACCGACAGGGAGGCGAGCACCGACGGGGAGGAGTTCGGGGCTCTGGCTCATGTGGTGCGGCAGGTGATGGTCCGCCGTCATCTGGCGGCCCGCCGCCTGGCTCCGCAACCGGTCGCCTCTCCGGCGCGGCTGCTGACCACCACTCGTTTGGGCGTGGCGGCATGAACCGGCGGCCGTGGACGGCACGCCTCCTGGAGGGAGAGAACAGTATGAGCAGCAAGTTGGGTCGCGGGCTTCGGGGCATGACGCCGCGGGGCCTGGTCCTGGGCATCCTGGGCGCTGTCACCTTCGGGGTGGCGGTGCTGTCGATGTATGTCAGCTACCAGATCCTCAACCCGCGTTTCGGGGCCTGGGCGTCGCCCACGGTCGGTGCCCTGGACACGCTGTGGGTGGTCTTCCAGCTCACGGAGATCCTCTCGGGCAACAACCGGCGGCGCGCCCGCCGGGTGCAGGTCGCCGGTCTGGCGCTCACCCTGGTCAACGCCGCGATCCCCACCGCCGAGCTGATCCGGTCCGGGGGCGGGGGCTTCGACCTGGCGGTGGTGCTGACGCCCATCGCGATCGTGGTGACCAAGACCGCCTGGTGGATCACCCTGCCGTCGCTGGGGCGGCCAATCTCGCCCGGTACCCGGCAGACGCTGCTGGCCAAGCGGCGGGAGGTCGCCGACCGGCTGGAGGAGATGGAAGCCGAGGCGTCGCACCGGATCGAGCTCCTCCAGCTGGCTGCGCGGCTGGACGGGAAGGTGGCGCGGGCGGAGGCCGACTACCGCAAGTCGGTGCTCGAGACGCAGAAGTCCACGACCGAGGAACTGCACAAGACGGCGGAGGCCGCGGACAAGACGCTCGCGGAGAAGACGCTCCCGTCGGCCGTGGGCGCGATCCGGCTGCCGGAGCTGGGCACGTGGACTCCCGGCACGCCGCAGCTGACCACCGGCACACCCGACACGGCCCACGGTGCGGGCAGGGAGTCGGGAGACACGCAGGCCAGCGGCACATCCGGCGCGGGGCAGCGTGCCGCCGACACGGAGGCGACACGGGCCCGGCGTGCCGAGCGGCTCGCCGAGCTGGCGAGCGTGGCGGGTGTGCCGACACCGCGGCCCGGCATCGAGCTGAGCAACGAGCAGCTGCTGGTCGTCATGCGGCACATGCGGCACAGCGAGGACCCGCCCCTCTCCTACCGGAAGGCCGAACCCGCGTGCCGTGCACAGGGGTTCGTCGGCAGCGCGGAGCGGATGCGCCGGGCCTGGGCGCAGGTCAAGGAGGAGGAGAGGGCCGCCGTCGGTGACGAGGGCCAGGACGGCGACCAGAGCGAGGAGGAGGAGAGCGAGGACGAGGAGCAGGAGCCGCACCGGCCCTGACCTCCGCGTCCGGCACACACCAGTGACGGCCAGCCCGCACCCGCGGGCTGGCCGTTGCTGCGACTGCCGGAAGCACCAAGCACACCGCAGTCGAGTGCAGACCCGGTGAGTGACCTGGCGAGCGGCCCCGCAGACCCAGGAAGCAGACCCGGCGCGCACCCCGGAAAGGCACAACAAGCCGCGTTACGTGATCGGAAGGAGGAGGTGTGGCAAGGAAGAAAAAAGCAGCTCAGGGGGGTGGTGAGGACCTGTGGGCCGAGGCCGCCGGTGCGATCGGCGGCCTGGCCGTGGTCTTCGGCATCCTGGCCGCGATCAAGGACAAGCTCGGCCTGTCCTGGCCGGCCACCGTGCTGCTCACCGCTGGTGGGCTGGTCGCGCTGGGCTACCTGGCCTGGCACATCCGCACGGCCCTCTCCCGTGGATGGGCCCGCGGCCCGCAGTCCGCCACAGCCCTGAAGCAGGAAGCCGGGAAGGTGGTCGAGGAGGCCGCTGCGGGGGCGGAGGAGGCGGTTGCGGCGCATCCGCAGCTGACCTCCGACCTGCGCGCGGCCGGTGTGCTGAGCCGGGATGAAGTGGTCCGGGCCGACGAGGTCGACATCACGCCGATGCCCGGCGTCGGGAAGCGCTACAACTTCCTGCTGCCTGCCGGGCGTACCTCCAAGGACGTGGACAAGCGCCTCGGGAACGTCGCCGGCACCTTCGGTGTCACGCGGCTGCACACCAAGCTGGAGCGCAGCCGCCGCAACGAGCGTGAGGTCGATCTGCTGGTCCTGGACGACCCGCCGTTCACCAGGGCGTTCACCGTGCCGAGCCGGGAGGAGATCCTGGCGTTCGAGGGGGTTCCGTTCGGGCACGATGTCGTCGGCCGGCTGGCGGGTGTGCCCACGTTCGAGCGGGCCTCGCTGCTGATCGGCGGCATGACCCAGATGGGCAAGACCACCCTGGTCAACGGGCTGATCACGTGTCTGCTCATCGCGTACGGCGAATTCGACCTGTATCTGCTGGACGGCAAGTTCTGCGGCCTGACCAGGTACCAGAAAGTCGCGACCCGCTATGAGGCGTCCGATGACCCGGCCGTTTTCGAGTCGATGGTCGATGAGCTGAATGGCCGCTCGGACCGGCGCTACGAGAAGATCCAGGAAGCCATCCGCACCAGGCAGCCTGCACCGGTGTTCCGTCCGGTCTTCTTCATCGTGGACGAGGCGGCCGACTTCTTCTCCGACGACGGGACGACCGCAGGGAAGGAGAATGCGCGCCGGATCGCGGAGAAGACCCGCTCCTTGGTCGCTAAGTGCCTGGAATCGGGGATCTCCACCGTGATGCTCACCCAGCGGCCCTCTCAGAACGCGATTCCGGTGATGGTGCGGGACCAGTTCCTCTACCGCATGTGCATGTATGTGGCGTCGGAAGGGACGGCGAAGGTCGCTCTCGGGGACACCTATTTCGAGACGGTGGCCCCGATCAACCCGGTTCTCCTCGATTCGGAGATCAAGGGTCAGGGTGTGCTGTTCGCACACGGCGTTTCCACTCTCATTCGGGGGTTCAATTTCCCGGACGAGTTCATGTGGGCAGTTGTGGACGACGTGCACGAGCGGCAGCAGCGGGCCATCGCGGAGAAGCCGCCGGAAACGCCGCTGGTGCAGGCGATCTCCTTCATGCAGGAGCAGGGTTCGGAATTCGTTCCCGCCTCTGAGTTGGCCTCGGTGCTCGGGGTCGATGTCACGGATCCGACCGAGCGCGGAAAACGGGTGAACAAGCTCCTTGGCGTGCCGTCCGGCAAGGGCGCGAAAGGGGTGCGCGGCTACCGGCTGGAGGACCTCACCGCCGCCGCACTGGCCGATGCTTGACCGCCACCGGCACCGCCCCGGCACCGCCCACACACCGCCACCCGGCCCGGCCGGGTGGCGGTCCCACCGCCCCGGGTGGCGGTGGCCAGGCGGTGCGTGGGCGGTGCCGGGTGGCGGTGCTGACCAGCACAGACAACCCACAACCCAGGAAGGAGGCCATCAGTGCTGCGCACCTCCACAACCGTCGCTCTCGGGGCCGGAGCCACCGCGGCCGTCCTCGTGGCGGCCCTCGTGCAGGCCGCCGGCGACGATCCGCTCAAAGCCGGTCTGAGCCTGGCCGTCCCGTCCCAATACAAGTCACTGGTCGAGAACGCGGCAGGCACCTGCCCGGAAGTGACGCCGAACCTGCTGGCCGCGCTCTTGACGCAGGAGTCGGGATTCAATCCGAAAGCGCGCAGCCCGGTGGGTGCGGACGGCATCGCCCAGTTCATGCCCGCCACATGGAAAAGCCACGGGGTCGACGGAAACGGCGACGGACGAAAAAACGTCCAGGATCCGGAGGATGCGATCCCCGCGGCCGCACGCTACCTGTGCGACATAGCGGAAGACGTCGAGGACGTCCCCGGCGACAAGCAGAAGAACATGCTCGCCGCCTACAACGCGGGAACCGGGGCTGTCCGCGAGCACGGCGGAATCCCGCCCTACAAGGAAACCCGCAACTACGTGAAGTCGATCACCGCGATGGCCAGCATCGGAAAGAAGGCCGCGAGCGGAGACCAGGCGGCGGTGGCGCTTCACGCGGCGCGGAAGATGCTCGGCAAGCCCTATTCGTGGGGCGGCGGGACAGCAGCAGGGCCCAGTACCGGGATCTGCTGCTCGCCGAAGGGCCGGTCGGGGAAGTCGATTTTCGGATTCGACTGCTCCGGCCTGACGCTCTACGCCTACGCGAAGGCGGGTATCACGCTGCCGCGCACGGCCGCTCAGCAGTACACGGCTTCCGAGCCGGTGAAGCCGGGCCAGCAGAAGCCGGGGGACCTGGTTTTCTACGGGCCGACCACCGCTGAAATCCATCACGTCGGCATGTATGTCGGCGACGGGTGGATTATCAACGCGCCCCGCCCGGGGGCGAAAGTCCGCTACGACTCGATGTTCTTCATGGACGACCTGATCGCTGTCGCCCGCCCCACCGCTCACCCCACGAAGGAGATCTGATCATGAGCAAGTTCACCTCTCTGGCCAAGCCGGTCGACATGTCCAAGGGCTTCACCGACTTCTTCGACACCATCGGCATGACCGGCGGCGGTCTGGTCACCAAGGGCGTTGCCGCGGTGGTCGCCGTGATCGCGGTGCGGATGCTGCTGCAGCTGTCCGGCGACCCCAAGGGCGCGCTGCGCAAGGGGTCGATGGCCGTGGGCACGCTGTTCGTCGCCGTGATCCTCGCGCTCTACGGCGACACGCTCTTCGGCACCGTGACCGAAGCGAAGGGCTGAGCGGCGTGCGCATCCTGAGCCCGTGCGACAGCGCACCCGAGCCGACAAGGGAGTGGTGCGAGGACGGCCAGGACGGCGGGGACAAGGGCGGGGACGGCCCGCCCGGTGTGGGAGGCGACGGTCTCACCGACGGCGCCTCCGACCACGTCAAGGACCTCGCCGACAGCCTCCTGAAGACCCTCAAAGACCTGGTGGCGCCGGGCGAGACCTGGGCACCGGAGAAGGCCGACAGCTGGCTCTACCAGCAGTTCCTGTGGCTGGGCCAGCACCTGACCGCGGCAATCTTCATCTGCGTGATCGTCGTGTGTGCCCTGACCGCCTGGCAGGGCACACCCCGGCTCAAGCATATGGGCGCCTCGACGGGATGGTCCCTGGCGGCCGTGGCCGGCATGGCCTCCATCCCCGGAGCGGTCATGCTGCTGAACAAGGCCGTGAGCAATGCCTTCTCCACCATGTTCGACAGCAACGAGTCCACGCTGTTCACGGTCATCGGTGACGATCTGGACCACGGAGCTGATTCGGGTAACCCGCTGGCGATCCTGGTGCTCATCTCCGCGCTCGTGGTCGCCCTGGGCTTCGCTGCGTTGGTGTTCATGACGCGGCAGCTGGGGATCCTGGCGTTCGTGTGCATGGCACCGCTGGTGCTGGCCTCCCTGGCCCGTGCCGGGGACACCTCCGCGGTCAAAGCCTGGGCGCAGAGGCTGCTGGGGCTGCTCCTCGCTCCCTTCGCCCTGCTGCTGGTCTCCCCGTTCGTGGAGATGGCGAAGGGGTCGCTGGTGGTGGACTCCGTGCTCCTGGTCGCCGCGGACGCCCTGATGCTGCGCATGATCTTCCACGGCGTGCCCTACTTCGGGCCGAGGGTGGCCGGCGCGGCCCGCGGCTTCGTGGAGAGCCGGACCAGCATCCCCGCGGCCCGCGCGGTCGTGCGGGCGGGCGCTCCGGGTGTGAGGGAGCAGGAGAACGCCCCGCGGCATCCTCACACCGTGGACACCCCGGGCCGCGGCCTGACCCGGGACCGGGGCGTGCTCTTCGCCGCGTACGGGCTCCAGCAGCGCACCAGGCCGGGTCGGCTGACGACGCAGTCGGCCATTTCCCAGATCAACGAGGACGCCGACCGCCGCAACCGGCTTATGACGGCCCGCCGCCAGATGCGGGCCGCGACGGGCGGCACCGCCGCCCCCAACCCGCGGCATAGCCAGCGGAACGCGGCACCGTCGGGCAACGACCCGGCCTCCGCCGCCCCGTCGGCGCCGGACGGCTCGCGCCGCCCCTGAACCGCCCCCGGCCCCGGGCCTGCGCCTCGTCCTTCGTGGCGGGCGTGCCCGGGGCCGCGGCGGTTCCCACCCCAACTCTTTGAGGAGACTTCCCGTGTACTCCCTGACTCCCGGCTACCGCGTCCCGGGCCTTCAGCGCGGCCTGAGCCCCATCGAGACCCTGGCGACGAAGACGAACGCCGGTGCGGGAGCCGCTGTGCTGATGTCGGCGGCGATCACCCCGCCCCCGGTGTGGGCCTTCGGCGCGGTCGGCGCGGCCGCGGCCCTCCTGAACCTCGCCCCCGGCCCGCGCTCACTCACCCGCTGGGCAGCGGTCGGCTACCGGCGGCTGCGCGAGCGCACCGCACCGGCCAGGGCGTTCACCCAGCCCGGGTCGACGGTCACCTGGGCCCTGTATCCCGAGCACGGCACCATGCAGGACGCCCACCGCCGCGCTGAGTTCCACGCCGCCTTCTCCCGCGCGCTGACGTTCGCGGGCGGCCAGGCCCGCAGCGCCGGAGTCCAGGTGCACGTCACCCACCACGCCACCACGGGCGAGCACACCGCCCACACCCAGACCGTCTCCGTCCACGTCCCCAAGGCCCTGGGCGGTGGCACGCGCGTTCTGGACACGATGGAGGGCGAGTTCGCCTCCCTGGGCGCGCTGGCCACCTACAGCCCCGACCCGGTGCCCGCGGTGACCGGGCGGGGGCCGGGCTGGGTGGCGCTGGAGGATGGCCGGTACGCCACCACGGCGCGGATCACCGGCTGGCCCGAGGAGACCGAGGGCGACCTCATGCCGAAGCTGCTGCTGGGCCAGGGCGCGGCGCAGCGGTCGCTGTCCGTGCTCTACCGGCCGCTGCCCGCGCTCCAGTCCCGGCGCTCGGCGAAATGGCAGGCAGCCGCATCCGAGGCGTTCACCACCGACAAGGTCAAGCAGGCAGCCCACGAGGTGGCCAGCAGCACCGCGCAGGCCTCCCTCGTGCAGGGCGGCGCGCTGGTGGACCTCGATGCCTACCTGACGGTGTGGGGGCAGAGCCCCGAGGAAGTGCTCGACGCGCGCTGGGAGGCATCCCTGGCCGCTGACCGGCACCGCCTGCGGCTGGACTGGCTGGCCGGCCAGCAGCACCGCGCCTACGTGATGACCAGCCCGCACGGAGCCTCCACCAGGAAGGGAACCATCCTCTGATGATCCGTCTGCCCACCGCCCATGCCGCGATCACCGCCCCCCTCGTCGCCTCCGACAGCCGCTTCCCCGGCATCCCGATCGGCCGCTCACTGCTGGACGGACGCCCCTTCCACCTCTCCCCCGTCCTGGCCCCGGCCGCGGTGCTGCCCGCCACCAGCAGTCTCGCCCTCGGCGGCCTCGGCTCGGGCAAGAGCACCACGGCCAAGACCCGCATCCGCCGAGAGGTCCTCCAGCACGGCCACCAGGCCGTGGTCATCGACTCCTTCGGCGAGGACAGCACCAGCGGAGAATGGGCACCGCTGGTCCGCTCCCTGGGCGGCCGGGTCATCGAAGCCGGAGCCTTCACCCTCAACCCCTGCTCGCCCCTGTTCCCGGCAGAGGTCCGCGAGCAGCTGGTCCGCTCCCTGATCGCCGCCGTCGAGCCGGGCGCACTCACCCACCAGGCCGCCCACGCACTCCAGCACGCCCTCAACCACCCCAAAGCCACCGCACTGGGCGGCCTGGTCGACGTCCTGGTCAGCCCCGAGGACGGCCGGTGGCCGGCGGCCAAGCTGACCGAATGGGGCGAGAGCGCGGCCATCGCCCTCTCCCGCTACACCGAGGGCTCCCTGCGCGGCCTGTTCGACGGCCAGGAGGCAAGCCTCCCCGAGACCGACCTGCCGATCATCTCCTTCGACTTCTCCCGGCTGGACCGCAACTCCCCCGCGATCCCCTCGCTGATGGCCGCAGTCGCCTGCTGGGCCGAGCATGTCTGGCTGCCCCAGTCCACCGCCGTGCACCGGCACCTGGTCCTGGAAGAGGCATGGCAGATCCTCCTCTCCCCCGCAACCGCCGACCTGATCCAGCGACTGCTGAAGAACAGCCGCAAGGCGGCGCTCTCGCTGGACGTGGTGATGCACACCCTCTCCGACCTCGGACAGGGACGCGCCACCGACCTGGCCCGGCTGTGCGAGGTCGTCCACGTCGGCCGCCTCGGCCCCGAAGAAGCCGCACTCGTCGGGGCGCTGCTGGGCCTGCCCGCCTGGGCGATCGACCGCATCCCCACCCTGGGCCAGGGCGAGGCCGTGTGGAAGGTCGGCCCCGACTACACCGACGTCATCCAGACCCTCCTCGACCCGGAGGAGACCGCGCTGACCGACACCTCCTCCCGACGCCGCCAGGCCCAGGAGGCACAGCAACCGGCACCGGCAACCGAGCAGGAAGAGACGCCCGAGGACATCGGGCAGGAAGACCACGCACACGAGGAGACCGAGTACAGCCCCCTGGTGGAGCTGATAAAGCCAGCACCCGTAGAGGCCGTGGAGACCGACGGGCCGAGCCGCCTGCCGGTCCCCGACGAGAGCGCCCCCGAGCAGGAGAGCGACGACCGCCCCGAAAGCAGCGACTGGGACTGGGAGATGCCACCCAACGTCACCGACCTCAACGCCGGGACCGACGCCGGGAACGACGTCGACCACCGGCACGACACCGTTCTCCGGATCGCGAGGGAGGGACGCATCACGGAAGCGGCCCAGCTTGCAGCCATGGGAGAGCGCTGCGACATCAGCGCCCACGGCATCTACTCTCCCCAGGCCGCCGCCTGGATCCTCACCCGAGCGCGAGTGGCGGATCTGTCCGGAAGTACCAGCCAGGCAGCGCAGCTGCGCGCTACCGTCACCCATATGCGAAAGGAGGCATCCCATGGGTAACCGGGACTGGTGGGCCGAGGAAAGCAGCAAGTCAGCGGCCTGGCATGTGACGGAATCGCCCACCCCGGAACTATCGCGGGGAGTCTCGCCGCCACCCGGGCGGGCGCCGACGCGAGCGCGGCGGCGGACGTTGCCCCTGATCGCCGTGATCACCGTCCTGGGGATCGCCCTTGCTGGCGTATGGAGCAGCGCAGCCGATGATCAGCGCCAGCAGGAGCGCAAGGAGAAAGCCGCCGCCTACAAGGGCGTATCGGCCACGAACCTGACAATCGACGGAGTCAAGATCCAGGCAGCAGCGAAGTGGGACAAGGACGGTCAGTCCGCGGTCCTGTCCGTGTGGGTCGACTCCCACGAGGAGCCGCGCCTGGTCCGAATCGCATCAGGCAATCGGACAGCAAAGGAAGAACCCCAGCCCCGCGAGCCGGGAATCCCTATGCCGATCACCTTGGAGATGACCGTCCCCATCAAGGACCGCTACCACCCGGTCCGGATGGAGCTGGCAGCCAGAGGACCGCTGCGAGGCCATCAAGTCCGGCACCGCACAGTCGAGTTCCGCTCGGACCGCACAGCCGTCGACACCAAGACCGGGAAGAAGCTCAAGCAGCACTACTCACGCCTGTTCTGATCTCTACGTAGCCCAGAACACTCCGACAGCCGAAGCCCGCACCCTGACCGGGGGCGGGCTCCTTGGTGCGGTCGCTCTGCCTGGTCACCGGCCCCGCTCCCCGCTCCGCCGGGCGCGGCTCCGGTGACACGGGCAGACCAACCGGACTGGCGTGCACCGCATCGCCAACGTGTCCTCGACATGAGTGCTCACCGAGTGGGTGATCCCGCCTGAGCAGTGCCGCGGCCCGACGGCACCACGTCCTCCCACCGTTCTGAACTCCGCCCCGCCCCTGCGCGCCCCGCCGACACCAGCACAACGTCGGCGGGGCCCGCGGCGCTGTCCACGCGACAACTGCAGGAGACCGCTCGTGCTCATCCACCGCCCCGCCCCGCCGAAACGGCCGGCCCCGCCCGCAGCACCCCGGACCCTGCGGTCCACTCCCCCAGCACCGGCTCCCCGGCGGCCGGAACAGGTGATGGCCGACCAGGACCAGGACCTGGTCGACGTCGACCCATACGACCTCGGCGACGGCTCCGTGCCGGTCTTCCGGTGGAAACAGGCCGGGCGCAACAACCTCGCCACCCGCCGCCAGCTGCGGGAGATGGGACTGCGCCCCGGCGGCCAGGAACCCGTCGCCCGGATCGAATGCCGGGACGGCAAGCGCTTCGCGTGGCTGTACCGGATCGACCTGGCGCAGCCGAAGCGCCCGATGACCCTCGCGAAGGAAGCCGCGCTCGACAAGGCGATGGCCGCGCGCCAGACCTGCCCCCCCTCTGCCGCCGATGCTACGTGCATTGCCTCCCGCTCAAGACCCTCGGCTCCTGCCTTCTCCGAACTGCCGAACTGCGCCGCAGACACGTGTAGGCCTGACCTAATCCGCTACTATCGGCGGTTCATTTACTCCTGCCCAGGATGGACAGCAGTAGTGCAAGCAGGACCACTACCGACAGGAAAACGCGCAGTATCGTATGCTTCAACTCTCTTGTTGAAATAGAAATCTCGGGCTCCTCGTCGAACCCAACGTCAATGAGGGCGTGCCAGTGCGTGTAACTGGGGGCACCCTCTACGAGCACGAAGAACGTGACGGACTCTCGCCGCCCGAGCCTCCCCGGGCCTACGTGTAGTTCATCGCCTTGAACTGTCACAGGCGGGGCTGCAGCACCATGGGGCCTCGTCTCAACGCTGAGCAATTCAAGGATCGGGCGCCCAACCTTTATTTTGATTGGTTCATTTCGATCGAATGATGCGCTGGAGACGTCTAGGCGACTCACGTTTGTAAGGCGAACTTGAATCAATCGCGGATCTGTGAGCAGATTTCCGGTATGACGAACCTCAATCCTCCCGTTGGCCTGCTCCTGCAGCAAGGATGTGTCGCTCATTGCATATAGCAGTCGACGACGACGCGGCGTGCTCGCCCTGAGTGTTGCCCACATAGCCCCCAAACCAACCAAAAGTGCCACAAATACGCCAATTGCAGCCCAAAAAGTGCCAGACTCGTAGAAATCTCCAGCCGCGAGAATAATCACAAGGGAAGTGAACCAGTTGCCGCCCTACGTTGGCACGCAAAGTGCCCGCAAGGTGAGCCCTTGAGTGACCCTGGGCTTCTCCGAACTACGGAGGCGCCCTGAGGTCAGGTGACAGGACGATCAGTCCTGCGGGGAAGGAGCCGAATGGGGCCGGAGAGCGGCGGCGAACGACGCGGGTGTTCTGCTGGCCCGCCGCCCGTAGAGCTTGGTCCGTGGTTCGGCTCGTAGATCATCCACGTGGATGAAGCTCGTCCAAGCACCGAGGTCTGTACCGACGTCCACGAAGCCTCGCCGGAGGTGACAACCGTCCAGGTCACGAAGGCCCCGGCGGGGTGGCTACCAAAGTGGTGCGAGCAACGATCTCCCGGAAGGAAGGAATGCCCAGGTCAACGGACTGCTTCTGCCGGAAGGTCTGCACGTCGAGTTGGGCGAGCTTCTCGTCAGCGTGGCCCCAGGCTGCTCTGCAAGCCTTCGATCTCTCCTAACCAACCCTCGCGTTCGGCCTCCAGGATGCGTACGAGGAGGTTGTCGCGGATCTCAACGAGCCGGGGACGCTCCGTCGCATGAACGATGAGGACGAGACAACGGACACAGGCGTGCCCATGAGCAAAGGCGGTTCCGTATACGCGGCCGCAGTCGCCCAGGGCCAGCTTGCGGCGCTCGAAATGGCCGAGGAAGTCGTCCCATTCCTCCGGGGTGACGGTGCGGTACTCCTCGACAGGACGCAGGGCCCGGCGCCGTGAGATGAACGCTCGATGCGCCTCGATGGCGTCCGTCGGATAGATCGCGGCGTATCCCATCGTGGTCCCGATGTGATCATGCCCAGTGATGACCTGGGCGATGTGGGGCGGCAGGCCGTTGAGGATGGAGTCCGTGATGAAGGTTCGACGGAAGTCGTGGGGCTGGAAGATGAGAGGGCCGCCCGCGCTGTCCACCAGACCGGATGCCATCAGGGTCACGTCGAGTCCCCTGGCGGACCGTCGCTGCAGACAGCGGACGGGGAGAGCCACTGGCGCGATCTTGAAGCAACAGCGGCATCGGCGGGTTCCAGACGCGTTCGTAGTGGTCGTAGCTTCGAACCAGGGGAACGCGACCGTCAGGGCCGCGGACCCGGGAGACAACGGTGCTCAGGACGTCGGCCAGTTCCGGTAAGACCAGGACAAGCCGTTCCCGGTCCGTATTCGAAGGGGTGATCTGCAAGAGGGGGACGACCTGGCCGGTGGTGGGCAGCTCGCAGCTGATGATGCTGTGGTGCCCCAGCTCGAGGAGTTCCTCGATGCGGATGCCGGTGTGCCGCAAGACCTCGATCGCAGCCCACGCCCAGAACGCGCTCCGCTCCTCGCCCGCGAACGAGCGTCGGCGGCCCGTGCTGTCCCAGGCATGGATCGGGCGCCCGTCAGCGCGCTTGCTGGAACGCGGAACGGTGAACGTCTCGCCCCTGCACGGTGAAGGTCGAGCTGAGCGGTGCCGCGTTGAGCGCATCGAGCCGAAGTTTGGCCTCCTTCAGAAGGCGGGCAGCTGTCTTCACCAGCGTGGGCAGCGCAGGAAGACGTTCACGGGTGCGTTGATCCATCCGGGCCTCGAGTTGACGGTCAGCCTTCGCTGTCGAGCACTCGGCTTCGCTGATCGGGCAGAGAGCGACCCAAGCGGCCCACTGGCTGAGATCTTCGACAGCCCACTCCGCCAAATCCAAGTTCGGCTTCGCCCTGCTCGTGCGCTGCTCGTACGACGACGACTGCGACGCGCCCGCCTGGCAGGCCGTGCATTCGGTCACTGACCTGCTGATCGCGCACACCAGCGACCGGCCGCACCCCGACACCGCGTGCACCCTCCACGGCGGCCCCGACGACACCGACCAGGCCGCCCGCCACTGAATCACCACCGCCCCGAGCCGCTGCCCGGAGCGGCAGACCAGAACAACCATCCCCCGTCGAAAGGGAACGTCGACCATGAACCTCACCGAGTCCGCAACACAGGACCCCGCAGCACAGGACAAGGCCGTGGACGCGGCGTGTGCCAACGTCACCACCGAACTGGCCCGCACCGACACCAAAGCCTCCCTCTTACTGGCCTTCGACGGAGCAGCCCTCGCCGGACTCGCCACCCTCACCGACTCCGGCCACCCACTCCCGGCCCAACTCGCCGGTGCCGCGGCCGGGCTCGCGCTCGCCGCGGCCGCCGTGCTGCTGCTCCTGGTCGTGCGGCCCAACCTCGGAGGCCGCCACCGGACCGTGCGTGAGGGCTTCCCCTGCTGGGCCGAGCTGGACGAAGACGCGCTGCACACCAAGCTGCGCGAGGACCACCGTGTGCGGCAGATCCGGGCCCTGTCCGTCATCGCGGTCGCCAAGTACCGGCGCCTGGCCGCCGCGGTCGATGTGCTCCTGACCGCCCTCGTTCTCCTCCTGGCGGCCGTGATCCTGGCCGCCGCCGGATGAGCACAGGCATCTGCACCCGCCGGGCCGCTACAGCGGCGGCCCGGCGCCTCACATCGGACAAGGAGCAGTTCATGTCCCTCACCGCTGTGGCGGGTGACTGGATTCGCGGGATCAGCATCCGGCAGCCATGGGCCACCGCCATCGCTCTCGGGGCCAAGACGGTCGAGAACAGGCCCAAACCCTGGTCCTGGCGTGGCTGGGTCCTGCTGCACGCGAGTCAGCAGACCGACCGGGCCGCCCTGCGCCTGCCACTGGTCGCCCGCACGATCCGCGGCTGCGACCTGCCGACCGGCGCGGTGATCGGGGTCGCCCGGCTGACCGGCTGCCACCAGGACCCCGACGGCGCACCGCCCTGCGGGCCGTGGTCGGAACCCGGCCGCTGGCACCTGGAGTTGGCCGACGTCCATCAGCTCGCCCTGCCGATCCCCGCCCGCGGACATCTCGGCCCTTGGAAGCCCACCGCAGAGCTGACCGCCCAGGTGCTCCAGCAACTGCCCGACCTGCAGCCGCGACCCGCACCCGGAGGCCCCTGATGAGCAGCACCACCAGCAGCGACATGACCTACCGCGAATCCCCGACGCCGGAGGAGGAGCTGACCGACGCCAAGGAACGGCTCGGCATCCCGACGATCGTGTGCATCTGCGGCTCCACACGCTTCATGCCGGAGATGGGCGAAGCGGACCTGGCCCTTACCTTCGCTGGCCGTATCGTCGTCAAGCCTGGCTGCGACATGAAGCAGTCACACCCGCTCTGGCCCGAAGAGGGCCGGGCGGAGGAGAGCAAGGCCCGGCTCGACCGTCTCCACCGTGCGAAGATCCGCCTCGCGGACGAAATTCTCGTCGTCGGCGACTACATCGGTGACTCCACCCGCGCCGAGATCGACTACGCCCGTGAGTTGGGCAAGCCGGTGCGGTTCACCCACCCCGACGTCGACCCCGACGCGAAGGCGGGGGTGGCGTGATGGCGCAGCAGTCCAGCATCGAATGGTGTGACGCGACGTGGAATCCCGTGACTGGCTGCACGAAGGTGTCGCCCGGCTGCGACCGCTGCTACGCCGAGACGTTCGCCGAGCGGTGGCGCGGCACCGCCGGCCATCACTTCGAGACTGGCTTCGACCTGACGCTGCGTCCGGGCGCGCTGACGGCGCCGCTGCGCTGGCGCAAGCCGCGGCGGATCTTCGTGAACTCCATGTCGGACCTGTTCCACCAAGACGTGCCCGACGAGTACATCGCCCGCGTGTGGGCGGTGATGGCGCTGACCCCGCACCACACCTATCAGGTCCTCACCAAGCGGCACGGCCGCATGCGGTCCCTGCTGGGCTCCCAATCGTTCGTGGACGCCGTCTGGGGCGAGATGGAGCGGCTCTCGGCCGACGAGTCTGCTCCGCTTGCCAGGCTCGTGCGCAACGACGTGCGCCAGCGTGTGGCCCACTGGAACTCGCCGAGCCCGTGGCCGGTGCCGAGCGTGTGGCTCGGGGTGAGCGTCGAGGACCAGAAGCGTGCCGACCTCCGGGTGCCCGCGCTGCTGGACACCCCGGCCGCCGTCCGCTTCCTGTCCTGTGAGCCGCTTCTCGGGCCGATCGACCTCAAGCGCGCGGTGCGGGCGATGGGCAGCGAGCGCGGTCACGGCCTCACCACCTCTTTCGTCCACGCCGGCGGCTGCTGCCGCAAGTTCCACGGTATCGACTGGGTGATTGCCGGTGGCGAATCCGGCCCCGGCGCCCGGCCCATGAGCCCTGACTGGGCCCGCTCCCTTCGGGACGAGTGCACGGCGGCCGAGGTGCCGTTCCTGTTCAAGCAGTGGGGCGCCTATCAGCCCACCGGCTGGATGGTCATCGGAAGCCCCATCGACCCGCGCAACGTTCTCGTCGGCCACCCGATCGATGACCTGGGCCACCGCTGGGAGATGCGCCGCGTCGGCAAGAAGTCCGCCGGCCGCGACCTGGACGGCCGCACCTGGAACGAGTTCCCCACCGCCGGGCCGCTCCCGGCCGCCACGAAGGAGTCCGCGTGATGCCGAACCCGACCGTCAGCCGGGACCTGTACGCCGACAGCTACTACGGAGTGCCCCTCGTCCTCGGCGAGGACGGCGAGTGGCTCCTCACACACGACCTCCGCCGGGCCTGGGCAGCACTCAACCGCTTCCACCGCGAAGCATGCCGCGCCAACACACGTGACTACTGGGCCGACTTCCAGTGCCCCGTCGAGGAGCTCACGGTGCTGACCACGTGGCTGCGCGCCGAGGCCGAGGACCCCGACTACCTGTGGGACGCCACCATCGCCGATGACCCGCAGGCCGTCCCCGCCACCTACATCGGCTTCTGAACCGGCCCCACGCCGACGGAACGCGCCCCCCGGGGCGGGCACCCAAGGGTGTCCAGTCCAGTTCGCCCGCCCCGGGGTCCACCCATCCCGTACGAGACGAGAGGGAGGACCAGTATGACCTCCACCCGGCCCCGCACCAACGACCCGGCCCAGGCGGCCGCCTACCCCGAACCCCCGGCCTGTTCCGCGTGGGGCAAGAGCCCGCAGTCCACCGGCTGCCAGTCGCTCAGCCCTGCCGAGCAGGACCGCAACCGGCAGGAGCTGGCACAGGCCGTGCACACACGCCGCAGCCACTCCCGCCGGGCCTGACCGTGCGGGAGCGTGACTACGACCCTGCGGGCGAAGACCACGGCGGCATGCCCACCTACCCATGGCGCCAGGCACCGCCCGCCCTGGCCACCCGCCGCCAGCTCCGCGCCCGCGGACTACGGCCCGGAGGCCGCGACCCGGTGGCACAGATCCTGTGCCGCAACGGACAACGCGCCGCCTACCTCTACGACATCGCCACCGCCCTGCCGGTCCGGCCGATGACACCGCCCGCGCCGCAGCACTGGAGCGGGCCATGGCCGCCCGCCAGACCTGCCCCGACTGCCGCGTCCGCTCCCCCTACTGCCTCCCCCTGCGCACCCTGGGCACCTGCCCCCGGTGCGCCAACCCCGGCAGCGACACCCCAGCGGCCTGACCCCCTGGAGCCACCCCATGAACGCTCTGCCGCTCGACCTCATCATCGGCCCCCACCGTGCTGGGCAGTACATCCGGGAACGCGTGCAGCAGCTGGTCACCGCCGACTGCATCCCCGAGGCCCGTGCCGTGGACATGGTGTGCACCGCTGTCCTCGCAGGCGACCCCTGGACGCTGGCCGACCCCGGCCAGACCTGGATCCCCCACGACGAACCCAGCCAGGAACGTGACGGCCTGCTCGCTGCCGAGCTGTATGTGGCCCAGCGCCGCGGCGCCACCGTCCTTGTCGAGGACGAATGGGCGCAGCGCGCATGGCGGCCCGTCACCGTCCTGGACGGCTACGTGCTCGACAGCTGGCACTGGGCCCGTCAGGGGACCACCACCGAGCGGTGAGCCGTCCCAGTTCGCCCCATCTCCGTCCCAGTGGCGTGGGTGGCTGCTCCCGGGTGGGTGCTTACCCGGTAAGCACCCACCCGGGAGCAGCCCCGCGTCCGCTGCGGAATCTGCTGCGCGCAGCTCACCGCCGCCTGATGCGCAGCTTCCCTCACAGTTTGCCGAGCGACACTCCGCGCCAGGTCCAGCCAGCCTTGAGTACCGTGTTTCGGAGAGGTTCCTTAAGTTCCGCGCTATCGAAGCGGAACGTCTCCGTCACCTCAAGCCCTCTGCCCCCTTCCTTGCGTCCGATCGTCCACCGGACCGACTTCTGGTTCACAGGCCCACGCCCGTATTCCGTCGAGACCGGCACGCCTTCGACCCACTGGATCTTCCACTGCTCCTCGAGAGCGCGGACCTCGTGGTTCCCTGGATACAGACGCATTCGGATCCGGATACGGCGGCTCATCTGGGTGCTGGCGAAGAACGACTGCCAGGCCGGCTCCATCAGCCGCCACTCAGCCACCAAATGGGCGCCCTCATCGGCGCCATAGCGCACCACATAGGGCACGTCCGGCCCGTTGAGGCCGAGCAGCACGCTCTTCACATCCTCAGCGGGCTGAGGAGGAACATCCCCGCAGGGATGCTTCGTGCCGTTCAGCTTGTCGAAAAGACCCATCGGACCAACCTATTGAGTGCCGTGCTGTGCAGCAACGGAGCCCGTCCGGGAACAACGGCTCCTACGAGGTGGTGCCCTCGGTCTCCGGGCGCACACTACGCACGAAGTCCTGGAAGTCCTGGACAACGGACTCGTGCTGAGAAGCGGTCGCGGTAAGCGTCAGCTGGAGAACTGCCCGCTCGTCAGGGTCGTCGGCGCCCCGCAAAGACAGATAGACCTGTGACTGGACGAGGTCGCGTCGGGTACCTGCAGCCACAGCAGAGAAACGCATCGTCTGTGTCAAACCGGGCGCATCGGCTGACCCGACCTCTCTGCGATCTGCCACCTCGACCGACTCAGCTACGGCACGCATGCGGTGTACCGATTCGTCAGCGATCACCGACAGCGAGACCTCGTCCGGTCGAAGCTCCCCAGCGATGGAAATATTGGCCGTGAAGTTGGCATCGGACTGCGAATCCACGGCGACGAACGAGACACCAGGGGCTCCAACGCTGTCCGGGTGAGCCGAGCGCCACCCATCCGGCAGCTTGAACGTGATGGGCACCGGCAGAGTCGCGGCCATCTGGAAGTCTCCGTTCTCAAAAGAGTTGGGGGGCTGGTACTAGAAGAGGTCAGCGGCGGTGTCCTTCACGGCTCCCGCCGCCTCTCCCACTGCGTCCGCTGCATCACCCGCAGTGTCGGCCACCTTGCCCGGGTCGATGACCAGTTCCCCTCCCGCTTTGCCTCCGATGATGGGGGAGGCCCCACCTGTGACGCCTATGTGGAACTTCCCGTCGCCGTCCTTCTCTCCGAAGATGAAGTTCCCTTCCAGCCCTGGCCCGGCCCACGCCTCCGCAGTGCCACCAATGCTGATCCCTCCAGCTTCCGCACCACCGGCAGCGGTGGCTTTAGCCCCAGCGAACGCCTTCCCTCCTGAACTGAAGCCGTCCGGACCCACATTGACGTTCACTCCCACCTCTCCCCCGGCGAAGCCGGTACCTCGTCCGTAGGCACCGGCGATGTCGGACTCGACGCGTCCCTCAGCCAGTGCCCGCAACCCGGCGGACCCTTCGGCGGTCCCATCAAGGCCTTGCTCGGTGAACCCGCCGCTCGCCGTACCCCTGATGCCACCGTAGGCATCGGCGATCCCAGAGAGCTTCATGTCCCCCTTGCTGACGGACCCTTGCCCCGTCACGTGGAAGGCATCGACATACCCCTTGGCCATACCCTGCCGACCGTAGCCGGGACCGAGGAGGGAACCGCCGGCGGCGGGCCCGTTGGCTTTGAAATTCCCCTTGGCAGTCCATCCGTCGGTCTTGGTATGAGGGGTGTTTTCCGGCGCGCCAGCCTTGTCCAGATCGCCCTCGGCGTGCGCATTGAATCCCGCGATGCCAATGCCGTCCGGTGAGGTGTCGCTCACCGCACGCGTCAGCGCCCGCTTTGCCTTCTGATCGGCTTCGTCGACGGCTTCAACAGCCTTGGTGATTTTGTCGGTCCATGTCTGCGCCGCCTTCGCCTGAGCCGCAGCGTGGTCGGGGTCATTGCGGAGGGCCTGCTTCTCGTGCTTGTCGGAGCCGACATAGGTAGCAACACCCGAGCTACTGATCTTGAACCCTTGGTCCTCAGCATCCCCGACGAGGTCCTTCACGGCCTTCCTCAGCCGGTGCAGCTCGGTGTGTGCCTTCCGAAGGAGCTCAGCCACAGCAAGGGCTTCTGTCTTGGCGGCGGCAAACTCGAAAGCTGTGCCCTGGGCTGCCTTCTGGTGCGCACCGAACGCCTCCCCCTGCCAATTGCCGTTGCCCAGCGCGCTGGGCACGTGCTTCGTGTAGTTGCCCTTCAGCTCACCGAAGCGCTTCCCCATGCTGTGCCACGCCTCTGCCACATCCTCCAGAGACGAGAGGTCGGCACCCACCACATCTTGATAGCTCAGCGGCATAATCCCCATTACCTTTTTCGTGGCCCCGCAACGGGGCTCCCGGCCTCTGGAGCTGGCATGACTGTGTCCCCCTGTCGAACGCATGGCCCGGGGGGTGG
>NZ_JBIAFT010000020.1:0-89361 GCF_042869455.1 Streptomyces sp. NPDC007025 | reverse complement strand
TCAGCCCGCCTCCCTGTGGATACCGCATGCCATGGTCATACCGCAGGAAGCGACAGCCCGTCACCATACGACTCCACCAGTTCAACCTCAGTAACTCGTGGAGCACGCGCACTCCGAGAGGCAGGAGGGTGTGCCTCCTCCGCCCAGGGTGGGCTGTGTGTCCCAGGTGCGGACTTCTGCGTCACCGCGTCATCTGCGTCATTCACGCGGCTGACTGCGGTGTGGGGTGACGCAGGGATCCGCGTGCGTCCCCGGTGTGTCATCGGCTGCGTCATGAGGTGACGCGGATGGCACACGATGACGCAGCCGCTGCCGGTCTGCGTCTACGTCACCTCTGTCCTGGCAGCTCGCGAGGAGTTTCGAAGCCTGGGCGACGCAGGGGACGCAACGTTCTCCCCTTGGAGGTCGTCTCACTGGGGCTGACAGGCAGCCGGTTAGCCGCGCTGTGGGGATTGCGGGGCGCGTGGTGCCGGACGATTCCTGGAAGGCGTTCCAGCGAGTGGTACGCGGCCACCTTGCCTGGCGGCAGCTATCCTCCTCGTTTGCGCCTTCCGGCCCGAAGGTGCACCGCAGGTTCGCCGAGCGGTCGAAAGCTCGGGTGTGGGCCAAGATCCAGCGTGTGGTGATCGATGAGCCGGGCGGACGCGGAAGCAGGACCGGACGCGCTGTGCGATCGGCCGGTGAACAGGTACGGCCTCAACGTGAGGTTTGGAAAAGCTCAGTATTCACCTGTTACATCCTGCCCATCGGGAACCTTGAAACAGGAGGACCCGAGACTGACATGGATCATCGACGGGTCCTCGCTCTCCTTCGGCTCCTCCAAGAGTTCGATCTGCACGGAGAACTTCATCTTCGGGTAATCGGCCTTCAATGTCAGATTCTTAGCGGGACTGCCATTCGGTCCATATTTCGTGATTTTCCAACCCTGCTTAGGGAGTTCTTCTTTGAGTCGCTTCATGGCTTCTTTCATGTCAGCCACGGGAACCCCGTAGACGCTCCACGGATGACCAACAGTGAAGTACTTGGAGGAGTCCCGATCCCCGCACACGCCAACACCTGGTCCGCTCTCTGTAGTCTTCCCTCGAAGATCGATGACGTCGAGCACCTGACTGGAAAGCTTCTTTGCGTCAGCTCGCACGTCATCGACATCTCGCACCGAAGGCTCGTCGCCATCTCCCATTCCGGAACACCCTGTACCCGCGATAATCAATGGCACTGCCAGCAGCGCCAGCCCTCTAATCGACTTCAACATCATCATACTTTCCAACCACAACCCTAGCCTGATTGATCAGGCTCTGGGACGGCATACCTTGGGGGCCCGTGTCCCAATAGCCGCTGTGCGTTGACGTGTCGACCTTCATGCGTTTAGCGCCGAATGCTTCATCGCTGGGAACATTCTGCCCATACTCAGCACCGATCGGCACTCCATTCCGGGTATCCACCTTCCACTCCCAGCCGCCCAGTCCGGCGAATTTTCCGCCGGCCGGAACATAGTCGAAACCTTTGACCCCCTGATCTGCGCCAACAGCTTCGGACCAGACATGCTCCTTCCCCGTATCAAGATCGCCTGCATTCGGCACGAGCATGCCCGGACTGCCAACCGCAACGATGTCGTCAGCTGCCAGATCTCCCGTCTTGGACGCCTGCCCGACAACAGTGCTGCCATAACTATGGCCCACTACAGTCGTGTGGCTGGCCTCCGCACCCCCTTGAGCGGTTTCAAGACCATCGAGATAGCGATTGAGCTCCGGCGCACCATCTTCGGCCCAGCCCTTTTGAGTAGCTTCGGGAACAATGGTCTGCGGTGCATCATAGCCGAGCCAGGTAATAGTTGATATATCCTTTCCAGGGGCCTCCGCCTGACTCGCCCGCCACAGCCCGGTCATTCTCTTGATGTCCCCATCGATCGATTCCAGCTTCGATGTCGTCCCCGGCACATAAACCGCTGTATGGTCAGCAGTGTCCGGATTGCCGTTGGCGATGATCGCGCGACCTTTACCTTCGGCGCTGAACCCGAGAAGGTAGGCTGGCGGCAAGCCATCTCTCCCAGTGGCTTCGAAACGCGCCTCAATGGCCCGCATACCTTTGAGGGAGCCGTCCAACTGGTCACGCCTTTCGTGCCACTTCTTCCAGCTGTCCGACACGACCAGTGCCTGGTTGTTCCCGTGGTCCTCCCATACATACTTCTCCGGCTCAGGTGGAAGAGCGGATCTCTGCAGGGAGTACTGGGCCTTTGCCTCGGCCAGCACCGTCCGATTGGCCTCGTCCCTGGCTTCGGCAGGCAGGCCCTCCATCGCACCGATGGCTGCGGGGTGGAGGGCGATGTAGTCGTCGCGCTCTTCTTTGGACAGCTTCTTCCACCACGCGGCGTTCTCTTCAGGTGACCCCTTCCCGGGGAGCTTCAGGTAATCTGCTGCCCCTTTGCGGATACGACGCATGTCATTCTTGACGTCGCCCCAGTCCTTACGGGAGACATGAAGATCGTCATCAGCTTTGAGGGCGCGCAGCTTCGGAGCCCACTTGTCGTCCGCTTCAGTGGCTTCTTTCAGCGACTCTGCGATGCGATTAGCAATATCAACTGCTTTTCCATGGTTCGGGTTGGGATTCGCATTGGCTGTCTGCCGTTCGATGGAGTCCGCGAGCTTGTTGGCATCAGCCGCCGGATCGATAGGCTTCCCTGTGGAGTGCCCTTTTGCTGTTCCCCTTGTTGTACCTCCTTCGGGTCTCTTTCCGTCAACCTCGTCCCCTCCCGGAGGGTACGTTACGGAGCCGTCGGAGTTCACGGTGAAGTGGGCAGAACGCGCATCTTCCTCGGCTGTATCGAACTTCTTCTTGGCAGCCCGTAGTTCAGCCGTCAACGCGTTGAGAGCGGCACATATGATTCCACACTCGGCCTGCACGTAATGGAAGTTGCTTCCGAGTCCTCGGAGTTCCTTGATGGCGGTTTGGGCAGCCTCGCCATCGAGGGACTTCCCCATGGCTCCAACGATCTGCTCGGTAACGCGCTCCTTGGCCTCATCTGCCATTTTCCCAATCGCATGGTACCCGTCGGCCGCCTGCGCAATCTGTTCGGTATCCAGTTCACGCATCGTTGCGACATCGACCACCAGACTCACCGCCCGTTGCGCTGCTCACTATGGCTTTTGGAGGTCTCGTCGTCCGGTGGTTCCACTTTCGTGCGCATCTCCCGGAAAGCCTCTTCTGCTTCCGCGTCGCTCTTGTATTGATTGTTTCCTGCTTTCTCCAGCTTTCCACCGAGCTCGCCGCATCTACGACTCACCGCTTCGACATACACCTGCCACGAAGCATGGAGTTCGCGCTGTGCCGACGCACATTCCAGACCACCGATCGCACCGTGCGACCCCGTTCCTCTCTGCCCGGCCTCAAACTCCTTCATCGCTTTCCGGATCCCACTTCGGAGCTTGCCGACCCCTTCGCCGGCACTGGTCCACGCTTTCCGGGAGGACTTCAGGCCACCAACGGAACCCTTTCCTCCATCTCCCGCTCCGGCCAACTGCATCCTGGCCTCGACATCCCTCTTGAGACCAGTCCACTCGTCATCAAAAGCACTCATTATCCCCCCAGCTTTGTCCGTGTTGCATGAAGTTCTGGACGCCCGCAGAGCGACCTGTAAGGATACAACCGCGTAGAGCAACCAGATGCCAACGGCCCAACTCGGGCTCCAAAATGACCGGTCATTAGCCTCGATCTTTCGTGACGGTCCGTCGGTTTCTTCGGCGGGCCGTTTCGGTTGTTCGGGGTCGGTGGTGGGCACGCTGATGGCCCGGCTGTCGCGTCGGGTGGGCGCCGGGTTCCACGGCTCCGGTCGGGGTGGTGCTGGTTGCAGGGACGGGAACGCGCTGGTCAGCCGGGGTTCGGGAGAGTTTCGAACCGCGCCAGGGCGTCGGTGATCACGTCGGTCCAGGGCCAGTGGCGTGCGAATCTCAGGTGCCGGCGGCGGGCGGTGGTGATGATCTGGGCGGCGGCGGAGAAAAGCCGGAGCCGGAGACGGCGGGGTTCCCACCTGCGGGTTTTGCCGGTCAGGGCGAGCATGGGCATCCAGGCCAGCAGGTCCAGGGCGAGCTGGACGATCTCCAGCCAGATCTGGTTCTGTGCGGTGTCGTGCAGGGGCAGGTTGCGCAGGCCGGTCGCCCGTGCGGCCCGGATGCGGTCCTCGGCTCGGGCCCGCTGACGGTGCCGCAGCTCCAGCGCCGCAATCGCCATGTCGCTGGTGTTGGTGGCGAAGCAGGTCAGCCGCAGTCCGTCAGCGTCGGTGATCCGCAACTGGGCGCCAGGGTGGGACCGTTCCTTGCGGACGATCAGCCGCATTCCCTTCGGCCAGCCCTTCAGGCAGTCGCCGGTGATCTCGGCGACCCATGCCCCGTCCCGGATCTCGCCGCCGGGCTCGATCGCTGCTGTCCAGGCGGTGGCGGGGACCTTGAGTACGGCTTGGTGAATCTGCTCGGTGATGATCATGCCGACCGAGTACGACAGCCACCGTCCGCGCTGGGCGAGCCAGGCCGTGAACTCATGTGTTCCGCCCCAGGAGTCGGTACGAATCAGCGTCCGGCGTCCGCGCCGGTACTTCTTCGGCAGTTGCGCCAGGGCGAGTTGGGCCGTGGTGATGTGGTCGGCGGCGGTGTTGCTGCCCGCGTTGCCGGGCCTGAGCAGGCCGGCCACCGGTTCCCCGCTCCCGCCGCTTCCGTGATCGACGAACCCCATCAGCGGGTGGTGTCCGAAAGTCTTCTTCCAGGTCGCGGTGGCGTCCTGCTTCTCGGAGTGGGCCAGCACGAGCACCCCGTCCAGGTCCACGATCACCTCCCCTGAGGCGTCCGGGGCCGCATGCTTTGCCACGTTCCAGACGTGCTCGCGTGCTGCGGCCCGCGCGGTCCGTATCGCGGAGAGAGCCTTCGGCCCAGCCTCGGCAAGAGTGTCGATGAGGCGGGAGACCGTCGGATCGGAGGCCACAGGGCCGAAGACGTCCGGCTCGGCCCGCAGCATCGCGACGTCCGCGAGGCAGTCCCCGCAGCGCGACCGCCAGAACCACGTCCAGCAGGATCTTGCCCGGATCGTGCACCGCACGCTGCTTCCGCCACGGCGCCAGCGTCCTCGACATCGCCTGATCCAGCCCGGCCTTGCGGACGGTCTCGACCAGCAGCACAGCCCCGGCCTGGGACACCACCGCATGACCATAGCCCTCGACGCGGACACGCGGGTACGACCCGATACGCTTCTTCACCTGAGAAGTGCTTCTTTCCTTGCAGCCAACAGGACCCTAGACAAGTCCCATCGTTGCAGGTCAGGGGCACTTCTCGCTTTTTCGGCCAAGCATCGGACAGCCACCGTGGTGAAAGCGCGAGGCTAGCTCCCCCAGGGTGGGCTGCGGGGCTTCCGGCGCGCCGGAAGCCCCGCAGTCCGACACTCGGATGACCCCGAGCACCCGGCGCAGCTCGGCGAGTGCCGCGACCGCGTTCTCGCGGATGGTGGCGAGGGAGGCGGCCAGCTCGGGCGGGATGCTCTCCACACGGTAGGGCGCCGCCTCCGCCTGGATGGCGACGACGGACATGTGGTGGGCGACCACGTCGTGCAGCTCACGGGCGATGGTGGTGCGCTCCTCCAGCACGGTGCGCTTCGATCTCTCGGCGAGGGAGGCGTCGTGACTGGCCGCGGCCCGGGCACGCATGTCGTACCAGGCTCGTGCGAAGACCGCGCCGATCAGCACGAGAGCCGCCCAGAGCGAGAACGCGGCGAGGTTGCTCCGCTCAAGGTCATGGGCAAGCGCCGCCGATGCCGCTCCCACGGCGACGGTGCACAGCCACAGCACGGCCGCGACCACCGGATGGCTGCGCAGGGCGACCAGTACCATCACGGTCAGATGTGAGATGAACACCGGCTCCGGAAACGGCAGCGGGTCGGTGACCAGTCGGGGGACCGTCACCACGACGATTCCCCCCAGCGACAGCCACCAGGCCGCGATCGGCCGGAACAGGGTCAGCACCAGGGGTCCGGCTGTCGCCAGCATCAGCAGTACACCGCGCAGCGTGTCCCGCTGGGCGTAGTCGTACGGGTCCCAGCACAGTGACCAGTTCAACCAGACCAGTACAGCCGCGGAAGCACCGATCGCCAGCTGCGGCAGCCGGCTCACCATGCTCCGCACCCGTTCGGACAGCATGCCCGCGACGGGTCCGGCGACGGGAAGCGGGGGCAGCCTCCGCGCCGCGAGAGCTCCGGCGAACAATTCCCGATGCAGGGCGTACAGGCCGCCCTGGAACGTCTTGTACCTCGTCTCAGTCACACCGGGACCGTACGGCGCGGGACCCCGTCCGCACGTCCGCCCGGGTACGGATATCGCCGCCTCCGCCTCAGGTACGACACACGCACCCGCACCGGGCGGCCCTCGTCGGGGCGCGCCCGGTGCGGGAGGGGCGGACAGGGGTCGAAAGCCCGGTCAGGCGCGCGGGGTCACCTTCGCCAGGCCGTTGATGATGCGGTCCATGGCGTCGCCACCGGTGGGATCGGTGAGGTTGGCGAGCATCTTGAGGGTGAAGCGCATCAGCACGGGGTGCGAGAGGCCGCGCTCGGTGGCCAGCTTCATCACCTTCGGGTTGCCGATGAGCTTCACGAAGGCGCGGCCCATCGTGTAATAGCCGCCGTAGGTGTCCTTGAGGACCTTCGGGTAGCGCCGCAGGGCCAGCTCGCGCTGGGCCCGGGTGGCCCGCGCGTGGGCCTGCACGATGGTCTCGGCGGCGATCGCGCCGGACTCCATGGCGTAGGCGATGCCCTCCCCGTTGAACGGGTTCACCAGCCCGCCGGCGTCCCCGACCAGCAGCAGGCCGCGGGTGTAGTGCGGCTGGCGGTTGAACGCCATGGGGAGGGCGGCGCCGCGGATCGGGCCCGTCATGTTCTCCGGGGTGTAGCCCCACTCCTCGGGCATCGAGGCGCACCACGCCTTGAGGACCTCGCGCCAGTCCAGCTCCTTGAACGCGGCGGAGGTGTTCAGCACGCCGAGCCCGACGTTGGAGGTGCCGTCACCCATGCCGAAGATCCAGCCGTAGCCGGGCAGCAGCCGGTCCTCGGCGCCCCGCCGGTCCCACAGCTCAAGCCAGGACTCCAGATAGTCGTCGTCGTGCCGGGGCGAGGTGAAGTAGGTCCGCACGGCGACGCCCATCGGCCGGTCCTCACGGCGGTGCAGGCCCATCTTCAGCGACAGCCGGGTGGAGTTGCCGTCCGCCGCCACCACGATCGGCGCGTGGAAGGTGACGGGCGTCTTCTCCTCGCCCAGCTTGGCGTGCACACCGGTGAGGTGCCCGGTGCGCTCGTCCACGATCGGCTCGGTGACGTTGCAGCGCTCGTACAGGCGTGCGCCCGCCTTCTCCGCCTGCCGGGCGAGCTGCTCGTCGAAGTCGTCCCGCCTGCGGACCAGCCCGTAGTCCGGGTAGCTGGCCAGCTCGGGCCAGGGAAGCTGCAGCCGGTGGCCGCCGCCGATGATGCGGAGCCCCTTGTTGCGCAGCCAGCCGGCCTCCTCGGAGATGTCGATGCCCATGGCCACGAGCTGCTTGGTGGCACGCGGGGTGAGCCCGTCACCGCACACCTTCTCGCGGGGGAACGCCGTCTTCTCCAGCAGCAGCACGTCGAGTCCGCTGCGGGCGAGGTGGTAGGCGGTCGTGGCGCCCGCGGGCCCGGCGCCGACGACGATCACATCGGCGGACCGCTCGGAGGCGGCCGCCTCCGGCCGGGACCGCGCCTTGGACTCGGAGTGCGCCTGGGGTTGGGGGTCGGCCACGAGGACTCCCGCATGCTGGCTGGTTGGCTGACCGCGCCAGTCTATGCGGCGCGGGCGGGGCCGCCTCGGCGCGGTCCCACCCGCGGCCCCGCCCGCACCTCAGGCGCCGTTCTCGTCCCAGGTGCGCAGTGCGGTGCTGAAGACCTGCTCGCGGCCCGGATCCCAGGTGTCGTAGCCGCTCTCGGCGTAGATGCTGTACTCGGTGCCGTCCTCGGCCACGTACGCCTGGTCGACGGCGTGCACGGTGCGGCCCGTGTCGTCGGAGGTGTAGACGAACTCCCAGCGGGCGCCGGGCCGTCCCCGGAAGGTGTTCGCGGTCAGCTCCAGCCGCCGGTAGCCGTCGCGCTTGGCGGCGCCCTTCTCCAGGGTGCGGAAGTTCTCGTACGAGGTCTGGCCCGTGTTGCGGATGACGCCGATGCGCAGGTAGTCGTCGCTGCCCGGTGCCTCGTAGTCGACCTGGGTGCCCTTCACCGCACGCTGCCAGCCCTCCCGCACCCCGACGGAGAACCCCTCCGGATCGTCGGCCCTGGTGAACCCCTCGGGCAGCGAGGTGCTCTGCGGGGAACCGGGAGTTCCGCCCTCCCCGCCCTCTTCGCCTTCCACGGCATCGGCGCCGGATGCGCTTGCCGAGGGGGTGGGTTCGGGCGCCGGGCTGCCGGCGTCGTCGGGGCGCGGCGAGGCGGACGGGGACGACTTCTCCCCGGCCGCCGACTTCTCGGCTGCCGCGGTGCCGTCGCCGTCCTTCCCGTCGCCGCCCGCCAGATGGAGGATGCCCCCGGTCGCGGCGCCCACGACGAGGAACGCCGCCAGGACCAGGCCCGCCCAGGTGAGGCCGCGGCGGCGCTGCGGCGGCGGGACCGGACCGCCGCCGCCCGGGACGGGACCGGCGAGGGTGTCGCCCGCGGGGTACCCGCCGACCGGCGCGCCCTGCTGCGGGCCGGCGTACGGAGGCGGCCACGGCGCTCCGGCCGGGGCGCCGTACGGGGCGCCGTACGGGGCGTGGTGGGCGCCCGGGCCGCCTCCGCGGCCGAAGCGGGCGCGCAGGAACGGGACCAGCAGCGCGCCGCCGTAGGACCACAGCAGCGCGAACAGCAGCAGTTCGGCGATGCCTGCGCCGACCTCGGCGCTGGAGGCGACGGACTCACCGGTGCCCACGTCGTTGCCGAAGCCGTCGGCGGAGTCGTTGCCGTAACCGTCCCCGAGACCGCCGCCACCGAGGCCGCCGCCACCGAGGCCGCCGCCACCGAGGCCGCCGTCGCCGAGGCCACCGCCGCCCGCGGTGCCGGACGCCTGGTGGAAGCGGGCCTCGAAGCCCATCCCGGCCACCGCGACGACCAGCAGCAGGCCCAGCACGAAGAACCCGGCAGCCAGCAGCTGCTCGCCGCGTCGGGCGCTGCGCCGGGCGACCAGGGTGCCCAGCAGCAGCGCGCAGGCCAGCCCGCCGGCCAGGGCACCCACCACCGCCCAGCCGCCGGCGAGGTCGCTCAGCTCTCCGTATCCCAGCGACTCGCGGCCCCTGTTCCAACTGCCGAAGTCCCACCGCACGTCGAGCGGCGCGCCCCAGGCCAGCGCGAGGCCGAGCGCGCCGACGTTGGGCAGCATGACCAGCAGTCCCCACACGTCATCGGCGGTGATCTCGTCCGCGGAGGCGAGCAGGACGACGAGCATGACGACGGAGGCCAGCGCGAGCACGCACACCAGCGCGAGCCCCGCCGTCCGCAACGCGCCCACCACGATGCGCACTCCGGGGCCTGCGGCCGCCACGGCGCCGGTCCCGGCGCGGGTCAGCACGAGCGCCGCCACCAGGGTGGAGAGCAGAAACGCCCACAACAGGGTGAGCCCCGGCGCGGAGTTCAGTTCGAGGCCCTCGTACGACGGGGCCGCGTACAGCCCCAGGAGCAGTCCGCCGACTCCGCACAACACGCCGATCCGCAGCGCCGCCTCCAGCCCGGCCGACGGCCCGGCCGGGATCGCCCGGCGGCTCGTGACACGGGCCGCGACGGCGAGCGCGCCGATCCACAGCACGGTGGCCAGCAGCGGCAGTCCGGAGACCTCGACGGCGCCGACCACGCGTTCGCCCCCGACGTCGGCGGTGCCGTCGGAGGAGAGTCCGAACCCGCCGCCGATGCCCCGCAGCAGTGCGGCCAGCGCGACCCGCATCCGGGTGCCCCAGCCGATGTCGAGGTCGTCGAGGTCGTCGTCGGACCAGAGACCGAGCGCGCAGGCGGCCACCAGCAGCAGCCCCAGCGGCCAGGCGGCGACCCGCAGCGCCGCGGCCCAGTCGCCCTTGACGGTCCGCGCCAGGAACAGTCCGAGCGGCGTCGGTCCGCCGGGCGCGCCCGGCGGGGGCGGCGGCTGCGGCGGCTGCGGGGGCTGCGGCGCCCAGGCCGCCGCGGCGGACGGCGGCGGGCCGGGCGGAGCGGTCGGCGGCACGGCCTGCGTGGCTGTCGGCGGCACACTCGGCGGCGCGGGCTGGGCTGGCAGGGAGGTCCGGGTCGGGATGTAGCCCGACGGGTCGGGTGGGGTGGGTGGAGCCCCCGGGGCAGGCGTGGTCCCGGGGGTAGGCACGGGCCCCGGGGCAGGCGGAGTCCCGGGGGCGGGCAGGGTCCCGGGGGCAGGCGGAGCCGCAGGAGCCGACGGAGCGCCGGGGACAGCCGAGACGTCAGCAGCGGGCGCAGCACGCGACTCAGACGGGGACTCAGAAAGTGGTGCGCTGCTCGACGCAGACGCCGCATCAGAAGCAGACGTCACATCAGGAGCAGCCGGACCACCGGGAGTTTCCGGCTCTGCGGGCCGCCCGGACTCTGGCGATCCCGGCTCCCCCGGGACCGTCGGGGCCTCGGGCGGGGTGGCCGGTGCCGTGGGGGCGCCGCAGGACATGCAGAAGCGGGCCTCGGCGGGAGAGGCCGTGCCGCACTGCGGACAGCGCTGCGGGGACGGCGGAGGGGACGGCATGGCGCGCTCCGGTGGGTTCGGCGGGACGAAACGGCACCCGTGGGCACCGCGCGTGCGCGGACGGATACGGGGGGGGCGGTTCCATCGTTCCGCCGAACCCACCTGGACGGAAGGAGATTTATCCAAGCGCAACCCGGCACCGGCTGCGAGGGCGCGGCGGTCGCCGAGCGCGCCGCGTGCTCCCGCTGCGCGCCGTCTCAGGTGGCGGGGCGGAACCCGCGGTGCAGCGCGACGATGCCGCCGCTCAGATTGCGCCAGGCCACCCGGCCCCAGCCCGCGTCCTGCAGGCGCGCCGCGAGCGCGGGCTGGTCGGGCCACGCGCGGATGGACTCCGCGAGGTAGACGTACGCGTCCGGGCTGCTGCTGACGCGCCGGGCGAGCGGCGGCAGCGCGCGCATCAGGTACTCGGTGTAGACGGTGCGGAACGGCGCCCAGGTGGGGTGGCTGAACTCGCAGATCAGCACCCGGCCGCCGGGCTTGGTGACCCGCAGCAGTTCGGTGAGGGCCGTGTCCACGGCACTGACGTTGCGCAGCCCGAAGGAGATGGTCACGGCGTCGAACACGGCGTCGGCGAACGGGAGCCGGGTCGCGTCCCCTGCGGTGAACGGCATCCAGGAGTGGCGCCGCTTCCCCTCGCGCAGCATGCCCAGCGAGAAGTCGCACGGCACGGTGAACGCGCCGGCCTCCACGAACGGCAGCGACGAGGTGCCGGTTCCGGCCGCGAGGTCGAGCACCCGCTCGCCCGGGCGGGCGTCCACGGCGTCGGCGACCGCCCGCCGCCACAGCCGGGTCTGGCCGAGCGAGAGCACGTCGTTGGTCAGGTCGTACCTGGCCGCCACGTCGTCGAACATGGCCGCGACCTCGTGCGGCTTCTTCTCCAGGGATGCCCGCGTCACTTCTCGTCCGTCCGCTCGTCCGCTCGTTCGCCGCCCGTCGGCATGCCCGGCCCGCTGGGTCAGTTCGCGTCGATGAGCGCGAGCTCGGGGTGGGCCGTACCCCCGTCGATGGCCGTGGAGGACAGGTGCGAGACGGCCCGGTCGTCCACCGGGTCGTTCGCCGGGTCGTCGTGCACCACCAGGTGCTCGTAGGTGGTGGCGCGCTGCGCCGGGACCCGGCCCGCCTTGCGGATCAGGTCGATCAGCTCCATCCGGTTGGAGCGGTGCTTGGCGCCTGCCGAGGAGACGACGTTCTCCTCCAGCATCACCGAGCCGAGGTCGTCGGCGCCGTAGTGCAGCGAGAGCTGCCCGATGTCCTTGCCGGTGGTCAGCCAGGAGCCCTGGATGTGGGCGACGTTGTCCAGGAAGATCCGCGCGATGGCGATCATCCGCAGGTACTCGAAGACGGTCGCCTGCGTCTGCCCCTTCAGGTGGTTGTTCTCCGGCTGGTAGGTGTACGGGATGAAGGCCCGGAAGCCGCCGCTGCGGTCCTGCACGTCGCGGATCATCCGCAGGTGCTCGATCCGCTCGGCGTTGGTCTCGCCGGTGCCCATCAGCATGGTGGAGGTGGACTCGACACCGAGGTCGTGGGCGATCTCCATGATCTCCAGCCAGCGCTCGCCCGACTCCTTGAGCGGCGCGATCGCCTTCCGGGGCCGCGCGGGCAGCAGCTCGGCGCCGGCGCCCGCGAAGGAGTCCAGCCCGGCGGCGTGGATGCGCTCGATCGCCTCCTTCGGCGTCACACCGGAGATCCGCGCCATGTGCTCGACCTCGCTGGCCCCCAGCGAGTGGATGACCAGCTCCGGGAACGCCTTCTTGATCGCGGCGAAGTGCTCCTCGTAGTACTCCACACCGAAGTCCGGGTGGTGGCCGCCCTGGAACATGATCTGGGTGCCGCCCAGCTCCACCGTCTCCGCGCAGCGGCGCAGGATGTCGTCCAGGTCGCGGATCCACACCTTGTCGCTCTTGGGCGAGGCGTAGAAGGCGCAGAACTTGCAGGCCGTCACGCACGAGTTGGTGTAGTTGATGTTCCGCTCGATGATGTACGTCGCGATGTGCTCGCTCCCGGCGTACCGGCGGCGGCGCGCCTTGTCGGCGGCGGCGCCCAGCGCGTGCAGGGGCGCGTAGCGGTAGAGGTCGAGCGCCTCCTCGGGGGTGACGCGCCCGCCGGTGGCGGCGCGGTCGAGGGCGGAGAGCAGGTCGGCTTCCGACACGTGCGCTGTCACCGTGGCGTCCCTCCAAAGGTCGCGCAATCGACACATCTCGCCGCTTACCACAGCACAGCGGCGCCGGACCAGCCTACGCCAGGGGTGCTCAGCCGATTCTCCGGAGTGTCCCCACCGCGTATCCGCTGCTCTCCTCGTGCGACTCGTAGCGCAGCCGGTCGTCCTCGCGCAGCCTGAACTCCTCGGCGGAGCCGCCCCGCGCACACAGCTTCGAGCTGGGCTCCGTGCCCGAGGCGTCGACCACCAGCCGGTCGTCGGTGGCCGACACCAGCTTCCAGCGCCCCGCACACTCCGTGCCCACCAGCTTCGAACTGCCGGTGGCGACGGTGTCCCCCGGGTCGCCCTCCTTCACCGTCACCGTCAGGGTGCCCAGCGGAACCCCCTTCCGGGAGGTGAGGTCGCCCCGCCAGGTGCCGACGAAATCCTCCGGCACCCCGGAGCCGGCGCCGTCCGAGCCGCCTCCGGACCCTCCCCCGTCCGGTGGCTCCTCCGTCCCCTTGCCGGGCGGCCCCTTCGTCGCCGCCGGGGGCGGCTCGGCGGTGTTGTCGCGGCCGGAGTCGCGGACACCCGGCAGCAGCCCGGCGACGTAGCCGGTGCCCAGCAGCGCCGCCGCGACCACACAGGCGAGCGTGACCACCAGCGTGCAGCTCACCCGCCGCCGCGGCCGGCCCTGCGCCTCCGCCGCTCCGCCGCCGGCTGCCGCACCGCCCGGACGATCGGCCTGCGGACCGGTTGCCAGGACGATCCGGGAGCGCCCGCCGGACCGCTCGGGTCCGGCGCCGTCGGCCGGAGGCGGGACCGCATCCGGTCCGGTGGCGGCCGCCGGGCCGGCTGCGGGCTTCCCGTAGGAGGGGTCCGGCGGGCCGAAGCCCGGCGGTGCGGCGTCGGGCGGCGCGGCGTCCGACGGCGACGGAAACGGGACGTGCGGCGGGAACGACGCGGGCCGGCCGTCGGCCGCGCCCGGGCCCCAGGCGGGCGTCGTGAAGGGCACCGGGCCCGAGGTCTGCGGCGCCTGCGGCTCCAGCTCCAGCAGTTCGGCGGCGCGCCTGCCCAGTTGCTCCACCAGCGGCGCGGGCAGCCAGCCGCTCCGCAGCAGTTCCCCGGCGCCGCCCGCGGAGCCCGCCAGTTCGGCCGCCAGCGCGTCCGGCGCCGGACGCTCGGCGGGGTCCTTGCCCAGCGCGCGGGCCGCCGTCCCGCGCAGCGCCTCGGGGAGGCCGTCCAGCCGGGCCTCGCCGTGCACGACGTGGTAGAGCAGCGCGGCCGAGGTGTCCCCGGGGAAGGGGTTCTCGCCCGTCCCCGCGAACACGAGCACCGCACCGAGCGCGAAGACGTCGGACGCGGCGGTGGCTCCCCGGCCGAGGATCTGCTCGGGCGCCATGTAGCCGGGCGAACCGACCGAGACGCCGGTCGAGGTGAGCGAGGCGGCACCGTCCACGGCCCGCGCGATACCGAAGTCGATCAGCCGGATGCCGTCCGGGGTCAGCAGCACGTTGGAGGGTTTCACATCCCGGTGCACCAGCCCCAGACCGTGCACATGGGCCAGCGCCTCGGCCAGCCCGGCGCCCAGTGCCCGCACCGTCGCCTCCGGCAGCGGGCCGTGCTCGGCCACGGCCCGCGCCAGCGAAGGGCCCGCCACATAGCCGGTGGCCACCCACGGCACCGGGCCCTCGGTCCCGGCGTCCAGCACGGGGGCCGTCCAGGCGCCGCCGACCCGGCGGGCCCACTCCACCTCGCGCCGGAACCGGCGCCGGAACTCCTCGTCCACCGCGTGGTGCGGGTGCACGACCTTCACGGCCACGGTGCGGCCGCTGCCCGAGCGGGCCAGATACACCCGGCCCATGCCGCCCGCGCCCAGCCGGCGCAGCAGCCGGTACTCGCCGAGCTGCCGCGGGTCCTCCGGCTCCAGCGGCTGCATGCACGTCCCCCCTCGTCGCTGCCTCCGCCCCGCCCCCGGTGTCCGCACGCGCGTCGGCGCGCACCTCAGCGGACGGCACCAGCCTATGCGCAGCGGCCGGCCGCGCGGCTGCTCCCGCTGCGGTTCGCGGGCGGGCGGGGCTCAGGGGCGCAGCATCTCCACCCGGACGTCGGGCGGGAACCCGGTGGTCGCACCGGTGCGGCGGGCGAACTCGGCGACGCCGTCGAGCTGGCGCTCGCCGAACCGGAAGTCGAGCGTGGTGAAGTACCGCTCCAGCGTGGCCGGCTCGAAGATCTCGTAGCGCGCCGCGTGCTCGGCGACCTGGTCGACCTGCTCCATGGCCAGGTCGCGGGAGGCCAGGAAGGCCCGGTGCGTCTCGCGCACGGTCTCCGGGGCCCGCTCCAGGAAGTCGCGGCGCACGGCCCAGACCGCGAAGACGAACGGCAGTCCCGTCCACTCCTTCCACAGCCGCCCCAGATCGTGCACCTGGAGGTCCTGCTCGGGCAGCTGCCGCAGATACGCGCGCAGTCCCACGTCGCCGATGACGACGGCGGCGTCCGCCTCCTTCATCATCCGCTCCAGGTCGGGCGGGCACGTGTAGTACTCGGGCCGGACGCCGTAGCGCTCGGCGAGCAGCAGCTGGGCGAGCCGTACGGAGGTGCGCGACGTGGAGCCGAGCGCGACCCGGGCGCCGTCCAGCTGGTCGAGCGGGACCCGCGAGACGATCTCGCAGGACATCACGTCGCCGTCGCAGCCGACGGCGATGTCCGGGAGCGCGACGAGGTCGTCGGCGTTGCGCAGGAACTCCACGAGGGTGACGGGCCCCATGTCGAGCCGGCCGTCGATGATCATCTCGCTGAGCTTCTCGGGGGTGTCCCGGGTGAGATCCAGGTCCAGCAGCGTGTGGGTGTGGACCAGGCCCCAGTACAGCGGAAGACAATTGAGGAACTGGATGTGCGCGACGCGGGGGCGGGTGCGCACATGCCTCGGTTTCGCAGTCACTCTCCGGAGAGTACGCCCCGGTCCGCACCCCCTCGCGCCGGGTCCCGCGGCGCGGCCCGGCGGATCCCTCCGCCCGGGCTGTCCAGGATTTTCCGCGGGCGTGGCGCATGATCCGCAGCCCTTCCACCCCGGGCCCCACCGTGCTAGGCTCAGAGCCAAGTTGCAGTTTGGTTTCCCTTGCAGTACAGAGCCTGCGGAGCATGTGACCGCGGGCTCTCGTCGTTTTCAGGCTTCTTTGTGGGTTCTGGGAGCAGGGACACCCTTATAGGCCCAAGGAGGGCTTATGGCTACCGGAACCGTTAAGTGGTTCAACGCCGAAAAGGGCTTCGGTTTCATCGCCCAGGACGGCGGCGGTCCCGATGTCTTCGTCCACTACTCCGCGATCAACGCATCCGGTTTCCGCTCGCTCGAGGAGAACCAGATGGTCTCGTTCGATGTCACGCAGGGCCCCAAGGGCCCGCAGGCGGAGAACGTCACTGCGCAGTAGTCCCTGACTCCTGCAGTATCCAAGGAGCCCCCGCCTCGGCGGGGGCTCCTGCCTTTTCCGGTGCCTTTCCGATGCCGGAGGCCGGCCGGGAACCCGGCCGGCCTCCGGCATCGGCACCCGGGGCGCCGCACCTCCCCCCGCGGGATGCGGCGCCCCGGGCGGTCAGCAACCCTGTTCGTACTCGGCTATCGCGGCGACCTTGGCCGCCGAGGCCGACCCCTCGTCGAAGTGCTGGTCCAGCCATTCGTCGGCCAGGGTGCGGGCCAGTTCCAGGCCGATGACCCGCTGGCCGAAGCAGAGCACCTGCGCGTTGTTGCTCAGGACGGAGCGCTGCACGGAGTAGCTGTCATGCGCGGTGACGGCCCGGATGCCGGGCACCTTGTTGGCGCTGATGGCGACACCCAGTCCGGTGCCGCAGACCAGCAGCGCCCGGTCGGCCCCACCCTCGGCGACCCGGCGGGCCGCCTCCACGGCGACGTGTGGATAGGCCCGACCGCGGTCCGTACCGTCGCCGCCGACCCCGACATCGGTGACCTCGGCCACCCGGGCGTCGCCCAGCAGGTCCTTCTTGAGGGCTTCCTTGTAGTCGAGGCCCGCGTCGTCGCAGCCCACGACGACACGGAGAGGCCGGGGCGCTGCGGGGGTGCTGCTCATCGTGGTTCCTCCTGACGGGAGTGGGCGGTCCGCTGGCGCGGTGCCCTTCAGCGGGCGGGTGCTGCGGCGGGTCCGGCGGTGCCGGCGACGGCACCCAGGACCAGCGCCAGCGAGGTGGCCCCGGGGTCCGGGGTGCCGACGCTGCGCTCGGCCAGCGGCCGGGCGCGGCCCAGCTTCGGGCGCAGCCCGGCGGTGGCCTCGGCGGCGGTGCGGGCCGTCTCCGCGGCGGCGGCGAGGGCCTCGGCGGGGGAGCCGCCCGCCGCGAGCCGCTCCTCGAAGGCCGTCACGAACGGGTCGAGCGCGTCGACCAGCGTCTTGTCGCCCGGTTCGGCCTTGCCCAGCGAGGTGACGGCCGCCAGCGCGGCGCGCGCGCCCGCCGCCAGCTCCGCGGCCTCGGGGGCGCGGTCGGCCGGCAGCGCGGAGCCGAACGCGCGCAGGCCCGCGCCCCACAGCGCTCCGGAGGTGCCGCCCGCGTCCGCGGCCCAGGCGTCCCCGGCGGCACCGAGCAGCGCGGCCGGAGCCGCGTTCACTTCCCGGGCCTGCTCGGCGGCGGCGAGTGCGGCGTCCACGCCCTTGCTCATGCCGCGCCCGTGGTCGCCGTCCCCGGCGACGGCGTCGAGCCGACCGAGGGTCTCCTCCTCGTCGTGCAGCAGGGTGCGGGCCGCCCGGAGGGCTCGCACCGCGGCGGTCGCGGCGGCGACCGCCTCCCCGGTCGCGGTGGCGGGCTCGTCGTGCGCGCGGGCGGCCGCGGCCCGGCGCGGGGCCACCACCTCGCCGGCCCGGGACGGGACCGCCGCGTCGAGCCGGCCCCGGCGGTAGGCCGGGGTGTCGGCGGGGGCGAGCCACAGCCGCTCCAGCTCGTCGTCCAGCCAGGTGAGCGTCAGCGAGCAGCCCGCCATGTCCAGCGAGGTGACCAGCTCGCCCACCTCGGCGCGCACCGGCTCCAGCCCGGCCTCGGCCAGCAGTCCGGCCACCGACGCCCACAGGACGTACAGCTCCTCGTACTTGGTGGCGCCCAGGCCGTTGAGCAGGACCGCCACCCGGTTGCTGCCGGCCGCGGCGGCGGGCCGCTCGGCCAGCAGCCCCTCCACCAGGGTGCGGGCCAGGTCGGCGGCCGTCGTCAGTTCGCTCTCGCGCACCCCGGGCTCGCCGTGGATGCCCAGACCGAGGCCCAGTTGGCCGTCCGGGACGGTGAACAGCGGCTCGCGCGCTCCCGGCAGCGTGCATCCGGCGAAGGCGACGCCGAGCGAGCGGGTGCGCTCGTTGGTGCGTTCCGCGACCCGGACCACCTCGTCCAGGCTCGCGCCCTCCTCGGCCGCCGCCGAGGCCGTCTTGTAGACGGTGAACCCGCCGGCGATGCCGCGGCGCCGCTCCGGCTCGGCGGCGGGGGCGCTGGCCACGTCGTCGGTGACGGCGAAGCAGCGGGCCGGTATCCCCTCGCCGGTCAGCCGCTCGGCCGCCTGCCCGAAGTTCATGACGTCGCCCGCGTAGTTGCCGAACATGAACAGCACGCCCGCGCCGGTCTCGGCCTCCGCCGCGACGGAGTACGCCTGCGCGGCGGACGGCGAGGTGAAGACGTTGCCGATCACGGAGCCGTCGGCGAACCCCGGGCCGACGACGCCGCAGAAGGCCGGGTAGTGGCCGGAGCCGCCGCCGGTCAGCACCGCGACCTTGGCGGTGCCGGGGCGGTGGGCCCGCACCACGCCGCCGGGCACCGCGCGGACGTGGTCGGGGTGGGCCGCGGTGAAGCCGTGGACCATGTCCTCGGCGAAGCGGGCCGGGTCGTTGAATACACGTGTCATGGGGGACTCCAGCGGGTTGGGGTGGCTCCGCGGCGGCCCGGGCACCGGGAGGCGCGGTCCCGCGGGCCGCGGGCCGCGGGACCGGGCTCACCAGGACCGGCGGGCGGTTTCCAGAGTGTCGAGGTAGCGGCGGTAGCCGTCCTCGTAGAAGGCGACGGCCTCCGCGTCGGCCCGGGCGACCCGGCCGCCGATCCCGCCGGACCCGGCGGCCCCGGCACCGTCGCCGCCGGACCCGGCGACCCCGCCGCCGTCGCCGCCGTGCCCGGCGGCAGCGTCCGCGCCGAGGGCGCGCCAGGCCACCCGTGCGGCGCCGCGGATGCCCACGGCGTCCTCGCGTACGTGCACGTCCCGGCCGAGGACACCGGCGAAGATCCGCCCCCACTCGCCGGAGCGGGCGCCGCCGCCGCAGGCGGTGATCGCACCGTCGACGCCGAGGGTCTCCAGGCAGTGCCGGGCCGAGTAGGCGACGGCCTCGCACAGCGCCCGTACCAGGTCGGCGCGGCTGGTCAGCGGGGAGAGCCCGTCGAGCCGACCGCGCGCGCGGGCGTCCACGAAGGGGGCCCGCTCGCCGCTGGTGGACAGGAACGGCAGCGCCGTCACCCCGGCCGCGCCGTAGGGGGACCGGGCGAGCAGTGCGTCGAGTTCCTCGATCCGCACCCCGAGCATGCCCAGCAGCCAGTCCAGCCCCGCGGTGCCGATCATGGCGGGCATGACCCGCAGATAGCGGTCCTCGTACGGGGTGGCCAGCACCATGCCCGCGGCCTCGTCCCCCGCGCCGGGCGCGGGGTCGGAGCTGAGGACCTGGCAGGCGAGGGTGGTCCCGATGATGAGGTTGCCCTGCCCGACCTGCTCCAGGCCGGAGCCGAATCCGCAGGCGGGGATGTCGAAGGGGCCGGCGCTGACCGGGAGTCCGGAGGGGAGTCCGAGTTCCGCGGCGACCTTGGGCAGCAGTCCGAACAGCGCGCCGGGCGGTGCCGGCTCGGCGAGCAGCCCGCGCCAGCGGCTCAGCCCGCACAGCTCCAGGGCCTCGTCGTCGTAGGTGCGGCGGGCCGCGTCCAGGAACGGGACCGAGGCGTCGGACGCGTCGACGGTGCGGGCACCGGTGAAGCGCTGCGCGATGGCGTCGACGCAGTACCCGGCCACATCGGCCGCGGCCAGCCGCTCGGGCTCGTGCTCGGCCAGATGCGCGAGGAGCGGACCGGCGGCGCCGGGGAACATCCCGGCCCCGGTGCGCCGGTGGACCTCGCGCGCCGTGCCGTCGGCCGCCCAGGCGTCCAGCACGGGGGCGGCACGGCCGTCCATCCAGGACAGCGCGCGGCCCACGGGGCGGCCGGCGGCGTCCCGCAGCCACAGCCCGTCGCCCTGGCCGGTGAGCGCGAGGGCTTCGACGGGCTCGTCGGGGGAGAACTGCGCGGCGTCGGCCACGGCCGCCCGTACGACGGTGACGACGGTGCCGATGACCTCGTCCATGTCCTGCTCGACGCGGTTGCCCGGCAGCGTGTACAGCGTACTGCGGGCCTCGTGCGCCGGGCCGGTGCGCCCGTCGCGGGCGATGAGCTGCGCCTTGGTGACCGAGGTCCCGACGTCGACCCCGACGATCATGACCGCGGTCCTCGCCCTGCGGCCCCGGTGGTCTCGAACACCTCCGGGTTCACGACGAACTCGGGGCGCTCCCCGCGCAGGTACGCCGCCGCCTGGGCCGCGGTGACGGCTGCGGCGCGATCGGCGGTCTGCCGGGTGGCGCCCGCCAGGTGCGGGGTGGTGATGACGTTCGGCGCGCGGTGCAGCGGCCAGTCGGCGGGCGGCGGCTCGATGTCGTACACGTCGAGTGCCAGCGCGCCCAGCCGGCCGGATTCGAGCAGCGCGGGCAGCGGCGCGTAGTCCATGAGTTCGCCGCGCGCCGAGTTGACCAGGACGGCGCCCTCGGGCAGCAGCTTGAGGTTGTCGGCGTTGAGCAGGTGCCGGGTCTCGGGAGTGACCCGGGCGTGCAGGCTGACCACGGAGCTGCGGCGCAGCAGCTCCTCCAGCGCCACCAGTTCCACGCCGTCCGCCTGTGCCTTCGCCGGGTCGGCGTAGGGATCGGCGACCAGCACCGTGGAGCCGAAGGCGCGCAGCACGCGGGCGACGATCGCGCCGATGGCGCCGTAGCCGACGAGTCCGACGGTGGTGCCGTCCAGCTCGAGGCCCGCGTTCTCGACGGCGTAGTAGTCGCCGCGCCAGGTGCCCTTCTTCAGCTCCGCGTCGGAGGCGGGGATGCGGCGCAGCGCGGCGAGCATCAGCCCGAGCGCGAACTCGGCGGCGGCCGCGGCGTTGCGGCCGGGCGCGAAGGTGACCGGGATGCCCGCCCGGGTGGCCGCAGCCACGTCGACGTTGACCGGGCCGCCGCGGGCCACCGAGATCAGCTCCAGGTTCGGCGCCTCGCGGATCACCCGCTCGGTGAACGGTGCCATCTGGACGAGTGCGACCCGGGCGTCGCCGAGCGCTTCGAGCAGCTCGTCCTCGGTGCCGCTGGCCTCCTTGACGTTGCCGACCGGGCCGAAGGGGGTGTGCGGCCACGGGGTGGTCTGGGTGCGGAACTCCAGCCGGACGCCGGGCGCCGTCTCCCGCAGCGCGGACTCCAGCGCGTCGACGAAGAGCCCGGGGGCGATGAAGTGGTCGCCGGAGGCCAGCACGCGGGTCGGCTCGGCTGTCGGGTCCGTCATGCCGGGTCTCCTTCCTGGAGCGGGGAGCCCTCCGTGAGCCGGGAGAGCAGGTAGCGGCGTACGTCGTCGTGGTCGGACGAGGCGTGGGCGGCCCCGGCCAGGGCGTCCTCGGCCGGCGGATAGCCGGGGTTGGGGATGGCGACGACCGTCATCCCGGCCGCCGCCGCGGCCCGCAGCCCGTTGCTGGAGTCCTCGACCGCCAGGCAGTCCGCCGCGGGGACGCCGAGCTTGTCGGCGGCCGCGAGGTAGACGTCCGGGCTGGGCTTGCCGCGCGGGACCTCGGCGCTGGAGACGGTGGCCTTGAAGTGGTGGTCGACTCCATGGTGCGCGAGGACGGCGTCGATCACGCGGCGCGGCGCGGACGAGGCGAGTGCGATCGGGCCGCGGGCCGCGGTGTCGGCGATCATCGCGCGGGCGCCGGTCAGCAGCTCGATCTCGCCGTCCTCGAGCGCCTTGATCATGCCGTCCACGACGGTGCGCTCGGTGTCGGGGGCGCTGTCGCCCGCACCGGCGAACTCGGTGAGGAAGGCGGCCCACTCCGGAGCGCTCATCCCCTGGCAGCTCTTGGTCTGCTCGGGTCCCCACTGCTTGCCGCGCTCGGCGGCGAACGCGGTCCACAGCCGCTCCCAGAGATGCTCGCTCTCGACGAGCACTCCGTCCATGTCAAACACCACTGCATCGGCCACGGCCGGAACTCCTCACCTTCGGCTCCCTGAAAATTAACACTGGTTCTGTTATCTGTCACTCGTCACTTGGTACGGGCATCGGGAGCTGTGTGCGGCTGCCGTCGGCCTGCGAACCGGAACGCACCGTACGGGGTGCAGGATGGTCCCCATGACCGCCCACTCAGCGGCGCGCGCGGCGCGCCAGAAGCGTCAGCAGCAGATCGTCGACCACGTGCTGGCCAAGGGCGACGCCTCGGTGGCGGAGCTGACGGAGCTGACCGGCGTCAGCGTGATGACCGTGCACCGGGACATCGCCGAACTCGCCGACCGCGGCATCCTGCGCAAGTACCACGGCGGGGTCTCGGCCCAGCCCTCCACCGTCTTCGAGTCCAGCTCCGACTTCCGGCTGCACGCGCACACGGGCGAGAAGGAGGCGCTGGCCAGGACCGCACTGGAGTTCGTGGCGCCCGGGATGTCGCTGATGCTGGACGACTCGACCACCGCGCTCGCCTTCGCGAAACTGCTGCCGCAGGTGGGACCGCTGACCGTGGTGACGAACTACCGGCTGATCACCGAGGAGCTGCGGCACGTGGAGGACGTGCGGCTGATCGCGATCGGCGGCGAGTACTCGCGCACCCACGACTCCTGGATCGGGCTCTCCGCACTGGAGATGATCAAGAGCTTCTCGGTGGACCTGACCGTCGTCTCCACCTCCGCGATCACCGGCACCATGACCTACCACCAGGAGCAGGAGATCGTCGCGCTCAAGCGCGCGATGCGGGAGTCCGGCTCGGTGAGCATGCTGCTGATGGACCACAGCAAGGTCGGGCGCAGCGCCCTGCACCGACTGGACCCCGTGCAGGCGTTCGACCACGTGGTGCTGTCCCGGCCGGTCGAGGACGACTTGGTGGCGGAGCTGCGCAAGCTGACGGACGTGCGGGTGGTACCGGCCTAGCGGGCGCGGCCGCGCCGGCAGGCGGCACTGCGGGCGGGGCTGATGACGGGCCGGGTGGCCGGTGACGGGTGATCGGTGACGGGTGGCCGGGCGGGCCGCCCCGGGCTCCGGTGCGGCTACCGAGCCGAGCCGCACTGTTACGCAATAACGAACTTGACCGTTACTTTTAACATAGCTCTTGATATTTCTCGGAGCCGGGCTGAGGATCTGCGGTGCACCAACCGGATACCTCAGAGCGGAGGCCCCCCGATGACGGATCCAGCGAACCGAGCCGCCGAGAGAGGGCTACTCGATCGCATAGGGCTGCCGAAACCCCTGGTCCTCGGCTATGTCGGCGTACTGCTGTTCATGATCGGCGACGGCGTCGAGAGCGGCTTCATCGCGCCCTACATGGCCGACCACGGCGCGGGCACCGACGTGAAGGCCGGCTACGTCATCACCGCCTACGGCGTCGCCGTGATGCTGGCCTCCTGGTTCTCCGGCGCGCTCTCCCAGGTGTGGGGCCCACGCAAGGTGATGTGGGTCGGCCTGGCCATCTGGGCCGTCTTCGACGCGCTCTACCTGCTCTTCGCGCTCGGCACCGAGAACTACCCGATGATGCTGATCCTCTACGGCATCCGGGGCTTCGGCTATCCGCTCTTCGCCTTCGGTTTCCTGGTCTGGATCACCGGCAGCGCCCCCAAGGCCCGGCTGGGCACCGCCGTGGGCTGGTTCTACTTCGCCTTCACCGGCGGCCTGCCCACCCTCGGCTCCCTCTGGTCCAGCTTCACCATCCCCGCCATCGGCGAGCTGGGCACCCTGTGGACCGCGCTCGGCCTCATCCTGGTCGGCGGCGCCATCGCACTGGTCGGCGCCAAGCGGCGGGAGGGCGGCGACCGGCTGGCCGACCCCGGTGTCACCACGGGCGAGTCCCTGTTCAACAGCGTCTCGATCATCTGGACCCACCCGCGCGTGCTGGTCGGCTGCCTGGTGCGGATCATCAACACGGCGCCCGAGTTCGGCATGCTCGTCTACCTGCCGCGGATCTTCTCCGACGACGTCGGCTTCGGCACCGACAAGTGGCTCCAGTTGCTGGCGATCATCTACGGCACCAACATCTTCTTCAACCTGATCTTCGGAGCCGTCTCGGACAAGATCGGCTGGCGTACGACCATCGCCACCTTCGGCGCCCTGGGCTGCGCGATCAGCGTGACGGTGCTGTACTTCGTGCCGACCTGGCTCGGCCCCGACTACTACTGGGTCGCCGTGCTCGCCGGAATGCTCTACGGCGCCACGCTGGCGGGCTTCGTCCCCATCTCGGCGCTGATCCCCAACATGGCCCCCGACAACAAGGGCGGCGCCATGGCGCTCCTCAACCTCGGCGCGGGCGGCGCCGCCTTCGTGGGTCCGGCCGTCGCCTCGCTGTTCCTGCCGCTCGTCGGCGCCGGGGGCGTGACGATCGTCTTCCTCGCCCTCTACCTGGTCGCCATGGTGCTGACCTTCTTCCTGAAGATGCCGGAGGAGCAGAGCGGCCCCGGGACCCCGGCTCCCGCCGCGGCTCCGGACAAGAGTTCGGCCCCCACCCCCGCCTAGGGTCCGCCGCCCGGACGGCAGACCCACGGATCCTCCGCTGCGGCCGCCGCCGCTGTCCCTCCCCGACGAGGGTCAGCGGCGGCGGCCGGCCGCGTTCAGTCCCCGCTGATCCGGTACCGGAATGCCACCTCCACCGCCTTCTCGCCCTCGCGGACCTCGTAGTCGCCGGTGCCGGTCAGGCCGGTCAGCGCCGCGGTGCCCGAGCCCGGGACGACCTCGAAGGCGCAGCGGATGACGCCCTCCCGGTCGAAGGTGCCCCGCTGCTGGATCGCGAAGGAACCCTCCCGCCCGTCGACCGAGCCGGTCAGCAGCTCCGTACCGCAGAAGGAGCCGTCGCCCCCGGCCGTGTAGGTGAGCACGTACTGGCATGTGGTGCCCACCGCCTCGATGCCCCCGCTGTAGTCGTTGACGACGGCGGCGTGCGCGAGGCGGGGGCTGCGGTCGGCGTCGCTGACGTCCTTCTCGTCCCAGGAGGAGCCGGTGAAGACGGCGGTGGTGGTGCGCTCGGCCATGAGGGGGCCTTTCGGTAGACGTGGTGTCGGCGTCCGGCCATCCTGGCGGCCGTACCTGACACCTTGTGTCAGGTACCGGAACCGGCGGCGGGAGAATGTGCCGCATGCGCGCCGACCGGCTCCTCTCGCTGCTCCTCCTGCTGCAGAACCGCGGCCGGATGACGGCACCCGAACTCGCCGCCGAGCTGGATGTCTCCGTGCGCACCGTCTACCGGGACATCGAGGCGCTCAGCGGCGCGGGGGTCCCCGTGCACGCCGACCGCGGCCCGGCGGGCGGCTTCCGCCTCCTGGCCGGATACCGCACCCGGCTCACCGGACTGACCGGCTCCGAGGCGGGCTCCCTCTTCCTGTCCGGACTCCCGGGCCCGGTGCGGGAACTGGGGCTCGGAGCCGTGCTGGCGACCGCGCAGCTCAAGGTGCGCGCCGCGCTCCCCGCACCGCTCGCCGAGCACAGCCGGCTGGTCCAGGACCGGTTCCACCTGGACGCGCCGGCCTGGTTCCGGGACCCGGACCCGGTGCCGTTCCTGCCGACGGTCGCCCGGTCCGTGTGGGAGCAGCGGGAGCTGCGGGTGTGCTACCGGCGCTGGCGCGGCGAGGCACGGCGCACGCTGCACCCGCTGGGCATCGTCCTCAAGGGCGGCATCTGGTACATGGTGGCGGTGACCGCCGAGCCGGACACCGAGCCGGACGGGGAGCGCGTGGACGCGGCCACCGCGGGCAGGGAGGCAGCCGCCGGGGCGGGACCCGCGGACGGCGGAAGCCCGGCCCGGGGCACCTCGGACGGCGGCACAGCGGACGGCGACGGTACCCCCGCCGGGGACGTACGCACCTACCGGATCTCCCGGTTGCTGGAGGCCACACTCGGCGACGAGGTCTTCGAGCGGCCTGCGGGCTTCGACCTGGCCGCCTCCTGGCAGGCGTCGGCGCGGCGGCTGGAGGAGCTGCTCCGCCGGGACACCGCCCTGGTCCGGCTCTCCCCCGTGGGTCTGCGGCTGCTCCCCGCGAAGTTCGGCGCACCCGGTGAGCGTGCGCTGGAGCGGGCTGGACCGCCCGACGCGGACGGGTGGGTGGAGGTCGAGCTGGCCGTGGAGTCGCAGCCGGTCGCCGTCTCCGATCTGCTCGGACTGGGCGCCGAGGCGGAGGTGGTGGGGCCGCCCGCGCTGCGCGCCGCCATGGTCGACGCCGTCCGGGCGCTCTCGGCCCGCTACCCGTCCGGGGCCTGAGGGCCGGCCGGGCTCTCCGCGGGGCCGCTCAGCCCTGCCCCGCCATCAGCCGCACCATCGCGACCAGCGCGGCGCGCTGCGCGGCGCCGGGGTCGGCCGCTCCTTCGGCGGTGTCCCCTTCAACTTCAACGCCTCCTTCGGCGGCTCCCTCCTCGTCGCCGGCTCCGTCCGCACCGCCGTCCCCGGGGACGAGCATGCGGGCCACCTGCGGAAGGGTGAAGAAGGACGCCGTCAGCGCGATGACGGCGTGGGTCAGGGCGCCCGGTGCGGCGCCGGTGGTCAGCGCGCCCGCGCGCTGGGCCTCGGCGAGCGCCGCGGCCTTCTCCCGGTAGCGCCCGGTGCGTTCGGCCTCGGAGACCACCCGGTCCTGGTACTGGAGCCCCTCCCAGGCCAGCAGCCGGGCCAGATGCGGATGGGCGCGGTGGTAGTCGAAGAGCCGGCCCGCGTAGTCGCCCAGGTCGGCGGCTTGGTCGCCGTTCAGCGGCACGGCGGCCGCCACTCGCTCCAGTTCGCTCCGCAGCACGGCGACGAACAGCTTCTCCTTGCTGCCGAAGTACTGGTAGATGCGCTCCTTGTTGATCTCGGCCCGGGCCGCGATCCGGGCGATGCGGGCGCCTTCGGGGCCGCATGCGGCGAATTCCTCCACGGCCGCGTCGAGGAGGCGCTGCTTGGTGCGTGCGGTGTCCCAGGCCATGGGGACAGCCTAACCGAGAACTCCAACCAATTGGTTGGACAACGGGAGCCCGGGGTGCCAAACTCCAACCAACCGGTTGGGATTCCGGGTCCATCCGGACCCTGCCTTCCCGCTCCAGCCCTCTCTCGCGCCCCGGAGGAAGCATGTCCACCACTCCCCCGCCCGCATCCGCTCCGTCCGCGCACCGCCGGGCGCTGATCACCTGGATCGCCGTCTACCCGACCATCACCGTCGCCCTCGGAGTGCTCGGGCCACCCACCGCGACCCTGCCGCTCCCGGTGCGGACGCTCATCCTCACGCTGATCGTCGTACCGGTCTCCGCCTACGCCCTGATACCGGCACTGTTCAGGATGAACGCGCGGCTGAGCAGGACCGCCGCCCCCTTGCCCGCACCGCGGCGTTGACCTGTTGCGCCTACCGACTGACGCATCAGTCAGTAGGCGCAACACCTAGAAATCTCGGTATGCAACCGATCAAAAAGTCCACCACTCATTGCGATTATCTCAACGCTCTCGTACGGTGGCCCGCATGCCGAACACAGCGGGCGACCGGATCCAGGACGGCGCGGGCGAGATTGCCGAGCGCGTCCGCGAGGTCGTCGAAGCCACCGGATGCAGCCAGCGGGAGTTCGCCAGGCGCATCGTGATGGACCCCTCGAAGCTCTCCCGCTCGCTCGGCGGCTCGCGCCGCTTCACCGTGGCCGAACTGGCCCGGATCGCCGACGCTGGCCGGGTCGACGCCGGCTGGCTGCTGGGCTCCGGCGGCGCCGCGGCCACCGCGCCCGACGCGCCGAGGACCCCGAGCGCCCAACCGACCCCGAGCGGCGGGACCCGGACCACCGTGCTCCCGGCCGCCGGACGGCCGTTGCAGATCGTGCGCGAGACGGTGCGGCTGATCGCGGAACACGGCTTCCACGCCGTACGGGTGGCCGACATCGCCGCCGCCTGCGACACCAGCACCGCCGCGATCCACTACCACTTCCCCGGCCGCGCCGAACTGTTGGAGGCGGCGGTGCGCTGGTGCATGGACGAGGACACCGCAAGCCGCGCGACCCGGATCTCCGAGACCGGGGCAACCGAGGACGCCGCGGCCGAACTGGCCGAACTCCTCGCCCTGCAGACCCCGCGGACCGAACAGCAGCGACGGCAGTGGCTGGTGTGGCTGGACCTGTGGGCCGAAGCGGCGCGCTCGACCGCCATCGGACGACTGCACGTCGAGTACTACCGGCAGTGGCGCACCACCGTCGCCGACGTCGTACGGCGCGGCATCGCGCAGGGCGTCTTCCGCGCCGTCGACCCCGAGTCCAGCGCCCTGCGGCTCACCGCCCTCGTCGACGGGCTGGCCTCGCAGGTACTGGCCAGCGCCGCCGGTACCGAGGACGGGACCGGCCCGGACGACATGCATGCGGCGCTGCTCGCGTACGTACGCACCGAACTGCTCGCCCCGACCGCCGACTGACCGCACCCGGCCCGCGACCGACGCCGACGGAAGCCGGCAGACACCGACAGACGCAGACCGAACCGCCCTTCCCCCGGAGGTATCACCATGCCCGTCACCGAGAACGTCATCATCACCGCGGCCCTCACCGGCGCCGGTGACACCGTCGGGCGCAGCCCGCACGTGCCCGTCACCCCCGAGCAGATAGCCGCCTCGGCGGTCGAGGCCGCCGAGGCCGGCGCCGCCGTCGTGCACATCCACGTCCGCGACCCGCGGACCGGTGCGCCCTCGCGGGACCGGGAGCTGTACCGCGAGGTCCTGGAGCGGATCAAGGAGACCGGTACCGACGTCGTCATCAACCTGACCGCCGGGATGGGCGGTGACCTGGTGCTCGACGCCGACCAGCCGTTGGAGAAGGGCGCGCTGGACGGTACGGACCTGGTCGGCGGCCTGGACCGGCTGCCGCACGTGGAGGACCTGCTGCCGGACATCTGCACCTTGGACTGCGGGTCGCTCAACTTCGGCGACCAGCTCTACATCTCCACCACGGAGATGCTGCGCAAGGGCGCGCGCCGGATCCAGGAGCTCGGGGTCAAGCCGGAGCTGGAGATCTTCGACACCGGGCAGCTCTGGTTCGCCAAGCAGCTGCTGGAGGAGGGGCTGCTGGACCAGCCGACCCTCTTCCAGCTGTGCATGGGCATCCCGTGGGGCGCGCCGGCCGACCCGGGCGTGCTCCAGTCCATGGTCAACTTCCTGCCGCCGAACGCGCAGTGGGCCTCGTTCGCACTGGGCCGGATGCAGATGCCGTGGGTCGCGCAGTCGATCCTGCTCGGCGGGAACGTGCGGGTCGGGCTGGAGGACAACCTCTACCTGAGCCGCGGGGTCAAGGCGACCAACGGGCAGCTCGTGGAGCGGGCCGTGCAGATCACCGAGTCGCTCGGCGCCACGGTCGCCTCCCCCGACGAGGCGCGGGCCCGGCTGGGGCTCAAGCCCCGCACCGCCTGAGCGGCCGCACCGCCTCCCCGGCACCGGCGGACGCCACCCGCCCCTCCCCGCACCGGCGGGCCCCCGACGGCGGCCCCGCCGAACCTCCTCCCCACCCCAAGGAGACCCTGATGAACACCCCTCCGACCGACGTCTCCCGTGTGACGTGCGTCGGCGCCGGCGTCATAGGCGGCGGCTGGGTCGCGCACTTCCTCGCGCGCGGCTACGACGTGACCGCCTGGGACCCCGCGCCCGACGCGCCCGAGAAGCTGCGCCGCCTGGTGGACGCCGCCTGGCCCGCGCTCACCCGGCTGGGCCTCGCCGAGGGCGCCTCCCCCGAGCGGCTCCGGTTCGCCGCCACCCTCGAAGAAGCCTGCGCGGACGCGCAGTTCGTGCAGGAGAGCGCGCCGGAGAAGCTGGACCTCAAGCGCGGCCTGCTGGCCGAGCTGGACGCGGCGACGCCCGAGGGCGTCGTCATCGCCTCCTCCACGTCGGGCTATCCGATGACCGACATGCAGACCGAGGCCGCGCACCCCGAGCGGCTGCTGGTGGGCCACCCGTTCAATCCGCCCTATCTGATCCCGCTGGTGGAGGTGGTCGGCGGCGAGCGCACCGACCGGTCGGCCGTCGAGTGGGCGTCGCGGTTCTACGAGGCGGCCGGCAAATCGGTGATCACGATGGAGCGGGAGCTGCCCGGTTTCATCGCCAACCGGCTGCAGGAGGCGCTGTGGCGGGAGGCGCTGCACATGGTCGCCAACGGCGAGGCGACGGTGCGGGAGATCGACGACTCGATCACCGAGGGCCCCGGGCTGCGCTGGGCGTTCATGGGCCCCTGCCTGACGTTCGCGCTGGCGGGCGGTGAAGGGGGCATGGGCCATATGCTCGACCACTTCGGGCCGTCCCTGAAGTCCCCGTGGACCCGGCTGGAGGCGCCCGAACTGGACCGGGCGCTGCGGGACGCGATGGTGGCGGGCTGCGAGGAGGCCGCCGCCGGGCGCAGCATCGCCGATCTGGTCGCCGAGCGGGACCGGGGCGTCATCGACGTGCTGCGGGCCACCGGCCGGCTCCCCGGCGAAGCGTCCGCATGACCCGGCTCCCGCTCTTCGAGCAGACCGTGCGCCCCGAGTGGATCGACTACAACGGCCACATGAGCGAGGCGTTCTACGTCCTGGTCTTCGGCCACGCCACCGACGCGATGATGGACGAGGTCGGTCTCGGGCCGGCCTACCGGGAGGACACCGGTTGTTCCCTCTACACCGTCGAGGCACATGTCCGGTACCTGGACGAGGTCGCGGAAGGCGCCCCGCTGACGGTGCGTACCCACGTCCTCGGTGCCGCCGGGAAGAAGCTGCGCTTCGCGCACGAGATGTCCGTCGGGGAGCGCACGGTCGCCACGAGCGAGCTGTTCGCGCTGCATGTCGGCGCCGAAGGCAGCATGCCCTTCCCCGAGACGGTCCGTGCACGCCTGGACGCGCTCGTCGAGGAGCCCCCGGGGTGGGCGGGGCGCGCCATCGCTCCGGTCGGCCGCGCCGGGTGATGTTGACGATCCGGGGTGCGAATCCCACAATGAGCGGCATGGTCGCGCACTCCACTTCCCCGCTCGGACGCCACGGCGTCCCGTGGCGGCGCGGGTGCGAGCGATCCGGTCTCTAGGTGTGACCCCTGCTCCCGGAGGGAGCGACGGCGGCCGCGCGCCCGCGCGGCCGGGTACGACGGCCGCGTGCGGACGCGGCCGGTACGTCCACCACGCGTTCGACCGGATCCGCTGGAGGATCGATCATGAGCATCACCACCCCCGACCAGACTCCCGACCAGGCTCCTGAGCAGACCGCGGCGCTGCGTGCCGCGCGCGTCCCCGAGGGGGGCCTCTACGAAGGCGTGCGCATTCTGCGGCCCTTCGCCGAGGACTGGGAGGAGCGGCCCTACGAGCTGATCGAGGTCGTGCCGCAGACCCGCGTCATCGGCGCGGAGATCCGCGGCGCCGACCTGTCCCGTCCGCTGAGCCCCGCGCTGCGCGAGGAGCTGAACCGGGCGCTGCTGGAGTGGAAGGTCCTCTTCTTCCGCGGCGCCGCCCTCACTCCCGAGCAGCAGGCCGGCTTCGCCCGGAACTGGGGCGACCTGGAGACCAATCCGCTGCTGGCCCGCGGGTCCAGCGACGAGATCGTCCGGTTCGAGAAGGGGGCGGCGGCGCGGCCCACGTACGAGAACGTGTGGCACACCGACGTCACCTTCCGGGAGCGCCCGGCCCTGGGCGCGGTGCTCCAGCTGCGTGAGGTGCCCCCGCTGGGCGGGCACACCATGTGGGCGGACATGGCCGCGGCCTACGACAACCTGCCCACCCGGATCCGGGAGCGGATCGACGGGGCCACCGCCGTGCACGACTTCATCCCCGGGTTCGCGCGGTTCACCTCGGCGGAGCGGCTGGCCGAACTCCAGGAGGAGTTCCCGCCGGTCGAGCACCCGGTGGTGCGCACCCACCCGGAGACCGGTCGCCGCATGCTGTTCGTGAACACCTCGTTCACCACCCACATCGTCGGGATGGAGCGCGAGGAGAGCGACCGGCTGCTGGCCGAACTGGTCCGCCAGGCGCACGTTCCCGAGTACCAGGTGCGCTTCGCCTGGCAGCCCGGTGACATCGCGTTCTGGGACAACCGGGCGACCCAGCACTACGCACTGTTCGACTACGCGCCGCACCGCCGGGTGGCCGAGCGGGTGGCGATCGTCGGCGACCGGCCGTTCTGAGCCACCCCCCGCAACCGCTTCGCCCGCCTCTCTTCCCCCGGAGAGGCGGGCGAAGCCCTGTCCGGGCGTCGGCTGTGGAGCGGCCGTGCGCCGGCCGGGACGGTCAGCCGCCGGCCGGGACGCGGACCTCGTCCCGGATGTCGTTCACCCGGTCCGCCCACGCCTCCAGGTCCACCTTCTTCGGGTCGACTCCGTAGGTGTCGGCGGCGTCCTTGGCGACGTAGGCGGCGGTGCCCGGGTCGCTCCAGGCGCAGACGGGGATCGTCAGCTTCCGGCCCGCCTGCGACTTGACCAGCACCTCGCAGGTCAGCGGGTCGCCACCGGTGGGTGTGATGTCGCGGCGCTTGACGGCCACCGACATCGCCGAGCCCGACTCCATGCCGTCCATCATCTGGTTCTTGGACATCTCGGGGTTGCCGTAGTCCTCGCCGGTGGCCGCCCCGTACAGCAGCCGGGAGCTGCCCGACGGGTTGGCATAGGAGCCCAGGTGGGCCTCCTCACCCGGCTGTCCGGGGTCGACCGAGTCGCTGAGGTCCTTCTTGAGGCGGTACTGGCCGTCATCGAGCGTCTTGGGGAACTTCAGCTCGTAGGTGGTCTCCGACGGGCTCGGTGTCGGCTCCTGGGAGGAGGAGTCGTCGGTGGGCTCCTCGGAGGCCGAGTCGGACTTCTCGGGCTTCACCTTGTCGTCGGCCGCGTCGTCCTTGTCGTCGGATCCGCCCGAGAGCACCAGCAGCGTGCCCGCGACGGCCAGCGCGACCACCAGCACGGCGGCCACGACGATGCCGACGACCTTGTTGCTGCGGTTCGGCGGGGGCGGCGGCGGGCTTCCGTAAGGCGCGGGGAAGCCGGGCTGGCCGGGCTGGCCGAAGCCGCCCGGGGCCCCGGGGGCGCCCGGGTTGCCCGGGGGCTGGCCGAAACCGCCGCCCTGCGGCTGCCCGTAGGCCCCTGCCTGTGGCTGCCCGTAGCCCCCGGTCTGCGGCGGCTGACCATGGGCACCGCCCTGGGGCTGCCCTGGGCCGCTGTCCTGCGGCTGCCCGTAGGCACCGCCCTGCGGCTGTGCAGGACCGCCGTCCTGCGGCTGTCCGTAGCCTCCCGCGGAAGGGGGGCCGAAGCCACCGCCGTCCTGGGGCTGGTTCGGCGGCTGCGGGGGTGTCGTCATCCCGTGTCCCTCCCTGCGAGGGAGGCGTACCCCGTCCCCCGACCGTGCTCGTGCCCGACGCTCGGTTCACGGTACCGCCGTCTTGGCCAAAGCATGACTTCGGGGATACCCGTTCAGCGCGGGTAGAGCGTGTCGATCTCGGTGGCGAAGTCCCGCACGATCGCCGCCCGGCGCAGCTTCATGGACGGGGTCAGATGCCCCTCCTCCTCGGTGAAGTCGTGCGGCAGCACGACGAACCTGCGGATCGACTCGGCCCGCGAGACCAGCGAGTTGGCCTCGTCCACGGCCTGCTGGAGATTGCGCAGCAGGTCCCCGTCCACGGCCAGCTCAGCCATGCTCGACCGCTCCTTGCGGTGCATCCGGCACCAGTGCGCGAGCCCGTCCGGCTCCAGTGTCAGCAGCGCCGTCACATACGGCCGGTTGTCGCCGATCACCAGGCACTGGCTGACCAGCGGATGCGCGCGCAGCCAGTCCTCCAGCGGGGCCGGGGCCAGATTCTTGCCCGCCGAGGTGATGATGAGGTCCTTCTTGCGCCCGGTGATGCTCAGATACCCCTCCGAGTCGAGCGCGCCCAGGTCGCCGGTGGGCAGCCACCCCTCCGCGTCCCGGTGCGGAAGCACACTCCCGGTACGGGCTTCCCAGTAGCCGCCGAACACGTGGTCGCCCTTGATCAGCACCTCCCCGTCGTCCGCGATCCGCAGCGCCGTGCCCGGCAGCGGCCAGCCCACCGTGCCCAGCCGGGGTTTGAGCGGCGGTGTGGCGGTCGTCGCCGCGGCCGTCTCGGTCAGCCCGTACCCCTCGTAGACGGTGACGCCCGCGCCCTCGAAGAACGCCGCGAGCCGGTGCCCGAGCGGGGAGCCGCCGCAGATGACGTACCGGCACCGGCCACCCAGCGCCGAGCGGATCCGGCGGTAGATCAACGTGTCGTACAGTCCGCGCGCGGCCCGCAGCCCAAACCCGGGGCCGCCGCCGAAGCCGTGCTCCTGCGCCTCGACGGCCTCCCCGTACCGCTGCGCGATCCGCGCCCCGCGGTCGAACGAGGAGGCCCGGCCCATCCGCTCCGCCGTCGCCCGGCCGGTGTTGTAGATCTTCTCCAGCACGTAGGGGATGCCAAGCAGGAACGTCGGCGCGAAGCTCGCCAGGTCCGGGAGCAGATCCTCGGTCTTCAGGCTCGGCGCGTGCCCGAGCCGCACCCGCGCCCGCAGGCAGCCGATCGCCACCATCCTGCCGAACACGTGGGACAGCGGCAGGAACAGCAGCGTCGAGGCCGGTTCCGACTGCTCACCGCGGAAGACCGGATACAGCAGCTCGACCGCGTTGTCGACCTCGGCGAAGAAGTTCCCGTGCGTGAGCACGCAGCCCTTGGGTGGGCCCGTCGTACCCGAGGTGTAGAGGAACGTCGCGATGCTCTGCGGCCCCAACTGCGCCCGGCGCTCGGCGACGAGTTCGTCCGGCAGCTCCCGGCCCGCGTCCACCACATGGCCCACGGCGCCGGAACTGAACTGCCACAGATGCTCCAGGCCGGGCAGGTTGCCGCGCTCGGCGCTGAGCATCCGGGTCTGCTCGACGTCCTCCACGAAGCAGGCCCGCGCCTGCGAGTCCTGCAGGATGTGCCGTGCCTGGAGCGCCGAGGAGGTGGGGTAGACCGGCACCGTGACCAGGCCGGCCGCCCAGGCGGCGAAGTCCGTGAGGGTCCACTCGTAGGTGGTGCGGGCCATGATGGCCAGCCGGTCGCCCGGCCGCAGGCCCAGCGCGATCAGCCCCTTGGCCATCGCCAGTATCTCGGCGGCGAGTTCGCGGGCCGTCATGTCCTGCCAGGTGCCGTCCCGGGCCTTGCGGCTGAGCACGGGTTCCTCAGGGGCCTCGGCGGCGTTGGTGAAGGGGATGTCGGCCAGCGAGCCGGCGGTCACCCGCGGCGCCAGCGGCGGAACGGAGACCTCGCGGACCCTGCCGTCCTCCACCTTCTTGTGCGGCTCGACCAGTTGCACCGGTTGCATGGTGACGGCTCCTTCCTCGCATGTGCGGAGAGCTCCGTCCTCGCCCAGCGCCTGACGCGGCAGTAACCTTACCGAAGAGTAAATCTACGGGAGCGGGAGGAGTTCAGGGAATGCCCGCGCGCCACCTTCATCGGACACACACAGGACCGGCCCTCGGCCTCGCCGAGGGTGCCGCCCGGCCGTCCGGCACGCTCGTCCCCCCGGACGACGACGGAAGGGCATCCCGAGGTAGCTGTGCGCGCCCGCAGCATGCTCGACCCGTAGGCACAGAAACGCCCCCCGCTCCGGCACTGCGCCGGGGCCGGGGGGCTTCTGTTGTTGCCCCTACCGGTCGAGCCGGCGGTCAGCGACGCCCGCCACGAAGGTGGCCCACTGCTGCGCGCCGAAGGTCAGCACTGGGCCCCCCGTGACCTTGCTGTCGCGCGTGGCGACAGCCTCGGCAATGCGCACCTCGACGCAGTTCTGTGTGCCGTTGCTGTAGGACGACTTGAACCAGTCAGTGCGGGCACGGTTCTCAAAGTTGGTCATGTTTCCTCGCCATGTCGTAGACGAGACGCCGCGAAGCGTGCTCATCGAGGGCTGTTGTCCAGATGTTGTCGAAGGCGTCGGCGAACGCCTCGACTTCCTTGGGCTTGTCGAGGTAGAGACACCCCGTGTACCCGTCGGCGTACACGGTGGGGGGCTCGCTGTCTGTTCCGTCTCCGAGAAGAGGGAACCGCAGGATGACGAACGGGCCCGACAGGGCGCCGCGATGCAGGCCGGCCGAGAACGGCACGACTCGGATCACGACGTTGTGCCACTCCGCCACGTCTCCCAGGTGTCTTAGCTGTTCCGCCATGACGGTGGGGCCCGCCACGGTGCGATGCAAGATTGCCTCATTGAGTACGAGCCTCAGTGTCGGCGGACCCGCGGTACGGGTCAGCAGGGCCTGTCGCTCGACTCGTAGCTGTACGCGCTGTTCGATCTCCTCATCGGTGGTGTGCGGGAGGTGTTCACGGATGACGGCGCGGGCGTACGCATCGGTCTGGAGCAGCCCGGGCACGAGCTCACTCTCGTAGGAGTCGAGACTCGTTGCGGCCTCTTCGAGACCGATGTACACATCGAAGCCCTCGGGGATCACGTCACCGTACGAGTGCCACCACCCGCGCGATTTCGTCTCCTTCGCAAGACCCATCAGAGCCTTGGTGATGTCGGGCGAGGCGCCGTACACCTTGCACATCGTCTCCGCGTCGTGGCTGCGGAGTGATGTCTGGCCGGTCTCGATCCGCCACATCTTCGCCTCGGACCACTCCAGCTCATGTGCGGCGGCGCGCACCGTGAACCTCGCTTGGTTCCTCAGATCGCGGAGGTATCGCCCCAGTTGCCGCCGCGGCACCGTGCTGCCTGTCGACCTCTCCGGCATCCCGCACCCTCCCTGAGCTCATTATGAAGGACTTCCGACACCACAAATGAAAGCGTCAACGCGCTCCATTCGCAATGCATGTCACCTATTTAGGGTCGGTTTCTGAATTCCCGCAGTGAAGTCTTGCAGATTCACAGTTCAGGGGAGCACCCTTGTGGCTCGGCCGCAGCAACTCCGCGCCGCTCAGGCGTTTTTGGGCTCCGGCTACGTGCGGCGTCGGTCCTCCGGCTGCCCGCGAGACCTCGCAACGAACCTGCGGAGAGGTATCTCCATGAGCTACCGCATCGGCGTTTACGTCATCGACCGGCGTACGAATTCGCTTGGCCGCGTCATGGGGCAGGACGGGCCCCACCTCTTACTGCGGCCCCCGCGCGGCGGCACCGAATGGAACTGCCCGCCCGCTGCGGCACGGCTCGCCACCCAGGCCGAGTGCCACGACGCAGGTATCACCGCCAACGGCACCCCGCGCACACCCCGCCATGGCACCCGCTCGTGAGGCGCGGCACGCTCACCGTCCAGCCCGGACGGTGCGCCTACTGCGAGACCGACCGGGACGAGACGGTTCAGGTCGCGGTCATCGAGTGCGGCTCCGGCCCCCCTCACGGCCTGCGCATGTGTCTCGCGCACGCCAGTCAGTACGCCGTCACCCGCCAGGCTCCGCCGCACCTCGCCGACGAGTTGGCGCACCTCTGGCGCACACGGAAGGAACAGGCCGAATGATCCGCAGAACGCACTACCTCGTAATGACCACGTGCGGGATCGCAGGCCCCGCCCTGCTGTTCGCGATCGGCTTCGGCACCGGCTTCACCATCGCCGCCGCCCTGAGCAGCACCTCATGCCTCCCGCCCGCGCCGGAGAGACGCCCCGCGGCACACCCCGGCACCGGCGGGCCGCTCCCGGCCGACGGCCGTTCCTGACGTACACCGCCGTCGGCCGGGAGCACACCACGCACCACCCATGGCGACCGACGGGTCAGGGTCGCACCCGCACATCCCGACGAGGAGGAGCACACATGCCCGCAGCACTTCCCGGCCTCGAATCCGTCGAGCTGGAGATCACCGGCACCTGCAACGCCGCGTGCCTGCACTGCTGTACTGGCAGCAGTCCCCAGACCCCGCAGGGCACCATGAGCCGCGAGGACTGGCAGCGCACCATCTCGGACGTGGCCGAGCTGGGTATCCCGATGGTGCAGTTCATCGGGGGCGAACCGACGCTCGCGCCCTACCTGCCGCAGTTCATCGACCAGGCTCTCGACGCCGGGCTCGGTGTCGAGGTGTACTCGAACCTCACGCACGTCCGCCCCTCCCTGTGGCGGCAGTTCGAGCGCGAAGGGGTGTGTCTGGCCACGTCCTATTACACCGATGACCGCGCCCAGCACGACCGGATCACGCAGACCCGCGGCGGTCTCGACCGCGTCCGCGCCAACATCGGCGAGGCCGTACAGGGGGGTATCCCGATGCGCGCGGGAATCGTCGAGGTCATCGACGGGCAGCGCGTCGACCAGGCCGCCGCCGAACTCCGCGGCATGGGCATCCAGCGCATTCGCATCGACCGGGCTCGGAAGGTGGGCCGCGCCGCCGAGCACGCCGCGACCGAGCCGACCGCCGACGAGCTGTGCGGACGATGTTTCCGCCAGCGCGTCAGTGTCTCCCCCGACGGCGCGGTATCCGGCTGCATCCTGTCCCGCTTCATGGTCGCCGGAAACGTCCGCGAGCAGCGGCTCGCCGACATCCTGCACAGCGACCGATGGGCACAGTTGACCGCCGCAGTCCCCCTGCCTCAGCCGACGGGCGGATGCCCGCCGGACGATTCCAGCGACTGCGACCCGGCCAACACCGAGGCGTGCCCGCCGGCCTACGGCCTCGCCCCGGCCCCAGTGCTGGAGGGGGCCTCGTGAGGTGGCAGGAGCACGCCGCCGCGCTCGCGGACCGGGCCGCCCACCGCACCTCTCCGTGGGCCGTGCACATCGCCGACCTGCCCCGGCACGAGTTCGTCCCCCGGTGGTGGAAACGCGACCCCGAGGGGTGGACGCTCCAGGACGGGCCCGCCGAGCCGGACGCCTGGCTGAATGAGGCATACCGGGATGCGTCGCTCGTGACCGGCGTGGCCGGCCGGCACGCCGACCGCGCCGCCCCCGGCGACCGGCCGCAGGGCGCGCCCACCTCCTCGGCCACCCTGCCCTCGCTGCTGGTGCGCATGTACGAACTCGCCCGTATCGACGACGACAGCGACAGCGTGCTCGACGTGGGGACCGGCAGCGGCTACGGAACCGCGCTCCTGGCCCGCCGTCTGGCCCCCGACCAGGTGACAAGCGTCGACGTCGACCCGTATCTCGTGGAGGCTGCACGGGGTCGCCTGGCTCGCCTCGGCCTCGCCCCGACAGTCCTCGACACGGACGCCACCGGCCCCTTGCCCGTCGAGGACAGTTCAGCCGATCGGCTGGTCGCCACGGTGAGCGTGCGCCCGGTCCCCGCATCGTGGCTGCGCGCGCTCTGCACCGGCGGACGGCTCGTCACCACTCTCGCCGGTACCTCCCTGATCGTCACCGCGGAGAAGGATGACGACGGAGGAGCCACCGGCCGCGTCGAGTGGGACCGCGCTGGCTTCATGCGGGCCCGCCACGGCGCCCACTACCCCGACGACGTACGCGCCCTGCTCGACAAGGCCGCCGAGCACGACGGCGACGAGGTGACCCGCGGACCGTACCCGGTCGTCGACGTGGCCAACGCGTGGGACCTCGACTCCATGCTCAGCCTCACCACTCCCGGAATCCAGCACGAGTTCCATCAGGAGGGCGAACTGCGAACCGCCCTGATGGCGCACGCGGACGGTTCCTGGGCCCGGGCGTTCGCCCTCGGCGCCGCCCGGCCCACCGTGCACCAAGGCGGGCCCCGCCGCCTGTGGGACGCGCTCGAAGAGTGCCGCGCCTACTGGCTCACACACGGCGAACTGCCCGTGCGCGGCGCCCGGGCGTTCATCCGGCCGGACGGGACGACGCTCCTCGCCCGCGGGAAGTGGCACGTCAAACTGACCTGACAGGGTGAGCACCCAGCGCCACCGGCAGCTGCCGGGGTCGAGGCCGGTTCCGACTGCTCACCACGGAGGACCGGATACAGCAGCTCGACCGCGTTGTCGACCGGCCCTCGGCCCTCGGCACGGCGCGCCTCACCGGCCGTGCGGACCTCCGGCCACCGCGGAGCCGGAGCCGATGCCGGGCACCCACCGGGCGCCCTTCATCAGGTTCTCCAGCCCGGCCCAGCAGAAGTTCATCAGCGTCGCCGCGGTCTCGTTCGCCGAGGGGGCGTCCGGCGGCGGTTCGGCGCCGGACAGGCCCGTCCGGCTGCGCGAGTCGGCCCACTCGGCGAGCGACTCGGCGGCGCCCACCAGCGCGTGGGCCAGCCCGGAGACCTCCCGTTCGGCCAGCTTCCCGGCGCAGCCCGCGTCCCGCGCCGCCTGTCCCAGCAGTGCCGTGACGATCACGACGACCTCGATCCGCATGGCGTCGACCTCGCGGGAGAAGGGCTCGCCCTGGGTGCGGGCCCGGTAGAGCACGGCGACCCCGTCCGGGCGCGCCGCGGTGTGCGCGAAGAACGCCGTGAGTCCGTTCCACAGCTGCTGGTCGGCGGAGAGCCCGCGCTGTCGGGTGCCCTCCTGTACGGCCGCCACGAGCGCGGCGACCTCACGTCGGATGCAGGCCGTGAACAGCTCTTCCTTGGACTTGAGGTACAGGTAGACCAGCGGCTTGGAGACACCGGCCGCCTCGGCGATGTCGTCCATGGAGGCGGCCTGGTATCCGTGCCGCGCGAACGCCGCGACCGCGGCGTCCAGCATCTGCCTCTCCCTCACCTCGCGCGGCATGCGCTTCTGCCCCACGCGCTTCCATCCCTTCACCCCGTATGCCCCGTGACCCCCCTCGCCGGTCCGGCGACGCCACCCCGACAGCGCGCACGTTCCCCCGCCAACTCCGGCTGTCGGCAAGCCTACGCGCCCCCGGCGGCGGAGCCGGGGGCGCGCGGAAGGAGGGCGGACGCGGGGAAGAGTTCAGGTCAGTTCACGGTGGCCGGTTCCCGCTGACCCGGCACCCGGGCCTCGGCACCACTGTCGGCCTCCTCGACGGAGAAGCTGCGCGCCGCGGCGAACGCCTCCCGGTCCAGGATCTTCTCCTTGGCCGAGACGAGGACCGGGATGACGGCCTGACCTGCGACGTTCGTGGCCGTGCGCATCATGTCCAGGATCGGGTCGATGGCCAGCAGCAGTCCGACGCCCTCCAGCGGGAGGCCCAGGGTGGAGAGGGTGAGGGTCAGCATCACGGTCGCGCCGGTGAGGCCCGCGGTGGCGGCCGAACCGATGACCGAGACGAAGACGATCAGCAGGTACTCCTTGATGCCCATGTCGACGTGGAAGAACTCGCCCACGAAGATCGCCGCGATGGCCGGGTAGATGGAGGCGCAGCCGTCCATCTTGGTCGTCGAGCCGAACGGCACCGCGAAGGACGCGTACTCCTTGGGCACGCCGAGCCGCTCGGTCACCTTCTGGGTGAGCGGCATGGTGCCGACCGAGGAGCGGGAGACGAACGCCAGCTGGATGGCCGGCCAGGCGCCCCGGAAGAACTGCAGCGGGTTGACCTTGGCGACCGTGGCGAGCAGCAGCGGGTAGACGCCGAAGAGCACCAGCGCGCAGCCGACGTAGATGTCCGCGGTGAACGTCGCGTAGCTGCCGATCAGGTCCCAGCCGTAGTCCTTGATGGCGGTACCGATCAGGCCGATGGTGCCGATCGGGGCCAGCCGGATGATCCACCACAGCGCCTTCTGGAGCAGCGCCAGCACGGACTCGCCGAGGCTGAGGATGGGTTCGGCCTTCTCGCCCAGCTTGAGCGCGGCGATACCGACGACGACCGCCATGAAGACGATCTGGAGCACCTTCAGTTCGGTGAACGGCGTGATCACGTCGGTCGGGATGATTCCCGTGAGGAAGTCCAGCCAGGATCCCTGGGTGTCCGGCTTGGCGGCGTCCGCGGCCGAGAGGCCGGTGCCGGAGCCGGGGTTGGTGGCCAGACCGATGGCCAGCCCGATCGCCACGGCGATCAGTGAGGTCGCCATGAACCAGAGCAGGGTGCGGGTGGCCAGCCGCGCCGCGTTGTGCACGTTGCGCAGGTTGGTGATCGAGATGGTGATCGCGAAGAACACCAGCGGCGCGACGGCCAGCTTCAGCAGCTGGACGAAGATCTCACCGATCTTGGTGAGGGTGGTGCCGAGCCAGGCCACGTCCCAGTTGCGGGCGGCCCAGCCCAGGACCACGCCGAGGACGAGGCCGAGCAGGATCTGGGCCCAGAACGGCACCTTGGGTATGCGCGCGCTGCGTTCGGGCGGGGTGGCGTCGGCGGAGGCGGCCGACGACGAGGACGACGAAGGCGACGGGGACGACGGGGACGACGAGGTCACGGACAGACTCCGGGGGCGTCAGGAAGCGGACTCTTGGAAGGGGCAGCGCGCGCGCAGGTGCGCAGGGCGATGCGGTCGCGGGACTGTGCGGTCGCGCCGGAGTATGGTCCGGCCGCGCTGTCAGCGACAGGTCGCCGACATGCAGCGGCAGAGATCGACATGCAGCCGCGCCACGAGCGCCGGGCCGGGGCGGCCCAGGAGCGCGTCGGAAGTGGTGGCTGCGTTCGTCATGGCCGTCACGCTAACACTCCGTCTTTGGCTTACCCAAAGCATTGCTTTGGGGGGCGAGTACGGAACAGCTCAACGCCCCACCGGGGAAAGGTCATTCCCGGTGGGGCGCAGACATCGGTGTGAGGAGGGTTACAGAGTCGGTCGGCGCGTCAGGCCGAACCCGTCCCCGGCTCGGCCTGCGACGGCGCCTGCGACGGCGTCGCCTGCGCCTCGTCCTCCTGGCTCTGGTTGGCCGCCAACCGCTCCTTGGCCCGGCTCACGCCGTGGACGACCTGCTCGGACATCGCGGCCCGCTGGTTGCGCAGCAGCACATAGCTGAGCGGCGCGGAGACGACGAGCGCCAGGAGCACCACCCAGATCGGGTTCGAGTCTCCGACTCCGGAGGGGATGACGCCGAAGTGCGTCAGCAGTCCGACGACGACCAGGCAGCCGACGAAGATGCCGAGCCGCATGGTGGTGTAGCGGAGCGTCGCGTGCGAAGTGCTGCTGCTCACGTGGGTTCTCCATGCTTTCGGGCGATTCGCGGTACCTCACCAGTCAAGCACAGGCCACGAGGCGATCTTCGTCACCCCCGGAGACGGGCGTCACCGGCCGCCACGGACGCACGGCCCCGCCGGCCGGCCGCGTCTCACACCCGCATGGGCTGCGGCGTCTCGCGCCGCTGCGGGTCGGGGCCGGGGAAGCTGCGCAGCTCCCCGTGGCGGGCGTCGCGCTGGACGGGACGGAAGCCCGTGTCGGTGATCAGGTCCAGCAGGTCCTCGCGAGTGAGCGCGTCGCCCTGTCCTTCGCTGTGTCCTGCACCCTGCGCCTGCTCGCCGTCCACCACCGGGCCGGCCATCTCGTCCGCACCGTGCTGGAGCGCCAGCTGCGCCGTCTGCACGCTGTGCAGCGCCCAGTCGACCGCCAGGTGCGGCACGTTGTCCAGCAGCAGCCGGGAGACCGCGAACGTCGTGAGGATCTCCGCGCCGGTCGCGCTCTGCGGCACGTCGCGGCGCAGCGGCAGGAAGACCTGGCAGCCGCCGGTCTCGTCCTGCAGTTCACGCAGCCGCAGCAGCCGGTCGACGAAGTCCGCGCGCTCGGCGGCACCCGCAACCGACCCGTAGCGCAGGGTGCAGGCAGCCGCGAGCCCCATGCCGTGCGCGAGACGCAGCACCCGCGCCCGCTCCTCCCAGGACAGCTCCGCCTCGGCGGCGGTCTCCACCGGGCCCTCGGCACACAGCCCGTCCAGACCGGCCTCCGCCAACGCGTCCAGCACCCCGGAGACACCGTCCGCGTACTCGGCCGCGAAGCCGACGACGTCGGCGACGGTGCACGCGGTGAGCGCCACCTCGGCGGGCAGCGCGTCCCGCAGCGCGCGCACCGCATCCGGAAGGCCGCTCCACCCGGTCCCGCCGGTGGTCAGCCGCAGCTCGGTGACGCCCTCGGCGGCCCACCGGGTGGCCCGGGCGACGGCCTCGCCGGTGTCCGCCGTCAGCTCCAGCGACCGGTGGACGGCGAACCGGGCGGTGTCAGCGCTGTGCCGCGTCCGCACCTGGTGCGCGAGGCCGCCGAGCCAGGCCAGGTCGTCGCAGTCGTACAGGGCGATGCCGTCCGCCCGGCTCAACCGCTCGCCGGAGCGGACCTTCCGCTCGATGTCCGCCGCGTCCATTCCTCGCGCCACCTGCCCGCCTCGGTCCGTGTCCGTCATGATTCGCGCCGGCCCGACACTACGCCAGGGCCCGCCCGCCGCTATTCCTCGGGCAGCTCACCGACCCGGTTCTCCCACTTGGTCGACAGCACGATCGTCGTCCGCGTCCGCGAGACGCCCTTGGTACCCGACAGCCGGCGGATGGTGCGCTCCAGGCCGTCCACGTCACCGGCCCGCACCTTGAGCATGTAGGAGTCGTCGCCCGCGATGAACCAGCAGTCCTCCACCTCCTGGAGGTCCCGCAGCCGGGTGGCCACCTCCTCGTGGTCGGTGGCGTCGGAGAGCTGGATACCGATCAGCGCCGTCACCCCCAGCCCGAGCGAGGAGGCGTCGACCGTCGCGCGGTACCCGGTGATCACCCCGGCGGCCTCCAGCCGGTTGATCCGGTCGGTGACACTGGGCCCCGACAGACCCACCAGCCGCCCCAGTTCGGCGTAGGAGGCTCTGCCGTTCTCCCGCAGCGCCTGGATGAGCTGCCTGTCCACCGCGTCCATGGATGCCGCTGCCTCCTGTATGTAGTAGTCCGGGGAACGAATCTAAGGCATCGGGCCGGTACCGCCCGGGCCGGTGCCTCCCGCATCCCGGTCGCTGCCGCCCGCTCCGCTCCCCAGATGCCCCTCCCAGCGCCGGTAGAGCTTGTGCTCCACGCCGGCCGCGTCCAGCACCCGCCCGGCGACGAAGTCGACCAGGTCCTGGATGTGCCGGGCCCCCGCGTAGAAGGCCGGGGACGCGGGCAGCACCACCGCTCCCGCCTCGTCCAGCGCAACCAGGTGGCGCAGCGTCTGACCGTTCAGCGGCGTCTCCCGTACGGCGACGACCAGCGGACGGCGCTCCTTGAGCGTCACGCTGGCCGCACGCTGCAGCAGGTCCTTGGAGAGCCCGAGCGCCACCCCCGCGACGCATGCGGTGCTCGCCGGCACCACCAGCATGCCCCGCACCGGGTACGAACCGGAGGACGGTCCGGCGGCCAGGTCGCCCGGGGACCAGTGCCGCACCCGGGCGGGGTCCGTCGCGAACGCGTCCGGGCTGCCGTCGGCGCCCCGGTCCAGCCAGCGGCGCAGGTCGTCCTGCGCATGGGCGTCGCGGAAGGGGTGCCCCGTCTCGTCGAGGATCGTCAGCCGGGAGGCGCGGCTGACGACGAGGTCGACGTCCTCACCCGCCTCCAGCAGCGCCCGGACGACCGCCGCCGCATAGGGCGTTCCGGACGCGCCGGAGACGCCCACCACCCAGGGGACCCGTGCCATGTCACTCACGTCCCCGACCCTACGTCCCGACTCGCGGACTCCGGCGGGGACGCGAGGACGCGTACGCTCTGCGTCATGCGTGTCTCCCGTCCAAGCCACACCGCAGCGGCAGCACTCTGCGCATCCGTACTGGCCGTCGCCGTCGCCGGCTGCTCCATGGCCGAGAAGGTGACCACGGGACTCAAGGTCAAGCACGCCTTCGAGAAGCTGGGCGAGCAGCCCGCCGCCTCGGTGCTGGTGTCGGTGGACGGCAGCCGCGCCGACGCCGAGAAGTTCCTGCGGGCCGCGGGCGGCAAGGGCTCGCTGCGGCGCCAGGCGCGGCTGCTGACCCGCGGCGAACTCACCTTCGCCGTCGGCTCGGACCGCGAGGAGACCCCGCTCAAGGAGCTGAGCCGCTCCGAGCGGCTGCGCTTCGCGACGGCCGTCAACTTCGGCGGCAAGGACGTGCTGGCCGCCAAGTCGGTGGAGGAGAAGCTCTACGTCCGGATGAACCTGCGCTCCCTGGTGGCGCAGACCGGTGGATCCGAGGAGGACCGGCACCGGGCCCGCCGCATCGTCTCGCTGGCCAAGGACCTGCCCGTGACGCTGCGTTCGGCCAAGGACGCGCTCAAGGGCAGGTGGGTGGAGGTCGACCCGGAGTCCTTCGACGACTTCGCGCGCGCCGCACAGGAGATCACCGCGGCGGAGCAGCGGGACGAGCGCCGGGCGGCGAAGCGGGGCGAGGCGGAGCGGCACGGCGCCCCGGACTCCCGGCAGACCGACGAGACCAGCAAGCGGCTGGGCCGCGCGACGGCCGCCGGGCGCGCGCTCAACGGCGAGTCCGAGCGCGAGTTCCTGCGGGGCCTGGAGAAGACGCTGGGCGAGCACGCCCGCTTCCGCAAAGCGGGCGAGTACGGCGGTGCCGAGCATGTGACGGTCTCCATGCCCGCGCGCCGGGCGGCACCGGACCTGTCGCGGGCGCTGGCGGCGCTGGGCGCCCGGCTCGACCCGGAGAAGGTCCCGGACACCACCGTCAGCGCCGATCTGCAGATCCGGCGCGGCCAGCTCACCGGGCTCACGCTCGACCTGGAGCAGTTCCTCGGCGGGAAGCAGGCGCACACGGTGCACCTCCCGCTGCGGATGGACTTCGGCAGCGGCGACGCCGTCACCGTGCGGGCCCCGGACGGGGTGCGCGAGCTGGAGCCGCAGGACCTGCTGGCCGCCGTGATGTACGGCGCCCTGGGCACGGGCGGCATCTGAGGCCATCCTGGAAGCCGGGCTCCCGGAGGCCGGGCCGGCAACGGGTCCACCCTCCCGGACCGGGCCGGTGAGCGGGCCGGGAACCGCCGACCCGCCGCAGGCCGTTGTACAGCGTGACGGGACACGGACGAGGTTGTGCGGGGGAACGCTCCTCGTGAAGGAGGCGGGCATGGCGAAGGGCTCGGACGGCTCCGGCGGCGCCAGAGCGATGGCGGCCGGCAAGCTGATCGTCGCCTGGGTGGCGCTGCTGTGGGTGCTGGAGGCCGTGGATCAGGCGTCGGGCAACGCGCTGGACGCGTTCGGGATCCAGCCGCGGCGCGTCGGCGAGCTGGTGGACGTCGTCCCCAGCGCCTTCATGCACTTCGGGTTCGAGCATCTGATGGCCAACACGCTGCCGCTGCTGGTGCTGGGCTTCCTGGCGGCGCTGCGCGGGGTTGGGCGCTTCCTCGCCGTCGCCGCGATCATCGTCGTGGTGAGCGGTCTGGGCGTCTGGCTGATCGCCCCGGCGGGCAGCAACACCGCGGGCGCCTCCGGGCTGATCTTCGGCCTCTTCGGCTATCTGGTCGCCCGCGGCTTCGTGGACCGCCGCATCACCGACGTGGCGCTGGGCACGGTCGTCGCCGTCTTCTACGGCTCCCTGCTGTGGGGCGTGCTGCCCACCGACTCCGGCATCTCCTGGCAGGGCCACCTCTTCGGCCTGATCGGCGGTGTCCTCGCCGCCCGCCTGACCGCCGAGCCCCGCGCCCTGGGCGAGGCCAAGCCCGCCTGGCACTGAGACCCCGGCCGGGACCGGGGGCGCGTCAGTCGCCGGGGTGCTGGGTGCGGGTCTCCCGGTCGACGGGCAGCTCGTCCGTCTCGATCCGCACCTCACCGATCTCCAGAGCCAGCTCGACGGGCTTGCCGTACGGGATCACGTCCCGGCCCCGGTAGCCGTCCGGGCCCGGGTGCCACAGGGTGGTGCACTCGGCGCGGTACGGATCGAAGATCAGGTACCGGGCGATCCCGCGCTGCGCGTACAGCCTGTCCTTGACCACGTAGTCGTGCCGGACGCTGCTGGGCGAGACGACCTCCACGGCCAGCTCGATCAGGTCCGGCGGGTACGCGCTGAGGTTGCGGTCCGCCTCCGCCCGCGGGACCAGCGCGATGTCGGGGCACAGCTCGTCGGCGTCGGAGAAGACGAAGGTGACGTCCGAGATGCAGGCCCACTCCGTTCCGAGCTTCCTCAGCGCTGTCTGGATCAAAAAAATCGTCTCGCCGTGGAACGGCCTGACCGGACTCATCATGATGGTGCCCCCCACAATCTCCGTCCGGAAGCCAGGGAACTGGTCCTCCAGCCGACTGAGCTGCGAGTGCAGGCGGTCGGTCTCCGAGATCGGCACGGCGCTCTCCCTTCCCTGCTCCCGATGGTAGAGGGGCAGGCTAGTCAGAGACCCAGCCCGCGCACCGCCAGATCCAGCAGGGCACACCCGAACAGGGCGATCCCGATGAAACTGTTGACCTGGAAGAAGGCGCGGTTGAGGCGGGAGAGGTCGCGGGGGCGCACGAGGGTGTGCTCGTAGACGAAGGCACCCGCGACGATCACCAGGCCCAGCCAGAAGAACACGCCGGCGTGGGTGAGCAGCCCGAAGGCGACCAGCAGGCCGACCGTGACCAGGTGTGCGGCGCGGGTGGCGTGCAGCGCGGCCGCGGTGCCGAAGCGCGCCGGCACGGACCGCACTCCGTTGGCGCGGTCGGCCGTCACGTCCTGGCAGGCGTAGATCAGGTCGAAGCCCCCGATCCAGATGCCCACGGCCAGCCCGAGCACCGCGGCCTCCCACGACCAGGCGCCGGTGACCGCGATCCAGGCACCGATGGGCCCGATGGCCTGGGCGATCCCGAGGATGGCGTGCGGGTAGTCGGTGAAGCGCTTCCCGTACGGATAGACCACCATCGGCAGCACGGCGAGCGGCGCCAGGGCCAGGCACAGCGGGTTCAGCAGCGCCGCCGCGCCCAGGAAGACCGCGAGCGCCACGACGGCGCCCGTCCAGGCCGTCCGGACCGAGACCGCGCCGGTGACCAGTTCCCGGCCGGCGGTGCGCGGGTTGCGGGCGTCGATCTCGCGGTCGATGATCCGGTTGGCGGCCATCGCGAACGTCCGCATCCCCACCATGGCGACGGTCACCAGGAACAGCTGCCACCAGTGGATGCTGCGGCTCTCGCGGAACATCGCGGAGAGCGCGGCGATGTAGGCGAACGGCAGCGCGAAGACCGAGTGCTCGATGACGACGAGCCGGAGGAAGGCCCGTACGCGGCCGACATCGGCCCCCGGCCCCGGTCCGAGTACGCCCTCAGCCGTGCTGCTCACAGCATCTCCTCGCTCGCTCCCGCGGCCGCCCGCCACCGGGTCGGCCGCACCGTCCGCGGCCGGGCCGCCGCACGTCCTTCCCCGGCCCGCGGCCGGGCACCGGTCCCGCTCACAGGCCGTACTCCTTCCAGCGGCGGCTGACCAGCTCGGCCACCCGCGGGTCCGACTCGATCATCCCGGGCCAGCCGCCGTCCCGCGTGTACCCCTCCTCGGGCAGCTTGCGGGTCGCGTCGATGCCCGCCTTGCCGCCCCAGAACTGCTGGTAGGAGGCGTGGTCGAGGTGGTCGACTGGGCCTTCGGCCACCGTGAGGTCGCGGGCGTAGTCCACGTTGCCGAGCGCCCGCCAGGAGACCTCGTGCAGATTCCGCACGTCGCAGTCCTTGTCGACCACGACGATCAGTTTGGTCAGCGACATCATGTGCGCGCCCCAGACGGCGTGCATCACCTTCTGCGCGTGTTTGGGGTAGCGCTTGTCGATGGCCACGATCGCGCAGTTGTGGAAGCCGCCGGACTCGGGCAGGTGGTAGTCGACGATGTCGGGCACGATGACCTTCAGCAGCGGCAGGAAGAACCGCTCCGTGGCCCGGCCCAGCGGCCCGTCCTCGGTCGGCGGGCGGCCCACCACGATGGACTGGAGCAGCGGCCGCTTCCGCGTGGTGACGCAGTCGATGGTCAGCGCGGGGAAGAGTTCCTGCGGCGTGTAGAAGCCCGTGTGGTCGCCGAACGGGCCCTCCGGACGCAGCTCGCCCGGCTCCAGCCAGCCCTCCAGCACCACCTCGGCGGCGGCGGGCACCTGGAGCGGGACGGTCTTGCAGTCCACCATCTCCACCCGCTTGCCCTGGAGGAAGCCCGCCAGCAGGTACTCGTCGATGTCCGCCGGGAGCGGGGCCGTGGAGGCGTAGGTCACCGCGGGCGGGCAGCCGAAGGCGATGGCGACGGGCAGCTTCTCGCCGCGCCGCGCCGCGACCTGGTAGTGGTTGCGGCTGTCCTTGTGGATCTGCCAGTGCATCCCGATGGTGCGGCGGTCGTGCCGCTGGAGCCGGTAGAGCCCCAGGTTGCGGACACCGGTCTCGGGGTCCTTGGTGTGGGTGAGGCCCAGGTTGAAGAACGAGCCGCCGTCCTCGGGCCAGGTGAACAGCGCGGGCAGCCGCTCCAGGTCCACCTCGTCGCCCTGCTGGACGACTTCCTGGACGGGCGCGTCCTTCACCTTCCGGGGCGGGACGTGCGCCATCGCGCCGAGCTTCCCGAACGCCTCCCGGAACCCGACGAAGCCCTGCGGCAGCTCGGGCTTGAGCAGGCCGCCGATCTTCGCGCCGATCTCGTCGTAGGAGTCCAGGCCGAGCGCCTTGAGCAGCCGGCGGTCGGTGCCGTAGACGTTCATCGCCAGCGGCAGGTCCGAGCCCTTGACGTTCTCGAACAGAAGTGCCGGTCCACCCGCCTTGTTCACCCGGTCGACGAGCTCCCCGACCTCCAGATGGGGATCGACCTCGGCCTTGACCCGCACCAGGTCGCGGTCACGCTCCAGTGCTCGCAGGAGCGAGCGGAGATCGTCGTATGCCATACGTCTAAGTATCCTCCCCGATGCCCGCGCCCTGAGCGCCGGGGGCCGCGCCGGGGCCATTACGCTTGGCCCGTGGGGACCCGCCGAGCGGGTCCCCGCACCCCGCATCCGTCCGGCGGCATCTCGCACCCAGGGGGCGTTCCGCGTGCTCAGGTATCTCCCGTTCCTCTTGATCCTGGCCGTGTGGATCTACGCGTTCATCGACTGCCTCAACACGCCCGAGAACGAGGTCCGCAAGCTGCCGAAGGTGGCGTGGGTCATCATCATCCTGCTGTTCGGGCAGGTGCTGCTGGGGCCCGTGGCCTGGTTCGCGGTCGGCCGGCCACGGCGCAACGCGCCCTACGGCGCGACCCGCCCCGACGAGCGGCGCTGGGTCGCCCCGGACGACAACCCGGACTTCCTGAAGTCCCTGGGCGAGTCCCCGGCTCCCGGCCCGGACTCCTCCCCCGACGCGCCGCCGGCCCCGGAACCGGCTCCGGACCCCGCCCCGGAGCAGCGCCGCGAGTCCCCCCGCGACGGGGACGAACTGCCCAACCGCAAGGACCGCGACGACAGCTGACCGGGCGGCTCCGGCTCTTCCGGCGGACTCCGGGCGCTCCGTTCCGGAGGTCCGCACGACCCGCACGGTCTGGACGGCGCGAGCGGCGCGCGGAACGGCGCGCCGCGCTAGCAGCGCCGCGCGTAGTCGTCGCGGAGGGCGGTGAAGCGCTCCGCCGTCCGGGCCGACCAGTCCGTCGGCTGTCCGCGCAGCTCGTTCTGGAGCAGTTCGAAGTGCTCGTGCCACCGGGCGAGGACCTCGTGGAGCCGCCCGGCGTCGGCGGTGAAGTCGTTGCGGAACCGGACCCGGGTGTGGTCGTCGTCCACGGATCCGCGCAGGGTGAAGCCGAAGGAGCCGCGCGCGTCGACCGTGTACTCGGCCAGCCGGCGGCGCGACCAGGCGGTGATCCGTCCGGGGGTGGCGAGCTCCTGCGGGCCGTCGGCGCCCGCGGCGGGCTCCCCGTTCCACCAGTGCAGGGTCACCGCGCCGCCGGGGCCGGGTTCGAAGGGGTCGGCCGCCGCGAGCCAGCCACGCAGCCCGGCGGGGGTGGCGACCGCCGCCCACACGCTCTCCAGCGGATGCGGGAACGCCAGCTCGAAGCCGATCGTGTGGGCGGCGCCGCCGGGACCGCTCCGCGCCGTGCCGTACGGGATGCCGTACGCGGTGGTCCCTGCCAGGCCTTCGGTGCTCATAGCTCCACCTTCACCCCGGACGCGGGGGTCGGGCCCCTCAGATACCCGCGTACGAGTGCTTGCCGTTGAAGAAGATATTCACACCGTAATAGTTGAAAAGGAAACAGGCGAAAGCGAGAAGTGCGAGATATGCCGCTTTGCGTCCCTTCCAACCCGCAGTGGCGCGTGCGTGCAGATAGCAAGCGTAGGCGACCCAGGTGATGAACGACCAGACCTCCTTCGGGTCCCAGCCCCAGTAGCGTCCCCAGGCGTCACCGGCCCAGATGGCGCCCGCCACGATGGTGAAGGTCCAGAAGGGGAAGACCGTCGCGTTGATCCGGTAGGCGAACTTGTCGAGCGAGGCCGCCGAGGGCAGCCGCTCCATGATCGAGGACCGCACGGCGCCGGGCTTGCGCCCGGCCAGCAGCTGCGTCTCGTAGGCGTCCCGGAAAAGGTAGAGCAGGGAGCCGACGAACCCGAGGTAGAGCAGCGCGCCGCAGGTGATGGCGAGCGAGACGTGGATCCACAGCCAGTACGAGTGGAGCGCGGGCACCAGCTGGTCGCTGTCCGTGTACAGGACGGTGACGGCCAGCCCCAGGTCCAGCAGGACGGTGGTGACCAGCGGCAGCCCGATCCAGCGGACGTTCTTCTTCGCCAGCAGCAGCGCCAGGTACGCGCCGACGGCCACCATCGAGAAGGCGGTCGAGAACTCGTACATGTTGCCCCAGGGGGCCCGCTGCACCGACAGGGAGCGGGTCAGCACCCCGGCGACATGCAGCACGAAGGAGAGCACCGTCAGCGAGACGGCGATCCGCCCGTAGGTGTCGCCCTGTTCGTCGCCCGCCGCGGCCCCGGGACCGTCCGGCAGGTCGCCGCGCCGGCCGCTGCTGGAGCGGGTCACGATCTTCGGCGGTGCGGGCTTCTCCAGCACCGCCGTACCGCCGCCCTGCTCGGCGCTCCGCGCTCCGGCAGCGGGCTGCTGACCGGGAACGGCCGCCGCCGCGGGGGCCTTCGACGTCAGCGCGGCGGCCGTGCGGCCCACCTTGCTGCGGGAGCCGAAGGTCCATTCGGCGATGTAGGCGCAGAAGGCCAGTACGTAGACGGCCATCGCCGAATAGATCAGATAGTTGCTGACGTGCGCGAGCTGCTCGTTCGGCTCGGCTGCGAGGAGGTTCACTTGCCTGCTCCTTCGGGGGCTTCAGCAGGATCGGCGGAGTCCGGCGCGGCGGCGCCGTCCGCGGCGGCGGCATCCCCGGACGCGGCGTCCGCGCTCGGAGCGCCCTCGCCCGCGGCGTCCGCGGCGGGGGACGCGGCCGCGACGGGGGCCGCGGCCTGCATATCGGTGGCCAGCGAGGCGAGTTCGTCCGGCAGCCGGGCCGACTCGCTGCGGCCGAGCGCGGCCATCTCGACGACCGTGTGCCCGTCGTCGGCGGTGTACGCCCGCACCCAGACCCGGCGGCGCTGGATGAACAGGGACCCCGCGAGTCCCACGATGGCGGCGAGCGCCCCGCCCAGCGCCCAGCCGTTGCCCACCTGGTGGGAGACCTGGAAGTTCGCCCACTTCTTGACGCCGTCGAAGGTGAGGCTCCCGGCACCGTTCGGGAGCTTCATGGTGGAGCCGGGGACGAGCTTCTCGGCGAACGGACCGCCGTCCTTGTCCTTGAACTTCGTCATGTTGTCCGTGTCCAGCTGGTACACGTTCTGCGCCGGTCCGCCGTCCACGCCCAGGTTGCCGTGGTAGGCGGTCAGGAACATCGCCGGGTTCTTCAGGCTCGGCGACTGGGAGAACATGGTGCCGCTGCTCGGCTCGAAGTCGGGGACGAAGAAGCCCTGGAAACCGAGCTGGTCCTTGCGGCCCTTCGCGTCCAGGTAGTCGATGACCTTCACCACTCCGCTGGAGGTCTGGTTGTTGTCCTGCTGGAGGAAGGGCACCGGGCCGCGGTAGGCGATGTTGCCCTTGCCGTCCTTGACGGTGACCACGGGCGCGTAGCCGTTGGCGATCAGGTAGATCTTGGACGAGCCGACCTTCAGCGGATGGTTCACCTTGATGGTGGCGTCCCGCTCCGTGCCGTCGGCGCCCTTGGCGAGAGCGATGTCGGCGCGGTAGTCGCGCGGCGTGCCCTTGTTGGGGCCGCTCTCCTCGTAGGTGGCGTGGAACTCCTTCAGCCGGAAGGTGAAGGGGTCGAGCATGTCGGCGCCGAAGAGCGAGCCGGACTGGAAGTCGTCGTACTGGGTGAGGACGTTGGAGAACCCGTCGCCCTCCACGATCAGCTTGCGCCCCTCGGACTTGAACAGCTGCCCCGAGGCGAAGGCCAGCAGCAGCACGATGAGCGCGATGTGGAACAGGAGGTTGCCCACCTCGCGCAGATAGCCCTTCTCGGAGGCGACCGCGCCCCCGCCCGAGCCGTCCCGGTGGGTGCGGAACCGCCTGCGCCGCAGCAGCGAGCGGGCCGCCGCCAGCGTCTCCTCCGGCTCCGCCGCGGTGCGCCAGGTCGTGTAGACCGGCATCCGGTCCAGCCGGCGCGGGGCGCGCGGCGGCCGGGCACGCAACTGGCCGCCGAACTGCCAGGTGCGCGGCACGATGCAGCCGATCAGCGAGACGAAAAGCAGGATGTAGATCGCCGAGAACCAGACCGACGTGTAGACGTCGAAGAGCTGGAGCTTGTCGTAGAGCGGCGCGAGGGTGGTGTGGTCGGCCCGGAACTGCTCGACCTTGAGCGCGTCCACCGGCGTCTGCGGGACGATCGAGCCCGGTATGGCGCCCAGCGACAGCAGGAAGAGCAGGATCAGCGCCACCCGCATCGAGGTGAGCTGCCGCCAGAACCAGCGCAGCCAGCCCAGCGGGCCGAGCGAGGGAACGTTCAGCTTCTCCTCGCCGGGGGCGGTCGAGAGCTGGGCCGCGGCCGCGCGCTCGCTCCCGGAGTCGGCCCCGGACTCGGCCGCCGCGCCCGCGCTGCCGCGGGCCCCGGCCGACTCCGTCGCCTCACCGGCCTCGTCGGCCGCCGCGTCGGCGGCCCCCTTGCCGGTACCGGTCGTGCTCATGGATCAGATCCCCACCGTGAAGTCGGACGACCAGACCGTGATCTCGTAGACGATCCGGTCCCAGATGCCTGTGACGAGCAGCACGCCGACGGCGACGAGCATCCCGCCGCCGATCCGCATCACCCACGCATAGTGCTGCTTCACCCAGCCGAACGCACCCAGCGCACGGCGGAAGGCCAGCGCGGCGACGACGAACGGCACCCCCAGGCCCAGGCAGTAGGCCACCGTCAGCAGGGCACCGCGCCCGGCACTGGCCTGGTTCGAGGAGAGCGTGAGGACGGCGGCGAGCGTGGGCCCGATGCACGGCGTCCAGCCGATACCGAAGAGCACCCCCAGCATCGGCGCCCCCGCCAGCCCGATCGCGGGCCGCTTGTGGATCCGCACCTCCCGCTGGGTGAAGCGGGTCAGCGGGCCCAGGGCACCCATGAAGGCGAGGCCGAGCACGATCGTCAGACCGCCCAGCACCCGCGAGATGAGGGTGCGGTGCTCCTGGAGCGTGGCGCCGAAACCACCGAAGAGGGCACCGCCGGAGACGAAGACGGCCGTGAAGCCGAGCACGAACAGGCCCGCGCCCAGGAACATCCGGCCGCGCCGGGCTTCGGCCAGGTCGGTGCCGCTGACCCCGGTGACGTAGGAGAGGTAGCCGGGCACCAGCGGCAGTACGCAGGGGGAGAAGAACGAGACCAGTCCGCCCAGCAGTGCGACGGGCAGGGCCAGCAGCAGGGCGCCGCCGTAGACGGTGCCGTTCATTCCGGTGGCCGCGAGGGAGATCATCGGGCGGTCACTTCGCGTCGATCAGGGGGTCGAGCGCGGAGCGCAGCTCCTTCTCGCTCAGTTCCTTCAGGGCCCGCACCGCGACCTTGCCGTCCTTGTCGAGGATCAGAGTGGAGGGGATGGCCTGCGGGGAAAGGGTGTTCTTGGGGAATTTGAGGATGAGCTTGCCGCTGGGGTCGTAGAAGCTCGGGTAGTCGATGTCGTAGTTCCGCTCGAACGCCTTGGCGTTGGCCTTGTCCAGGTCGCGGGTGTTGATGCCGACGAACTGGACACCCTCGTCCTCGGTGTCCCGGGCGACCTTGGCGAGGTTCGGTGCCTCGGCGCGGCAGGGGCTGCACCAGGAGCCCCACACGTTCAGCACGATGACCTTGCCCTTGAAGTCGGAGAGCTTCAGCTTCTTCCCGTCGACGGAGGGACCCGCCAGGTCGGGAACCGCGGCGCGCCGGGACTTCGGGACCTTGGTGATCTCCCCCGTCCCCTGGACGAACTTGGTGTCGCCCGAGGACGAACCCGTCTGCTCCTCGCCGCAGGCGGACAGCAGCAGCGCACCGGCGGCGATCCCGGCGGCCAGCAGGACGGTGCGGCGACGGGAGGCGCGGATCTGGCTCATGTGAAAAGTTTCGCATGCGCGTATGGGGGATCTTCCGCGCCCCCCTGCTGACCCGGCGGAACCGGCTCCCGCGCAGGTCGGGCCGCCGGCCCGGCCCGCCGCTTACCCGCGTCGGGCTCAGGCGCCCGCGCCCCGGCCCTGCGCACCTTTCGCCGCGCCCTTGGGCCGCTTGGCTCCCGCCCGCAGATGCGCGGGCACCAGATCGCGGGCCGGTTCGGAGTAGCCGACCGAGACGATGCGGTCCCCGAGGAAGGTGAAGCTGGTCAGCGAGGCCAGCGTGCACTGGCGGCGCCGCGGGTCGTGCCAGAGCCTGCGGCGTTCGACGAAGCTGCGCAGGATCCAGATCGGCAGCTGGTGGCTGACGCAGACGGCTTCGTGGCCGCGGGCCGCGTCCTTGGCGTGCTCGATCGCGCTCCGCATCCGGACGACCTGGTCCAGATACGGCTCGCCCCAGGAGGGCCGGAAGGGGTTGCGCAGATGGCGCCAGTTCTCCGGCTTGCGCAGTGCGCCGTCACCGACGCCGAAGGTCTTGCCCTGGAAGACGTTCCCCGCCTCGATCAGCCGCTCGTCGGTGCCGACGTCGAGACCGTGGGCCTTGGCGATCGGCGCCGCGGTCTCCTGGGCTCGCTCCAGCGGAGAGGCGAGCACCTGGGTGATGTCGCGCCCCTCCAGGTGTTCGGCGACCCGGTCGGCCATCCGGCGGCCCAGGTCGGAGAGGTGGTATCCGGCCAGTCGCCCGTAGAGGATGCCCTCGGGGTTGTCGACCTCGCCGTGCCGCATCACGTGCACGACGGTGACGGTCTTGTCGTCGGCGCCGGCCGCGGGGGCCGCGCCGTCCAGGCGCTCGCTCATGCGGGCACCGCCTCGGAGGCGGCGCGGGCGGCGGCGGGCAGCGCGTCGGCCACCCGCTCCAGCGCGCGCTCGTCGTGCGCAGCGGAGAGGAACCACGCCTCGAATCCGGAGGGTGGCAGGTAGACGCCCTGGGCGAGCATCGAGTGGAAGAACGCGGTGAAGCGGAAGGACTCCTGCCGCCTGGCGGCCGCGTAGTCGGTGACGCCGGTGTCGCCGAAGTCGCCGAAGAAGACGGAGAACATGCTGCCCGCCGTCTGCACGGTGTGCGCCACGCCCTCCTTGGCCAGCGCCTCGGTGGCGAGCTGCCGCACCTGCCGGGCCGCGGCGTCCAGCACGCCGTGCGCGGCGAAGCCGTCGGCGGCCAGCAGCCGCAGCTGCGCCAGTCCGGCCGCGGTGGCGACCGGGTTCCCGGACAGCGTGCCCGCCTGGTAGACGGGGCCCGCCGGTGCCAGGTGGTCCATCACGTCCTTGCGCCCGCCGAACGCGGCCGTCGGGAAGCCGCCGCCCATCACCTTGCCGAACGTCATCAGATCGGGTGTGACGCCGTCGAGGCCGTACCAGCCGTGCGGCGAGGCGCGGAAGCCGGTCATCACCTCGTCGGAGACGAACAGCGCGCCGTCGGCGCGGCACAGGTCGGCGAGCCCCTGGTTGAAGGAGGGCCGCCCGTCGGCCGCCGGCAGCGGCGGGACGATACCCATGTTGCCGGGCGACGCCTCGGTGATCACGCAGGCGATCTCCCGGGGGTGCGCGGCGAACGCCTCACGGACCGCGTCGAGGTCGTTGTACGGCAGCACGATCGTGTCGCCGGCCTGCGCCCCGGTGACGCCCGGGGTGTCCGGCAGGCCCAGGGTGGCGACCCCGGACCCGGCCGCGGCGAGCAGCGAGTCGACGTGCCCGTGGTAGCACCCGGCGAACTTGACGACCTTGGAGCGGCCGGTGAAACCGCGCGCCAGCCGGATCGCGGACATGGTCGCCTCGGTGCCCGAGGAGACCAGCCGCACCTGCTCGACGGGGTCGATCCGGTGCACGATCTCCTCGGCGAGCGCCACCTCGTCCTCGACGGGCGTGCCGAAGGAGGTGCCGCGCTCCACGGCCTTGCGCACCGCCTCCGTCACCTGGGGGTGCGCGTGGCCGAGGATCATCGGCCCCCAGGAGCAGACCAGGTCGACGTACTCCCGGCCGTCCGCGTCCGTCAGGTAGGGACCGGAACCGGACACCATGAACCGGGGCGTTCCGCCCACGCCGCGGAAGGCGCGGACCGGAGAGTTCACGCCTCCCGGTGTCACGGCGGCGGCGCGGTCGAAGAGCGACTGCGATACTGGGGCGCTGTAGGAGTAAGTCACGAAAGCCATGGTGTCAGAGCCCCCTGTGCCGGGGGCCGGGGGCGTTTCACGCTCCACGGGGCGGGGAGGTCTCTGACACGATGATCGGGCCGCATGGGGACGGCTGTGCGGCCCGGATGAGCAGTCGGGTGGTGACATGCATCGCGGTGGCGGACTGGGAGAGGAGCCCGGCCACTCGGAGACCGGCCCGGAGCGGGCCCAGGGGCGCCACAGGCGCGCCACGGCCGAGGACGGAACCGCGGCGGGCGGCGGCGCGAACAGCGGTGCGGTGGACGGGGGAACGGCGGGCGGCGGCCCGCCGTCCGAGAGCGGAACGGCGGGCGGCGCCACCGGAAGCACCACCAGCGGCAGCGGCACGGTGCACGGCGGCGGCCTCGCGGGTATCGGGAGCACGGCGAAGACCAGGAGCAGCAGGGGTGGCGGCCGAGTGGGGGTGACCTACAAGTACTTCGGGGCACCGGACGGTGCCACGGCCGCACGCGTACCCATCTCGATGCGACCCGAGGAACTGGGCGGGGACGAGCTGGGCCAGGGCATGTTCACCAAGATCAAGCCCGAGACGATGGCGGCCATGGTGCTGACGGGGATCGAGGGGATACCGCTGCACCGGGTCCCCCCACTGGAACTCGTCGTCCTGCACCCGGACTACGCGGTCGTCAAGCTCCCGATGACGGTCGTCGACCCGCTCCGCGGCATCGGTGAGGAGACGGTGGGCGCGGCCGCCTTCATCTGGTCCACGGTCCCCGACCGGGCGGGCCCGCAGGACGCCTTCAACGTCTACCAGCTGCTGCACCGCTGGCAGGACTTCTCCGACCGGCTGCACGAGGCGGGGCACCAGGCGTACTGCCTGGTGTGGCCCTGACCGCCCGGGCGCCCCACGGGACACCTGCCCCGCAGGACACCGGAGCCCCGTAGCCCGCCGGCACCGCACAGGCCACCGTCTCCCGCCACCGGCGGCCGGTGGCGGAACGGCGGCGCACAGGGCAGGGCGCGGGCGGGCCGCGCGGCGCCGGCCGGGGTCAGTCCCGGTTTCCCGCGCCTCTCCCGGCCTGCTCGCGATCGGCGCCGGCGCGGTCGCGACCGGCGCCGCTCCGCTCTCCGGAGTCGCCCCGCTCTCCGGAGTCGGCCGGTTCCGCCTCGCTCACGGCCCGGGCGACCTCCGCGTCCAGGGTCTCGGCCGCCGGCTTGGGCGCCCCGGGGTCGACCGGGCCGATGCGGAACTCGAAGTCGCCGCCGTACTGCTCGTGTCCCGCGACGACGGCGCTGCCGACGGCCTCCTCGCCCCGCTCGCTGCGGATGATGACCGGGTCCCGGCGCAGGTCCTTGGTCAGCGCCACGCACAGGCCGACCATCACCAGCGTGAAGGGGACCGCGACCAGGATGGTCAGGTTCTTCAGCCCTTCCAGCGCCTCGTCACCGCCGCCGCCGATCATCAGCATGACCGCGCCGACGGCGCCGGTCAGCACGCCCCAGACGATGACCACGGTCCGGCTGGGCTCCATCGTCCCCTTCTGCGAGAGGGTGCCCATCACGATCGAGGCGGCGTCGGCGCCGGAGACGAAGAAGATGCCGACCAGGATCATCACGACGAGGCTGGTGACACCGGCGATCGGGTACTCCCGCAGCACCCCGAAGAGCTGCGCCTCCTGGGAGTCGGCACCGGCCAGGTCCACGCCGCCGGACTGGAGCTTCATGGCCGTGCCGCCGAAGATCGCGAACCAGACCAGGCTCACGACGCTGGGCACCAGGATCACCCCACCGACGAACTGCCGGATGGTGCGGCCCCGGCTGATCCGGGCGATGAACATGCCGACGAACGGCGTCCAGGAGATCCACCAGGCCCAGTAGAAGACCGTCCAGCTGGAGAGCCAGTCCGCGACGCCCTCGCCGCTGCTGGCGTCGGTGCGGCCGACCAACTGCGGCAGGTCGCCGACGAAACCACCGAGCGAGGTCGGTACCAGGTTGAGCATCAGGATGGTGGGGCCGGCCACGAAGAGGAAGAGCACGAGCAGCCCCGCCAGCACCATGTTGATGTTGGAGAGCCACTGGATGCCCTTCTCCACGCCGGAGACGGCGGAGGCCACGAAGGCCACCGTCAGCACGGCGATGATGGAGACCAGCACACCGGTGCCGACCTTCTCAGCCCAGCCGACCTCCTCCATCCCGCTGCCGATCTGCAGGGCGCCCAGCCCCAGCGAGGCGGCCGAGCCGAAGAGCGTGGCGAAGATCGCCAGAATGTCGATGACCTTGCCGAAGCCGCCGTTGGCCGCCTTCTCACCGATCAGCGGGGTGAAGACCGCGCTGATCGTCTGCCGCCTGCCCCGGCGGAAGCAGCTGTAGGCGATGGCCAGGCCCACGACCGCGTAGATCGCCCAGGGGTGCAGCGTCCAGTGGAAGAGCGTGGTGGCCAGCGAGGTCTCCATGCGCTCGGCGTCGTTGGCCGGGTGCGTGCCGGGCGGCGCGGTGCTGAAGTGGCTCAGCGGCTCGCTCACCCCGTAGAACATCAGCCCGATGCCCATGCCCGCGCTGAACATCATCGCGACCCAGGAGACCGTTCTGAACTCGGGCTCCTCCCCCTCTTTGCCCAGGGTGATCCGGCCGTAGCGGCTGAACGCCAGCCACAGCGAGAAGATCACGAAACCGGTGGCGGCGAGCACGAAGGCCCAGCCGCCGTTGTGCATCGTGCCGCTCAGCATCTTCTGCGAAACGTCGGCGAGTGAATCGGTGCCGAACGCTCCCCAGACGACGAAGGCGAGCGTGAGTACCGCTGTGACACCGAACACGAGCCGGTCGGTACGCGGCCGCCCGGTCGGTCCCCCGTGGGAGGCGGTCGCCTCCTGCGTCTGCTGCTTCACGACTGCCCGTTGCCCTTCCGCCGAACCTCCGATGGATTCGCAGGGCCGCTACCCGACTCGCCCCGAAGTAGTCCGATCAGATGCCCGCAACGGGCCCGATGTACCGGTCAACTCCACAACGTTCGGGGGATGTTGACCGGACGCCGCACCCGGCCGGGGGAGCACGCGCCAGCGCGTACCGGAAAACCGGCGAAAGGGAAAAGACTGACTTCACGCGCCATAGAGGCCGGGCAACCGGACGTCCGAGCGGCAGGTGCGGTAGACATGTGCCGTCACCCCGTCGGCGGAACGCCCCTCGCAGGCGCACGCCGAACCGGACGACCCGGACGCAACGGACGACCCGGTCGACCCGGATGACACCCCCGGCCCGGAAGAGATCCCCGGACCCGGACGACAACCCGAACGAGGAGGCCAGCCGTGCCGCGGAGAGCAAAGAGGTATGCGACGCGCGCGGGACTCGCGTCGTCCGCGACCAGTGCCGCGCTGGTCCTCGCGCTCGCCGGCACGGTCACGGGCTGCACCGGCTCCTCCGGAGGCGAGGACGACAGGGACGGCAAGTCCGGCAGCGCCTCCGCCTCCCCCTCGGCCGCGGCCCCCGGCAAGTACGACAGCCTCCCCGAACCGTGCGGCACCGTCGGCGTGAGCCGGCTGCGGGACATGCTCCCGGGCGCCGCGGCGGCCGACGGCGAGGGCGGCGAGGAGAACACGGCCGCACCCAGCACCGGCCCCGACCCCCTGGAGGGCGAGGCCAGCACCACCTACGACACCGACCGCAGCGTGGGCTGCCGCTGGAAGAGCGCCACCACACTCGGCACCCGCCACCTGTCCGTCCAGTTCGAGCGGGTGGTCTCCTACGACCCGTCGGTCAGCGACGACGAGCAGGCCGAGCGGCTCTACGGCGAGAGGGCACGCAAGGCCGGGATCAGCGGCGCCCCGGGCCCCACCTCCGGCAGCCCGGCCGGCAAGACGCCGGACGGGCACGCCTCCCCCACCGCGGAGGACGGCGGGAAGGGCGCCGGGGACGACGATCCGGACAGCTCGGCCGACCCGGACACGACACCCGAGGAGTCCCACTCCCCCACCGCGGAGGAGGACGTGGCGCCCCGCACCCTGCAGGACATCGGCGACGCCGCCTATCTCGACGACGCGCTGCACACCGCCGACTCCGGACTGCACCGGGACATCACCCTGGTCTTCCGGACGGCCAACGTGATCGCCACCGTCGAGTACGACCAGTGGGTGACCGACAAGCACCGGATCCCCGACAGCCACGAGCTCCAGCAGAAGACGCGTGAACTCGCCGAGCAGCTCGCCGGGCGGTTCGAGGAGGACTGATCCGCCGGGCCCGTGCGGCACCGCGCACCCGGCGGCGGGCGACCGCACTGTGGCCCGTGCCACCTGTGGGCAGTCACACGCTGCGGAAGTGCCGTGAAACGCCCGCACCGCGCCGGGCGCCGCGTACCGTTCCGACAGCACCGCGGCCACTCCCGGCTCGGCACAACTGGTGAAGACCCCGGAAGCGAAGGAACCATGCACCGAAACGCCCCGCGCAACGCCCCTCGACGGAGCAGGACCGTGCGGAACGCAGTCGCCTGCGCCGCGGCGGCGCTCCCCGTCCTGCTGGTGGTCGGCTGCTCCTCGGACTCCGACAAGGACAACGGGTCCGACACCCCCTCTGCCTCCGCGAGCAAGTCCCCCACCGTGGCGCCCGCGAAGTACAAGAAGCTGCCCGACTCCTGCAAGACCCTCGACAAGAAGGCCGCGAAGGACCTGGTGCCCGGCACCAAGGACACCTCGGGCAAGAGCGTCGGCTCCGGAGACGCCGACGACTCCAACAGCTGCCTGTGGAGCGGCCTGGACAAGTACGACTACAGCCAGCTCACGCTCTCCTTCAAGCGCTTCGACTCCGACCCGTCGATCGGCTCCGGCGACAAGCGCGCCGCGGACTATCTCAAGCAGCAGGTCGAGGAGAAGACCGGCAGCAAGGACAACAAGGACCTCAAGAAGTCCGACACCTCCGGCATCGGCGACCAGGCGGTCTCGGTCGTCTACGAGACGGAGAAGAAGGACGCCAAGGGCAAGTCGGCCGACTACCGCGCCGAGCGCCTGGTGACCCGCACCGCCAATGTCGTGGTCACCGTCGACTACGAGGGCGCCGGGTTCGAGGACGCCAAGAAGCCCGGCGCCGACGAGGTGAAGAAGCGCGCGGAGAAGGCCGCCAAGGCGGCGGTCGAGCACATCGGGTGACCGCCCTGGGGTGACCCGCCCTCGGGTGTGACCGCCCCGGACCCGGCCCCGAACCGCGCACCGCAGCCGCCGCACCGCAGCCGCCGCACCGTTGCCGCCGCCTCGGAGCCGTCCGCTCCCGCCGCGCGGGCCCGCGCCGCCCGCACCGGACCCGTCCGCACCGCGCCGGAGCCCGGCCCTCCGCCCGAGGGCCGGGCTCCGCGCGCGTTCCGGCCCGCCGCATGTGCCAGGCTGGGCCCGCCAGTTTCCGAGGGTGGGGACAATTCCAGTGCAGGGCGTACAACTGACCCGAATACACCGCATACTGATCGCCGTCGTGGTCGCGGGAGCCATGGTGATCGCGGCGATCGGCTTCGCCGGCTCCTACGCGGCGGTCCGCGAGCTGGCCGAGCGGAAAGGTTTCGGCGCGTTCGCGCCGTTCTTCCCCATCGGGGTGGACGCGGGCATCGTCGTCCTGCTCGCGCTGGACCTGCTGCTGACCTGGATCCGCATCCCCTTCCCGCTGCTGCGCCAGACCGCCTGGCTGCTGACGGCCGCCACCATCGCCTTCAACGGCGCCGCCGCCTGGCCCGACCCGCTCGGCGTGGGCATGCACGCGGTCATCCCCGTCCTCTTCGTGGTCACCGTCGAAGCCGCCCGGCACGCCGCCGGCCGCGTCGCCGCCCTCACCGCCGACAAACACATGGAAGGCGTCCGCCTCTCCCGCTGGCTGCTCGCCTTCCCCTCCACCTTCCTCCTCTGGCGCCGGATGAAGCTGTGGGAACTGCGCCACTACGACGAAGTCATCCGCATGGAACAGGACCGGCTCATCTACGAGACCCGGCTGCGAGCCCGCTACGGCCGCTCCTGGCGCCGCAAGGCACCCGTGGAAGCACTCATGCCCCTCAAACTCACCCGCTACGGCATCCCGCTGCACCGCACGGCACCCCAGGCCAGCGCGCTCCCGGAGCCGGAGCCGATACCGTCCGCGCAGCTGGACACCCGAGTCGGCCGGGGCACGGCCGACGGCACCGGCCACCAGACCGCCCCTCCGGCCGCGCCCGGAGCGGACACCGAACCGGCCCACGAGTACACTCCGGCGCCCTCCCCGGCGGCCGGTCCCGAGCCCGCGCCCCCGGCGCAGCCCGAACCCCCGTCGGGTGCGGAACCCGCGCCGGGCGCCGGGACCCCGGCGGAGGCGGAACGTCTTCCCGCGCCGGGCTCCGCCCAGCAACCGCGGCCCGCCGCCGTCCCCGAGCCGGAGCCCGCGCCCCCGGCCGAACCCGCGCCGCAGGCACAGGAGTTCCCCGTCCCGGTGGCACCGGGCCGCTACCGCACCCTCGCCACCCCGCAGCCCGTCCGCGCCCAGCAGGAGCTCTTCGTCGAGCCCGCACCCGCCCCGCCGGAGCCCGCACCCGCGCCCGCCCCGGCCCCGCCGGAGCCGTCCGCCCCCGAAGAAGCACTCCCGGCGGAACCCGACGAGGAGGACGCGGACGCCGGGGACGAGCCCGTCGGCATCCCCGACGGGGTGCCGCGCGACGAGTTCTACTTCGCGGTCTACCGCCAGTACGTCGCCGTGCACAGCAACCGCCCCACCGCGCGGCAGCTCTCCCGTGCCCTCTACGAGGGACACGGGGTCACCACGGCCGAGGGCAACCTGCTGGGCGAGACCTACCTCGGCGGCTACCTGCGGGAGTTCAAGGAGCGCTACAACACCGAGATGGGCCTCGCCGGCTGAAGCGGGCCGGCCCCCGGCCCGCTTCGGGCCAGCGGCGGCCTTCAGGCCCCCAGCAGCTTGCGCACCCGGTCGGCGCCCACGGCCAGCAGCAGGGTGGGCAGCCGCGGACCGGTCTCGCGGCCGACCAGCAGCCGGTAGAGCAGCGCGAAGAAACCGCGCTGGGCCACCTTCATCTCCGGGGTGGGCTTCGCGTCCGGCGCGAATCCGGCGCGCACCTTGGGCACGCCGTACACCAGCGACGTCAGGCCCTCCAGCGACCAGTGCTCGTCCAGTCCGTCCAGCAGCAGCCGCAGCGACTCGCGCTGCTCCTCGTCCAGCTCCGCCAGCAGCGCCGCATCGGGCTCCTCGCGGACGCGGGTTCGCTGGTCGGCCGGAACCTGGGTGGTGATCCAGCGGTGCGCGCGGTCCAGCCGCGGACGCACCTCCTCCAGCGCGTGGACCGGGTGCTGCGGGTCGAGCTCGCTGAGGATGCGCAGCGTCTGCTCCTCGTGGCCGCCGGTGATGTCGGTGACGGAGGCCAGCGTGCGGTACGGCAGCGGGCGCGGTGTGAGGGTCAGCGGGCCCAGCGCGGTGGACGAGGCGCGGGTGTGCGCCGCCAGGTCGGCGGGCTGCGCCGAGCCGTCGGCGATCTTGCGGCCGAGCGCGTCCCACTCGTCGTAGGTGCGCTGGATCTCCTGGTCGAAGGCGACCTTGAAGGACTGGTTCGGCTTGCGCCGCGCGTACAGCCAGCGCAGCAGCGGCGCCTCCATGATCTGGAGCGCGTCGGCGGGAGTGGGCACACCGCCCTTCGAGGACGACATCTTCGCCATGCCGCTGATGCCCACGAACGCGTACATCGGGCCGATGGGCTGCTCAGCGTCGAAGATCTCCCGCACGAGCTGCCCGCCGACGACGAACGACGAGCCGGGCGACTGGTGGTCGACGCCGGATGGCTCGAAGACGACGCCCTCGTACGCCCAGCGCATCGGCCAGTCGACTTTCCAGACCAGCTTGCCGTGGTCGAAGGTGCGCAGCTCGACCGTCTCGGCGTGCCCGCACCGGCAGGTGTAGGACAGCGCGGTCGTCTCGTCGTCATAGCCGGTGACGGTGGTCAGATCGCGGCCGCAGACGGTGCAGTAGGGCTTGTACGGGTAGTAGGCGCCGGCCCCGGCGCCCGAACCGTCGTCCTCGGCGGCCGCTCCCGACCCCTCGGCGGCCTCCACCTCGGCGGCGTCCGCGGGCTTCTGCTGCTTCCTGCCGCCCTTCGCGCCCTTCTCCAGCGTCCGGTAGCGGTCGAGCACCGCGTCGATGCGGGCGCGCTCACGCATCGCGAAGAGGATCTGCTCGCGGTAGGCGCCCGAGGTGTACTGCGCGGTCTGGCTGATGCCGCGGTACTCCACGCCCAGCTCCAGCAGGGCCGCCTCCATGGCGGCCCGGAAATGCTCGGCCCAGCTGGCGTACGGGCTGCCGGACGGCGCGGGGACGGCGGTCAGCGGGCGGCCGATGTGCTCGTCCCACGAGGAGTCCACGCCCTCGACCCCGGCCGGGACCTTGCGGAACCGGTCGTAGTCGTCCCAGGAGAGGATGTGCTCGCAGGGCACCCCCCGGCGCTTGATCTCGTCGGCGACCAGGTGCGGCACCATCACCTCGCGCAGGTTGCCCAGGTGGATCGGCCCGGAGGGGCTCAGCCCGGAAGCGCAGACGATCTTCGGGGTGCCGCCGCCGGAGCCCGATTTCCCCGACGCGCGGCGCTCCGCCTCGGCGATGACCTCATCGGCGATACGGGAGACCCAATCGGCCTCATGGGGGGTCTGAGCCACGTCCGGCACTTCCTTCTCGTTGCACTCCTCGAACCTGCGGGCCCATTGTCCCACCCCGGAATGCGGCGGCGCTCCCCCGTGCGCACGTGGGATACTGGCCCGGATTCCAGCCACCCCGACGGAACGGTCAGCACTCCATGGCTACGGTCCCCTCCCTCGCCGCAACGGTCCACCAGCGCGTCTCGGACGCCCTCTCGGCTGCGCTGCCGGAGGCCGCCTCCGCTGACCCGCTGCTGCGACGCAGCGACCGGGCGGACTTCCAGGCCAACGGGATGCTGGCGCTGGCCAAGCAGCTCAAGGGGAATCCGCGGGAGCTGGCGGCCAAGGTCACCGAGGCGCTGCCGGCCAACGAGGAGATCGCCGCGATCGAGGTCTCGGGACCCGGCTTCCTCAACATCACCGTCGCCGACAGGGCGATCATGGACAACCTGGCGGCGCGGCGGCAGGACCCGCGGCTGGGCGTGCCGTACAAGGACGACCCGGGCACGACGGTGATCGACTACTCGCAGCCGAACGTGGCCAAGGAGATGCACGTCGGGCACCTGCGTTCGACGGTGATCGGCGACGCGGTCGTGCAGTTGCTGGAGCACCGCGGCGAGCAGGTGATCCGGCGCCACCACATCGGCGACTGGGGCACCAACTTCGGCATGCTCATCCAGTACCTGATCGAGCACCCGCACGAGCTGGACCACGCGTCGGACACGGCGGATGCCAAGGACGCCGGCGAGGCCGCGATGGCCCGGCTCAACCGGCTCTACAAGTCCTCGCGCGCGCTCTTCGACTCCGACGAGGAGTTCAAGGCGCGCGCCCGGGACCGGGTTCCGGCGCTGCAGAGCGGCGATCCGGACACGCTGGCCCTCTGGCACAAGATCGTCGACGAGTCGAAGACGTACTTCCAGGGCGTCTACGACGAGCTCGACGTCGAGATCCGGGACGCGGACATCGTCGGCGAGAGCGCCTACAACGACGCTCTCCAGGATGTCGTCAAGGAGCTGGAGGAGACCGGCGTCGCGGTGCGCTCCGAGGGCGCGCTGTGCGTGTTCTTCGAGGACGTCAAGGGCCCCGACGGCACCCCCACCCCGCTGATCGTGCAGAAGTCCAACGGCGGCTTCGGCTACGCCGCCACCGACCTGGCCGCCATCCGCAACCGGGTCGGCGAACTCGAGGCCGACACCCTGCTGTACGTCGTGGACGCGCGGCAGTCGCTGCACTTCCGGATGGTCTTCGAGACGGCGCGCCGCGCGGGCTGGCTGCCCGAGGGCGCGGCCCGGCAGCTGCCCTTCGGGACGGTCCTGGGCAAGGACGGCAAGCCGTTCAAGACCCGGGAGGGCGAGACGGTGCGGCTGGTGGACCTGCTGGACGAGGCCGTCGAACGCGCCGCCGCCGTCGTACGGGAGAAGGCCGACGACGGCGTCACCGAGGACGAGATCCGGGCCCGCGCCAAGCAGGTGGGCATCGGCGCGGTCAAGTACGCCGACCTGTCCAACTCCATGACCCGGGACTACGTCTTCGACCTGGACCGGATGGTCTCGCTCCAGGGCGACACCAGCGTCTACCTCCAGTACGCCTACGCGCGGGTCCGCTCGATCTTCCGCAAGGCGGGCGAACTGCGGCCCGTGCCGCACCCGGAGCTGGAGCTGGCCCCGGCCGAGCGGGCGCTGGCCCTGCACCTGGACGCGTTCGCGGACACCCTGGTGACGGCGGCCGACGAGTACGAGCCGCACAAGGTGACGGCCTACCTGTACGAACTCGCCACGCTCTACAGCCGGTTCTTCGAGAACTGCCCGGTGCTGAAGGCGGACACCACCGAACAGGCGGAGAACCGCCTGTTCCTGTGCGATCTGACGGCCGAGGTCCTGCACCAGGGCCTGGCGCTGCTGGGCATCCGCACGCCCGAGCGGCTCTGAGGGCCGGAGCCGCACGGCCCCGGCCCGCCGCGCGCGGCCGGGGCCGGCCGGGGGTCAGCCGGCGGCGCGGTCCGGGCTGCCCAGGATCTCCTGCTGGAGCTGCGCCGCCATCGTCTTGATGGTGCGCAGCCCCTGCTGCCCCCAGGCGCGGGGCTGCTGGTCGACGACGCAGACCGTGCCCAGCGCCATCCCCGACACCGGGTCGATCAGCGGCGCCCCCAGGTAGGAGGCGACACCCACCTCGTCCACCACGGCGTTGACCGCGAACCGCGCGAAGTCGCGCACGTCCTCCAGCACCAGCGCCGAGCGCCGCGCGACCACGTGCACGCAGTACCCGAGGTCACGCGGCATCACCCGGCCGAAGCCGCCGTCGGGGTCGACCGGCCCCTTGGCGGGGTCCACGGCCGCGTCGTAGAGCCCGGCGAAGTACTGGCGGCGTTCGTCGACGAAGTTGACGGCTGCGACCGGCGCGTCGGTGACGCGGGCCAACTCCCGAGCGAACGTGTCGAGTTCGGGCACGGGCTGGTCGCCCATGCCCAGCTCCCGGAGCCGGGCAGCGCGCGCCGGTCCCTCGTCGTCCCGCGGGGTCAGCAGGAGCCGGTCCGTCAGATCAAGCTGGGTGAAGGGCATGCGCGCTCCTCGGGTCGAGCAGATGCTGGATGAGAGAGACGAGGACCCCGGTCGCCGAGTCGCGCCGCCGCGCGTCGCACAGCAGCACGGGGACGCCAGGGTCGAGGTCGATCGCGGCCCGGACCTCGTCGGGGGTGTAGCGGTAGGAGCCGTCGAACTCGTTGACGGCCAGGACGAAGCGGATACCGCGCCGCTCGAAGTAGTCCACGGCGGGGAAGCAGTGCTCCAGCCGCCGGGTGTCGGCCAGCACCACGGCGCCCAGCGCCCCGGCGGCCAGCTCGTCCCACATGAACCAGAACCGGTCCTGACCGGGCGTGCCGAACAGGTAGAGCACATAGCCGGTCTCGAAGGTGAGCCGGCCGAAGTCCATCGCGACCGTCGTGGTCGCCTTCCCCTCGACCCCCTCCAGACTGTCGGTGGCCTCGCTCACCTGCGTCAGCAGTTCCTCGGTGCTGAGCGGCTCGATCTCGCTGACGGCTCCCACGTAGGTCGTCTTGCCCACCCCGAAGCCCCCGGCCACGATGATCTTGAGCGCGGTCGGGAAGGGCGCGGCAGCCGCCGGTGCCGGGTCAGAGTCTTCTGCGCAGTCCATCCAGCACCGCCTCCAGCACTTCTCGGTTGTTCGGATCAGGTCCCGATTGCAGATGGACGGGCCCGCGGGTGGCGACGGCGCCCCAGTCCACCAGGTCGGACAGCACCACCTTGGCCACAGCGGCCGGCTGCCGGATGCTCGCCGCGATCTCGGCGACGGACACCGGCCCTCCGCAGAGCCGGAGCACCTGGGCGTGCTCGGGGCCCAGATAGCCGTCCGGGTGCACCCCGGTGGCCCGCACCATGGTCAGCAGGTCCAGCGGCGCCGAGGGGCGGGTGCGGCCCTCGCTGACGGTGTACGGGCGCACGAGCCGGCCCGCCTCCTCGTCGAGCCATGGTTCGTCGCCGGAACCGGAACCGGAGCCGGGACTGGGGCCGGGACCGGGGCCGCCGACTGCTCCCGGGGGTGCCGTCATGTGGCGCTGGGCTGCCGCGCGGGGGTGCCCAGATACGGGCGGACGCTCTTGACCAGCATGGCCATCTCGTAGCCCAGCACGCCCGCGTCCGCCTCGCTGCCCGCGAACACCGCCAGGCAGGCGCCCCGGCCCGCTGTGGTGACGAACAGCAGCGAGGTGTCCAGCTCCACCACGACCTGCCGGACCCCGTCCCCGTCGGCGAACCGCACCCCCGCGCTGCGGCCCAGCGAGTACAGCCCGGAGGCGAGCGCCGCCAACTGGTCGGCGGCGTCGGTCTCCAGCCCGTGCGCGGCCTTCACCAGACCGTCCGAGGACAGCAGGAGGGCGCTGCGCGCGTGCGGCACCCGGTCGACGAGTCCGGTCAGCAGCCAGGACAGGTCCGCCGCCGTACGCGGGGTGGGTGCTTCGCTCATCATGATCGTCCTTCCTCCTGGTGGGGCGGGCCGTGGCCGTCGGGGGACGGCCGCCCGCGCGCTTCGACATCCGCCCGGCCGACCCCGCGCCGGAAGGCGGCCATCAGCCCGGGATCGTGCACGGCGTCCTCTGCGCCTTCTGCGCCTTCTGCGTGCCCGGCACGCCCGGCCGGCGTGCCGGCCGCCGGGGCGTCCCGCAGTTCGGGCACGAGGTGCTGCTGCCGCGACCGCCGCGGCAGCCGGGGGCGCTCCCCGCCGCCCGGGGGCGGCGGGGAGCCCTGCCCGGCGGCGGCCGGGAGCGGCCCGCCGGGAACGGGTGCGGGTGCCGTCGGCGCGGGGGTGCCGGGCCCGGCCGGGGGCGCGGATCCGGGGTGTGGCGCGGCAGCGGGGTGGGCGGACCGGGGGTGCGGTGCCGTGCCGAGGTGGGCCGGACCCGGCGGAGCGGCACCGGGGGGCGGCGCCTGTGGTGCCCGGGGCTCAGCCGTCGGGGCGTGCTCGGCCGCGGATCCGGAGGTCCCGGCGGCGGGCTGCTCGTCGCCGAGCAGGGCGTGCGGAAGGACGAGGACGGCCTGGACGCCGCCGTAGATGTTGCCGCGGAGTTGCACGGCGATACCGTGCCGCCGGGCCAGCATGCCGACCACGTACAGGCCGATCCGGCCGTCCGCCAGCAGCGCCCCGACGTCGACGCCCTCGGGGTCGGCCAGCAGGGCGTTCATCCGCTGCTGCGTCCTCTCGGTGATGCCCAGGCCGCGGTCCTCGACCTCGATGGCGAGTCCGGCGGTGACCCGGCTGGCGCGCAGCAGCACCCGGGTCTGCGGCGGGGAGCAGAAGGTGGCGTTCTCCACCAGTTCGGACAGCAGGTGGATGACGTCGGCGACGGCCTGTCCGCTCACCGTGCCCTCGATCGGGGGCACCAGGCGGACCCGCTGGTAGTGCTCCACCTCGGCGGCGGAGGAGCGCAGGATCTCGGTGAGCTGGACAGGCCGGGTCCACTGGCGGCGGGGGACGGCGCCGCCGAGTACCGCGAGGTTCTCGGCGTAGCGGCGGATGCGGGTGGCCAGATGGTCGACCTGGAAGACGCCCTTGAGGATGTCCGGGTCCTCGACCTGGTTCTCCAGTTCGTCCAGCACATGGATCTCGCGGTGGTTCAGCGACTGGAGGCGCCGGGCGAGGTTGACGAAGACCGCGACCTGGTCGGCGGGCCGGAGCCGCTGCCCGGGCCCGCTCCCGTGCGCGACGCCGGTTCCGGTCCTGGCGGCAGGAGCGGGAGCCGGTGCGGGAGGTGCGGGAGGCGTGGAACGCGCGCGCCGGTTCAGCGCTGCCGCCTGGGCCGCGGCGGCGCGCAGGCCGCCCACGAGCGCGGCGGCGGCGACCAGCAGCACCGCGGCGAGCGCGACCGGCGCGGCCGCGGCACCGGGGACGGCGCCCGCGGCGGCACCGTCCGGTTGCCCGGCGGACCACAGGAACGCCACTGCCGCGGTGGCGGCGAGAGCCACGACGAGTGCGGGTGCGCACGTCAGCCGCACCAGCCGGCGGCGCAGCGCCGTGTCCACCGCGGCGGCGGGCGCCTCCCGCGGCGGGGGTATCGAGGAACTAGGAGGTCCGGACATCGGTTCCCTCGAACGGTTCTGATGGGAGGACAGGGAGCCGTGCCGCGGCGGAGAGCGGTGCTGCTCTCCGCCGCGGCACGGCACTGGCGAACACCGCGGCGCGACGGCGGGGTCGGGGGCGTACGGTCACCCCAGCCGGCCGGGAGGCCGGGTCGTACACACCCGCCCCGGGCGTCGCCGCGCGCGACGGGGTCAGCGCTGCGGGAAGTACACGTACAGCAGGCAGCCCTGCTCGCTGCGCGGTGTGTGGGTGGAGCCCTGCGCCCCGCGGATCCGGCTGCCGACGGGGTAGCTGCCCGCTTCGTCCTGCAGTTCGCCGTCGACGACGACCACGATCTCGCTGGTGTCCCCGTGGTGGTCCGGCTCGGTGTAGCCGGAGCCGGGCGCGAACCGTACATACGCCTCGCGCGGCAGCGGGTCCGAGCCGTCGGCGGGGCTGGTCCAGTCGAGCACGTGGGCCGTCACGCCCGGGTACAGCTCGACGGGGTGGATGCGCGCGAGTGCCTCGGTGCCGGCCACGTGGAAGTCGGGGCGTTCGAGGGTCGTCATGGTGTGCTCCTCTTTCTCTGCGATGGCGCTGCGATGCAGGGGACTCGCGAGACGGAAGAGGTACGCCGTCGAAGTCGCGCGGGGTCAGCCGCCCAGCACAGTGCAATGACGTGACGTCAACTGCGTCGGCACCGGGGCCAGATGCTCCGGTACCGGTTCGAGTGAAGCGGGACGAGCGTAAGTGATCCCTCGCCCCAGCCACAACGAAAACGCTCGTTCACCTCACCCGCAACACGGAAAGGCGCCATCCGGCATGCGGATGGCGCCTGTTCTGCGGCTCTCGCGGCGCGGGCCGGACCGGGGGCGGGCTCGCGTCAGTACCGTGCGCGCAGCAGCCCCGCGGCCTCCGTCGCCCAATAGGTGAGGATCATGTTCGCGCCGGCCCGGGTGAAGCTCGTCAGCATCTCCAGGATGGCCGCCTCCCGGTCGATCCAGCCCTTCTCGGCGGCGGCCTCGACCATCGCGTACTCGCCGGAGATCTGGTAGACGCCGACGGGCACCTCGGCACGCTCGGCGAAGTCCCGCAGGATGTCCAGGTACGGCAGCCCGGGCTTGACCATCACCATGTCCGCGCCCTCGGCGAGGTCCAGCGAGAGCTCGCGCAGCGCCTCCCGGGCGTTGGCCGGGTCCTGCTGGTAGGTCTTGCGGTCCCCCTGCAGCGAGGAGCCGACGGCCTCCCGGAACGGCCCGTAGAACGCCGAGGAGTACTTGGCGGTGTAGGCGAAGAGGGCCACATCGGTGTGGCCCGCCTCCTCCAGCGCCGCGTGGACGTAGCCGATCTGGCCGTCCATCATGCCGCTGGGGCCCAGCACATGGGCTCCGGCGTCGGCCTGGACGCGGGCCATCTCGGCGTACCGCTCCAGCGTCGCGTCGTTGTCCACCAGGCCCTCGGCGGTCAGCACCCCGCAGTGGCCGTGGTCGGTGTACTCGTCCAGGCACAGATCGGACATCAGCACCAGTTCGTCGCCGACCTCGGAGCGCACGTCCCGCAGCGCGACCTGGAGGATGCCCTCCGGGTCGGTGCCCGCCGTGCCCACCGCGTCCTTCTTCGCCTCGTCCGGCACGCCGAAGAGCATCAGCCCGCCGACCCCCGCCTCGACCGCCTCCACGGCGGCCTTCCGCAGCGTGTCCCGGGTGTGCTGCACGACGCCCGGCATGGCGCCCACCGGGACCGGCTCACTCGCGCCCTCCCGCACGAAGGCGGGCAGGATCAGATCGGCGGGCCGGGTGGCGTGCTCGGCGACCATGCGGCGCATGGCAGGCGTGGTGCGCAGCCGCCGCGGACGGGCGGCCGGATGGCTGCCGTACGTACCGGGGCTGCCGTGGGTGCTCATGATGTGCGTGCCCTCCTCCTGGCCGGGCGCTTCTCGCTCGGCCGCTTCACCTGCTCACCCGCCTCCACGGCCGCGGCACGGCGCTGGGCCCCGAAGTCGGCCAGCGCCTCGGCCAGCTTGTGCACCGAGGGCTCGGGAGACATGACGTCCACCCGCAGCCCGTGCTCCTCCGCGGTCTTCGCGGTGGCCGGACCGATGCAGGCGATGACCGTGACGTTGTGCGGCTTGCCCGCGATGCCCACCAGGTTCCGCACCGTGGAAGACGAGGTGAACAGCACCGCGTCGAACCCGCCGCCCTTGATGGCCTCCCGGGTCTCGGCGGGCGGCGGCGAGGCGCGTACCGTGCGGTAGGCGGTCACGTCGTCCACCTCCCAGCCCAGCTCGATCAGCCCGGCCACCAGCGTCTCGGTGGCGATGTCCGCGCGCGGCAGGAACACCCGGTCGATCGGGTCGAAGACCGGGTCGTAGGGCGGCCAGTCCTCCAGCAGCCCCGCCGCCGACTGCTCGCCGCTGGGCACCAGGTCGGGCTTGACGCCGAACTCGACCAGCGCGGCCGCGGTCTGCTCGCCGACCGCCGCCACCTTGATCCCGGCGAAGGCGCGGGCGTCCAGCCCGTACTCCTCGAACTTCTCGCGGACCGCCTTGACCGCGTTCACGGAAGTGAAGGCGATCCACTCGTACCGGCCGGTGACCAGGCCTTTGACGGCGCGCTCCATCTGCTGCGGGGTGCGCGGCGGCTCCACGGCGATGGTCGGCACCTCGGCGGGCACGGCGCCGTAGGAGCGGAGCTGGTCGGAGAGGGAGGCCGCCTGCTCCTTGGTGCGCGGCACCAGGACCTGCCAGCCGAACAGCGGCTTGGACTCGAACCAGGCCAGCTGCTCGCGCTGCGGCGCGGCACTGCGCTCGCCGACCACGGCTATGACGGGCTGCCCGCCGTCCGGCGACGGCAGCACCTTGGCCTGCTTGAGGGTCTGGGTGATACCGCCGAGCGTCGCGGTGAAGGTGCGCTGCCGGGTGGTCGTCCCGGCCAGCGTGAGGGTCAGCGGGGTGTCCGGCTTGCGTCCGGCCGCCACCAGCTCGCCCGCGGCCGAGGTGACCTGGTCCAGGGTGGTGGAGACGACGACGGTCGCGTCGCTCACCCCCAGCTCGGTCCAGCACCGGTCGTCGGCGGTGCTCGCGTCCACGAACCGCACGTCGGTGCCCTGCGCGTCCCGCAGCGGGACCCCGGCGTAGGCGGGCACCCCCACGGCCGCCGCGACCCCCGGGACGACCTCGAAGGGAATCCCCTCGGCCGCCAGCACGAGCATCTCGCGGGCCGCGTCCGAGTCCAGCCCCGGATCACCCGCGACCGCACGCACGACCCGCTTGCCGGCGCGCGCGGCGGCTATGGCAGACTCGCCCGCGTCGAGGGCTGCATCGTCGGCCGCCGCAGCGGCAGTTGACGTCTCGTCAGCGGCGGGCTGGAGTGGTGTGTCCACACCCGGCCGGGTATGGGCACGTACGACGTCGTACACGCGCGGACCGGCGACGAGGACGTCGGCCTGCCCCAGCGCCTCGACGGCGCGCAACGTCAGCAGCCCCGGGTCCCCGGGCCCGGCACCCAGGAAGGTGACGTGCCCGTGTGCACCGTGCAGGTGCTGTCTGTTCACGGCTGCCGGCTTCTGTGCTGTGCTCGACTTGCCGGCGCGCGCGGTGTTCGACGTCTCGGCGCGCGACCTGTCGGCGGCGGTGGGGCTCAAAGTGCTCGCTCCCCCATCAGACCGGCCGCACCCTTGGCGAGCATCTCGTCGGCGAGTTCCCGGCCCATGCGTGCACAGGCCGTGAGGTCGCCGTCGGATGCCGGTGCGGGACCGGTGGTGGACAACTGCACCAGCGTCCGGCCGTCGGTGGTGCCGACGACGCCGCGCAGGCGCATTTCGGTGACAACCTGCCCCTCGACAAGCAGGTCGGCAAGCGCACCCACAGGTGCGCTGCAGCCGGCCTCCAAGGCGGCGAGCAGGGTTCGCTCAGCGGTGACGGCCGCCCGCGTACGCGGGTCGTCCAGCTCCCCGAGCTGTGCGGTCAGGTGCGTGTCGGACGCCACGCACTCGACCGCCAGCGCCCCCTGTCCGGGGGCGGGCAGAACCTGGTCGGGTTCGATCAGCTCGGCGGCCTCCTCGTCGAGGCGGCCGATACGTTCGAGACCGGCGGCCGCGAGCACGACGCCGTCGAGCTCACCGGAGCGCACGTACCCGATCCGGGTGTCGATATTCCCCCGGATCGGAACGGTCTCGATCTCGCATCCGAGGGTACGCGCCCAGGCGTGGATCTGCGCCATCCGGCGGGGCGAGCCCGTGCCGATCCGCGCCGTGCCGGGCGCGGCGGCCCGCAGGAGCGCCTCGAAGCCGAGCCCGTCCCGGCCGACCAGCACGTCCCGGGCATCCGCCCGCGCGGGCACGGCCGCCAGCGCGAACTCCTCGGGCTGGGTGGTGGGCAGGTCCTTCAGCGAGTGCACGGCGAAGTCGATGTCCCCGCGGGCCAGCGCGTCCCGCAGCGCGTTGACGAACACCCCGGTGCCGCCGATCTGCGCGAGCTGCTCCTTGCTGACGTCGCCGTACGTGGTGATCTCCACCAGCTCCACGGGGCGCCCCGTCACCCTGCGGACCTCCTCGGCGACCAGCCCGGACTGCGCCATCGCGAGCTTGCTGCGGCGGGTGCCCAGCCTCAGTGGGGTGGTGGCTGTGGCGTCGGTGTTCATTGCCGCTCCTGTTCCGGGTTGCTGACAGCGGCGACCGCCTGCGGGTCGAGGTCGAAGAGTTCACGCAGCGCGTCCGCGTACCCGGCGCCGCCGGGTTCGCCCGCGAGTTGTTTGACGCGCACGGTCGGCGCGTGCAGCAGCTTGTCCACGACCCGGCGCACGGTCTGCGTGATCTCCGCGCGCTGTTTGTCGTCCATCCCGTGCAGCCGCCCCTCCAGCCGCGCCATCTCACCGGCGACGACATCGGCGGCCATGGTGCGCAGCGCCACCACGGTCGGGGTGATCGTCGCGGCGCGCTGCGCGGCGCCGAAGGCGGCGACCTCCTCGGCCACGATGCCCCGGACGGCTTCCACGTCCCCGGCCATCGGCGCGTTCGCCTCGGCGTCCGCGAGCGACTCGATGTCCACGAGCCGCACGCCCTCGACACGGTGCACGGCGGCTTCGACGTCCCGGGGCATGGCCAGGTCGAGCACCGAGAGGACCGGACCGCCCTCCGCGCGGGGCTCACGCCCGCGGGCGGCCCGTCCGATCTCCTCGGCGCCCAGCACCAGCCCGGCAGCTCCGGTGCAGGAGACCACCACATCGGCCGCGGCCAGTTCGGCCGCCACCGCGTCCATGGGCAGGGCCCGCGCGCCCAGGCTCTCCGCCAGGCGCTCGGCCCTCTCCAACGTACGGTTGACGATCACCAGTTCGCCCACACCGGCGCGCGCCAGCGTCACCGCGGCGAGCGAGGACATCGATCCTGCGCCGATCACCAGCGCCCGGCGCCCCCGCACCCACGTCTCGACGTCCCGGCCCGCGGCCAGTTGCTGGAGCCCGAAGGTCACCAGCGACTGCCCGGCCTTGTCGATACCGGTCTCGGAGTGCGCCCGCTTCCCCACCCGCAGCGCCTGCTGGAACAGGTCGTTCAGCAGCCGTCCAGCGGTGTGCTGCTCCTGCGCGACGGCCAGCGCGTCCTTGATCTGGCCGAGGATCTGCCCCTCGCCCACGACCATCGAGTCCAGCCCGCAGGCCACCGAGAACAGGTGGTGCACCGCCCGGTCCTCGTAGTGGACGTACAGATAAGGGGTGAGCTCTTCCAGGTCCACTCCGCTGTGCTGGGCCAGCAGGGTGGACAGTTCGGCGACACCGGCGTGGAACCGGTCGACGTCCGCATAGAGTTCGATCCGGTTGCAGGTGGAGAGGACGGCCGCCTCGGCGGCGGGCTCGGCCCCCACGGTGTCCTGCAACAGCTTGCCCCGCGCCTGGGGGGCCAGGGCGGCCCGCTCCAGCACGCTGACCGGCGCACTGCGGTGGCTGAGGCCCACGACGAGCAGACTCATGCCGGCATCACGGCGGGCAGATCCCCGTCAGTTCCGGACTCGGGGGGCCGCTTGGCGACGGACACGGCCGGCGGCGCCGCGGGCGGCGCGGTGTCCGTCTCCGGGCTCTGCCCGGGCGGCGCCCCCGGCTCCTCGCCCGCCTTGCGCTGCTCGTGGAAGGCGAGGATCTGCAGTTCTATCGAGAGGTCGACCTTGCGCACGTCGACACCCTCGGGGACGGACAGCACGGTCGGCGCGAAGTTGAGGATGGAGGTGATCCCGGCGGCGACGAGCCGGTCGCACACCTGCTGGGCCGCTCCGGCCGGGGTGGCGATCACGCCGATGGACACCCCGTTGTCCGAGATGATCTTCTCCAGCTCGTCGGTGTGCTGGACCGGGATGCCTGCCACGGGCTTGCCGGACAGCCCCGGGTCGGCGTCGATCAGCGCCGCGACCCGGAAGCCGCGCGAGGCGAACCCGCCGTAGTTGGCGAGCGCGGCGCCCAGGTTTCCGATACCGACGATGACAACCGGCCAGTCCTGGGTGAGACCCAGCTCACGGGAGATCTGATAGACGAGGTACTCCACGTCGTAGCCGACCCCGCGGGTGCCGTACGAGCCCAGGTAGGAGAAGTCCTTGCGGAGCTTGGCCGAATTGACGCCCGCCGCCGAGGCCAGCTCCTCCGAGGACACCGTGGGCACCGAGCGCTCGGACAGCGCGGTGAGGGCCCGCAGGTACAGCGGAAGGCGGGCGACGGTCGCCTCGGGGATCCCTCGGCTCCGACTCGTCGCCGGACGGTGGTTTCGGCCAGTTGCCACGGTGCTCCTGCCGGTTGCGCGAAGCGGTGAGCGGTCGTCTGCGAGGCACTCTCCCGGACCGCTCCGTCGCGTCCAGGCTATGCCTTTGTGAACGCGTGCACAAAGATTGTGTCCGGTTTGTCCGGTCAACGTGACCGGCGCCACAGGCACCGACCGGGACACCCGGCCACACTCCTCACCTATACGCCCCCGGATCGCAAAACGCCCTCGATACTAATCGAAACCCACTCGAACCCTGACCACATTCCCACTGGACAAGCGGCCCCCCGCCGGTTCTTGAGGGCGGCACCGGAGCGGCCCGGCCCCGCTCCACCCGCACCGCCCCACCCCGTCGGCGCGCGGCACGGGCACGGCGCCGGCCCCGCGTCACGCGGTGAGCGCGCCGCGCAGCCGCTCCGGGTCCACCCGCCAGAAGTCGTGCTGGGCCCCGTCCACCAGCACCACCGGGATCTGCTCCCAGTACAGCCGGTAGAGCTCGGGATCCTGGTTGATGTCCTTCTCCTCCCAGGCGGCGTCCACTTCCTCACACACCCGGACCACCACGTCCCGCGCCACGTCGCACAGGTGGCAGCCGGGCTTCCCGATCAGCGTCACAGTCTTCATACCCCCATTCTCCAGCCCGCCCGACGCCTCGCCGAACCCGTCGCACGCCCCGCCGGACGCCCCGCGGGATGCCTCGTCGCACGCCCCGCGGGGGCGCCTCGGCACGGTCGGCGGGGACCGCACGCGCCGGCCGGCGACGCCCCGCACGGCGACCGGCCGTTCACCGGGACCACACCCCCGGCAATCCCGGCGCAACCGGCTCTCCGAACAGACTGGCTATGCTCGCCGCATGGCCCTTCCCGCATGGCTCACCCCCCGCAGGCGCAACGCGACCGCACGCAGCGTGCTCGCCGGGGAGGCGGCTGCCGAGGCGGCGCGCAAGCAGGAGCAGGAGCAGGCGACGGCCGAACCCGAGGGCGCCCCGGAGCCGGAGTTCCCGGTCACGGGGGACGTGCACGCCGCCGCCTTCTTCGACCTGGACAACACCGTCATGCAGGGCGCCGCCCTCTTCCACTTCGGCCGCGGCCTCTACAAGCGCAAGTTCTTCCGGAAGCGCGAACTGACCCGGTTCGCCTGGCAGCAGACCTACTTCCGGCTCGCCGGCTCCGAGAACGCCGACCACATGCACGACGCCCGGGAGAGCGCGCTGTCCATCGTCAAGGGGCACCGGGTCTCCGAGCTGATGGCGATCGGCGAGGAGATCTACGACGAGTACATGGCGGGCCGGATCTGGCCCGGCACCCGGGCTCTGGCCCAGGCACACCTGGACGCGGGCCAGAAGGTGTGGCTGGTGACGGCGGCACCGGTGGAGACGGCCACGATCATCGCGCGGCGGCTGGGGCTGACCGGAGCGCTGGGCACGGTGGCCGAGTCGGTGGGCGGGGTCTACACCGGACGGCTGGTCGGCGAACCGCTGCACGGGCCGGCGAAGGCGGAGGCGGTCCGCGCGCTGTCCGCGGCCGAGGGACTCGATCTGGACAGGTGCGCTGCGTACAGCGATTCGGCGAACGACATTCCGATGCTGTCGCTCGTCGGTTATCCGTATGCGATCAATCCTGACAGCCGGCTTCGGACGCACGCGCGTGAAATGGGCTGGCGGCTGCGCGACTACCGGAAGGGCCGCAAGGCGGCCAAGGTGGGCATCCCGGCGGCCGCCGGGGTCGGCGCGCTGGCAGGCGGCGCGGTGGCCGCCGCCGCGGTGCAGCGGCGCCGCCGCTAGGCCCCTCACGAGGGAATCACCGACGCGCCCGGGGCGTACCGCGACCGCGGCCGGTCCGTTCCGCGCGGCCGTCCGCCGGGCAATCCAGCAGTGTTACCCGGCGCTCCGGGCAGGCAGTCCCGATCCGGCCGGTCGGCCGGAACACATCACCCAGGCGTCAAATTCAGCCACGGAAGCGATCAGAAACAGTCCTCGACTCGCACCTGAAAGCGGCTCCAATCCGCACTAGAACGAACCGAAGCGACGTTTTCAGCAACTAGGTGTAGCGCGGCCTGTACGAAGCGTTATTCTCCTCAGACGCAATTCGGTACCCACCTGTCCCTACGCCGGGTGAACGGTTCCGCACTGCACGTGATGGAAGCTCTGCCTCTGGGAGTCCCGTGTACCCACACGTCGGGGTTGACGCCTCGGGCCTGGCTACGCTGCGCACGACAGTCATCGACCAACTGCGTGCGTTCGTCCCCACCGCGTACGCCATCCCTGCCCTGGCCGCACCAACCGCACCTGTCCCCGCAGGAGCCTCAACTGTCCCCACAGGTCCCTGCCCTGCCCCCGCCCACCGCGCCACCCGCGCCCTGACCACCGCGGCCGGTCCGGCCGCCTCCGCCGCGTCCCCGGCATCCCCCTCGGTCGCCCGCTCGAACGCGGCGACCACGTCCCGCACCTCCACCGCGGCCGGCCGGCGCGCCCGCGGCTCCGGCACGGCCGCCCGCCGGCCCGCCGCCTCCGACACCGACAGCCGCCGGATGATGGACCTGGTCGAACGCGCCCAGGACGGCGAAGCCGAGGCGTTCGGCAGGTTGTACGACCAGTACAGCGACACCGTCTACCGCTACATCTACTACCGGGTCGGCGGCCGGGCCACCGCCGAGGACCTGACCAGCGAGACCTTTCTGCGCGCCCTCCGTCGTATCGGCACCTTCACCTGGCAGGGCCGCGACTTCGGAGCCTGGCTGGTGACCATCGCCCGCAATCTGGTCGCCGACCACTTCAAGTCGAGCCGCTTCCGCCTCGAGGTGACCACCGGCGAGATGCTCGACGCGAACGAGGTCGAGCGGTCCCCCGAGGAGTCGGTCCTCGAAACGCTCTCCAACGCCGCCCTGCTGGAGGCCGTACGTAAGCTCAACCCCCAACAGCAGGAATGCGTAACGCTCCGATTTCTGCAAGGGCTCTCCGTCGCCGAGACGGCCCGGGTGATGGGCAAGAACGAGGGCGCCATCAAAACCCTGCAGTACCGCGCCGTGCGCACACTCGCCCGGCTGCTCCCCGACGACGCGCGCTGACCCCCGCTCCGACCCCCGGGCGGGACCGCTCGGAGGCGTCTCGGAGGCACCTGGAAAGGCGCCTCCGAGACGCCTCCGAAGGCTGCGACCGCCGCGTCGCCGGGGGGCGGTGCGGGGGCCGGCCACGCGGGCGCCCTCGCGCGGACCTACCGGTCACATCATCGTGACATCCGACTCCGTAACCCGAGTGGCTTGCGCTCGTTGTCGGGGTTGCAGACTCCCCGTAGCCGTGGCTGCCCGGGACTCGCTCGACCCTGAGCGGACGCGGTCGGCCACACTCGTGCCGGTGTGGTGGGGAGCCGACCGTGCAGACGATGAGGAGGTGCCGCCGGTGATCGGATCCGTGCCGACGAGCCGACGGGCCATCGCCTTCGCCCAGGCCCTGGACGAACAGGGACGTGACACGGGCGCGGCGGCCGATACGGAACCCGAGGGCCCCCCGCCCCGAGAACGCTCCGGGCCGGGCCCCGGAGGAGGGAGTGACACGGCGGCACCACCGCCGGGCGCACCGCACAGCCACCGGGCCGACGGCTCCGACCCGTCGCTGCTCTCCCTCGCGAACGCGCTGGGCGGGGTACCGAGGCCGACGCTGGACCCCGAGGTCAAGACGGTCCAGCGCGCACAACTGATCGCCGCCATGGAGGCCGCCTTCGGAGAGGGTGAGACGGCGGCGCACGGCGCGCACTTCCCCGAGCAGCGCGACGCCCGCGCCGACTCCCGCAGCCGGAGCGGCGCACACCGCGCACCCGGTCTCGGACCGCTCGGAAAGCTGCGCCCCAAGTCCCGGCTCGGCCGCGGACTCGCCGTCGGCGGCCTGAGCGTCGGCGTCGCGGCCAGCGCCTTCGGCGCGGCCACCGCCGCCAGCACCGACGCGCTGCCGGGCGACTCGCTCTACGGCCTCAAGCGCGGGATGGAGGACATCCAGCTCGACCTGGCAGGGGACGACGCCGACCGCGGCGGCCTCTTCCTGGACCACGCCTCCACACGGCTGCACGAGGCCCGCCGCCTCATGGAGCGGGACCGCTCCGGAGCTCTGGACCACGAGGCACTCGCCGAGGTTCGCAAGACGCTCTCCGGTATGCGGCACGACGCCTCCGAGGGGCACCGGCTGCTCAGCTCCGCCTACCAGCGGAACGGCGACCTGGCCCCGATCCGTTCCCTGTCCGCGTTCGCGGAGAACCACCGGGCCGGCTGGACGCAGCTGCGCGACCGGCTGCCGGTGCAGCTCCACGACGTGAGCGACGAGGTCAGCTCGGTCTTCGACGCCATAGACCAGGAAGTGGGCCCGCTGCGCTCGCTCCTCCCCCAGGAGCGCGCCGAGGCCCCGCGTGACCGCGAACCGGGCACCGGTGACCGGACAGGCGAGGAGCAGCCCTCCGCCGAGCCCAGCTCCCCGTCGGCCGACGGCATGGACGGGCGGCGGGACGGCGGCGGCGAGGAACCCTCGCCCTCCGACTCCCAGCAGCGCGGCAAAGGGCTGCTCGGTGGCGATCTGCTCGAACCGCCGGAGGACTCCGACCGGAAGGGCGGCAGTCCGTCCCACTCCGACCCCGGCTCCGGAAGCCCTTCCTCGCCGGGCAGTGAGCCCAAGGTCACCCTGCCTCCGCTCGTCCCGGACGTCCTGCCCCGCCTCGACCTCGGCGGCGACGGCGGATAGCCGCCGGGCCGGGCAAGCGGGACGTCGCGGCGGCCGTCGGCCGGTCGCCGCGGCCGGTCCCCGGCCCGCGGATCAGGAGCAGCACACGCTGGTGCGGCGGCACACGGTCACACGACGCCCCCGGGCACTCAGAAGAAGACCGACCGCCGCCGCACCAGCAGCTTGTAGAGCGTGTGCTGAATGGTCTCCCGCACCTGGTCGGTGAGATTGAACATCAGCATCGGATCCTCCGCTGCCTCCGGCGGATAGCCGTCGGTGGGCACCGGCTCGCCGAACTGGATCGTCCACTTCGTCGGCAGCGGCACCGCGCCCAGCGGACCCAGCCACGGGAAGGTGGGCGTGATCGGGAAGTACGGGAAGCCGAACAGCCGGGCGAGGGTGCGGGAGTTGCCGACCATCGGGTAGATCTCCTCGGCACCGACGATGGAGCACGGCACGATCGGCGCCCCCGCACGCAACGCCGTCGAGACGAAGCCGCCCCGCCCGAACCGCTGGAGCTTGTAACGGTCGGCGAACGGCTTGCCCAGCCCCTTGAAGCCCTCCGGCATCACCCCGACGACCTCGCCGCGCTCCAGCAGCGTCTGCGCGTCCTCCGCGCAGGCCAGCGTGTGCCCCGCCTTGCGCGCGAGCTCGTTGACGAGCGGCAGCACGAACACCAGGTCCGCGCCCAGCAGCCGCAGATGCCGGTCGGCCGGGTGCTCGTCGTGCACGGCGACCTGGAGCATCAGCCCGTCCAGCGGGAGGGTGCCCGAGTGGTTGGCCACCACCAGCGCCGCACCGTCCGCGGGTATGTTCTCCACCCCGCGCACCTCCACCCGGAAGTACTTCTCGAAGAGCGGGCGGAGCAGCGTCATCAGCACCTGGTCGGTCAGCTCCTCGTCGAAGCCGAAGTCGTCGACCTCGTACTCCCCGGTGAGCCTGCGCCGCAGGAACGCGAGGCCCTCGGCGGCCCGCGCCTCCCACTCCGTGCCGAGCACCCGCTCCAGCAGCCCAGCCGGTTCCTCCGCCGCCGTGGGGTCCGCGGGGCCGGAGCGCCCCGCGGAGCCCTCTCCAGCGGGTTCCTCCGGTCCGCCGCCCGCGGCCGCGGCACCGGGCTGCCCGGACGGTTCCCCGGCGCCCTCCGCCGGCTCCGGGGGCTGTCCGGACACCGCCGTCAGACGGGAGCGCCGCCCGGTGCCGCCGCGTCGAGTGCCGCCCGGACCGGTTTCCCCGCCGGATCCGGCACCGCCGCCGGAGGGTGGCGTTCCGGAGCGTCCCGCACGGGACGCGCGGGCACCGTCCCCGGGGACGCGTCCGGCGGGGGACCCCGGGCCCCGCGAGCGGTCCCTGTCGTCGTCGAAGGGTATGACCTTTGCGTCAGCCATCCTGGCGCACCTCCTCCTGCCCCGCCGCGGGGGCGGTGCACGCTTGCGGGCCGGACCTGCCCGGCAGCAGTGCCGCGAACCGGTCGAGCGCACCGGCGACGCCCTCCGGCGGCAGCAGCCCCGGGCCCTGCTCGCGAAGGAAGGCGTCCAGCGTCTCCGCTGTCGTCCGGCCCGGGGCGAAACCGAGCACATCACGGGCGTGTGCGGTCCGCACCACCCGCCCGTGGGTGAGCAGCCGTATCTGTTCGGGCGAGAAGTCCGTCGCGCCCACCGAGCGCAGCACGCTCCGGCTCCAGCGGATCGCCGGCAGCAGCATCGGCGCCGTCGGCCGCCCCAGCCGCCGGGCACACTGCGACAACAGCAGCACGCCGTCCCCGGCGATGTTGAACGTTCCGGCGGTGAGCGCGCCCGGGCGCGGCTCGCCGGCCGCCAGCCGCAGCACCTCGATCACGTCGTCGTCGTGCACGAACTGCAGCCTGGGGTCGTAGCCCAGCACGGTGGGCAGGACGGGCAGCGAGAAGTAGGCGGCGAGCGGCGACTCGGCGGCGGGGCCGAGGATGTGGGCGAACCGCAGCACGGTCACCGCGACGTCCGGCCGGCGCCGCGCGAATCCGCGTACGTATCCCTCGACCTCGACCGCGTCCTTGGCGAACCCTCCGCTGGGCAGGTCCCTGACAGGTGTCGCCTCGTCGAAGACCGCCGGATCGCGCGGCGCCGAACCGTAGACGCTCGTCGTCGACTTGATCACCAGCCGACTGACGCTGGGCGCCTTCTGGCACGCGCCCAGCAACTGCATGGCGCCGATGACATTGGTCTCCTTGACCGCGCCCCGCCCGGCGCCGCCCAGCGACGGCGGGGCACCGTGCACATCCATGTGGACGACGGTGTCGACAGCGTGCTCGGCCAGCACCTTGCCGATGGCGGGCTGCCGGATGTCGGCCTGCACGAACTCCGCACCGTCCAACGGGTGCGCGGGCGGACGGGCATCCACGCCGATCACCCGGCTCACCTCTGGCTCGTGCCGGATACGGCGTACGAAACGGCCACCGAGCGGTCTGGCGACCCCGGTGACGAGCACGACCTTGCCCACGATCCCTCCCTCACACCCCCCGATACGGCCGGCGCCTCCGTACGCGCCGCACCACGCCACCAAAGCAGAACCGCCGCCTTTCTCTCCGGCACGGAGAGAAAGGCGGCGGTCAGTGGCGTGCGGTGCGCTCGCTCACTTCTTGTTGCGACGCTGCACACGCGTCCGCTTCAGCAGCTTGCGGTGCTTCTTCTTCGCCATCCGCTTACGCCGCTTTTTGATGACAGAGCCCACGACTACCCTCGCTCACGGATCATCCCCGCATGGCGCGGGGCGAACTCATTTCGATACTCGGTGCGGGGCGTCCGAGCCCACACGACCTACATGGGGCCACCCTACCCGCCACCCGGGAATGGGCGTGAATCGAGGGGCACCGGGACTCCGGTGCAGCGGTGCAGCGCGCGCACCCGATCTTCGGCTAGGCGCTCTCCACCCCCACGTACGAATCCTCGAGGTACTCGTGGACGGCCTTCTCCGGCACCCGGAAGGACCTGCCCACCCGGATCGCCGGCAGATGACCGCTGTGCACCAAGCGGTACACGGTCATCTTGGAGACTCGCATCACCGCGGCGACCTCCGCCACGGTCAGGAACACGACCTCGTTCAACGGCCGTTCGTCAGCAGCCATGTCACACCTGAACCTTCCGCACATGTCGGGCGCCGGCTTCCCCTCCGGTGCCTCCTGCTCGCATGTGCGCTCCTCCCCAGATTAGGGGCGCGTGATGCAAGTGGTGAAGAGGAGTAGCGATCGCTCGCCTACCGTGACAGACACGCCCGATTGAGTACATAGCGAGTGAGCGCGCGGTAGTAGTCGCACTGCGCAGCGTCATCCGTCGGCACGCACGGAACGCTCTGTCCCACCCCTGACTCCCGCCGCTCCGCGCCGAGCGCCGCCCCCTGCGCACCTGGCGGCCCGGGCGCCCCGCCACCCCACTGACCTGCACCGAACGTCGAACCATCAGCCCCGCCAGGGACCTTGGCCGCATCCCCTTCGGCTGCGTCGCGCCGGTCGGCTCCGCCCGGCACGGGAAGGCAGCGCACGCATGCGCGCCCCGCGCACACCCTCGGGTGCACGCGCCGGTTCTGCAGAACAGCACGACCCCTCTCACGAAGGAGAAGCCGCACTGACGTACCCCGAATCGCATCGCTATGTCGACACGCTCACCCCCCGGGAGTGCTAGTCCGAAGCACTCAGGCGCCGACAGGCGTGGGGCCAATGTGACGTACTTGACCGAGAGTCGGCCAGGAGACGGCACGGAGCGCACCCGGCACCCGCCAGCTCCCCCGCCGCCAGCTCGGACAGCCGGCAACGGCGAACGCCCGGGAATCCGTCCCGCGACTGCGGATACCCCGCACCTCCCGACCGCCAACCGGGGCCACCGCGGAAACGGTTCGCTCTCCCCCACGGCTCCGCCCCACCGGAGGCCGCAGGAACGAGCGGGGCCACGACCGCCGACTGCGGGCACAGCGCCGAGAGGGCTCGCCCGGCACCGCGCACCGCGCGCCGACGGGCGAGCGGGTGCGGGACCCGTACGCGGCCCGTTGTCGGCCGTCGTGCACGGTCCGCGGTGCGCCCGCACTCGCCCCTCAGGACACCCGCACGCAGCCCCTCAGGGCAGCAGCCCGTGTGCGGGGAACACCGCCCGCCGGGTGGCACGCACCGCCTGGTCCAGCCGGTCCGCCGGGTCGTACCCCTCGCTCCAGTCCCGCCAGTTCGGCTCCAGCCCGTCCGTCATCCGCCGCGGGGCACCGGCCTCGCCGGTAAGCGCGTACACCTCCTGCCGCCACTCCTCGGGCACTTCGGTCTCCCCCGGCACCGGAACACCGGCCGCGATCGCCACCAGATGCGTCCAGGTGCGCGGCACCACGTCCACCACCGCGTAGCCACCGCCCCCGGTCGCCAGCCACCGGCCCTGCGCGTAGGTGTGCGCCCAGGAGTGCGCGGCCTCGGCAGCGCGCCGCTGCGCGTCCACGCTGACCGCCAGGTGCGCCAGCGGGTCCTCGACGTGGGTGTCCGCACCGTGCTGGGAGACCAGCACCTGCGGTTGGAACACCTCCAGCAGCTCGGGAACCACCGCGTGCACGGCACGCAGCCAGCCGGCGTCCGCCGTACCGAGCGGCAGCGCCACGTTCACCGCGCTGCCCTCGGCACCGGGGCCACCGCACTCCTCCGGCCAGCCGGTGCCGGGGAAGAGGGTGCCCGGATGCTCGTGCAGGGAGATCGTCAGCACTCGCGGATCGTCCCAGAACGCCGCCTGGACGCCGTCCCCGTGGTGCACGTCCAGATCGACGTAGGCGACGCGCTCAGCCCCGAGCTCCAGCAGCCGGGCGATGGCGAGCGCGGGATCGTTGTAGACACAGAAGCCGGACGCGCGGTCCGGCATGGCGTGGTGCAGCCCGCCGGCGAAATTCACCGCGTGCAGCGACCTGCCCTGCCACACGGCCTCGGCGCCGCCGACCGACTGTCCGGCGATGAGCGCGGAGACCTCGTGCATCCCGGCGAACGCGGGGTCGTCCACGGTCCCCAGGCCGTACCGTTCCTCGGCGGAGCCGGGATCGAGCGAGGCCCGGCGGACGGCGTCGATGTAGTCGGGCCGGTGCACCAGTCGCAGGGTGGACTCCCCGAGGGGCTTCGCCGCGGCGACGCCGAGCTCCGGACCGCGCTCCACCCCCAGCGCCTCGATCAGACGCTTCGTCAGGGCAAGCCGTACCGGGTCCATCGGATGACCACGGCCGAAGTCGTAGCCGGTGACACCCTCGTCCCACATCAACTGTGCGCCGCCGCTCATGCCCGCCACCGTATCGGGCGGGCCCTGAACGTGAGAGAGCCCCGTCGGATGTCTCCGACGGGGCTCTCCCCACAATGAGTTCGGCGGCGTCCTACTCTCCCACACGCTCCCGCAT
>NZ_JBIAFT010000019.1:0-164924 GCF_042869455.1 Streptomyces sp. NPDC007025 | reverse complement strand
CTCCGCCTACTGACACACCCAAAACCAACACCACCGCCACACCCCGGCAGCACGCCACGGAGCGGACGGGCGGGAGGAACACACCTCCCACCCGCCCGCTTCCTGCTGTGTCCGCTCGTCTGTTCTGTGGAGTATTCGGCTCATCGGGTGGGGATGCCTGAATTGCCCGCCACTGCACCGCTGTTGCGGGTGGACGACATCGCTCTCACGAGAAGAGGCCGCACACGATGAGCGCAACATTCCGCCTCCGTCCCGCCGTTGCCGGTGTCCTGGCCGCAGGCCTGATCGGTGCGGCGGCCGCGACCGCGGCCGCGACCGGCCCCGGGATCGGGAACGGGGGGAACGAGAACGGAGCCGGGCCCGGAACCGGGAGTGCGACGGCGAGCACGGCGCCGATCACGTCCGGCGGTCCCTCGGCAGCGGCCAGGACCAACACCGTGACGGCCGACCGGGAACGGGTGCGGCAGTGGGAGGAGTTCCGGCTGCAGGGCAAGGTGACCGGAATCAAGGCGGGGACCGCCGTGCGTCTCCAGCAGATGCAGCACGGCGCGTGGAAGACACTGCCGGCCACGTCGGTCGTCAACCGGTCACTGGACTACTCGATGCGCGTCAAGCTCGGTATCAGGGGGGTGAACCGGATCCGGACGGTGGTCGCCGGCCAGCCCTCCGCCCCGGTGACGGTGACCGTCCGCTGAGCGAAGCGCTCGGCGAAGCCCGGTCCGGGGGTGTAGCCAGCACCACCCCGGATCCGGGCCCCAGCGGTATGGGATCGGCTCCGCCGCCCGGCGACAGTGGATCCATGGCGATGATGACAGCGCAGGTGCAGCAGGGTCCGGACTCCTTCCCCCGGCGGCGGGGACGCTTCGGCCGGGAGGTGGGCTATCTGCTCTCCGGGCTGCCGTTGGGCATCGCCGCCTTCGTACTGATGGTGACCGGGTTCGCGCTCGGCGTCTCGACGCTCATCCTGGTCGTCGGTCTGCCGGTGCTGGCCGGGACGCTGTCCATGGCCCGCTTCCTGGCCCGGGTGGAGGCGGAGCAGATCGCCGCCGTCACCGGCCGTCCGCTCCCCGCCCGGCCGGTGGGCGCGGCGGAGGGAGCTGGGGGCGGGGGCAGTCGGTGGAAGGGGGTGACGGACCCGCAGGCGTGGCGGAACCTGGTGCACGCGGTGCTGGCCTTCCCGGTCCGGGTGGCGACCTTCTCGGTCACGCTGACCTGGCTGATGGGCGGGGTCGGCGGGCTCACCTACGGACTGTGGTCCTGGTCGATCCCGCGCGGTGACAAGGACGGGGTGATGGAGCTGGCCTTCGGGCTGGACGGGCGCGGTCCCGACATCGCCTTCAACACGGCGCTCGGTGTGTTCTTCCTGCTCACAGCGGTTCCGATGGTGCGGGGCTTGGCGGTGGCGCAGGCGGGCCTCGGCCGGGTGCTGCTGCGCCGCGAGCAGCGCTGACGTGGCGGCCCGGAGCGGCGGGTGGCCGTCGTCTGGCGCGGCCGGGGCGGCGGTGCGGAGCGTCCCGAGGGGCGGGTCGGCCGGAGTGCTGCCATCCTGAGGCGGTGGGTGGCTGCGCGGAGCGGGTGCGTCCCGCGCCGGCGGCCGCACGGTCCGACGGCGGGTGGCGGCTGCGCGCCCGGCCGCCGGTGGCAGCGCCCCGGATCCAGCACCCGCCTCGTGCTTCGGAGGTTCCGCATGCTGACGACCGACTTCGTTCCCGGCACTCCCGACTGGCTGGACCTCGGCGCGCCCGACGTGGACGCCGCCGTCGCCTTCTACACCAGCGTCTTCGACTGGCAGTTCCAGTCGGCGGGTCCGGAGGCCGGGGGTTACGGCTTCTTCCAGCGCGGCGGACGGACCTCCGCCGCGGTCGGCCCGCTGATGGAGGACGGCGGCAGCGCCGCGTGGACGACGTACTTCCACACCCGGGACGCGGACGCGGTGCGGGCCCGGGTGGAGGAGGCCGGCGGCGCCGTACGGGTCGCGCCGATGGACGTGTTCACGGCGGGCCGGCTGGCGCAGTTCACGGACCCCACCGGCGCGGACTTCGCCGTGTGGGAGCCGAAGGACACCGGTGGTCTGGAAGTGCTCATGGAGCCGGAGACGCTGTGCTGGACGGAGCTGTACACGACGGACGCGGCGGCCGCGAAGCGCTTCTACACAGCGGTGTTCTCGTGGACCTACGAGGACATGTCGATGGGTGACGACCTGGTCTACTCGGTGGTCTCGGCGCCCGGTGGCGGTACGGAGGGCGACACCGGGCAGGGCGGGATCATGCAGCTCCCGCAGGAGAACCTGAGCGCCGGGTCGACCTCGGAGTGGCACCCCTACTTCGCCACCGAGGACTGCGACGCGACGTGCGCGCGGGCGACCGGCGCCGGCGCGAAGGTGCTGATCCCGCCGACGGACGTACCCGGCGTGGGCCGCCTCGCGATGCTCAAGGACCCGGCCGGTGCGCCGTTCGCCCTGATCAAGGGAGATCCGGACATGAGGTGACGCTCCGCCCGTCGCGCAGCGGCGTTGCGCGGAGGACGTGCCGGTTGTCCGCCGCCGCGGAGGGGGACGGCACTGGGCCCTCTCCACGGCGGCGGGCACCGTTCGGGTTCCCGTCAGACGAGCGAGCCGCCGCCTCCCGCGGGTGCGGGAGCCGGGCCCGGGTCCGGGCCGGGGTCCGGGGCGCCGGATGGCGGGGGTTCGGGCGAGTGGCCGCCCTCGGCGGCGGGTGCCTCGGCCTCCGCGGGCGCGTTCAGCTCGGTCAGCATCTGCTTGCTGAACCCGAAGAAGTAGGTGGCCACGAAGCCGACCAGATAGCCGGCGGCCAGCCCGAGCGCGTAGATCAGGGCGATGCCGCCCAGGCTGTGGTTGCCCTTGAGGAGGGGGAAGAGCGCCCAGCCGGAGGGGCCGATCGCGGTGGAGCCGACCGAGGTGCCCAGCTGGTAGAAGAGCCCCACCACCCCGCCGCCGAAGGCCCCGCCCACGCACGCCGTGATGAAGGGGCGGCCCAGCGGCAGCGAGACCCCGTAGATCAGCGGTTCCCCCACGCCCAGGAACCCGGCGGGGAGGGCCGAGCGGATGGTGCTGCGGATCGAGGTGTTGCGGTGCAGCCGCAGGTAGATGGCGATCGCGGCGCCGACCTGCCCGGCGCCCGCCATCGCGAGGATGGGCAGCAGCACGGTGTAGCCGCTCTGCTCGATGAGCGTCGTATGGATGGGGATGAGCGCCTGGTGCAGTCCCAGCATCACCAGCGGCAGGAACAGTCCGCCCAGCACGAATCCGGCCACGGCCCCGCCGTGCTGGAGCAGCCAGTCGGCCAGCTGCCCGATCCCGGTGGCGATCTCTCCGCACACGTACATCAGCCCGAACAGCGTGACCAGTCCCGCGACCAGCACCGTCACCGTCGGCGTGACCAGCACGTCGACGGCGGACGGCACGAAGCGGCGGCACGCCTTCTCCACGTACACCGCCAGCAGCGCCGCGAACAGCGCGCCCAGCACGCCGCCCTGGCCCGGGGCCAGCTTCTGGCCGAACGCCGAGACCTCCGCCACCCCGGGGAAGACGATGACGGCCGCGGCCGCACCGCCCAGCACCGGCGTCCCGCCGAACTCCCGCGCGGTGTTCAGCCCGACGAACACGGCGATCAGCGACATGAAGCCGCTGGCGATCGCCGCCAGCGCGGGGGTGAGCGATGGGAGCCAGCCCGCGTTGGTGAACAGCCCGTTGAGCCCGGCGACGATGCCGCAGCCGATCAGCGCCGGGATGAGCGGGACGAAGATGTTGGCGATACGGCGCAGCATCAGCTTCACCGGCGTCGCGTTCTTCTCCTTGCGCGCGGCGCGGAGCGCGGCGCCCTCGGCCGCCAGGTCCGCGGCCGTCCGGCCGGCGCCCGCCGAGGCGGGTTCCGGGGCCGCCGACCGGTCCGGTGCCGCCTGCACGAGTGCCTCGAACTCGGGTGTGATCCGGGCGACTTTGCCCGGCCCGAGCACGATCTGGTACGTGTCGTCCTCCACCACGCCCAGCACGCCCGGGAGCGCCCTGAGGGGCCCGTCCTGGACGAGGGAGCGGTCGGCCAGGCCGAGCCGCATCCGGGTCATGCAGTGGCTGACGGAGGTGACGTTCGCGGCGCCTCCCACCAGGGGGAGGATCGCCTCGGCGAGCTGTCTGCCGGGATTGTCCTCAGGGGTGCTGCGGGTGCTGTGTGTGCTCATGGTGCGGTCGCTCTTCTTCGAGTGGTGCCATGGTCGTTCGGTCGGGTGGTTCTCTGCGCGTTCGGTCGATGTGGTGCGGTTCGGGGGCGGCGCCCGGGGCCGTTCCGCTACCCCGCGTTCGTGCCGGGTCCGGTGCCGGGGCCGGGGTCTGGCCGCGGGGCTGCGCCGGTGGGGATTCCGGTGCCGTTGCCGGTCCGGGCGCCGTGGTCGGCCCGGTCCCCGTCGCCGTGTCCACCGGCGGCGGACCGGAGTGCGGCGCGCAGATGCCCGTGCGTGGTGCGGAGCAGCCGCTCCGCCGCCGGGGCCGGTACGTCTCCGAGGATGGTGAGGATCGCCGCCTTGACCTCGCCGTCGGTGGCCGTCAGCGCCGCCTCGATCTCCTCGTCCGGCGCTCCTGTCGCCAGCTCGACGATGCGCCGGGAGCGTGCGCGCAGCTTCTCGTTCGAGGCGCGCAGGTCCACCATCAGGTTTCCGTAGGTCTTGCCGAGCCGGATCATCGTGACGGTGGAGAGCATGTTGAGCACGAGCTTCTGCGCCGTACCGGCCTTGAGCCGGGTGGAACCGGTCAGCAGCTCGGGTCCGACGACGACCTCGATACCGTGCTCGGCGGCGGCGCCGAGCGCCGAGTCCGCGTTGCAGGCCAGCCCGACGGTGAGTGCTCCGCGGGAGCGCGCGTACTCGACGGCGCCGACCGCGAACGGCGTGCGGCCGGAGGCGGAGATCCCGACCACCGTGTCGTCCGCCGTCACCTTCAGCGCCGTCAACTCGTCCGCCGCCGCCTCGGCGCTGTCCTCGGCGCCCTCGACCGAGTTCACCAGCGCGCCGGGACCACCCGCGATCAGGCCGGTGACCTGCCCCGGGGCCGTGTTGAAGGTCGGCGGGCACTCACTGGCGTCCAGTACCCCCATGCGCCCGGCCGTACCGGCACCCGCGTAGAGGAGGCGGCCCCCGCGCGCCATCCGCTCGGCGATGCCGTCGATCGCCTCGGCGATCACGGGGAGTTGCGCCGCGACGGCGGTGGGGACGGTGCTGTCCTCGGCGTTCATGATCTTGGCGATCTCCAGCGTGGGCAGCTGGTCGATCTCCGCCAGCTCGCTGCGGAACGCCTCGGTGGTGAGGGTGCCCAACTGCCGGCGCAGCTCGTCGTGGTGCGAGCGGCGGCTACCGGCGCCCGCCGGACCGGCGGACTCCGGCGTGTGGGGCTGTGCGCCGGCGGGGTGCGGGTCGTCGGTCCCGGTCGCGGCGGTCTGTGACTGCGAGGTGGTCATCGGGGAGCGGCTTTCTGTGGCTCGGGGCGGCGGGCCCGGGCGGTCGCGGAGCGGTGGGCCCGCCGGCCGGCGGTCGGCGGGTGCCGTCGGCAGCGGGCTGCCGACAACGGTGCGGTGCCCGGTGGCGCGCCGCCGGGGACGGGGACTGTGCGGCGGACGTGCCGTGGGTCCGCGGACCGGTCGGCCGGGTCCGGCCGACCGGGGGCGTCAGCGGGGGCGTCAGCGGGTGCGCTGCCGGGGGGAGTGGCGGTGCGCCAGCGCTTCGTAGGAGGCGGAGAGCGCGGGCGCCGCCGTCTCGTACGTACGCTGCGCGACCCCTATGAACAGGCAGTCCACGACGAGGAGCTGGCTCGTCCTGCTGGACATCGCCGCCGGGCGCAGCTCGCTCTCCCGGGCCGTCGAGGTGGTCAGTACGTGGTCGGCGTACTGGGCCACCTCGCCGTCCGGACGGCCGGTGATCGCGATGGTCGTCGCCCCCTGGTCGAAGGCGACCCGCAGCGGCTCGATGACGTCCACCGTCCGCCCCGAATGGGTGATGGCCAGCGCGACGTCGCCCGCCCGCATCTGCACGGCGTTGGTGACGGCCAGATGAGGGTCCACATGGCTGTGCGCCACCAGGCCGATGCGCAGCAGTTTCTGCGCCAGGTCCTGGCTGACCAGCCCCGAGGCGCCGACGCCGTACACGTCGACGCGCCGGGCCGCCGCCATCGCCGCGACCGCCGCCTCCACCTGCGCGACGTCCAGCGCCGCCGCGGTGTCGGCGAGGGTCTGCTGCTCGTCGAGCGCCAGCTTGGCGACGACGTCGGCGATCGGATCGTCGACGGCGATGTCCGCCGTGACGGCGGGGGCCGCGCCGGACTCCTGCTGCGCCGCGAGCCCCGCGAGGGCGAGGCGCAGGTCGCGGTAGCCGGGATAGCCCAGCAGCCGGGAGGTGCGGACGACGGTGGCCTCGCTGGTGCCGGTGCGCTCGGCCAGCCCGGTGACGGTGAGCTGGGCGCACCCCGCCGGGTCGTGGGCGACCGCCTCGGCGACCCGCTGCATGGAGCGCGTCATCGAGGGCGCCATCGTGCGGACCTTGGCCGCGAGGGCCGTGGGTCCCGGGCGGTTGGCCGGTCGGGAGGGGGCGCCGCTGTCGGCGTCGCCCGCTGACCGGGGGGCCGGGGGCTGGGTACCCGGCCGGGCCGTCCGGCGCCCCGGACGGAAGGCGAAATTTTCCTTCAGGTCGCTGCTCACAGACGGAAGATATTTTCATATCGGCACCCCGTCAATGCTCGACGCGGCACGAACGTGTGATCCCTCCGTGCGCGCGGTGGTGCAATGGAGGTATGGAACCGAAGGAACCCGCATCCGACTCGGGCCCCCCGGAAGAGGGAGCGCACGGTGGCACTTCCCCCGATGCGGCCCGCGACCGCGAGCCCCGCGAGGCGCCCCGCGAGGAGCCCCGCGAGGAGCCCCCGCCGGGCGACCGCCGCCAGGACCCGCTGGAGCGGTCGCTGCACGCGGCCCGCGCGCTGATCCTCGCCGACCTGGAGGCGAGCGACGTCGCGCACGCCGACATCGTCTCGCTGGTCGAGGAGGCGGTCTCGCACCGCCGCTGGTGGGTCGGCGAGTGGCCGGAGGGCGCGGCGTTCGTGGACGGCCTGGTGGCCCAGGACGTGCAGGACGCGCTGCTCGAACGGTACGGGCGCTGGCCCGTCTGCCCGGTGTGCGTCGGCTCCGACCCGCACGCGCTCGACGTCGAACCCGAACTGGGCGAGGAGCCGCACTGGGTGTGCGCCGCCACGTCCACGGTGGTGGCCCGGGTGGGCTCGCTGGGCGGCAAGCTGTGAGCGGCGGCGCGGACCTGGGCGCGGACGCGAGCGTGGTGGCGGAGCCCGGTCGGTGACCGTCTACATCGACCCGCCGATCTGGTCAGGGCACGGCCGGATGTGGTCGCACGTGGTCAGCGACCTCTCGTACGAGGAACTGCACGCGTTCGCGGCGCGCCTCGGATGCCCGCCGCGCGCCTTCGACCGCGACCACTACGACGTGCCCTCGACGCTGTACGAGACCGCCGTGGACGCCGGAGCCGTCCCCGTCGGCTCCAAGGAACTGCTGCAGCGGCTCACGGCCGCGGGCCTGCGCCGGCGCAAGCGCTGACCCGCGGGGCCGACGCCGCGGGCGGCGACCCGGTCGGTGCGGACCCGCCGGGCGGCTATGCCCGCACCTGCGCCTGCGCCTGCTCCTGCTCCACCCGCGGATACGACGCGGCGACCACGCGCGAGCGGGCGTGCACCCGCGCCGAGACGGCCGTCGCGAGCACCGCGACCGCCGCCATGGTCGCACCGACCCAGGCCACGGCCGGATACCCCCAGCCCGCCGAGATGGCCAGGCCCCCGAGCCAGGGCCCGAGCGTGTTGCCGATGTTGAACGAGGCCGTCGTCGTGGCCCCGGCCAGCGTGGGCGCCGCGTCGGCGGCGTTGAACATCCGGGCGTTCAGCGCGGGCGCCGTCGTGAACGCGGTGACGCCCAGCAGCAGGGCCAGCCCGACCACGGCCCAGCGGTACTCGGCCAGCAGCGCCAGCAGCGCGAGCACGGCGGTCGACGCGGCGATGCCGCCGTACATGGTGCCGAACAGATGCGCGTCCGCGATCCGCCCGCCGATGATCGTGCCGATCAACCCGCCGAGCCCGAACAGCGCGAGCACGCTGGGCACCCAGCTCTCCGGCAGCCCGGCGACGTCGGTGAGCAGCGGTGCCAGATAGGAGAAGACGGCGAAGACGGCGCCCGCGTTCAGCGCGATGGTCAGCAGCGCCAGCCAGACCTGCTTGTCCCGGTAGATCCGCAACTCCCGCCGGAGATCGGGGGCTTCCGCGCCGGTCGGCACCGGAGTCCGGGGCACCAGCGCGAGCACCCCGACCAGTCCGACGGCGGAGAGCGCCGCGACCGCCCAGAACGCGGAGCGCCAGCCCGCCTGCTGGCCGAGGAACGATCCGGCCGGTACGCCGGCGATGTTGGCGACGCTCAGCCCGCCCACCATGATCGCCATGGCCCGGGCCCGGGCGTTCTCCGGCACCAGCGAGACCGCGACCGCGGCGCCGACCGCCCAGAACCCGGCGCAGGCGAGCGCGCTGACCACCCGGGAGGCGAACAGCACCTCGTAGCTCGGCGCGAGCGCTCCGGCGACCTGCCCCAGCATGAAGGCGGTCAGCAGTGCGACCAGCGTCGTGCGGCGCGGCAGCTTCAACGTCGCCGCCGCCAGCACCGGCGCGCCCACGACCATGCCCACCGCGAACGCCGACACCAGCAGTCCGGCCTGGGGGATCGACACGTCCAGATCCCGGGCCAGCGGTTGCAGGATCCCGGAGAGCATGAACTCGGAGGTCCCGAGCGCGAAGACGGACAGGCCCAGCACATGGACGGCCGGCGGGACACGGGCGCCGGAGGGCCGGCCCTCTACGAGATCGTCAGGCATGACACCTTCAACCCCGCCGCCCGGCCTGCGCATTCCGGAACCGGAGCGCAGCCCGCACTCGGGAACGCTCCCGGTACGGGACGCCGGGGACGGGCGGGGACGTCGTACGTTTCCCCGCGTCACGCCTCCAGCAGGCCCAGTTCCGTCGTCAGATTGTGCCGGGCGGCGGGTTCCCAGTGGTCGCGTGCGTAGCCGGTGCGGAAGAGGTGGGGCAGGCCGAGGAGTTGGCGCAGGACGGCGGAGCGGCCCTCCCGGAAGGCGGCGTCGGGGACGAAGGCGTACTCCTGGCGGATCTCGGCGGCGTAGTGCGCGTACTGCTCGGGGGTGCCGGCCAGGACGGCGAGGTCCGCGTCGCAGAGCAGTTCACCGTTGAGGTCGTCTCCGGCGGGGTCGTGGGTGACCGTGAGGCGGACGAGGCGGGCGACCTCGGCAGTACGGGTGGCCGGTACCCCGGCCTCGGGCAGTGCGCGTTCGGCCAGGCGGGCGCTGCGTTCCTCGTTCTCGCTGCGGTCGGGCCGGTAGACGGCGTCGTGGAACCACGCGGCCAGCCGCACGGCGGCGAGGTCGGGGCCCGCGTCGGCGCGGACGCCGGTTCCGCGACCGGCCTCCCCCTCCGGGGGGAGCTGCGCGGCGAGCTCGTCGAGCCGGTCCAGCACGGCGCGCAGGTGCGCCGTGCCGTGGTAGCGGCGGTGGGGTTCGGCCCAGCGGCCGAGCAGGTCCTCGCCGTAGGGCGCCGGGTCGGGACCGGCGGTCCCCTCGCGGGCGCTGATCAGCAGCACGTTCCAGCGGTCGAGCAGTTCCGGGTGTGCCGTCCCCTGGGCGGGGTGCGCCGTCTCCGGGGCCGGACCGGCCGGCCTCGGGCGTGCGGTGTCCGCGGACTTCCGGGCCGCACCGTCGGCCGCTGGTCGGGCCGTGCCGTTGCCGGGTCCGCCGGACGCGGGTGGGGGCTCTGTCGTCGACATCGGGCAATTGTGGTCCCGGGGGAGTGCCGTCTTCCAGCGCCTTCCGCCGTATGGCACTCTGTTGCGCATGTCTAGACCAATTCTCGAGGTGGTCGCGCTCAGCGCGGAAGACGCTGCCGCAGCGGAGGTCGGGGGAGCGGACCGCCTGGAGGTGGTCACCGACATGGCCGCCGACGGGCTCACCCCGTCCCTGGAGACCTACACCGCCGTCCGGGACGCCGTCAGCATCCCGCTCCGGGTGATGCTGCGGCTCGCCGACGGCTTCGGCGCCGGGGGCGACGCCGGGATCGAGGAGCTGTGCGCACGCGGAGCCGCGCTCCGCGCGGCGGGCGCGGAGGAGTTCGTCCTCGGCTTCCTCGACGAGGCGGGGCAGGCGGACCTGCGTGCCGTCGAGGCCGTCACCGCCGCCGTACCGGGGTGCCGGTGGACCTTCCACCGCGCGCTCGACCGGGCCGCCGACCGCGACGCCCTGCGCAAGCAGCTCGCCGACGCGCCCGGCCTGGACACCTACCTCACCGCCGGCTCCCCGGACGGGGTGACCGACGGCTTCCGGACCCTCCGCACCGAAGCGGCCCGCACCACCGCGGAGGAGCCGGGCTACGGACCCCGGCTGCTGGTCGGGGGCGGGCTCTCGCTCGACCACGTCGCCGGACTGCGCCGGGCCGGCATCGACGCCTTCCACATCGGCAGCGCCGCCCGCCCCCGCGGCTGGGCCGGCCCGGTCGACCCCGACGCCGTCCGCACCTGGCGTCAGGCCCTCGACCAGGACTGACTGCACGGCGGCGGAGCGGCGGCAGGCCGCCGCCGGGTGCCGGGCCACGCGGCGCCGGGCGTCGGCGGCGCGGCGCCGGTCCCGGAGCGGGGGCGTCCTACGCGGGCCGTGCGGGCTGCTCGGTCCCGGTGGCCGTGGCGGACGGGGTGGCCGTGGTGGCCGGCGCCGCCGTGTGCACCGTCCCGGCCGGTCGGCGGCGCCTGGCCCGTACGAGGCCGTCCTGCCCGTCCCGGGTGCCCGGCACCCCCGGCGCGCCGTCCCGCGCGCCGTGCTGCGTGCCGAGGACGGCGCGGACAGTACGTCCGCCGCGGGAGACGCCCGCGCCGGTCGCCTCGCTGCGGAGCACCGCGGTCGCGCCCGTCAGGACGAGCGCGGCGACGGCGGCGCCGAACACGGCGGAGGCGGTGTCGAGGGAGGTGGCGTCGCTCAGTGCCCCGGCGGCCACCGGCAGCGCCCCGGCCAGCAGATAGCCGCCCGCGGTGAGGGCGGCGTTGGCCTCGGCCAGGCGGGCGGCCGGGACGTCGGAGCTGAGCATGGTCAGGGCGCCGAGCTGGGTCAGGCCCTGTCCGAGCCCGGCGAGGACGGCGGAGACGACGAGCGCGGGGACCGAGGTGGTGCGGACGGCGAGGACGAGCACGGCCATGCTCGCCGTGGTCAGTCCGGCGCCGGTGAGCAGGTCCGTGCGTACCCGCAGCCTGCGTGCGGCGAACTGGATCCCCGTCGCGGCGGCGAACAGGACGAAGATGGTCGCGCCGGAGAGGATCCGGCTGCGGGTGTGCAACAGGTCGGCGAGCAGTGTGGGGCCGAGGGAGAGCACGAATCCGGTCGCCGCGATCGCGGGCGCGAAGACGCCCAGGCCCAGCAGGAGCTGGCCGCGGTTGGCCCGCGGCGCGGAGGGGATGCGCACCAGGCGCCGGGCGGCGCCGGGCGCGGTCGGCTCGGCCCGCGGCGGCAGCGGCATCCGGACCACCACGGCGAGCGCGGCCAGCAGCAGGCCGATCTGGACCAGGAAGACGGTGACCGAGGGGCCGGGCACCAGCTCGGACAGCAGCCCGGCCAGCAGCGGACCGACGGCGGCCCCGCCGACCATGGAGGACGAGGCGATCAGTCCGGCCGTGCGCTTCTGCGTGCGGTCCGCGAGGTCGGAGACGGCCGCCATCCCGGCGGAGAGAAACGCGCCGACCGCGATCCCGCTCAGCAGCCGCGCCACCAGCAGCACGGGCATCGAGTGCGCCGTGGCGAACAGTGCCGAGGCCAGCAGCGCGAGGGCCAGACCGGGAAGCAGCACCGGCTTGCGGCCGTAGCGGTCGGAGAGGGTGCCCGCGACGGTGAGGGTGCCCAGCAGTCCGGCGATGTAGGCGGCGTAGACCGCCGTCAGGGCGGCTGCGGAGAAGCCGATCCGGTCCTGCCACAGGACGTAGAGCGGCGCGGGCTCGTTGGAGAGGGCGAGTACGGCGACGACGGGCCAGGCGGCCGGCCACATCCAGCCCCGTCGGGGGGCGGAGGCGGCCGGCGGAGCGGAAGCGGACATGCGGCAGCTCCTGGGCAGGGGAGGGCAGGGCGAGGGGTACGAGTGGAGTCGTACAAGTAGTACGAGAGAATTCGTACCAGCGTCGAGTAGTACGATGCAAGTCGTACTACTGTGGTCGCGGGTCGCGGGTCGCGGGTAGCGGGTAGCGGTGCGGTCGCCCGCACCGCTACCGACCGCACGCCGCCACGTGACCCCGTCCGCCAGTTGCCGACCACCGAAGGAGGACCCCGTGAGTGACGCGGCCCTCGACCGGGAGTTCCGCATTCCGCCGCCCCCGCCCGGCGCCGAGGTCCCCGAGCCGCTGCCCGAGCCCGGCCGGGACGAGATCCGGCTGGAGGCGGTGATGGCGGCGCTCAGCGACCCGCTCCGGATCGGAGTGGTCCGCAAACTGCTGCTGGAGTCGGTCGACTTCGACCACACCTGCACCTGGTTCGGACTGGAGCGCCCCAAGTCCTCGCTGACCCACCACTTCCGTACCCTGCGCGAGGCGGGCCTCGTCCGGCAGCGCCAGTACGGGCCCTCCCGGCGCAACCAGGTGCGCATCGCGGACCTGGAGGCGCGGTTCCCCGGCCTGCTCGCCCTGATCGCGGACTGGACCCCGGCCGCGTAGTCCTCGCCGCCACCCGGTGCGACCGGGCCGGGCCGGTCGGCGCCTGCGGCTTTCTGGGCGACTCCGCCACGCCTGTGGTGCGGAAGCGGCCCGGCGGGGGCGAGGACGACGAACCGGCGGGGCGGGCAGTGGCCGGGAGGTCTGAGGGAACCGCTTCGGCGCGACGGGCGAAGGACAGGTGAAAGCCCAAGTGTTCGAGCATCGTCCCTTGGACGAGAGGAGCCCCGATGACCGTCCGACCAGGCGTCCGCATCGGCACCTTTGCCGATGCGGAGAGCGACGCCTCAGTGATCGCGCGGTCCCGGGACGAGCCCGAGGCGTTCGCCGCGCTCTTCGACCGGCACGCCGACGCCGTGCACCGCTATGCGGCCCGCCGCCTCGGCGGCGAGGTCGCCGATGACCTCATGGCGGAGACCTTCACCACCGCGTTCCAGCAGCGGCATCGCTACGACCCGGCCCGCGGCGCGGGCGCCGACGCCCGGCCCTGGCTGTTCGGCATAGCGACCAACCTGGTCGGCCGGCATCGGCGGGCCGAAGCCCGCCGATTCAAGGCCATGGCCCGGGTCCCGGCCCCCGCCGACCACGACGAGCCGCTGGCCGACCGGGCCGCGGACCGGGTGGGGGCGCGGGCCGTACGCCGCGAACTGGCGGCGGCGCTGGCCGCGCTGCCCGCTCGGCACCGGGACGTGCTGCTGCTTGTGGCCTGGGGCGGTCTCGGCTACGAGGAGGTGGCCCAGGCCCTCGGTATCCCCGTGGGCACGGTCAGATCACGGCTGCACCGGGCTCGCAGCAAGCTGCGCGAAGCATTGGGCGGATCCGATCCGACGGCACTGCGAGAGGTGTCCGACCATGAATGACGAACTCGAACTCTTGAGGGAATGGGACGCGGACGCGGCCCCGCTCACCGAGCCGGCCCGGGACCGGGCCCGGCACCGGCTGCTCAACGCGATGGCCCACCCGCACCAGCGCACCGGCACCGGCCTCGGCCGCCGCCGTGCACTGCGCCTCGCGGCGGCTGCGGTGGTCGCCACGGCGGTCACGGGGACGGCGGTACTGGTCGGCACGGACGGCTCCGGCGAGGGCGGCGCACCGGGCACCGGCACCCCGCGGACGGAGAACGCCGCCGCGACGGTGCTGAACGGGGCGGCGGCGTGGGAGCGCGAGCAGGAGAAGAAGCCGGTGGCGCCGCGCGACGACCAGTTCATCTACTCGAAGCGGATCATCAAGGAGACGGAGCAGAAGACCGGCAAGATCAAGACCTACACCGACGAGATGTGGGAGTCGGTGGACGCCTCCAAGCGCTCCTTGAGCATGGAACTGGGCCGCGAGATGTGGGAGGAGCCCGCGGGGAAGGGCGAGGGGGTGTGGCCGCCCCGGAAGTGGAGTGAGCTGAAGAAGCTGCCCCAGGACCCGGAGAAACTCATCTCGGCCATCCTCTCCGCCGGCGGCTCCGACGACCGGTCGATGAGCGAGCGTCCCAAGTTCGACCGGTTCCGGGCCTACTTCCTGCTGGGCGAGCTCCTGAAGAACCCGGTGCTTCCCCGGGGGCTGCGCCCCGCTGCGTACGAGGCGCTGGCGCTTGTGCCCGGCGTCGAGACGATCCCGGGAGTGAAGGACTCCGCCGGGCGGCGCGGGGTGGGGGTCGCCTACACCGAGCGCGGGCCCTACGAAGGCAAGTGCCTCATCTTCGACCCGGAGTCGTATGCGTTCCTGGGGTTCCGCGACGAACGGACCTCGACTTCCGGGAAGAAGTACACGCAGTTGTCGCACGTCGTGGAGCGGGGGATCGTCGAACGGGTGAGGCAGCGCCCGTAGGCCGCTGTCCCGCGGCCTGGCCCCGCGGGTCCGCCGGCGGAAGGGTGCCGGCTGTCCCGCGGGCTGCCTCCGGGAGGCCGGCGGGAGCGGCGCCCGGGTGGCTGCTCCGGCACGCAGGCGACACGCTGCACGCGGCCGGCCTCCCGGCCGGGGCGGGAATCCGGTCGGGGTGACACGTCCCGTGGTCAAGGGAGGAGAGGGAGCGTTCGTGGCCGGGGAATGTCCGCCCGCATCCGCCACCGCCGCCTTGCCGGACGCCATGGCCCAAGCTCTCCGGCACCCTGCGACGCCACCAGTGCGACTGCCGTCTCAATTGCCCCCGGTGTCCGCCGCTCCCACCGCGTCCCTGACGAACACCACGCCGTCCATCTCGTCCAACTGGGCCGGGGCGAGCGGGGCGTAGCCGAACCAGGGGGAGACGCGAGGAGCGGGGCGGGGGTCGCCGAGGGCGGTGGCCAGGGTGGCGGGGCCGACGACGCAGGGGTCCCGCGGGAGTGCGTAGAGGAGCCCTTCGAGGGTGTCCGGCGGCGGGGTGTCGACGCCGCGGTGCCGGATCGTGCCGAGGGCGGTGGCCAGGACGGCGTACTCCGTGCCCAGCCGGACCTGCGCGAGCGCGCCGGCGCTCCACCACTCCACCTGCCCCTGCCACATCTGCATCGTGCTCTTCGCGCGCTGGAGGTGGGAGTTGTGCGCGTGGACCAGCACCGGGCCGCGTTCGGCGAGGGCGAGGAGGTTCTCGGCCATCATCGCGTCCCGCAGCCCCACCAGCCGCGTCATCCGGTTCGGCGAGGTGCCGGCCATCGAGGAGTGGTAGCGCAGCAGGCCGGTGGCCGTGCGCGCGTACAGCCGGGCCCGGTCCCAGTCGTCCCGCGAGCTCGCCGCGATCAGCTGGGGGGTCTGCTCGTCCAGCAGCGCCACCAGGTCGTCGGCGAGCAGCCGCAGTTCCCCGGCCGCGGCGCTCCGTCCGAAGGAGCGGGCCGGGTCCAGCATCGTGTCGGGGTGGGTCCAGCGGTCGTCGGAGCCGAGCAGGGTGTCGAGCTTCTCCGCGGTGCAGGGGAGCAGGTCCGCGTCCCCGTGGGCCGCGAGGTAGCCGTGCAGTGCGGTGAGGGCCTGCCGGGGGCTCTGGGGGCCCGTGATCTCCAGCGGGCTGTCGATTCCGGCGAAGCGGACCTGTTCGGCCGCGGGGCGGCCGTCGTTGTGGGCGCGCATCCAGCGTACGAGTGCGCGGTTGGCGGCGGAGGCGCCGCGGTCGTGGCTGAAACCGTGTTCCATGACGTCGTCGAGGGTGCCGGTACCCGTGGTGACGTGGTCGTCCACGACCAGGCCGCGCAGGCAGTCGCTCTCCAGCGCGATCGTCCGGTAGCCCTCCTGCTCGACGAGTTGCCGGAAGAGCGTGTTGCGCACCTCCAGCAGGGAGTCCTCGCCGTGGGTGGGCTCGCCCAGGGCGAGGACCCGGGGCCGGTTCGGGAGCAGCTCCAGGACGGCGGCCGCCTCGACAGCGCGGGCCGCGTCCTTGATATCGGTAACCATGCCATCAACGGTATCGTTGAACCTTCGGTGGAAACTTTCCGTGATATCGCCGCGATATACTCAATTCCATGGGGAGAAACCTTCAAAGCGCGGAGCGGCTCAGGCCGGTCGATCTGGCCCGCGGGCACGGGCTGTCCACGCAGGCGGTCAGGAACTACGAGGCGGACGGCATCCTGCCGCCCGCCGACCGCACCGAGCACGGCTACCGCACCTACACCCCGCTGCACGAGCGGGCCCTGCGCACCTTCCTCGCCCTGCTGCCCGGCCACGGCCACCAGGCGGCGGCCTCGATCATGCGCGCCGTCAACGAGGACGCCGTCGAGGAGGCGCTGGGCCTCGTCGACGAGGCCCACGCCCATCTCCTCGACGACCGGCGGACCCTCCAGGCCGTGGAGAGCGCCCTGCACGACCTGCGGCCCGCCGGGCCGGGCCGCTCCACCGGGCCGGCGGAGGCGACCGGAGCGCCCGGGACCGCGGGCGCCGGAGGCAGGTTCATCGGGCCGCTGGCGGAAGAGCTCGGCATCCGGCCCGCGACGCTGCGCAAATGGGAGGCCGCGGGCCTGGTCAGCCCGCGCCGCGATCCGCACACCGGGTACCGCGTCTACGACGGCGCCGCGGTACGGGACGCCCGGCTCACCCACCAACTCCGGCGGGGCGGCTATCTGCTGGAGCGGATCGCTCCGCTGATCGCCCAGGTGCGGGCGGCCGGTGGGCCGGAGCCGCTGGAGGGCGCGCTGCGCGACTGGCACGGCCGACTGGCCACCCGGGCCCGGGCGCTGCTCTCCGGCGCCGCCGAACTGGACTCCTACCTCGGCGCCCGCGAACGCCGCGGGTGAGGCGGCAGCCGGAACGGGCGACTGCGGCACCGCGTCCGACTCCGCCCCCGAGGCGACGGAGGGGACGGAGGCGTTCCGCTCGGTGTCCGGCGGCGGGCCCGGCGCGGGTCAGGCGGCGGCCGACGCCCGCGCGGACGCCTCGGCGACCGCCCGCGCGAAACCGTCCGGATTCTCCACGGGCATCGGGTGCCCTGCCGCGGGGACGGTCAGGATGTGCGCCCCCGCATCCGCCGCGTCGGCCTCCTCCGGGTAGGGGCGGCTCGACTCCCCGACGAGGAACGCCTTGGGCCCGTCGTACTCCGCGAACACCTGCCCGAGGCCGGGCGAGATGCCGCGCACCAAGCCCACCGCGCTACGGTGGATCGCGAGCGGGTCGGCGGCCCGCAGGGTCGCCAGATAGCCGGGATCGCTCTCCCCGGCCGTGAACTCCGCCATGCCCCGGGTGCCGAACTCCTCCTCCGGCCACGCGGCGATCTTCCTGCTCCACTCCCCGCCGCCCGCCCGCAGATTGGCCTCGGCGAGGACGAGCGCCCCCACCAACTCCGGCCGACGCGCGGCCAGTGCGAGCGCGACCGCGCCGCCCATGGAGTGCCCGACGAGTTCGGCGCCCCGTATGCCCTCCGCTTCCAGCACGGCGGCGACGGTGTCGGCGTGCTCCTCCAGCGTGTAGCCGAAGTGCGCGGGCCGGTCGCTCCAGCCGAAGCCGAGCAGATCCACCAGCAGCGACCGGTGCCCGGTCGCCCGCAGCGCGGGGTGCGCCGCGACCTCCGAGCAGTCGAACGTCGCACTGGCCCCGAGGCCGTGCAGGAAGACCCGCACGCCCTCGCCCTCGCCGGGCAGTTCCGCCCACCGCAGATACGCTTCCGCCCCCGCCGGGCCGACCACTGCCTGCTGCCTCATCCGTCCTCGCTCCCCCGTCGTCCGGCTGTTGCGGGCGCCAGGGACCTCGCGCCTGCCGTCCCGACGGCACGCCTGGATGCGCGCGGACACGCCTGGACGCGCGCGCCGGAGGCGCCCGGCCGGAGTGTCGGGCGGGCGCCGTCCGCCGCGCTCACCGTACGGTCAGCGGGTCGTCTCGGCCATCTCGCCCGGATCGGCGTTGGCGCCGCACAGTACGACGACGACCCGCTCGCCCGGGGACGGCACGTAGGGCGCGCTCTGCCCGTCGGCCCCGTCCGGCGCGGCGACGGCGCCCCGGATCGCGGAGAGTGCGGTGGCGGCCCCGTTCTCCACCGCCAGCCGGTACCGCTCCCACAGCTCCCGGCGGGCCGAGACCACGGCCTCGTCGCTCACCAGCACCGACCGCACATTGCGGGTGCCCGCGGCGGCCAGCGCCATCGAGGAGGCCCGGCGGGCGCCCAGCGAGTCGGCGGCGACGGAGTCCACCGGCACATCGACGACGCGCCCCGCCTCCAGCGCGGCGTTCAGCGCCCGGCACCGCTCGGGTTCCACGGCCACCACCCGGATCCCGTGGTGCTGCGCGGCCGCGGCGACCCCGGCGAACAGGCCGCCGCCGCCCACCGACACCACCACCGTGTCCACGAGGGGTACGTGTGCGCGGATCTCCTCCACCAACGTCCCGGCGCCCGCCGCGATGAGCGGATGGTCGTACGCGTGCGACGCCAGCGCCCCGGTGTCCGCGGCGAACGCCTCGCAGGCCGTCGCGGCGTCGGCGTACTCCGTGCCGACCAGCCGCACATCGGCCCCGTACGCGCGCAGCCGCTCGACCTTCACCTGCGGCGCGGTCTCCGGCAGGAAGACCGTGGCGGGCACGCCCAGTCCGCGCGCGGCCCACGCGCACGCGAGTCCCGCGTTGCCGCCGGAGGCCAGGGTGACGCCCGCCGCGGGGAGTTCCTCCCGCTCCCGGTGCGCGAGCAGGAAGTTGAGCGCGCCCCGGGCCTTGAAACTCCCGGTGTGCTGCATGAACTCCAGAGCGAGGAACAGCTCGAAGTCCGGGGCACCGGACTGGCCCCCGATTGCCGCAGCGCCGACGTCCGCGCGGGCGACCGCGACGGGGCGTACGCCGGTGGCAACCCGGTCGGCTGCGGTCTTGACATCTCCGTAAGAAAGATGGTGCACGGCGCGACTCCTGGACGTGCTCGGACGTGAAGGGACAAACGACTACGTTACGACTACGTTACGACCTCGCGGCCATCGCCCCGTACCCGGCCACCGTCCCGTACCCGGTCGGCACTGGGGCCGCCAGCGCCTCCGGAAGCGGCCGGGCGTGCACCACGACGAGCCCGGAGACCGCCCGGGTCAGCGCGACGTACAGCCGCCGCAGCCCCGTCCGCTCGTCCGGCTCCCCGGCCACGACCGCCGCGGGCTCGTCCAGCACCACGTAGTCGTACTCCAGGCCCTTGGCCAGCGCGGCCGGTACGAGCGTCAACCGGGCCGCCGCGCTGGTCTCCGCACCGGGCGACAGCCAGCCGAGCCCCGCCGCGCGCAGTGCCTCGCGCAGTGCCGGGAGCCGGGCCTCCGCGGCGATCAGCCCGACCGAACCCTCCCGTTCCAGCGCCTCCCGGCACGCGTCCACCACCATCCGGTCGGCCGCCGCGCCGGGTCCGTCCGCGCCGCCGGGGACGGGCCGCACGGCGAAGTCCCCCGGCGACTCCCGCACGGAGGTCGCGGGCCGCAGCCCCGGTGCGATGTCGGGCAGCAGCCGCGACGCGTACGCGATCACCTCCCGCGGCACCCGGAACCCCTCGGTCAACTCCTCCACCACGGCGCCCGGTTTCCCCAGGTGTTCCAGGGCGGCCTCCCAGCTCTCGGTCGCCCACGGCGTGGTGCCCTGCGCCAGGTCGCCCAGCACCGTCGCCGACCCGGTCGAACAGCGCCGGCCCACCGCGCGGTACTGCATCGCGGAGAGGTCCTGGGCCTCGTCCAGCACCACATGCCCCAGCGAAGGCGTCCGCTGCACGGCGTCCGCGGCCTCGTCCACCAGCACCGCGTCCGCTGCCGACCAGCGGGCGCTCCGGACACCGCGCGGCGCCTTCTCCCACAGGACCGCCCGCTGCTCCTCGGCGGTCAGCAGCCCCTCCGCCTGTTCGGCGAGGAACTCCGCGTCGGACAGCAGCCGCAGCACGACCTTGGCCGGATCGACGGGCGGCCACACCTGCCGCACCACCGCCTTCACGGCGGCGTTCCGTGCCACCGCGTCCTGCACCCGGTCGTCGGGCGCCTCACCGGCCTGTTCCATCCGCACCAGCACGGCGTGCGCGATCCGCTGCGGCAGCGCCTCCCGGCCCGCCCCGTACCGCAGGCCGCGCCCCAGCAACTCCTCGACCAGTTCCGCGATCTCGTGCGCGGGGATCCGCCAGCGCCGCGAGCCGCGCACCACCACGCACGGCTCCGCCGGAAGCGGACGCACCCCCGCGCGCACCGCCCGGCGCAGTACCCGGGCCATCCGCGCGTCGCCCTTGAGCCGGGCGGCCTCCGCGCCGTCGACCGCCCGCACGGGGACGTCGGGCCGCGCCACCAGCGCCTCCACCGTCGTCTGCCGCACGGCCACCTCGCCCAGCGCGGGCAGCACCTGCTCGATGTAGCGCAGGAAGGAGTCGTTCGGGCCGATCACCAGGGTGCCGGTACGGGCCAGTTGCTCGCGGTGCGCGTACAGCAGATAGGCGACGCGGTGCAGACCGACCGCCGTCTTGCCCGTCCCCGGGGCGCCCTGCACGCACACCGTCCCCTCGATCCCGGCCCGGACGATCTCGTCCTGCTCGGGCTGGATCGTCGCGACGATGTCCCGCATGGGCCCCACCCGGGGGCGCTCGATCTCGGCCTGGAGCAGCGCGCCGGTACGCCGTGCCCCCGGTGCGCCCTGCTCCGGCACGTCCGGTTGCGGTCCGTCGGTGCTCGGCGGCGCGGCGAGCCGCTCGTCCTCGTAGGCGGTCAGCTCACCGCCCGTGTACCCGAAGCGGCGCCGCAGCGCCACGCCCTGCGGGTCGGCGGGGGAGGCGCGGTAGAAGGGCTGCGAGACCGGCGCCCGCCAGTCGATGACCATGGGATCGCCGTCCGCGTCGTGCACATGCCGCCGGCCGATGTGGAAGACCTGCCCGTCCGCGCGGTCCAGCCGACCGAAGAACAGCGGCGTGTGCGCGAGATCGGCCAGCGCCGCGATCCGGGCCTCGATCCCCGCGGCGAGCGCCTCGGCGTTCACCCAGTTCGCGGTCACGTCGCGGATGTCGAGCGCCTCGGCGTCGGCCCGCATCGCACGCAGCGCGGCACGCGAGGCCGCCAGATGGGCCCGCTCACGTGCGAGCGGCCCGCCGGACGCGGGGCCGCCGCCGGGCGCGGGACCGCCGGGCGGCTGCCGGACGCCGGGCCCGTCGCCGGGCTCGGCCCCGGTTCCGGCGCCGGCATCGGGCACGCCGCCGGCATCGGGTACGTCGCCGGGTCCGGGCCCGGGTGCGGAGCTGTCGGTCATCGGGCGGCCTCCAAGAAGCACGGGCGCCCGCGAACCGCACGCCGGGCAGCACGTGGCCGGCCCCCGCGGCCCGACGGGCGCGCGTCCCGGACGGGACGGGAGGAGGCGGGACGCACGGGCTCGGCACGTGGGCACGGGCGTACGGACGGACAGGTCTGCGCGGCACCGCCCGCGGATCCGCGGACACGGATCCGGGTACGGGGCCACGCGTGAGCCCGACCGGTTTCCGTGCGGCGGGCGCCTCGCGCCGAGCAGGGCGCCGAGGGGGGCAGACCGGCGATTGTAGCCACCGTCCGACGAGCGGGCGACCGCTTTTCCGGGTCCGGGACCCGGCAGCGGGCACCCGGGAGCGGACGGTTCCGTGTGCTGTCCGGCGGCGGCGCGGGCGGAGGCGTTTCGGTCTCCGGGCGGTGACTCGATTAGGGTCGACGCCCGGCGGCAATCAACGGCGATCCGGGACGACCCGTCCTCCCGGTGGCGAGGAGGCGGCACGGGTGACTGGCAGCGGCGCCCCGCGTACCGGGCCCGCGCACGCCGCGAACCCACCCCCGGCACCCGCCCCCGCCGCAGGCGCGCGCTCCGCCGCGCCACCCGTGGCCGTGCGGCCCGCCCCGCGCGCCGTCCGGCACCCAACCCGCCGCGCCGTACGGGCCCGTCTCCTCGCGGCACGCGCCCGGCTCCGTGCCGTACGTGCCCGCCCCGCCTCGCCGCGTGCCGCGGCCGTGCTGCCGCCGCCCGCCCGCGCACCGGCCGACGCCGCCCGGCCGGACCGTACCCGTACCCGTACCCGTACCGCCCGGCCGGCCGGACCGTACCCGTCCGGCCCCCCGACGCCGGGCGCGGCGGCGCCGGACCGCTCCGGAACGCTGACACCGCGCTCCCGCCGGGCAAGAATCAGCAGGGGCGGCCGGACCGAGCCGCCGACCGTCCGCCCGGCAGAGCCCCACGCCGGTACGGACCGGGGACGACGACCCCGCAGCAGCAGCCCCCGGAGACCGGAGGACCGACGGGTGGCAGGGGCAGCACGGGTACGACGGACAGCCCTCCGGCCGGTCCCGCCGACAGGCACCCCGCCGACAGGCGCCGGGACGGCCGCCGACCAGAGCGTGAAGAGGCCCGAGGAGGCCGGTGTGCGAAGCACCATGCAGGACATCCCGCTGACCGTGAACCGACTCCTCGTGCACGGCGCGTTCGCGCACGGGACCGCCCGGGTGACCACCTGGACGGGGACCACGGGCGGTGCCGAGCCCGACCGTCGCACGTTCCTCGACACGGGCGTCCGTGCCGTCCAGCTCGCCGCCGCCCTGCACGACGACTTCGACGTCGCGCCCGGGGACACCGTCGCCACCCTGATGGCCAACACCGCCGACCACCTGGAGGCGTATCTGGCCGTCCCCTCGATGGGCGCCGTCCTGCACACCCTCGACCCGTGGCTGCCGGCCGACCAGCTCGTCGCCGCCGCGGTGCGCGGCGGCGCGCGGGTGCTGATCACCGACCCGACGGGGCTCGCGCCGCTGGCCTCCGTGCTGCCCCGGCTCGGCCATCTGCGGCATGTGATCGTCGCGGGTGGCAACGACTCCGCTGCCGTCGTCAGCGGCGGTACCGCCTACGGCGCCGAGGTCCACGACTACGAGGAGCTGATCACCGACCGGCGCAGACACTACGACTGGCCCGCGGTCGACGAGCGCGACGCGGCGGTGCTCTGCCACGCCGCGTCCGAGGACGGCACCGCGCCACGCGGAGTCGCCTACAGCCACCGCGCCCTCTACCTGCATGCCCTCCAGGCGCAGACCCCGCAGGCGTACGGCATCGGCGAGGACGATCTGGTGCTGCCCGTCGTGCCGATGTCCCGGATGCTGGCCTGGGGGCTCCCCTACGCCGCGTTCGCCGGCGGCGCCTCGCTGCTGCTGCCCGGCACCTACGACCAGCCCGCGCCGCTCGCCGAGATGGCAGAGCGGGAGCGGCCCACGCTCGCGGTCGCCGACCCGGCCGTGTGGGACGGCATGCTGGAGGAGTTGGCCGCCCACCCCCGGGACCTGTCCTCGCTGCGGGAGGCCGTGGTGGTCGGCGGCCCCGGTGCGGAGCCCGGCGGGACGCTGCTGGCGCAGGAGCTGCGCTGGCGGCACGGCATCAGCGCGGCGGCGGCCTGGGGAGCGCCCGAGACGCTCTCCCCGGCGTGCGTGGCCCGGCCCGCCGCCGGCCACTACCGCTTCCCCGCCTCGGTCGAATACGGCGTCACCGGGCCCGACCAGCGGCCGCTGCCCTGGGACGGGCAGTCCGAGGGCGAGCTGCTGCTGCGCGGCCCGTGGATCACCGCCTGCTACGTCGAGGACGCGGCGCCGCTGCAGGAGGGCTGGTTGCGTACCGGCGAGACGGCGGCGATCACCCCGGACGGCCGCGTCGCGATGAAGCCCCCCGAGGCACCCTCCCCGGAAGGCCGCTGACGCCGCGGGAGCCACCGCCTGTGCGGGGCCCGCCCGTGCGGTGCCCCGCCGCGGTGTCGGGACCGGCCGCAGGGGGTCTCCGCCCGGCCCCCGGCGCCCTACACCCCGTCCGGCTTCTCGGCGCTGCCCGCACTCCCGGTGCCCTCCGGGCCCGAGGCGAGCAGGTCGACCGAGTCCACGATCCGGTAGGCGTACCCCTGCTCGGCGAGGAAGCGCTGGCGGTGGGCGGCGAAGTCCTGGTCGATGGTGTCGCGGGCGACCACCGAGTAGAAGCGGGCCTCGTGTCCGTCCGCCTTCGGCCGCAGTACCCGGCCCAGCCGCTGGGCCTCCTCCTGCCGGGAGCCGAAGGTCCCGGAGACCTGTATGGCCACGGTCGCCTCGGGCAGATCGATGGAGAAGTTGGCGACCTTCGAGACGACCAGGCAGTTCAGCTCGCCCGCACGGAAGGCGTCGAAGAGCTTCTCGCGCTGCGCGTTGGTGGTGTCGCCCTTGATGACCGGCGCCCCGATGTGCTCGCCCAACTCGTCGAGCTGGTCGATGTACTGGCCGATGACCAGCGTCTGCTGGCCCGCGTGCCGGCGCACCAGCGCCTCGGTCACCCGCCGCTTGGAGTCGGTGGTCGCGCAGAAGCGGTACTTCTCCTCCGGCTCCGCCGTCGCGTAGGCCAGCCGTTCGGAGTCGGTGAGGCTGACGCGGACCTCGACGCAGTCGGCGGGGGCGATGTAGCCCTGGTTCTCGATCTCCTTCCAGGGCGCGTCGAACCGCTTGGGGCCGATGAGCGAGAACACGTCGGACTCGCGCCCGTCCTCCCGCACCAGCGTCGCCGTCAGCCCGAGCCGGCGGCGGGCCTGGAGGTCGGCGGTGAACTTGAAGACCGGGGCCGGCAGCAGATGCACCTCGTCGTAGACGATCAGGCCCCAGTCGCGGGAGTCGAACAGCTCCAGATGCGGGTAGACGCCCTTCCGCTTCGTGGTGATCACCTGGTAGGTGGCGATGGTGACGGGGCGGATCTCCTTCCGCGTCCCGCTGTACTCGCCGATCTCGTCCTCGGTCAGCGAGGTGCGCCGCACCAGTTCGTGCTTCCACTGGCGGGCCGAGACCGTGTTGGTGACCAGGATCAGCGTCGTCGCCTGCGCTTTGGCCATCGCCCCGGCGCCCACCAGCGTCTTGCCGGCACCGCAGGGCAGGACGACGACACCGGAGCCGCCGTGCCAGAAGCCCTCCACCGCCTGCTGCTGGTAGGGGCGCAGCGACCAGTCCTCCTCCTCCAGCTCGATGCGGTGCGCCTCGCCGTCCACGTACCCGGCCAGGTCCTCGGCGGGCCAGCCCAGCTTCAGCAGCACCTGCTTGATCTGACCGCGCTCGGACGGGTGCACGGCCACCGAGTCCGGGTCGATCCGCTCGCCCACCAGCGGCTGGATCTTCTTCGAGCGCAGCACCTCCTCCAGCACCGGCCGGTCGGTGCTCGTCAGCACCAGGCCGTGCGTGGGGTGCTTGCTGAGCGAGAGCCTGCCGTAGCGGGCCATCGTCTCGGCGATGTCCACCAGCAGCGCGTGCGGCACCGGGTAGCGCGCGTACTCCACCAGCGCGTCCACCACCTGCTCGGCGTCGTGCCCGGCGGCCCGCGCGTTCCACAGCCCCAGCGGCGTCACCCGGTAGGTGTGCATGTGCTCCGGAGCCCGCTCCAGCTCCGCGAACGGCGCGATGGCCCTCCGGCACGCCTCGGCCAGCTCGTGATCGACTTCGAGCAGCAGCGTCTTGTCGCTCTGCACGATCAGGGGGCCACCGTTCACGCGTCACCCTTTCGACGTTCGGTTCTGCGGGCCAAACGTCCAGTGTGCCTCAGCCCGGCGGCGGACCGGGCCCACAGTGCTGCGCACCTCACCCGCGGACGCGGCCTCGCCCGCCGGACGCGGGAAGCCCGTGCCGGCCCCTGCCCCCGCCGCCGACGGGCGGTCAGCCCTCCGCCACCTCCGCGACGCCCGTGATGCGGTGCAGGGGATAGGTGCGGACCTCCTCCGCGGTGTGGTCGTAGCCGGTGACGAAGCCGCCCTCGACCTTCACCGGGGCGATGACGCGTTGCGAGGCGGCGCCGTCGGCGTTGACGTAGCCGATCCACACCGGGGTGCCGGAGAGGGTGGCGGACTGCATCGTGGCGAGGGTCTCGGCCATGACGGTGCGCGGCGGGCCGCCGACGGGTGGTGCGGTGGCGGGGGCCTTCGGCTTGTGGGTCAGGGTGGCGGCGTGGTCGCCGGCCCGGATGGCGCGAACGGCGGCCGCCAGCAGCGGCCCGTCGGGCGGAGGCGGGCCCTCCGGCACCGGCTCGGGCGGGGTGCGGGGCGGTGCGCGGTGCGCGTCCGGGCGCGCCAGCAGCACATCGCCCTCGGCGGACTCGGCCGCGGGCGTGTAGCCCGCCTCCCGCAGCTTCGCCAGGAGCTGGTCCGGCGGGGCGGGCGAGGCCAGCACCGTGGGGGCGAGCCTGCGCAGCCGCAGCGGCGCCGAGCGGCGGTCGGCGAGAAGCTCGGTGAGCAGGGCGTCGTCGTCGCAGCGCACGTACGAGGAGGCGGCCCCCACCCGCACCTGTCCGTGGCGGCGGGCCACGTCGTCGACCAGGTAGGTCAGCGGCTGCGGCACCGGCGTACTGGAGTGCTCGGCGAGGAAGGCGTGCAGGTCGGCGGCGGTGCGTCCGGTGTCCAGGGCGCGGCGCACCGAACCGGGAGTGAAGCGGTAGACCGTGGCCCCGCCCTTGGACTCCACATCCGCCAGCACGGCCAGGAACGCCGCGAGCTCGCGCTCCAGCGGCCCGGGCGCCACGGCGGTCAGGTCCGCCTGCAACAGGACCTCGGTCAGGGGTTCGGGGAGGTGCGGGGCGAGCTGTGCGGCGACGGCCCGCACGGCCTCGCCGGTGGCTCCGGGCGCCCGGTGCGCCGCCCCGCCGTCCTGCTCCGCGACCAGCAGCGGGCGTACGTAGGAGGCGAGGGCGCCCCGGCCGGTCACCCCCAGGGTCTCCGCCTCGTCCAGCGCCCAGTCGAGGAGCCGGGACCGCAGCTGCCGTCCGCCGTCGCCCTCGCCCGTCCCGGCGGCCGCTGCCGAAGGCTGCCCCGGCGGCTGTCCCGGCGGCTGCCCTGCGGGCTGCCCCGCGCGGGCCGCCGCCCGGTTGCCGAGCAGGGGGCGCTCCCAGCGAAGCCGGTCGCGCAGCGTGTCCCGGTCCGGGGCCGACCCGGGCGCCAGTTCGGCGAGCCGGGAGAGGGCGCGCTGCCGCACCTCGGGGGCCGGGCCGCGGTCCAGTCCGGGGCCCAGCGGCGCCAGATTCCGGCCCCGCGGATCCCGCTCGCCCACCAGCCCGGCCGTGCGGGTCGCCGCGTACCAGGCCGCGGCGAGCGCCGCCCACCGCTCGGCGGGTGCGGCCCGGAGCCAGTCGTCGTAGGCGGGGGTCGGCGCGTACACCTCGTCGGCCGCACCGTCCGAGGCCACCAGCCCGGCCACGTACGCCAGCTCGATCCAGCCCGCGGCGGCCGGTTCGGACACATCCAGCGCGGCGGCGGTCCGCTTCAGGTCGCGGACGCCCAGTCCGCCCGCGCGCAGCACCGGTGGCGGTTCCGCCTCCCAGAGCCCCAGCAGCTCCTCGACGGTCGCCACCGAGGCCATCGCCTGCCCGGCCGCCGTGGCGTCCACGGTCGCCGGCTCGTAGGCGCGCGCCACCTCGACCCGGGGCGCGGCCGGCTCCAGCACCCGGTGCGCCCGGCCGCCGCGCAGGTGCAGGGCGACCTCCCGGGGCAGGACGACACTGCCGGGCGCACCGGGGCCGCCGCCCGGCTCGGCGCCGGTCGGTACCAGCAGGGCGCGGTCCAGCAGCCAGCGGACCGCCGGTGGCGGTGCCGCCAGGTCGACCGTGCCGTAGGGCGGCCCCCACTCCAGCTTCCGCAGCACCGCCTCGGCCCCTTCGGGGGCCCCGGCGAGCAGCTCCGTCATCCGGCCGGGGTCGTCGAACAGTGCCGTCAGCGCGGCCAGCGCGCTGACCGGGTCGTGGGTGCCCGCCAGTCCCGCCGCGGCCAGCATCTCCTGCAGCCGGGAGGGCGCGGGCTTGGCCGGTCCGGCCGCCGCCACCGCCTCCGCGAGCGTGGGCCCCAGTCCGGTGGGGGAGGGCGAGGTGAGCAGTTCCCGCGCGGTGCGGACGAGCCGTGGCCGCTCCGGAGGGCCCCACACCAGGGCGCGGGCCCGCAGCTCGTCGAGCGCCGGGCGCAGCCGTGCGGCCGCCTCCGCACCGGGGAGCAGCCGGGCCAGTGCGGCCTCGGCCGCGGCCGCGCCCTCCTGGGGTGCCGTCCGGGGCGGCGGGGGAGCGCCGGGGGCGACCGCCAGTGCTTCGGCGGTCTGCAGCGTGAACCGGTCCAGGTGCTCCAGCGCCCGGACGACGGAGGCGCGGGTGCCCGCCCGGGTGGCGAGCTGGGTGAGGTCGCCCGGAACGGGGGAGAGGAGGTCGGGGCGGGCACGCAGCAGCGCGGCCAGCGCGCTGTCGTCCCGCGCGCGGAGGTCCTCCGCGAGGGTGCGGGGCCCGGACGCCGACGACCCCGGCGGCGCGTCCGGCGGTGCGGAAGAGCCCCCGTTGTGCTCACTGCTCATCCTCCCCACGGTAGCGGCACGCGGCTCCGCCGGGCCGGGTACCGCTTCGGCCGGGCGGGCTGCCGGGCGCCCCGGGACCGCTTCCTCGGGCCGGAGCGGGACGTTCCGCCGAACGGCGGGCGCCGCACCGGCCGGTACTCCCTTACGGGCGGGTGCGCGCGGTACCGTCTGTGCGGAGGGCTTGAAGGGCTTGAAGGGCTTGAAGGGCTTGAAGGGCTAGTGGGCTGCGGGGACTTGGTGGGGATCGAGAGCGATCAGCTTGTCTTCGACTATCTGAGCCGGGTCGGGGACCTGGCGCACAGTACGCGGATGACGGCTGCCGAACGGGCCAAGCTCGTCGGCGGGTTGCGCGGCGAGATCGACCGGGCGCGGGCCGCCGAGGGCGGCGCGGTGACCAAGGCCGCCGTGCGGAAGATCCTGGACCGCTTCGGCCGCCCCGAGGACGTGGTGGCCTCCGCGAACGGTGGTGAGGTCCCCCGGCCCGCGGCGCCGACGCCGTCCGAGGCGGCGGTGGACGGCGGGAGCGGCGCGGGCCCGCAGGTGCCGCGGACCTCCGGAGCGGAGCCGTCGGTGCCCTCGCTGCCCGCCCAGCGCACCCGCGGCGGAACTCCCACCGCCGCGTTCGGCGCCTCCTCGCCGCACCTCGCGAGCCTCGACGAACTGGGGCCCGAGGATTCCGACCCCGACTGGTGGCGGGTCGACCCCGGCCCGTTCGGCACCGGCCCCGGCGGCACCAACGCCGTGGCGGCCGGGGAGCCGGTGCCCGGCTTCGTCGGCGGGATCGAACTGCCGGAGGTCCTCAAGCCGCCGCCGGGGGACGCCCCGGAGGCGCCCGGCGCGCCCGCGCCGACCGGGCAGGCCCCGGTGGCCCCGCAGGGGGCTCCGCCCGCCGAGCCGGCTCCGGCGACCGCTCCCGGGCTGGGCGTGGCCGTGCTGCTGGGGCGGCGGCTGCGCGGCAAGGGCGGCCCCGGGCGGGGCGGCGTGGTCGAGTGGGCCGCTGTGGTGCTGCTGGTGGCGGGTGCCGTGTTCGGTTCCCTGATTCCGCTGGCCCTGGGATGGCTGGCGGCCTGGTGGTCGCCCAAGCTGAGCGGCAGCGAGGGCAAGTGGGCTGCTCTGGGCATGCCCGGCCTGGTGGTGGCCGGTACGGGGGTGTGGCTCTGGGGGCGGGCGGACGGCCGGTGGGGCGAGCCGCTCGCCGAGGGCAGCGAGGCGCTGAGCGGAGCGATCGGTGACGCCTTTCCGGTGCTGCTGCGCCTGGCGGCGGTGGCCAGTGCCCTCTATCTGGTGTGGCGCGCCCGGCGGCCGGCACCGGAGTGAGAGCCCCGCGCCGGGCGCGCGGACGGCTGAGCCCGCGCCGGACGGCTGCTCCGCGACCCAGGGCAACCGCCGCCCCCGCCGCCGACCGCTCGGCCCGTCAGCCGTCCGTACCGCACAGGGCGTGGTCGACCAGCTTCCGGGTGGCGGTGTTGAGCCGTTCCTGATCGGGGAGGCCGCCGTCGCTGGTGACGGAGACGGTGACCGCGCGGCGGCCGTCCTCGGTGACCCCGGTGCGGGTGTAGGAGCCGAAGCCGTCGCCCTCGTGGTGCCGGTAACGTCCCCCGCAGGAGAGCGGGTTGTCGCGCAGGCCCAGGCCGTAGCCGCCCTCGGGCCAGGCGGCGCGGTCCTCGGGGTCGTCGGTCCGCTCCACGGTCTCCTTCATCTGGGCGAGCCGGTCCCGGGGCAGCAGCTCGCCGGTCATCAGGGCGCGGAAGAAGGTGTCGAGATCCCGGGTGGTGCTGATGACGGCGGAGTCGGCGCCGTGCTGGAGGCTGTGCTCGGTCACGTCGAGCGGCTCGCCGTCCTTGCCCGGTATCGGCAGGGTGACCCGGGCGTGCGGGCCGGGCATGAACGGGTTCGCACCGGTGACCCGGGTGCCGCGGAGGCCCAGCGGCGCGATCACACGGTGTTCGACCTGCTCCCGCCAGGGGAGCCCGCCCGCCTTCTCGGCGATCAGCCCGGCCAGCAGGTAGTTGGTGTTCGAGTACGCCCAGCGCGGGGTGCCGCCGGGGCGCGGGGTGAACAGCGGCCGGTGGCGCATCGCGACGGCCACGTAGGAGGCCGCCGGGGTCGCGTCGTGGCGGTGGGTGTCGAAGTCCGCCAGCACCCCGGCCAGTTCCGGGTCCTCGACGTAGTCGTACAGCCCGCTCGTCTGCCGCAGCAGGTCGCGGACCGTGATCCGGGAGCCGGCGTTGCCGTTCCCCGCGACCATGCCGGGCAGCCACTTCTCCACCGTGTCGTCCAGCGACAGCTTTCCCTCGTCGGCGAGTTGGAGCAGGACCACGGAGGTGAAGGTCTTGGTGGTGCTGGCCGCGCGGAACCGGGCGTTCCACGGTACGGGTCTGCCGGACCCCGCGCGGGCCCGCACTCCGGTGCGGCCGTCGCGCACCTCGGCCAGCACCTTGACCTTGCCGCCGCCCGCCATGCGGACGGCCGCCACGTCGTGCCGCAGCACCGTGCGGCCGGTGCCCGGCCGGTCCCCGCCGGACCGCCGGTCGGGCCCGTCCCCGGCGCCTGCGGCGCCCGCGTACTGGGCCCCGGCGAGCACGGCGAGCACCGCCGCCGTCAGCGCGGCGGTTCCCCTGCGAGTCGTACGTGTACGGATGTGCATCGTCCGGTCCGTCCCCCTTCTCCTGCGGCCGCGCGAGTCGCCCGCCGGGCGGGACCTCCGCCCGCCCGGAGACCAGGCAACCAGCGGAGGAGGCGCCGGACGAGGGCGCTGGGACCCGGTCGCGGGGTGTTCGCAGCACCACCGTCCCGGCAGCTCGCGGGGGGCGGTCCGGGGTTCGGGACGCGGATGCGCGACGGGACGCTCAGCGGCGCCGGCCGACGAGGGAGGCCATCCCGAAGGTGCCGCCACCGGCGGCGGCGAGCCCGAGCAGCGCGATACCGCCCTTGAGGCCCTTCCACCAGAACTCGGCCGGGGCGCCGGGGTCGTTCTCCATCATCGACTCGAACACCTCGCTGCCGCCCGCGTTGAGGATCACGAACACGAAGCCGTTGGTGGTGCCCAGGAAGACCGCGGCCATGGCGAACAGCGCCGGGACGACGTACGCGGCGGGGTTGGGCCCGCCCACCTTGCCGGCCACACCGCCCACGAGCAGGGCGAGCCCCAGCGCGAAGACCACGTACATGATCCGCAGACCGACCTTCGAGAGGTCCTCGTAGCTGGCGAGGAGCAGCACGGCGAACACCGTCGCTCCGGCGCCGGAAATGAGCCAGCCGAACAGGAACGCCTTGACCCCGCTGCCGTGGCGCTGCGGCGGGAAGCCGGGCGGGCCGGGGTGGTACGGATAGCCGGGCTGCATGGGTTGCATCGGCTGCATGGGCGGCGGCGCGGGCGGCATCGGCTGCATGGGCTGCTGCGGCGGCCAGGGCTGACTCATCGTTCCCCCGTGTGTGAAGCGTCGGACGACGTGTGTGAAGCGTCGGCCGAGCCGAGCTCTGAAGGCCCAAAATACCCAAGGCGCCCGGGCGCGGAAGTCCTCCGGTGACAGGAGAGTCCGAGGTGTTCCACGTCGGTTACTCTTCCGCCCCGGTGCACCGAGGCTGTCATGAACTCGCAACGGCCATGACGGCAGCACGGTGTTCCGGTACAAGCTTGGACAGGGCTGTCCAGTCCACGCGCTCACGCACACCGGGGGATCACATGCGTACACGCCGCGCCATCGGCGCCGCCAGTCTCGTCCTTGCCAGTACGGCGGTCCTCGCGGGCTGCGCCGACGATCCGAAGGACAAGGCCTTCGGCGGCCTGGGGGATCTGGACGACATGCCCTCGGCGCCGTCCGCGCCCTCGTTCCCCTCGCCCTCCGGCAGCCCCGGACTCAGCTCGGGCGGCTACAGCGGAGGCTCCGGCAGCGGGTCCGACTCCGGTGGCCTGACCGGCGGCAGCAGTCCCACACCCACCGTGTCCGCGCCGCCCACCTACAATCCGAGCGCCATCGGCGAGGTCGACGGCGAGAGCTGCGACTACTCCCGGTCGAGCGGCCGGATCAGCTACCAGGTGAAGATCCAGAACGCCTCCGCCGACCAGGCGTTCCGCTACAGCTTCACCGTCCGCTTCAAGGTGGGCTCCTCGCCCAGCTCCACGATCGCGACCCGCACCGTCGGCACCCAGTTCAAGACCGTGACGGTGCGCGGCGGTGCCGACCGCACGGTCTCGGTGCACGCCTCGTACTCCAACAACCAGCGGTTCGTCTACTCCTGCCAGGTCACCACGGCCAGCAAGTCCCCGACGTCTTCGTGAGCCGCCGGCCCTGAGCCGCGGCCCGGGCACGAGGACCGGTACGGAGCCGGGCACAATGACCGGTATGGATACGCCCGTCCCGCCACCCGCACCGGCGCCGCCGCACACCGGGACCGGCCCCACCGTGGGCTTCGATCTCGACATGACGCTGATCGACTCCCGCCCCGGCATCCACGCCACCTGGCGGCGGCTGGCGGCCGAGACGGGCGTACGCATCGACGCGGACCTGGTCGTCACCCGGCTCGGCCCGCCGCTCGCCCAGGAGCTGGCGTACTGGTTCCCCGAGGAGGAGATCCCGGCGATGGCGGCGCGCTACCGCGCCCTCTACCCGGACCACGCCATCGCGCCGACCACCGCGCTGCCGGGCGCCCGCGCGGCGCTCGACGCCGTACGGGCCGCGGGCGGGCGCACGCTGGTCGTCACCGCCAAGCACCGGCCCAGCGCCGCGCTGCATCTGGACCACCTCGGCCTCGCCCCCGACGTGCTGGTCGGCGAGCTGTGGGCGGAGGGCAAGGCGGAGGCGCTGACCGTGCACGGGGCCGCTGCCTACGTGGGCGACCATGTGGGCGATGTGCGGGGCGCGCGGACGGCGGGCGCGCGGTCCGTGGCGGTCGCCACCGGGCCCTGCCCCGAGGCCGAGCTGGCCGCGGCGGGCGCCGACGTGGTGCTGCCCGACCTGACGGCCTTCCCCTCCTGGCTCGCCGCCTTCACCCGCGGGGAGGCGGCGCCCGGCGGGCGCCCGCCGCACCCCTCGGGCGCCGGGCACCTGAGCTGATGCCGCCCGGCGGTGTGCCGGTGCCGGAGGCGCCGTACGGTACGCCCCCGCGGCGTCAGACGTGCCGTGCGGCCCGGCGCCGCTGCGCGACCGCGGTGCGTACCACCCCGGCGGCCGCCAGCAGGAACCCGAGGCCCATCAGCATGCAGACGAAGTAGGCGGGCGCCGGGAACGGGTCGGTGCCCAGGAACAGCGGGGCGACTGTGACCAGGGTGGCCACCGCGCCGACCAGAAAGACGATTCCGCCGATACGCACGAGAAGATCACCGGCGGTCGGAGTTTCAGTGTTCACCCACACAGGGTAGATCCGGGAGCGAGTGTCCACCCAGCGGGCACTCGGGCCGCCCGGAGCCTTCCCGGCCGGGAGCCGCCCACGGCACCCCGCCTCCGGTGGCACCTTGCCACGGCGTCCCGGGCCATTAACCTTGGTGGCGGCGGGTCCTACGGCCCGCCCGACTGCTGTTCCGGGGGATCGGGGGTCGGGTACGGGGAAGATCTCGGGGCGCGGACACCGCCCCGACGCAGCAGGACCAGCCAGTTTCCAGCAGCCGCAGCCCGGTGCATCCGGACGAGTACGAGGACGAGGACAGACGTGCCTACCGGCAAGGTCAAGTGGTTCAACAGCGAGAAGGGCTTCGGCTTTCTCTCCCGCGACGACGGCGGCGACGTCTTCGTGCACTCGTCGGTGCTCCCGGACGGCGTCGAGGCGCTCAAACCGGGTCAGCGGGTGGACTTCGGCGTCGTCGCAGGGCAGCGCGGCGACCAGGCGCTCTCCGTCACCCTGCTGGACCCGGCACCCTCCGTGGCGGCGGCGCAGCGCCGCAAGCCGGACGAGCTGGCCTCCATCGTGCAGGACCTGACGACGCTGCTGGACGGCGTCTCGCAGTCGCTGGAGCGCGGCCGCTACCCCGACAAGCAGCACGGCCGGAAGATCGCGGGCATGCTGCGCGCGGTCGCCGACCAGCTCGACGTCTGACCCCGGCGGTCCCGGGCGGCCCGGAGGGTCCCGGGCGCGGATCCGCCGGGCGGCGGCACCCGCGTCCGGCTCGCGGCGGCTTCGCGGAACGGCCCCGCGGAACGGCCGGCGGAACCCGCCCCGCCGCACCCGCGCCTCACGGGAAGGCCAGTGCCTCCGGTGCCACGGGCGGTACGAGCCCTTCGGCCGCGGCCCGTTCGAGCAGCCCGCGCACGGCGGCGTAGCCGTCCGGGCCCAGTTCCGCGGTGAACTCGTTGACGTACAGGCCGATGTGCTGCTCGGCCACCGCCGGGTCCATCTCCTGCGCGTGCTGCAGCACATACGGCCGGGAGGCGGCCGGGTCCTGCCAGGCCGCCCGCACCGAGGCGCTGATCGTCGCGGCCAGCGCGCGCAGCGTCGGCGCGCCCAGCGACCGCTTCGCGATGATCGCGCCCAGCGGGATCGGCAGTCCGGTCGTGGCCTCCCAGTACTCGCCCAGGTCGGCGAGGCTGTGCAGCCCGTAGTCCTGGTAGGTGAACCGAGCCTCGTGGATGACCAGGCCCGCGTCCACCTTGCCGTCCCGCACCGCGGGCATGATCTCGTGGAACGGCAGCACCACGATCTCGCCCACGCCGCCGGGCACCTCGGCCGCGGCCCACAGCCGGAAGAGCAGATACGCCGTCGACCGCTCGCTCGGCACCGCCACCCGGCTGCCGCTCAGCGCCGTGGCGCCCGCCGCGCCGTCGTCGTCCGCGGCTCCCGGCCGGGTGAGCACGAGCGGCCCGCAGCCCCGGCCCAGCGCCCCGCCGCAGGGCAGCAGCGCGTACTCCTCCAGCACCCAGGGCAGGACCGCGTAGGAGACCTTCAGCGCGTCCAGCTCGCCCCGCTCGGCCATGCCGTTGGTGACGTCGATGTCCGCGAACGTCACCTCGGGCGGCACCGCGTCCGGCACCCGCCCGTGCACCCAGGCGTCGAAGACGAACGTGTCGTTGGGGCAGGGCGAGAAGGCGAGGGAGAGCGGCGCTGCTATGGCGTTCGTGTCCATGGGGGAAGCCCTTCTGTGCGGTGCCGGGAGCCGGCCCGGGCGGTGCCGGGAGTCCTGCGGCGCGGTGCCGGGAGTCCTGGGTGCGGTGCTAGGTGACCAGCTTGCCGAAGGCGGCGGTGAGCGCCGCCAGGGCGTCCGGGATGCGCCAGGCCGCCCGGTCCCGGGGGCCGACGGCATTGGAGACGGTACGGAGTTCGAGCACCGGCAGCGCGGTGCCGCGGGCCGCCGCGTGCGCCGCCGCGGCCTGTGCGACGCCGAAGCCCTCCATCGCTTCCGCGGCCGCGTCCGGATGCCGGGCCAGCAGCTCCTCGGCGCGCTCCCGGGTGCCGGTGACCGTGGAGACGCTGAGCACCGCACCGGTGCGGGCGCCGGTCGCCTCGGCCGCTGCCCGCACCGGGCGCGGGGGCGGGGTGTGTTCGGCGGTGCCGAACCCCAGCTCCGCCACCGAGGCGAAGCCGTCCGGGGTCCGGGCGCCCAGGTCGGCGGCGACGATGCGGTCGGCGAGCACGGTGTCACCGACCTGCACGCCGTTCGCGGCGAAGCCGCCGCCGATGCCGGTGGACACCACCAGGTCGTAGGGGTGCGCCCGTTCGGCGGCGGTCACCAGCGCGGTCGCGGTCGCCGCCGCGGCCGCGGCCGGGCCCACCCCGCCGGCCAGCACGTCGAGCTGCGGGGCGCCGCCGGTGGCGGCGAGGACCGCCTCCCGTTCCGCCGGGACCGCCGCGACCACCAGCACACGCCGGTACGCCGACAACGCCGACAGCACTGCACCGCCTCCTGGGTGGATGGATCGCCGTGAGCCGTACCCCGGAGCGGCGCCGGTGGCCTTCCGGGACGGTCGGGCGGGGACGGCTGCCTACTCGCCCGCCGTGTTCTTCAGGGTGAAGTGCCAGACGCCCTTGAAGTCGCCGCCGGAGGTCTGCACCAGGGTCAGGTTGATGCTCTTCTTCGGACCGGAGGGCTTCTCACCCGGCTGCTGGGACCGGGGCTGGAAGAACACCTCGCCAACGAAGGAGTAGTAGGTCTTCTTCAGCGTCTCGGAGAGCATCGGCTCGCCGTCGGCGAAGATCTGCCAGCCCGCGTCGGCCGTCTCCGGGGGAACGCCGATGCGGACCTTCTCGGCCGCGTCGACGGAGATCGTCTTGCTGGGTGCCTTGCTCAGGCACTTGCGCAGCTCGTCCTTCGGGATGGTCTTCCCGTCGTTGTAGCAGGAGGCCTCGGCGGAGACCGAGTCACCGCCGACCGTCGCGGTGGCCATCGGGTGCGGCTGCTCGCACCCGCTGAGGGCGAGGAGGCCGAGCGAGGCGGCACCGAGGGCGGCGGCGGTGCGCACACCCCGCGGCGACTGTGACGACATGCGGCCCTGCCGCGCGAGCTTGCTCATGCGGGCAGGCTATCGGGCCCGCACCGCTGTGCGACGTGGGGGTACGGCGTGCCGCGCGTCTTGCGGGCGGCGTACCGGTCCGGGCGCCGGGCGGCTTCCTGCCGCCTCCGGTCCGGGTGCCGGGCGGCTCGTGTCCGGGCGCCGGGCACCTTCCGGACGGGGCGGGGCGGCTTCCGGTCCGGCCCGGGTCCGGTGTCCCTCCGGAGCCGCGAGTCGCGGGTGTCAGGCGACCCGGGGGCGGGCCGCTCCGCGCCGGGCCGCGCCCAGCAGCCCGCGGACGGCGGTGAGCACCCCGGTGGTGACCACGGCGGCCGCGACCGTCATCCCCAGCCGGCCGACCAGCGGCAGCGCCATGGCCAGGGCGCCGCCGACGACCCAGGACATCTGCATCAGCGTCTCGGAGCGGGCGAAGGCCGAGGTGCGCACCTCCTCGGGGACGTCGCGCTGGATGAGCGCGTCCAGCGACAGCTTGCCGAGGGCCTGCACGATCCCGGCGGTGGCGGCGAGGACCGTCACCGTGACGGTGCCGTACAGCGCGGCGGCGGCGACCGCTGCCGCGAGGGCGCAGAACAGTACGCAGGTGATGATCACCTCGGGGCCGCGGGCCCGCAGCCAGGCGCCGATGGCGGTGCCCAGCGCGTTGCCGCCGCCCGCCGCGACTCCGGCCAGGCCGAGTGAGACGGCGGCTCCGAATCCGTCGAACGGGTGCTCGCGGAGCAGGAAGGCGAGGAAGAAGGTGAGGAACCCCGAGAGGGCGCGCAGCGCCGAGTTCGCGAACAGCGCGCTGAGCACCGAGGCGCCGACGGTGCGCAGCCCGGGACGCGACCGCTGCTCCGCGCCGGACCGGTCCCGAGCGAATCGCCCCGGACCGGGTTGCTCCTGGTCGGCCCGCTCCCCGGCGGACTGCTCCGGGCCGGGCGGCGGCTGTGCCGCGGACCGGTGTCCCGGCGGCAGGCCGCCGGGCACGGGCAGTACCGCGGACGCGGGGGCCAGCCGCGCCGGGCGTTCGCCCTTGGCGGAGTCGACCTTGGGGGCGAGCGAGAAGGACAGGAAGGTCCCGGCGAGGAACACCGCGCAGGCGGCGTACAGCGGCCACCGCTCGCCCAGCAGATGCAGCCCGGCGCCGGCCGGTGCCGCCAGGCCGGTGGCGAGCAACCCCGCCAGCGTCACCCGGGAGTTGGCCTTGACCAGGGAGATCCGCGGGGGGAGCAGCCGCGGCACCACGGCGGAGCGGATGACCCCGTACGCCTTGGAGGAGACCAGTACCCCCAGCGCCGCCGGATAGAGTTCCAGCCCGCCGGTCGCCACGGCGCCCGCCATGGTCAGCGCCAGCAGCGCCCTGGCCAGCATCGCCGCCGCCATCGCGGCGCGCCGCCCGTGCGGGACGCGGTCCAGCAGCGGGCCGATCACCGGTGCGAGGAGCGCGAACGGCGCCATCGTCACCGCCAGGTACAGCGCCACCCGCCCGCGGGCCTCGCCGGTGGGGACCGAGAAGAAGACGGTGGAGGCGAGCGCCACGGTGATGAGCATGTCGCCCGCGGAGTTGACCGCGTGCAGTTCGATCAGTTTGCCGAGCCCGGACTCGCCCGCGCCCTCCGCGTGCGTGGCGCGCCGGACGCGGCGGGCCAGCGCGGCCGGGGGGCGGCGCAGCGCGCGCGCCGCCCGTCCCATGGCGCTGGGTTCGCCGCGTGTGCGGGGTTTGCCGGGCTTGTCGACAGGCACGCCGTCAGTGTGCCCCGAAACACGCCGTTCAGTTCCCCCCTTCTCACCGCATCTCCCGTTCTTCCCGGCCGCCTCCCGGCCCGCGTACGGTCCGCTTCCGGGCCGCCCCGGACTCCTGTGGCCGCCCCCGGCGGGTGCGGGGAAGGCTGGCTGCGGATTCTTCGGGTGACCCCGTGGGGTAGCGTGGGTGAACGGTGCGCACCGTAGGGCCTTTGAGCGCGGGCGCGGACGTCGCAGCGGCCATCCGGTGCCGCTCCGTCCCCGATCCCGCCCCTCCACTCGTGGCCGTACGGGCAGCGCACGCCGACAACGGCGCGACGGCGTAGGAGAGACGATTCTTGTGAGTGCTGCATGAGTGCCGCGACGCGGAGTACGAGCCGTGGCGCGCGGAGCCGGCGCGCCCCCGACAGACTGTGTGCCGAGGCGGTGGAGCAGGCCAGGGCCGCGGCCGAGGAGGCGGCGGCGCCCGGCTCCGTCGGCCCGTGGCTGGAGGCCGTCGCCGACCCGGGCGCGGACCGGGTGGTCACCCACCTCTTCGAGGCGCGGGAACCCGGATACCGGGGCTGGCGCTGGGCGGTGACCGTGGCGCGGGCCTCCCGTGCCAAGAACGTCACCGTCGACGAGTCCGTCCTGATGCCGGGCCCGGACGCGCTGCTGGCCCCCGAGTGGGTGCCCTGGAGCGAGCGGCTGCGCCCCGGCGACCTGGGCCCCGGCGACCTGCTGCCCACCGACGCCGAGGATCTGCGGCTGGAGCCCGGCTACTCGGGTGCGGACGAGCCGCCGCCCGACTCGCCGGTCTCCGACGAGCAGCCCGAAGCGCGGGGCCCTTTCCGTGCCACCATCGGCGGGGTCGCCGAGGAGATCGGCATGGAGCGCCCCCGGGTGCTCTCCCGGTACGGGCTGCATGCGGCGGCCGACCGCTGGGAGGAGTCCCACGGCCCCAAGACGCCGATGGCGCAGGCGGCCCCGGCCAACTGCATGAGCTGCGGTTTCCTGGTGCCGTTGGCGGGTTCGCTGCGGCAGGCGTTCGGAGTCTGCGCCAACGAGTACAGCCCCGCCGACGGCCACGTCGTCTCCCTGGCCTTCGGCTGCGGCGGCCACTCGGAGGCGGCCGTCATGCCCCGCACCCCCCAGCCGCCGCCCCCCGTCGTCGACGAGACCGTGAGCGACCCGTTCGGCCTGGGGCGGGAGTCGGACCCGTCCCCGCAGGAGTCCACGCCCGCCGGGGAGCAGGGCTGAGACAGGCCTCTCGCCGCTCCGGCGTACGGCCCCGGGGCGTGGTCCCGGGTCTGCGCCGGGCCGGTGCCGGACCGCCGTCGGCGGCCGGCCGGCGGCCGGTCTCCCGCAGCTCCGCGGCCGGGCGCTGAGCGCTGACGCGGAGCGGGGCCGGTGCCCGCGTGCCGTAACCTTCCCTCTCGCCGCTGGGGGCGGCGGGTCCGCCCGCCCCTCCGCGGACGGGGGAGCGGGACAAGGGGACGGGATGCGAGTGCCGAGGAGGCCGGTGGCGTGAGGGACACGTTCGGAACCGAGGGGTTGCGCCGGAGCGTGCTGGACGCGTGGACGGCGTCCGCGGCCCGGTTCCGGGAGGACGCCAACGCCGAGCAGGACCTGGCGCTGGGCGGCTACCGGGACCGGCTGGTCGTGGAACTGGCGCAGAACGCCGCGGACGCCGCGGCCCGCGCCGGTGCGGACGGCCGGCTCCGGCTGGTCCTGGCGGACGGCACGCTGACCGCCGCCAACACCGGGCAGCCGCTGGACGCCGCGGGCGTCGAGTCGCTCTCGACGCTGCGCGCCTCCGCCAAGCGGGACGCCGCCGACGAGGGTGCGGTGGGCCGTTTCGGCGTCGGCTTCTCCGCCGTACTCGCGGTCAGCGACGAACCCGCGGTGGTCACCCGCGCCGCAGCCGCGCCGGACGCCGCCGAGGGCGTGCGCTGGTCGCTGGCCGAGGCCCGCGAGCTGACCCGGCAGGCAGCCGCCGCCGAACCCGGGCTGGCGGCCGAACTCGACCGGCGCGAGGGGCATGTACCACTGCTGCGGCTGCCGCTTCCCGCGCCGTACGACGCCTCCGTCGTTCCGGCGGGCTACGACACCGCCGTGCTGCTCCCGCTGCGGGACGAGGCGGCCGAGTCGCTGGCCCGGCGGCTGCTGGCCGCCGTGGACGACGCGCTGCTGCTGGCGCTGCCCGGGCTCGCCGAGGTCGTCATCGAGACCGGCGACGGCCCGGTCCGCACCCTGACCCGGCATCAGGAGGGCCCTTACGTCCGGATCGAGGACTCCGCCGCGGGCGCCACCCGGTGGCGGCTGGCGGGCGACAGCGGCCTGGCCGGGCCCGAACTGCTGGCCGACCGGCCGGTGGAGGAGCGGGCCCGGCCCGGCTGGACGGTGACCTGGGCGGTGCCGGTGGACGCCGAGGGCGCGCCCCGCAAGCCGCGCACCGCCGCGTGCCTGCACGCGCCGACCCCCACCGACGAGCCGCTGGGCTTCCCTGCGCTGCTGCTGGCCTCCTTCCCGCTGGAGCCCACCCGGCGCCACGTGGCGCCCGGTCCGCTGACCCGCTTTCTGCTGGCCCGCGCCGCCGATGCCTACGCCGCGCTGCTGCGCGACTGGCGGCCGGTGGCCACCAGCACCGTGGACCTGGTGCCCGGGCCGCTGGGCGCGGGCGAGTTGGACGGTGAGCTGCGCGCGCTGGTGCTGGAGCGGCTGCCGGAGGTCCCGTTCCTGGCGAGCGCCGTCTCCCGCGGCGGCGCCGGGGAGGAACATGGCGAGGAGTTGGGGGAGGACGGGGCGGCCCCGGGCCCGGACGAGCCGTACGCGCTGCGCCCCCGCGACGCCGAGATCGTCGAGGGCGCGGGCGCCGCGACGGTCGAGGTGCTGGCCGAGCTGTTCCCCGGACTGCTGCCCGCCGGGCTCGAACGCCGCACCGAGCTGCGGGTGCTGGAGGTCCCGCGCGTCCCGCTGGGCGAGGCCGTGGACCGGCTCACCGGTGTCGAGCGGGAGCCGGACTGGTGGTGGCGGCTCTACAGCTCGCTCGCGGGTGTGGACCCCGAGCGGCTGACAGGGCTGCCGGTGCCCCTGGCCGACGGCCGCACCGCGGTCGGGCCGCGGCATGTGCTGCTGCCGCAGCCGGACGGCGCCGTGCCCCCCGAGCGGCTGGCCCGCCTCGGGCTGAAGGCCGCACACCCGGACGCCGTGCACCCGCTCCTGGAGAAGCTGGGCGCCACGCCCGCCACCCCGCGTGCCGTGCTGACGACCCCGCAGGTGCGGGCCGCCGTCGCCGGCTCGCTGGAGGCGGAGGAGGCGTGGGACGACGGAGTGGAAGCCGTCGGCCCCGACCCCGAGGAACTCGCCGAGACCGTCCTCGGCCTCGTCCGCGACGCACATCTCGCGCCCGGCGACGAGCCGTGGCTGGGCGCGCTCGCCCTGCCCGACGAGGACGGTGAGCCCGCGCCCGCCGCCGAACTGGTCTATCCCGGGTCGGCGTTCGCGCGGGTGCTGCGCGAGGGCGAACTGGCCGCGTGCGACGCGCAGCTGGCCGAGCGCTGGGGCGAGCAGCCGCTGACGGCGGTCGGGGTCCAGGCGGACTTCGCGCTGGTGCGGGCCGAGGACGTGGTGCTCGACCCGGACGGCTTCGAACCCCGCGAGGGCGACTACCCGGAGCCGGACGACGCCGGGCTGCTGGACGCCGTGGACGTGTGGTGCGAGGACGTACTGGACCAGGTGGCGGCGGACGGCGGGGACGCCGCGCCGCCGGTGCCGCCGGTCGCGGTCGAGTTCCTCGCGGTGCGCGACCTGGACCTGGTGGACGACGCGCACTGGCCCGAGGTTCTGGCGATGCTGGCCCGGCCGCCGCTGCGGGACGCGCTGACGACCCCGGTGCGGGTGCGGCTGGGCGACGGCACGGTCACCGACGTCCGCCCGTACACCGCCTGGTGGCTGCGCGGCCACCCGGTGCTGGACGGCCGCCGACCGGCCGGACTGCGCGCCGCCGGGGGCGATCCGCTGCTGCGCGGCCTGTACGAGGAGGCCGACCCGGGGGAGGTCACCGACGAGCGGGTGCTGCGCGCGCTCGGCGTCCGCACGACGGCCGCGGCCCTGCTCGCCGAGCCGGGCGGCCCGGCGGAGCTGCTGCGCGCGCTGGCCGACCCGGACCGCCCCGTCGGCCCGGCCCAACTCCACGGGCTGCACACCCTGCTGGCCGCCGCTGGCCTGGACCCCGCCGAGGTCACCCTGCCCGAGGAGCTGCGGGCGGTGCGGGCCGGCGCCACCGTTGTCGTGGACGCCGCCGAGGCGCTGGTCGCGGACGCGCCCGACGCCCTTCCCCTGGTGGGGGAGCGGCCGCTGCTGCCGGTGGCGCCGCAGTACGCCGCGGAGCTGGCCGCGCTCCTGGAAGTGCGGTCGGCGGGGGAGGCGGCCGCCGGGCTGGTGCCCGAGGACGCGGGGACCGAGCGCGAGGTGCCCGCCGCCGTGCGGGAGCTGCTGCCCGGCGCCCCGGAGTACTACCGGGAGCACGAGGAGCTGCGGATCGCGGGCGTCGAGCTGGACTGGCGCCGCACCCCCGACGGCACCCTGCACGCGGCCACCCTGGAGGGGCTGGCCTCGGCGCTGGCCTGGGCGGCCGGGGCCTGGCCCCGCCGCTTCGAGGTCACCGCCCTGCTGGAGGACCCCGAGCGGGCGGCGGAACTGGCGGCGGCGCGCTGGTTCGACTGAGCACCGCGCCGGCTGCCGGACGGCCCGCGGCCTCCGGCAGCCGTGGTCGTGGTGCGGTGCGGTGCGCCCCTCCAACGGGTGCGCCCGGCCGACTGAGACGGGGTCCGGGGTGCGGTTCGCGGGGTAACGATGTGCTCGCTTCCGCACCCGATCCAAGGAGAGCCCATGCCCGTCTGCGAGGTCTGCGACAACGACTACCCGCACACGTTCGAAGTCCGTGCGGCGGGGCAGGTGCACGTCTTCGACTGCCTGGAGTGCGCGGCGCACAAGATGGCGCCCGTGTGCGAGAACTGCGGCTGCCGCATCCTGGGGCACGGCATGGAATCGGAGGGGCACTACTACTGCTGTGCGCACTGCGCCCGTGCGCAGGGGCGCACCCGGCTGGCCGACAGCGCGCCGTGAGCCCGGCGGCGTGCCGCGCCCGACCGTCCTGAACCCGCGGGCGCGGCGCGGCGCCTCAGCCGGGGAGCGCCGCGGCCACCCGCCGCCACGCCACCTCCAGCAGGGCGCCCGCCGGCGCGACCACCGCCACCGCCGTCCAGGGCACCGCCGCGACCTCCATGCCGCCCTCGGTGAGGGTGCCGGTCTTGTCCAGGCAGACGACGCTCACCCACGCCTCCCACCTGGGCCGCGGTGAAGGCGCCGCTGCCCGCCACCACGAAGCTGCCGGACATCACCGGCTCGCCGGGGTGTTTGAGCACCGGGTCGGCCTCCCCGGTGAGCAGCGACTCGTCCACCTCGAGGCCGTCGGCCTCCGCGAGCTCGCCGTCGACCACGCCGCCACGCACTTGTCGCCGGTCCGCAGCTCCACCGGGTCGCCGAGGACGATCCGCTCGGTGGGGACCTCGGTGCTGCGGCCGCCGCGCCGCACGCGGGGCCGGGTCTCACCGAGGACGGCCAGACTCTCCAGGGTCCGCTTGGCCCGCAGCTCCTGGACGATGCCGATGCCGGTGTTGGCGGTGATCACGAAGCCGAGGAGGCTGTCCTGGATCGGCCCGACGGCCAGGATGATCAGGAAGAGCACGCCGGTGATCGCGTTGCACCGGGTGAAGACGTTGGCGCGCACGATGTCGGCCGCCGACCTGCTGTTGCGCGGGGGGACGTCGTCGACCTCCCCGGGCGCGATCCGTTCCGCCACCTCGGCGCCGGTGAGCCCCTGCGCACGGTCCCGGACGCTCCCCCGGCCGCCGGCCCGGCGGGTCGCGCCGCGACACCCGGATCACCCATCCCGTTTCCCTGCCCGTCGCGGTGGCACGCCTCGGCCCGTTGCCGGGGACCGGTCCACTCGCGGTGACCGGTCGGCTCACGGGCCCGTGGCCGGGGCCAGGCACCCGGCCCTGCCGGGCGGGGGACGGACACAGCGGGTCAGCCGTCCTGGGGCTCCTGGGACGCTGCTTGGCGGATGGCCTTCTCGCGGGCTCGGACGTACCAGATCCCCACGCAGCCCAGGGCGGCACCCGCGGCGCAGGTCCACAGCCACCAGGTGCGGTCGTGGTCGGCGAACCAGCCGTAGAAGGGGAGCTGCACCAGGAACAGGGCGAGCCACAGCAGCGTGCCGGTGACGACGGTGGCGGTGACGTTGCCCTCCAGCGGCTCGGGCGCCTCGCGCTCACCGCTGGTCCACCTGTCCATGAGGCTCATCGCCCTGGCTCCCTCGTCTCTCGTCTGTTCCCCGGCTCCAGCCTAGCGAGGGGGTGCGGGGAGGCCGCAGCCGGAGTTGGCGATCATCCCGTTCGGTTGTTCATACTGAACCGGGCTGCTTGTGGCCGGATTTTTTCGTCGGATTATCCAATCTGATTCCAAGGCCGCACTCCGCCCGCCCGCCCGCACGCACCAGCACGTATCCGAGGTCACGCATGTCCGCTTCGGCCAGCCCGGTCGATTCCGGGGACTCCCCGCAGGGAACCCCGCCCGCCGCCCCGTCCGCACTGGACCGCTTCTTCCAGATCTCGCAGCGCGGCTCGACCGTCAGCCGCGAGCTCCGGGGCGGACTTGCCACCTTCTTCGCGATGGCCTACATCATCGTGCTGAACCCGATCATCCTCGGGGCCGGAGAGGACAAGTTCCACCAGCACCTCGACAACGGCCAGCTCGTGACGGCCACCGCGCTGATGGCCGGGCTCACCACCCTCCTCATGGGCGTCATCGGCAATGTGCCCATCGCACTCGCCGCGGGCCTGGGCATCAACGCCGTCGTGGCGCTCCAGCTCGCCCCCAAGATGAGCTGGCCCGACGCCATGGGCATGGTGGTGCTCGCCGGGATCGTGCTGATGATCCTGGTGGCCTCCGGTCTCCGGCAGCGGGTGATGGACGCCATCCCGAACGGGCTGCGCCGCGCCATCGCCATTGGGATCGGCCTGTTCATCTCGCTGATCGGCCTGGTCGACTCCGGTTTCGTATCCCGCAACCCGGACGAGGCGGACACCACCGTTCCACTCGGTCTCGGGACGGGCGGCCAGCTCCAGGGCTGGCCCGTGCTGGTGTTCGTACTGGGCCTGGTGCTGATGTACGTGCTGCTGGTGCGCAAGACCCGGGGCGCCATCCTCATCGGCATCGTGACCATGGCCGTCGTCGCCATCGTGATCAACGCCGTGGCCGACATCCCGGACGCCGCCTGGGGCCTGTCGGTGCCGAAGCTGCCCGACTCGGTGGTGGGCAGCCCGGACTTCGGGCTGATCGGCGAGATCAGCCTGTTCGGCGGGTTCCGGGAAGTCGGGTGGCTGACCGGCTGCCTCTTCGTCTTCACGGTGCTGCTGTCGGGCTTCTTCGACGCGATGGGCACCATCATCGGCGTCGGCGAGGAGAGCGGACTGGCCGACGACCGCGCGCACGGACAGCTTCCGCGAATGGGACGCATCCTGTTCATGGACGGTGTCGGGGTGGCCGCCGGCGGAGTCGGTTCCTGCTCGGCCAACACCTGCTTCGTGGAGTCCACCGCCGGGGTCGGCGAGGGCGCGCGCACCGGCCTGGCCAACGTGCTGACGGGCGGGCTCTTCCTGCTGGCCCTGATCTTCACCCCGCTCGCGAAGGTGGTGCCCTCCCAGGCGGCGACCCCAGCGCTGCTGGTCGTGGGCTTTCTGATCATGGCGTCCAATGTGCGGGAGATCGAGTGGGCCGACTCCACCGTCGCCATCCCGGCCTTTCTCACCATCGTCTCGATGCCGTTCACCTACAGCATCACCAACGGCATCGGCATGGGCGTGATCGCCTTCATCGTGCTGCGGGCCGCCGCCGGGCGCGCGCGGGAGACGCCGTGGCTGCTGAACGTGGTGGGGCTGTGCTTCCTGGTCTACTTCCTGCTGAACCCGATCGAGCAGCTGCTCGGCGTCTCGTAGGACCAGGCGCGTGCCCGGCGGCGGGTGTCCGGGCCGGGTGGTCGCCGCAGGGCAGCAGGGGCCTCAGGCGAGGCCCCTGCTGCCCTGCGGCGAGGGGCCGTAGAACTGCTCGGTCCGTTCGACGGATGCCTTGAAGCGCTCGTCGAAGTCGTCGCGGACGAGCGTGCGGACCACATAGTCCTGGACGCTCATCCCGCGCTTCGCGGCATGATCGTTCAGCCGCTCGAAGAGGGCGGCTTCTATCCGCAGGCTGAGAACCTGGGAGTCGGGCGGCTCGTGAGGGTCGCTGGCACACGGCGGAGTCAGGCTGCTCATACGACAACGGTCGCGAACCGACCCGGCCCGCTGTCCGGCGAACGCGTGTGGACTCACTCGTACGTGTGAGCCACTGCCGGGTAAACCCCTTGGTCTTTAGAGCGAGTAATGAGTTAAGCTAAGGACCATGTCGGAACAGCTCCCCGCGCCGCGCTACGCGGACGGGCCCTCACCGGGCGCGGTCGACCAGCTCGCCGGGCCGGACCGGCCCCTGTCGCCCGACGAGGGCGAACAGGACCTCGCCGAGCTCGACAAGGAAGCCGTCAACGCACTCCGCGCCGCGGTGATGCGGCTCTCCCGGCGGCTCAAGCACCAGCGCGTGGACGAGTCGCTGAGCCCCACGGAGATGTCCGTGCTCGGCACCCTCGCCCGCTGCGGTTCCGCCACCCCCAGCGAGCTGGCCCGCAAGGAGCACGTGCAGCCGCCGTCGATGACCCGCATCGTCGCGATGCTGGAGGCCAAGGGTCTGGTCCGGCTGGACGCGCACCCCGAGGACCGGCGGCAGAAGGTGGTCACCCAGACCGAGCAGGCCGAATCCATGCTCGCCGCCGCCCGCGCCAAACGGAACGCCTGGCTGACCGAGCTCGTCCAGGAGCTGGACGAGGAGGACCGGGCGACGCTGCGCGCCGCCGCGCCGGTGCTGGAGAAGCTGGCACATCTGTAAGGAGCACGACCAAGAACAGGAGGCGACGCCGCTTTGAGTACGGGCCACGGAGCAGACTCCGCACCCGCACCATCCGCAGCCGACCACACCACCCCGCAGCAGCCCCGCGACGCCCGCGGCCCGGACGCCGCGCCCGCCGCATCCGCGCCCGCCGCCGCGCCCTCGCCCGGCGTTCCGGCCTCCACCGCGGCGCCCGGCGTGCCCGCGCCCGGCGCCCCCGTGAAGCCCTCGATGTTCAGCTCGCTGCGGATCCGCAACTACCGCCTCTTCGCGATGGGCCAGGTCGTCTCCAACACCGGCACCTGGATGCAGCGCATCGCCCAGGACTGGCTGGTGCACAGCCTCACCGGCTCCTCCACCGCCGTCGGCATCACCACGGCCCTGCAGTTCCTGCCCATGCTGCTGTTCGGGCTGTACGGCGGCGTCATCGCCGACCGCTGCTCCAAGCGCCGGCTGCTGTTCGTCACCCAGGCCACGATGGGCGTCATCGGGCTGGTGCTGGCAGCGCTCACCCTCAGCGGAAACGTGCAGGTCATGCACGTCTACGTGCTCGCCTTCGCGCTCGGTCTGGTCACCGTCGTGGACAACCCCACCCGGCAGACCTTCGTCTCGGAGATGGTCGGCCCCACCCAGATACGCAACGCCGTCTCGCTCAACTCCGCCAACTTCCAGAGCGCCCGGCTCGTCGGTCCGGCCGTCGCGGGAGTGCTGATCTCCGCGGTCGGCGGCGGCTGGGCGTTCCTGATCAACGGCCTGTCCTTCGGCGCCCCGCTGCTCGGGCTGCTGCTGATGCGCGGCGCCGAACTCCACACCGGCAAGCGGGTGCAGCGCGGCAAGGGCCAGTTGCGGGAGGGCCTGCGCTACGTGGGCGGACATCCGGAACTGCTGTGGCCGATCGTGCTGGTCGGCTTCATCGGGACCTTCGGATTCAACTTCCCCATCTGGCTCACCGCCTTCACCAGCGATGTGTTCGACGCGGGGGCCGGCACCTACGGCACCCTCAACTTCCTGATGGCGGTCGGCTCGGTGGCCGGAGCCCTGCTGGCCGCCCGGCGCGGGCAGTCGCGGATGCGGCTGATGGCCGGTGCCGCACTGGCCTTCGGCGTACTGGAACTCGCCGCCGCGCTGTCACCCTCGTACTGGCTGTTCGCCGCGCTCATGGCACCGATCGGGCTCGCCGGGCTGACCTTCAACGTCACCGCGAACTCCAGCGTCCAGCTCGCCTCCGACCCGGCGATGCGCGGCCGGGTGATGAGCCTGTTCATGATGGTGTTCGTGGGCGGCACCCCCATCGGCGGCCCGATCATGGGCTGGATCACCGACACCTGGGGCGCCCGCACCGGCTTCCTCGCGGGCGGCCTCATCTCGGCCGCGGCGGCGGTCGCGGTCGCCCTCGTCCTGGGCCGCCTCGCCGGACTGCGCCCGGCGGTCAGCCTCCGAAAGGGCCGCCGCTACGTCCGCTTCGTCCCCCGCGAGAACCCCGCGGCCCGCGAGACCGACGAGACCCGCGACACCCCCGACACCCGCGGGACGCGCGAAGCGGTCACCGAGCCGGCGTGACGGGGGCGCGGCCGTGGCAGGCTGCTCGTCCATGAGACTGTTCGCCGCACTGTGGCCCCCGCCGGCCGCGGTGGAAGAGCTGGACCGGGAGGTGGCCGCCCTCCAGGAACTCCCGGACGCGGCCGCGCTGCGCTGGACGCGGTCCGCGAACCGGCACGTCACGCTGAGCTTCTACGGGGAGGCGGACGACCGGGCGCGAGCCGACCTCGCCGCCCGGCTGGGCCGGGCGGCGCACCGGGCGAGCGGCCCCGTCCCGATGCGGCTGGCCGGCGGCGGCCGCTTCGGCGGCCACACCCTGTGGACCGGGATCCGGCAGGAGGCACCGGAGCGCGACGCGCTCCGGAAGCTGGCCGCGGCCACCACCGCAGCGGGCCGCCGCGCAGGCCTGCTGCCCGCCGACGCGCCGCCCTCCTTCCGCCCGCATCTCACCCTGGCCCGCGCCAGGGGCCGCGGGCCGGGCGTCGACCTGCGCCCCTTCGTGGCCGGGCTGGAGCCGTTCCGCGGCTCCGGCTGGCGGGCCGGGGAGCTGCTGCTGATCCGCAGCGTGCCCCCGACCGGCGGAGTCCCCGGTGAGCAGCCGCACTACGAGCCGCTGGCCCGGTGGCCGCTGGGCGGCGGTCCGGGGCGGTGACGGAGCCGCTTCCCGCTCCGCCGCCGGCCCCGGTTACCGTTGTCGCCGTGAACGCTAAGACCAGAATGCGCATCGTGTCGGGTGTGCTGGTGGTGCTCTTCCTCGTCGTCGTCCTGGCCTCGGCGCTGGGCGGCCGCTGACCGCCGGCCGCGGGCACTACCAGGCGAAGGCCTCCGGGGAGGGGCCCGGCCCGGGGAAGATCCCGTCCAGCGCCCCGAGCAGCTCGTCGCCCAGCCGCAGCTCGACGGCGCGGAGCGCGGAGTCGAGCTGCGCGGCGGTGCGGGGCCCGACGATGGGTCCGGTGACGCCCGGCCGGGACAGCAGCCAGGCGAGCGCGACCTCGCCGGGTTCCAGCCCGTGCTCGGCGACGAGGTTCTCGTACGCCTCCAGCTGCGCGCGGACCGCCGGGTCGGCGAGCGTGGTGGCCGCGCGCCCGGAGCCGGTGCGACCGCTGCCGCCCTCCCGCTCCTTGCGCAGTGCGCCGCCCAGCAGCCCGCCGTGCAGCGGGGACCAGGGGATGACGCCGAGCCCGTAGTCCTGGGCGGCCGGGATGACCTCCATCTCGGCGCGCCGCTCGGCGAGGTTGTAGAGGCACTGCTCGCTGACCAGCCCGAGGAAGCCGCGCCGGGCCGCGGTCTCGTTGGCCTGGGCGAGGTGCCAGCCCGCGTGGTTGCTGGAGCCCACGTAGAGCACCTTGCCCTGCTGCACCAGGACGTCCATGGCCTGCCAGATCTCGTCCCACGGCGTCGCCCGGTCGACGTGGTGGAACTGGTACAGGTCGATGTGGTCGGTGCCCAGGCGGCGCAGGCTGGCCTCCACCGAGCGGCGGATGTTCAGTGCGGAGAGCTTGTCGTGGTTGGGCCAGGGTGCCTCGCCGTCGGGTGCCATGTTGGCGTAGCCCTTGGTGGCCAGCACGGTCTTGTCGCGGCGGCCGCCGCCCTTGGCGAACCAGCTCCCGACGATCTCCTCGGTACGGCCCTTGTTCTCGCCCCAGCCGTAGACGTTCGCGGTGTCGAAGAAGTTGACGCCCGCCGCCAGGGCGGCGTCCATGATCGCGTGGCTGTCGGGCTCGTTCGTCTGCGGCCCGAAGTTCATGGTGCCGAGAACGAGCCTGCCGACCTTCAGTCCGGTGCGTCCGAGCTGCGTGTACTCCATGCCGACACGCTAGACACTTGGAGCGCACTCGAAGCAAGGCGTACACGGCCGACTAGCCGTCTTCGGACTCCGCTTCCGCCCCGTCGCCGGTACGGAAGACACCCTCGACCGCCGCGAGGTAGGCGGTCTCGGCGCTGGTGCGGGCCAGGTTCGCGTCGACGGGGCGGCGGAGCATCAGCAGCCGGTAGTAGAACGGCGCACCGAGCGCGGCGATGACCTCGAAGCCGTCCGTGTCGGACGCGACCTCGCCGCGCTCGGCGGCGCGGTCCACCAGGGAGGCGACGTGCCGGACGCGGCCCCCGAGGACGGTCTGCAGCACCTCGGCGGCGCCGGGGTCGCGGGTCGCGGCCGTCACGATGGCCTCGATCAGCCGCTGGTTGCGCTGCTGGGTGTAGAAGTCGGCGAGGGAGCGTGCCAGGGCGTGCAGGTCCTGGCGCAGGCTGCCGGTGTCGGGCACCGGGATCGTTCCACCGCTCCGGCTCAGCAGGTCGCTGATGACGCCCTCGACGGTCCGCCAGCGGCGCCGGATCGTGGCGGCGTGCACTCCTGAGCGCTGGGCGATCCGCTCGATGGTGAGCGAGGCGAGGTCCTGGGTACCCAGCTCGTCCCAGGCCGCGGCGAGTACGGCTGCCCGGGTGCGCGCTGTGCGTCCGCCGGGGCGGGTGGCGCCGTGCGGCCGCGGCTGCTCCGGCGGCCGGTCGGATTCCTGCGGTTCTGGAGGAGTCATGGCTCCGCGTTGCGTCGAGGCTGGGATTCCGATTACTGTTCCGAACACTTAGTGCGCGCTCGCGTGCATTAGTCGGGGGATGCCGCGAGCACCCCGTGTAATGGCCCAAACCATCGCACTCGGGGTGTTCGCGGCACACAAGGAGCCAGTCTGGCCCAGTGGTCCCCCTGATGGTGCCCTGTGCGTCGACCCGTGGCAGGTTCCGACGTGAAAGATGCGGCTCTTGGCTGGATATTGCCGCACTTGACCGTACTTGACGGATCTTGGCGTATGTGTACGGGTGTCGCCGTACTCTCACGCGCGGTGCGCTCGCACCGCGCGGTTCGCGGTCGTGCGCTCCCTTCGCCCCCCGCCCCCCGGTCGCCCGGCCGCTCCGACTGCTCCGTCCGGCCCGGCCGTGCTTCATGCCGCTCCGGCGCGGTAGCGGCCTCCCACACCCCACGCCTGGTGCAGCGCCTCGGCGAAGGCGGCGGCCATCCGGTGCTCGCCCGCGGCCGAGGGATGGGTGCCGTCGTAGGTGTCCCGCCGCGGGGACCAGTCCTCCGGGGCCGAGGCCAGCAGCAGCGGCGACCGCGGCTCCGACCGCTCCGCCACCACTTTGGCCAGCAGCGTGTTGAAGTGCGCACAGGAGGCGGCGAATCCGGCGTCGGTCACCGCGCGGATGTTGGGCAGGACCGGCAGCAACACCGCGCGCAGCGCGGGGTCGGCGGCCCGCGCCCGGGTCAGGAACAGTTCGACGTTCTCCAGCGTCTGCGCCGGATCCGTGTAGAACCCGAGGTCTATCAGCCCGAGCGAGACCAGCAGCGTGTCCGCGCCGTGGGCCGCGACCACCTCCTCCACGACCGGCGCCATGTGCACCCACCCCGCACCCCAGTCCGCGAGATGGGCCCGCGCGTGCGGCGGGAAGCGCGGATCGGCGTAGCCGTCGCCGCCACCGTGCAGTGCCGTGCGGGGGCCGACGATCGACCAGCCGCCCTTGGGCGCGGTGCGGGTGAGGTGCTGCCACATCCGGTAGCGCCAGGTGTGGGCGCCGGGCGCGCCGATCGTCATGGAGTCGCCGACGAAGAGAACGCGCATCCGCATATCCTCCGGGATGCCGACACGCCCCGCACCGTGATGCTGGACACTGGGTGCCATGTCTGTGCGTATGCGTGGGGTCGGGGTCGGGGCGGCGGTCGCCGTGGTGCTGGGCGCGATGACGGCGTCCCCGGGCGTCGCCGCCGCCGCGGACGGCCCGGAGGGCTTCACCATCCGCGACTCCCGCATCACCGAGTCCAGCGGCCTCGCGGCCAGCCGCGCCCACAAGGGCGTCTACTGGACGCACAACGACTCCGACGACGGCCCGTACGTGTACGCGGTCGACAGCTCCACCGGCAAGACCGTCTGCCGCGTGACGCTCAGCGGTATCGAGCCCCGCGACGTCGAGGCGATCTCCCTCGGCCCGGACGGCGACCTCTACGTCGGCGACATCGGCGACAACCTGGACGGCACCTGGCCCGAGGTGTGGATCTACCGCTTCCCCGAACCGAAGGAACTGCGCGGGGAGGTGACGGTGACCCCCACCCGCTACACCGTCCGCTACGACGGCGGCCCGCGGAACGCGGAGTCGCTGATGGTCCATCCCAAGACGGGGCGCGTCTACATCGCGAGCAAGAGCGCGAAGGGCAAGGGCGGCGTCTACGCCGGACCCGAGAAGCTCGACCCGAACGGCGTGAACACCTTCTCGCGGGTGGCGAAAATCGACTTCGAGGCGACGGACGGCGCCTTCTCCCCGGACGGCACCCGGCTGGTGCTGCGCGGCTACTTCAGCGCCTACGGCTACACCTGGCGGAACGGCAAGCCGGAGAAGATCGGTTCCGTTCCGGTGCCGCTGCAACGCCAGGGCGAGTCGGTGACCTTCGCGAACGACGGACGGACGCTGATGTACGGCTCCGAGGGCACGAACAGCGGTGTCGAGCCCGCACGCCTGGAGGGTGAGGCGGTGCCGCCCGCCGCCCGCGAGGACGGCTCCGCGGACTCCGCGTCGCACGGGAAGGACGGCGGCGAGGGCTCCTCGGCGGACGACGACCGCAACCTGGCGCTGGGCGCCGGGACCTTCGTCGCAGCGCTGATCATCTGGTTCGGGCTGCGCCGCCTCTTCACCCGCCGCCGCGACTGACCGCCTCCGGCGCGGCCCGCCGCCGGGCCGATGCACGGCAGGCGGCCGGCATCCCGGCCCTGTCCGCCCCGGTCCGGGGGCCGGCGGCGCTGACGGCCGTCTTCCTGCCGCTGGCCGTCCGCAGGTTCCAGCACCTCGGCAGGTGAACGGCGGACCCCGCCGGCTGACGGACGGGCCCCGGCGGACAACCTCCGGTAAGGCGGACCCCGACGGACGAACCCCGGCAGGCGAACGGTCCGCCCCGGTGGGGGGCCGACGCCTGGCAGCCGCGCGGCTACTCGCCGACCAGCCGCAGCTCGTAGTGGACCGGCCGGTCGAACATCAGCCGGTAGCCGAGCGGCACCAGGAAACCCTGGGTGAGCGGATGTCTGCGGGCGAGCTGGGCCGCGGCGTGCCGGGCCTCGCTGTCCCGCAGCTCCCGCACCCGGGCCTTCATCGGCGCCCCGGCGGGCGTGCCGGTCAGGGTGGCGGCGGCCAGCTCGACCTCCGGGTAGCGCTCGATGTGCTCCCGCTGCCGGGCCCGGGCGTGCGTGCGCACATACGCGCGGTCCCCCTCGACGGCGATCTGCGCGCCGTGCCCGAAAGGCGTGCCTTCCCTCTCGTAGGTCGTCAGCCGTACCCGCCGTTCCCGGGCGAAGAGCTGAAAACCGGTGCTGGGAGTGCTCATGCGGCATCCCGTACCCGATCGCGGGCGCGGGGATGCGCCGCGGCCGCACGCGAGCGCCGGACGGGCTACCGCGTAGCCCGTCCGGCGCTCCGGTGCTCCGAGGCCGTCAGAGGCGCTCGATCACCCAGTCGACGCATGCGGTCAGCGCCTCCACGTCCGCCGGCTCCACCGCCGGGAACATGGCGACCCGCAGCTGGTTGCGCCCCAGCTTCCGGTAGGGCTCGGTGTCCACGATGCCGTTGGCCCGCAGCACCTTGGCCACCTCGGCGGCGTCCACGCTCTCCGCGAAGTCGATGGTGCCCACGACCTGGGAGCGCTGGTCCGGGTCGGTGACGAAGGGCGTCGCGTAGGACGCCTTCTCCGCCCAGTTGTAGAGCCGCGCCGAGGAGTCGGCGGTGCGGGAGACGGCCCACTCCAGGCCGCCCTGCCCGTTGAGCCAGTCCAGCTGCTCGCCGAGCAGGAAGAGCGTGGCCAGCGCCGGGGTGTTGTACGTCTGGTTCTTGCGCGAGTTGTCGATCGCCGTCTGCAGGTCGAAGAAGGCCGGGATGTGCCGGTCCGAGGCCGCGATCCGCTCCGCGCGCGCGATGGCGGCGGGTGAGAAGACCGCGATCCACAGTCCTCCGTCGGCCGCGAAAGACTTCTGCGGCGCGAAGTAGTAGACGTCCGTCTCGGTGATGTCGACCGGCAGCCCGCCGGCCCCGGAGGTGGCGTCCACCAGCACCAGCGCGCCGTCGTCGGCGCCCGGCGCCCGGCGCAGCGGCATGGCCACGCCCGTGGAGGTCTCGTTGTGGGTCAGCGCGTAGGAGTCCACGCCCTGCTCGCCGCGGGCCTCCGGATGGGTGCCCGGGTCGCTCTGGATGACGCTGGGCTCGCCCAGCCAGGGCGCCTGCTTGGCGGCCTTCGCGAACTTGGAGGAGAACTCGCCGAACGACAGGTGCTGGGACCGGCTCTCGATCAGACCGTGGGTCGCCACGTCCCAGAAGGCGGTGGAGCCGCCGTTGCCGAGTACGACCTCGTACCCGTCCGGCAGCGAGAAGAGGTTCCGTACGCCGTCACGTACCTGTCCGACCAGGTTTTTGACGGGCGCCTGCCGGTGTGAGGTGCCCATGAGCGAGGTACCGGTCGCAGCCAGGGCGCTGAGCGCCTCCGGACGCACCTTGCTGGGGCCCGAGCCGAAACGGCCGTCGGCGGGCTTGAGGTCAGCGGGAATCTGGAGATCAGCCACGAGGGTCAGCCTAGTGCCGCCGTCCAGACCGCATCGGCAGCCGTCCAGCGCCTGAGACAGGCGGCGGATCCGCCGGGGGCCGGTGCGGACCGGGCTCCGGACCATAAGCTGGGCGCATGACAGCAGGTCACAGACCCGGTCCCGACGATGTGCGCCGCCTCGCGCTCGCGCTGCCCGAGAGCAAGGAGGTCGAGGCGTGGTCCATGCCGACCTTCCGGGTGGCGGGGAAGATGTTCCTGACCATGCCCGACGACGAGTCCTCCTTCGCGGCGCGCTGCCCGAAGCTGGAGCGCGGCGAGCTGATCGCGGCCGAGCCGGAGAAGTTCTGGGTGCCGCCGCACGAGGCGGGCTCGAACTGGGTGCGGGCCCGGCTGGCGGCCCTGGAGGACATGGCGGAGCTGCGGGACATCGTCGTCGACTCCTGGAAGCAGGCGGCGCCGCCCCGGCTGCTGGAGACGTTCACCGCACCCGACCCGTACGAGGGATGAGTCCCGACCCGTACGGGGGAGGGCCCACGTCGCGTCGGCCGCCCCTCTCCGGCCGCTCTTCAATGGCCGGGGTGGACAGCTTCGCAGCCGCCTCTCGGCCAGATCGGCGGGCTGACAAAGACCGGTCTTTCCGCAGGTGGGACCCGTTTCGGCGGGGAGGCGGCAGCGTGACGCGGACCACAGACACGAAAGATCCCGCAAGGGCAGCGCGGGGCGGGCTCCAACGTGCACGCTGTGCCCATGGGAGACGCACGTAGGGCAGACGCACAGGAGCTGGAGCGGGCACTGCGCGCCGCGGTGCGCGGCGGTGAGGTGGAGTTCGGCGCCCAGGACAGAGCACTCATGACGATGGACGCCTCCAACTACCGGCGGGTGCCGCTGGGCGTGGTGGCGCCGAAGGACGACGACGACGTGGCGGCCGTGCTGGCCGTCTGCCGAGAGCAGGGCGTGCCCGTGGTGGCGCGCGGCGCGGGCACCTCCATCGCCGGGCAGGCGACCGGACTCGGCGTCGTGCTGGACTTCACCCGGCACCAACGCACCATCGAGCACCTCGATCCGGAGGCCCGTACCGCCGTCGTGCGTCCCGGCGTCATCCTGGACGATCTGCGCGGGGCCGCCGGAGCCCACGGGCTCACCTTCGGGCCCGACCCCTCGACACACGCGCGCTGCACGCTCGGCGGGATGATCGGCAACAACTCGTGCGGCTCCCACTCGGTCGCCTGGGGCACCACCGCCGACAACGTGCACGAGCTGGAGGTCCTCACCTACGGCGGCGAGCGGGCCCGGCTCGCGCGGGGCGGCTCCGGTGTTCCGAAGCGGCTGCGCGCCGGAGCCTCCTCGCTGGTCCAGGGCGAACTGGCCCGGCTGCGCACCGGGTTCCCCGAACTCCCGCGCCGGATCTCCGGCTATGCGCTCGACGAGCTGCTGCCCGAGAAGGGCGAGGACTGGGCGCGCGCCTTCACCGGCAGCGAGGGCACCCTGGGCGTGCTCACCCGGGCCACCGTCAAGCTGGTGCCGACCCCCGGCGCACGGGTGCTGGCGGTGCTCGGCTACGCGGACGAGTCCGCGGCGGCCGAGGCCGCCGCCGGGCTGCTGCCCTACGGTCCGCTGACCGTCGAGGGGATGGCCAACGACCTGGTGGGCGACGCGGCGCGGGCCTCCCTGCCCAGGGGCGGCGCCTGGCTGTTCGTGGAGGTCGGCGGCGACGACGCGGCGCAGGCCAGGGCCAACGCCGAACAGCTGTGCCGTGCGGCGCGCGAGGGCACCACCGACCACACGCTGGTCACCGAACCGGCCGGGCAGCGCGCGCTGTGGCGGGTACGCGAGGACGCCTCGGGCACCGCGACCCGGATGCCGGACGGCGCGGAGGCGTGGCCCGGCTGGGAGGACTGCGCCGTCCCCCCGGCCCGGCTCGGCGCGTATCTGCGGGACTTCCGCAAGCTGCTGGGCGAGTACGGGCTGCGCGGGCTGCCCTACGGGCACTTCGGGGACGGCTGCATCCATGTGCGGATCGACTTCGACCTGCTGGGCGAGGCGGGCATCGCGAAGTTCCGGGACTTCTCCACCGCGCTCGCCGACGTCGTGGTGGCGCACGGCGGCTCGCTCTCCGGCGAGCACGGCGACGGTCTGGCCCGCGCCGAGCTGCTGACCCGGATGTACGGCGAGGAGATGGTCGGGCTCTTCGGCCGGTTCAAGGACCTGTGGGACCCGGCGGCCGGCCTCAACCCGGGTGTGCTCGTCCGGCCGGATCCGCTGGACGCCAACCTGCGGTTCGCGCCGCTGCCGCGCAAGCCCGTCGACGTCGAGTTCGGCTATCCGCACGACGGCGGTGACTTCTCCGCCGCCGTCCGCCGCTGCGTGGGCGTCGCCAAGTGCCGGAACGAGTCGGCCGGGGCGAGCGTGATGTGCCCGTCCTTCCGCGCCACCGGCGAGGAGAAGCACTCCACCCGCGGACGGGCCCGGCTGCTGCACGAGATGCTCGCCGGGGAGGTCGTCACCGACGGCTGGCAGTCCGAGGAGGTGCACGACGCGCTCGACCTGTGCCTGTCGTGCAAGGGCTGCCGCAGCGACTGCCCGGTGGGCGTCGACATGGCCACCTACAAGGCCGAGTTCATGCACCACTACTACGAGGGCGACGCCGCGTCCGGCACTCCGGGCAAGCGCCGGCCGATGGCGCACTACTCGATGGGCTGGCTGCCGCGCTGGCTGCGGCTGGCCGCCGCCACCCGCACCGTGCCGCTGCTGAACGCGGGCGCCAAGGTGCCGCCGCTGGCCGCCCTCGCCAAGCGGCTGGGCGGGCTGGCGCCGGAGCGGGACATCCCGGCGCTGCCCCGCACGCCCTTCACCCACTGGTGGCGCAAGCAGCCCGACCGTGCCGCCGACGGCGGCAAGCCGGTCGTGCTGTGGCCGGACACCTTCACCAACTACCTCTCCCCCGAGGCCGGCTCGGCCGCCGTGCAGGTCTTCCGGGACGCCGGGCTGCGCCCGGTGGTGCCGCCGAAGCAGGTGTGCTGCGGCCTCACCTACGTCTCCACGGGCCAGCTCGACCGGGCCCGCGCGGTGATGCGGCGCACCCTGGACGTCATGGAACCGGCCCTGGACGCGGGCCTGCCGGTGGCCGTCCTGGAGCCGCCGTGCGCGGCGGCACTGCAGACGGACGTCCCCGAGCTGCTGGGCGACGACCCCCGTGCGAAGCGGCTGGCGGAAGCCGTCCGCACGTTCGCGCAGACCCTGGAGGAGCAGGCACCCGACTGGGAACCGCCCCGGATCGACCGGCCGGTCGCCGGGCAGACCCACTGCCACCAGCACGCCGTCATCGGCGACGCCGCCGAGCGGCGGCTGCGGGACCGGGCGGGCCTGGTCGGCGACCTCAGCGGCGGCTGCTGCGGGCTGGCCGGCAACTTCGGCTTCGAGAAGGGCCACTACGAGGTCTCCGCGGCCTGCGCCGAGGACCAGCTCCTCCCGGCCCTGCGCGCCGCCGAGCCGGGCACCGAGATCCTCGCCGACGGCTACTCCTGCCGCACCCAGATGGACCAGCTGGGCGGCTTCCGCAGCCGGCACCTGGCGGAGGTGCTGGCCGAGGGCCTGACCGCGGGCCCGGCTGCCGCCGCGGCGGACGCGTCCTCGGACTCGTCCGCCGATCCGGCCGCCGGCCCCGCCGGGGACCCGGCCGCCGGGGAGTGACCTACCGGCGGGCCCGGGGGTGCCGTCCCCCGGACCCGCCGCTTCAACTGCCGCTCCTCGAAGACGCATCGATCGGTGCTCCCGGCACGGGTGAGCACGACGAGCTCCCGCCGAGCCTTCCACATGCTCTGTGCGCTCAGGAGTTCGGTAAGCACCCGCCTGCCCAGCGAATACGACCTAAGCTCCAGGCATGCCGAGAGTGGTGGAGAGTTCGACGGGGCAGGACGGGGCGCGCCCCGTTCGTTTAGGGCAGTTGCACAGGTGGGAGCGGCCTGCGGCCGGGGTGGCCGGGAGCGTACTTGCAGGGGCTGGGACGGCGGCGGTGTTCCTCTCGGAGAACCAGGCGGGCTGCGCCACCTTGGTTGTGATCGGTGGACTGTTCCTGCTGATGGCTCTGAGCGGCCGGACCCTCGAAAGTGTTCGATTCGGCGACTGGGAGTTCACGATGTCGGAATTGCGCAGACAAGCTGCCGAACAAGCCCGCTCCGGGCTGACCGAGCAGGCTCAAGCGACGTTGAACATCCTCAAGAAACTCAACCCGGTGACCGACCGGGACCCAGAGGTTCATGCCGTGGAGATCTCACTCTTCGAAAACCGGGTCGTCGACGCCGTCGAGGTCGCACGCCGTGAGGGCGAGGAGGTGGAACGCAACCTCGACGCGGGTTTGGGCCGGCCGCTCGCGGTCCTGGTGGCGCAGCCCGATGGCGTGCGGATCGGTGTCTTCGCCGCCTACGCCTTGGACGAGTCGGGTCACGTCGAAGCGGCTTCCTTGGACAGCTTCGTCCGGCGGGCGCGGGAGGTGGACTGCGCTGCGTACCTCTTCGTCAACGGCACGCTCCACCAAGAGGACCTTGCGCGTCTGGTCGACGGAATCCAACGAGACGGCGGTCAGCCTGTGGGCATCGAGACCTGGGCGTCGACCGCGGACTCCACCTCGCTCCGCCCCGCTGTCGATCATCTGCTGGCCCGGGTTCGCGGCCGGCAGGACGGGAGGGCGACGATTCCTCCGCAGTGAACGATGGAGGACGGATCGGGACACGATTGTTGCGAGCGCGCGTGTTGCGAGCGCGCGCAGCGAATGCAGCGCGCAGCGGACGTGCCCGGCGATCCGCGGGGCCGACCGCGCAGGTGTGGCACGTTTCCTCACGACCGGCCCCGCCTCGTGACAGAGCCCGGAAGGGGCCCGGTCCCGGATCCGGCGAATCCGGAGCCGGGCCCCACTGTCGAGTGCTTGCGTTCTTTCGTGCCCGGTTGGACGGTTCCGGTCATGGTCTCCGGCAGTCTTTCCGGTGGCCGTGATCCGGCATGCCACGGTCTCCGTCCGCAGCCTGTGCACGCACTTGTCACCGGGATGAATCGGGGTTCCCCGTGCGGGGGAGGGCCGGTTGCCGCGGTTCAGCCCACTGGGCAGGCCTCTGCGGGGCAGACCCGTGACCAATGGCGGCTCAGGCGTTCACCACGAAGTCGAACGAGCCCGCCAGTCCGCCGCCTTCGGTCCGGACGTCCATCAGCAGCCGGGAATCGAAGATCGCGTCCGTACCGTTGCGCGGCTCACCGGGGAAGTAGAGCTGGGTGGTGAGCACCGGCCGGTAGGGCGCCTGCACCTTGACGTGCAGATGCCGGGTGCGCCCCGGGTACAGGCCGGGCCGCAGGGTGGTCAGCCGGAAGGCGCCCTGCCCATCGGTGTACTGGTGGCCCCGGAACCGGTACCCCCTGTTGTCGTAGGCGCCGTTCGGGTCCGCCTGCCACCAGTCGAGCAGCACGTGCGCCAGCGGGGCGCAGTTCCGTCCGAAGACATAGCCGCTGACCACCAGCGGCGTCCCCGGGGTACCCGGCGGCACGATCGAGTCCCGCTCGGGCGAGTAGGGCTTGAAGTACGGGCCTTCGGTCTGCGGGGGCGTCGGGTCGTCGCCGTCGTCGCAGGAGGGGGTCGGGGCCAGCCGCTCCCCGGATCCGCGCTGGTCGCGGGCGAGCGCCGGGGTGCCGCCTGCGGCGCCGCCCACGAGTACCGCCGCGGGCCCGGCCGCCATCGCGGCCCGCAGCACGCTCTTGCGGCTCACTCCGCGGCGGCGGCCGGGCGCCGGCTGGTCGTCGTCCGTGTGGGACATGGTCGGTTCCTCGCTCTCCTGGATGGGGGGAAGTGCGGGGGACGGACGCGTCCGGCCGGGTTCGGCCGAGTGGAGACGACGCTACGGGCGGCGGGCGCGGGGGTCGATGGACGGAGCTACCGGAGCGTGGTGATTTCGTCGCCGCCGGGCGTCCCGTGGTTCTCGCGCCGGAACTCGCCCGGACTGGCGCCGGTCTCGCGGCGGAAGAAGCGGCAGAAGTAGGCGGGGTCGGCGAAGCCCACCTCGTGCGCCACCTGGCGCACCGTCATGGCCGTCCCGGCCAGCAGCCGCTTGGCCTCCAGTACGTGGGCGTGCCGGATGAGCTCCCCCGGCGTCCGGCCGGTGCCCGCGCGGACGGCGGTGTTCAGATAGCCCACGGAGACGCCCAGTTCCGCGGCGCAGGCTGTGACCGTGCGGGCCGCGGCGGCCTCCGGGCGCTCCAGCAGTCGGACGAACTGCCCGGCAACGGCTGCGGGCCGGGAGCAGGCGGCCTCGCCGTCCGGTGCGCCTCCGGGGTGCTCCTGGGCCGGTAGGCGGTCGGCCTGGACCAGCAGGATGTGCAGGTACGCCTGGAGGACGGTGCGCATGCCGGGCTGCGCCTGGCCGTACTCGGTGCGCATCCCGGCCAGCAGTTCCTCCACGCGGGCCGCCGCCGGCGGGGACAGCGGCAGGGAGGGGTGCGCGCTGAGCCGGCGTAACAGGGTGCGGTCGCCGGGGTGGGCGAGCAGGAACGCCTCGTCGAACAGGACCACGCAGCCCTGCACCTGCTCGTGCTGCTGCCAGTGGTGCGACTGGCCGGGCGTGATGAAGCACAGGTGCGGTGGACGCAGTGTCCACCGCCGCAGGTCGATGACGTGGGTGCCGCTGCCGCCGGTGACGTAGGCGATCTCGTGGAAGGTGTGCCGGTGCGGGTAGGCGGCGCGGGAGAGCGGGCCGATCGAGTCGAAGGTGCCGATGGCGAAGGGGAGTCGGCGCGGCGCGGGGACGTCCAGGCGGTGCAGCGGCATGGTGCGGTGCGCGCGTCGGGAGCTGTCGGTGGCCACCACGGTCCGCCCTCTCTTCCGGCCTGCCGGATGTCTCGGCGCGGCGTCGCGCCGTGCGGTCGTCTGCCGCGGATGTCCGCCCGAGGGCTACCCGAGGGGATCGGCGGGGCACCCGGAAAAAGTCATGCAAGCACGCTTGCTTGTTTTTGCACCGGCTGCCAGTCTCGGTGCCACGGACGGCGATCGGGCGCGTCCGCGGGGCGGTGCCACCCCCGGCGGGCCGCACCGTGGAGGGGAGGGCGGGGCTGTGGCCTCAGCGGCGGACGTGCTCGGCGAAGTACTGGCGGACCTGCGCGCCGAGAGCGCGGAGGCGGACCGGCTGGTCGCGGACCTGCCCCCGGAACGCTGGACGGCGGCGACACCGGCCACCGGCTGGACGGTCGCCCACCAGATCGCCCACCTGGCCTGGACTGACGAGCAGGCGCTGCTCGCCGCCACCGACCCGGCGGCCTTCCGCCGCCGGGTGGAGGAGATGGCGGCCCGCCCCGACGCGGCGGCCACCTTCATCGACGACACCGCGGCCGAGGGCGCCCGGCGGCCGCCCGCCGAGATCCTGGCCCGCTGGCGGACCGGACGCACCGCGCTGGCCGAAGCGCTGGCCGCGGTGCCGACCGCGCAGCCGCCCCGGGAACGGCTGCCCTGGTTCGGGACGTCGATGAGTGCGGCGAGCATGGCGACCGCGCGACTCATGGAGACCTGGGCGCACGGCACCGACGTCGCCGACGCGCTCGGCGCCGCACGTGAGCCGACCGCCCGGCTGCGGCACATCGTCCGTATCGGGGTGCGCGCCCGCGACTTCGGCTACGCCGCGCACGGACTCCGGCCGCCCGCCGAGCCGTTCCGCGTGGAGGTGACCGGACCCGGCGGCCAGGTGTGGGCCCACGGCCCCGAGGACGCGGCGCAGCGGGTGACCGGCAGCGCCCTGGAGTTCTGCCTGCTGGCCACCCAGCGGGTGCACCGCGACGACACCGCTCTGCGGGCCGAGGGCGCCGAGGCGGAACGCTGGCTGGGCATCGCGCAGGCGTTCGCGGGGCCGCCCGGCGCCGGCCGGGCGCCAGGCGGCTTCGCGGTACGGAAGGGACGGGAGGGAGAGGCATGACGGCACCGGAGCCCGCCCCGCGCGAGCCGCTGCGGATCGGGAACGCCTCCGGCTTCTACGGCGACCGCGCCGACGCGCTCACCGAGATGCTGACCGGCGGCCCGCTGGATGTCCTCACCGGCGACTACCTCGCCGAGCTGACCATGCTGATCCTGGGCCGTGACCGGCTCAAGGACCCCGCGCGCGGCTACGCCAGGACGTTCCTGCGGCAGCTGGAGACGGGACTGGGCCTGGCCCGGGACCGCGGCGTCACCCTCGTCACCAACGCGGGCGGCCTCAACCCGGCGGCCCTCGCCGACGCGGTACGGGAGTTGAGCGAACGCGTCGGCGTGCCCGCGCGGGTCGCCCACGTGGAGGGCGATGACCTGCTCGCCGCACGCGACTGGGGCGAGGGCGTGCTGACGGCCAACGCCTACCTGGGCGGCGCCGGGATCAGCGCCTGCCTGCGGGCCGGTGCCGATGTCGTCGTCACCGGACGGGTGGCCGACGCCTCGCTGGTCAGCGGCTGCGCCGCGGCGCACTTCGGCTGGGCCGACGACGACTGGGACCGGCTCGCCGGGGCCGTCGTCGCCGGGCACGTGCTGGAGTGCGGGACGCAGGCGACCGGCGGCAACTACGCCTTCTTCGTACGGGACGGGATCGACGTGCGCCACCCCGGTTTCCCGCTCGCGGAACTCGCGGAGGACGGCTCCGCGGTGCTCACCAAGCACCCCGGGACCGGCGGCGCGGTCACCGTCGGCACCGTCACGGCGCAACTCCTCTACGAGACCGCGGGGCCGCGCTATCCGGGCCCCGACGTGACCGCCCGCCTGGACTCCGTGCGGCTCGTCCAGGCGGGCACCGACCGGGTGCGGATCGAGGGTGTCCGCGGCGAGCCCCGCCCGGAGAGCCTGAAGGTCGGCCTCACCCGGCTGGGCGGCTACCGCAACGAGGTCACCTTCGTACTGACCGGGCTCGACGTGCCCGCCAAGGCGGACCTGGTGCGCGAGCAGATGGAGACCGCCCTCTCCCGCCCCGGGACACGGCGCCCGGCCCAGGTGGACTGGAGCCTCGCCCGCACCGACCGGGCCGACGCCGCGGTCGAGGAGGAGGCCAGCGCACTGCTGCGGCTGGTGGTGCGGGACCCGGAGGAGAGCGCGGTCGGCCGCGCCGTCTCCGGCCCGGCGATCGAGCTGGCGCTCGCGAGCTACCCCGGCTTCCATGTGACGGCCCCGCCCGCGCGCGGGGCGCCGTACGGCGTGTTCGAGGCGGCGTACACGGACGCGGAGTCGGTGCCGCACGTGGCGGTGCTGCCGGACGGCACGCGGCTGGACGTCTCCTTCCCCGCCGCCCCCCGGCGGCAGCCGCCCGCATCGCCGGACGACGGGGGGCAGTCCGGGCCGCCGGACGATGCGTCGCAGCCCGCGCCCGCGCCCGCGCCCGCGCCCGCGCCCTCGCCCTCGCCCTCGACCCAAGAGCCCCCGTCCGAAGCGCCCCCGCCCGGCGCCCCGGCCACCCGCCGGGCCCCGCTGGGCCTGGTCGCCGGGGCCCGCAGCGGCGACAAGGGCGGGAGCGCCAACATCGGCGTGTGGGCGTACGGCGCGGACCCGGACCTCTACGCGTGGCTGCGGGAGACCCTGACCACCGACCGGCTGCGCGTGCTCCTGCCCGAGGTGCGGGAGCTGTCCGTCACCCGGCATGAGTTCCGCAACCTCGCGGCGCTCAACTTCGTGATCGACGGCATCCTCGGCGAGGGCGTGGCCTCCCAGCACCGGTTCGACCCGCAGGCCAAGGCGCTCGGCGAATGGCTGCGCGCCCGCCACCTCGACATACCGGAGGTGTTCCTCCCATGAGCCCAGCGACGAGCCCCGGCCCGGTCGGCACCGCACCCGGCACCGGCACAGGCCCCGCGGGACCGCCCGGCCCGGCCGCCCTCCGCAGCGCCCTGGACACCGCGGCGCCGGAGTACGCCGACAACCGCACCGCGATGCTCGCCAAGCTGGCCGAGCTCGACACCGAGCAGGCCGCGGCGCTCGCCGGCGGCGGCGAGAAGTATCTGACACGGCACCGCGAACGCGGCAAGCTCCCGGCCCGCGAGCGGATCGAACTGCTCCTCGACCCGGACACCCCGTTCCTGGAGCTGTCGCCGCTGGCCGCGTGGGGCAGCGACTACACCACCGGCGCCTCGCTGGTGGCCGGGATCGGCGTCGTCGAGGGCGTCGAGTGCCTGATCACCGCGAACGACCCCACCGTCCGGGGCGGCGCCAGCAACCCGTGGACGATGAAGAAGGCGCTGCGGGCCAACGAGATCGCCTACGCCAACCGGCTGCCCTGCATCAGCCTGGTGGAGAGCGGCGGCGCCGATCTGCCCAGCCAGAAGGAGATCTTCATCCCCGGGGGCGCGCTCTTCCGGGACCTCACCCGGCTCTCGGAGGCGGGCATCCCCACCATCGCCGTGGTGTTCGGCAACTCGACGGCGGGCGGCGCCTACATCCCCGGCATGTCGGACCACGTCATCATGGTCAAGGACCGTGCCAAGGTGTTCCTCGGCGGGCCGCCGCTGGTGAAGATGGCCACCGGCGAGGAGGCCGACGACGAGGAGCTGGGCGGCGCCGACATGCACGCCCGCACCTCCGGGCTGGCCGACCACTACGCGCTCGACGAACCCGACGCGCTGCGTCGCGCCCGGCGGGTCGTCGCCCGGCTCAACTGGCGCAAGGCGCACCCCGATCCGGACCCGGCCACTGTGCGCGAGCCGCTGTACGACCCCGAGGAGCTGCTGGGGGTGGTGCCCGGTGAGCTGAAGGTGCCGTTCGATCCGCGCGAGGTGATCGCCCGGATCGTGGACGGCTCGGAGTTCGACGCGTTCAAACCGCTGTACGGGACGAGCCTGGTGACCGGCTGGGCCCGGCTGCACGGCTACCCGGTCGGCGTCCTCGCCAACGCGCAGGGGGTGCTCTTCAGCGAGGAGTCGCAGAAGGCCACCCAGTTCATCCAGTTGGCCAATCAGCGCGACATCCCGCTGCTGTTCCTGCACAACACCACCGGCTACATGGTCGGCACGGAGTACGAGCAGGGCGGCATCGTCAAACACGGCTCGATGATGATCAACGCCGTCTCCAACTCGAAGGTGCCGCACCTGTCGGTGCTGCTGGGCGCCAGCTACGGCGCCGGCCACTACGGGATGTGCGGCCGCGCCTACGACCCCCGCTTCCTGTTCGCCTGGCCCAGCGCCAAGTCCGCGGTCATGGGCCCGCAGCAGCTCGCGGGCGTGCTCTCGATCGTGATGCGCGAGTCGGCCGCGGCCAAGGGCAAGGAGTTCGACGAGGAGGCGGACGCCGGACTGCGGGCCATGGTCGAGCAGCAGATCGAGAGCGAGTCGCTGCCGATGTTCCTCTCGGGCCGCCTCTACGACGACGGCGTCATCGACCCGCGCGACACCCGCACCGTCCTCGGCGTCTGCCTGTCCGCCATCCACACCGCGCCGGTGGCCGGGGCCCGCGGCGGCTTCGGCATCTTCCGGATGTGAGCCGCGCACCGTCGCAGAGGGAGCAGCGAATGATCCAGTCCGTCCTCGTCGCCAACCGCGGCGAGATCGCCCGGCGCCTCTTCCGCACCTGCCGCGAACTGGGCATCGCCACCGTCGCCGTGCACTCCGACGCGGACGCCGAGGCCCCGCACGTCCGCGAGGCCGACGCCGCCGTGCCGCTGCCCGGCAGCGCCCCCGGCGACACCTACCTGCGCGGCGACCTCGTGGTGCGGGCCGCCCTCGCCGCGGGCGCCGACGCCGTCCACCCCGGCTACGGCTTCCTCTCCGAGAACGCCGGCTTCGCCCGCGCCGTCCAGGCCGCCGGACTGGTGTGGATCGGGCCGCCGCCCGCCGCGATCGAGGCCATGGCCTCCAAGACCGCCGCCAAGAAACTGCTGGCCGGCACCGGGGTGCCGCTGCCGCCCTCGCTGGAGCCGGACCGGGTGCGGGAGGCCGACCTGCCGGTGCTCGTCAAGGCCGCGGCGGGCGGCGGCGGCCGCGGCATGCGCGTGGTGCGCGACCGTGCCGCACTGGACGGCGAACTCGCCGCCGCCCGCGCCGAGGCGGCCGCCGCCTTCGGGGACGGCGACGTCTTCGTCGAGCCCTATCTGGAGCGTGGCCGGCACGTCGAGGTGCAGGTGCTCGCCGACGGCCACGGCACCGTCTGGGCGCTGGGCACCCGCGACTGCTCGCTCCAGCGGCGCCACCAGAAGGTCGTCGAGGAGGCGCCCGCACCCGGACTGGACGACGCGCTGCGCACCACCCTGGAGGAGGCGGCCGTCGCCGTCGCCCGCACCGTCGACTACACGGGCGCGGGCACCGTCGAGTTCCTCGTCTCCGACCGGGGCGAGCCCTCCTTCCTGGAGATGAACACCCGCCTCCAGGTCGAGCACCCGGTCACCGAGGCCGTCTTCGGCCTCGACCTGGTCGCCCAGCAGATCCGGATCGCCGAGGGCGCGGCCCTCCCCGCCGAGGGTCCGCCCACCGCGCACGGCCACGCGGTCGAGGCCCGGCTGTACGCGGAGGACCCGGCCCGCGACTGGGCACCGCAGACCGGACGGCTGTGGCGGCTGGCGATCCCGGGCAGCGCGGCCGGACACGTGCGTGTCGACTCCGGCGTCGAGGACGGCAGCCTGATCGGCATCCACTACGACCCGATGCTCGCCAAGGTCGTCGCCTGGGCGCCGACCCGCGAGGCCGCCGTACGGAAACTCGCCCGCGCCCTGGAGCAGGCGGCCGTGCACGGACCGGTCACCAACCGGGATCTGCTGGTGCGGTCGCTGCGCCACCCCGACTTCGCCGACGTCGCCGCGGGCCGCCTCGACACCGGCTTCTACGACCGCCACCTCGCCGGACTCACCGCCCCCGAACCCGCGGACACGCCGGGCGGCGCCGGGCACGCGGTGCTGGCCGCCGCGCTGGCCGAGGCCGTACGGGACGCGCCCGGCAGGCCGCGGCTCGCCGCCCGGGTCGGCGGCTGGCGCAACCTGCCCTCCGCCCCGGCGAGCCGCCGCTACCTCGACGGCGACGGCACCGAGCACGAGGTGCGGTACGTGTGGGGCCGCGGCGGCGTCGCACCGGAGCCCGCCGCGCACCCCGGGGTGCGGGCCGTCGCCGTCCGCGCTGACCATGTCGTCCTGGAGGCGGACGGGGTGCGGCGCGGATTCGACGTCGCGGTGCACGGCGACCGCGTCTTCGCCGGACGCCACGCCTTCACCGCCCTGCCGCGGCTCGCCGAGCCCGCCGCCGACACCGCGCCCGGCTCGCTGCTCGCCCAACTGCCCGGCACCGTCGTCCGGGTGGCCGAGGGGATCGCCGAGGGCGCCGAGGTCGCCGCCGGCCAGCCGCTGCTGTGGCTGGAGGCGATGAAGATGGAGCACCGCGTGGTGGCCCCCGCCGACGGGACGGTCACCGAACTGCGGGTCGCGGTCGGCCGGCAGGTCGAGGTGGGTGCCGTGCTCGCCGTCGTCACCCCACCAGCCGCGGCCACGCCATGAGCCGCCGCCATCCCGACGAGCCGTCACCATCCCGACGAGCCGATCTCACTCCATGACAGGGCTCCGGCCCGCGGCCCGCGCGGCCGGGGCGGAACCGCAACCGCGCCAGCAACCCTCAGGGAGTCGCACATGACCGGCCTGACCGAAACCGAGGAGCACACCGCACTGCGCGCATCGGTCGCCGCGCTCGGCAAGCGCTACGGCCGCGACTACTTCGCGCAGGTCGTCGCGGACGGCAAGCACACCGACGAGCTGTGGGCGGAAGCCGCGAAGCTCGGCTATCTGGGAGTCAACCTGCCCGAGGAGTACGGAGGCGGCGGCAGCGGCATCCAGGAGCTGTCCATCGTGCTGGAGGAACTCGGCGCCGCGGGCTGCCCGCTGCTGATGCTGGTCGTCTCCCCGGCGATCTGCGGCACGGTGATAGCCCGCTTCGGCACCCCGGAGCAGCAGCGCACCTGGCTGTCCGGTTTGGCCGACGGCACCCGGAAGATGGCCTTCGGCATCACCGAGCCGGACGCCGGCTCCAACTCGCACCGCATCACGACCACGGCCCGCCGCGACCCGGCCACCGGCGGCTGGCTGCTGACCGGCCGGAAGGTCTTCATCTCCGGCGTCGACATCGCCGACGCCACTCTGATCGTCGGCCGCACCGAGGACGCCAGGACGGGGAAGCTCAAACCCTGCCTGTTCGTCGTCCCCCGCGACACCCCCGGCTTCACCTACAACATGATCGACATGGCGGTCGACGCGCCGGAGAAGCAGTTCGAGCTGGTGCTGGACGACGTGCGCCTCCCGGCCGACGCGCTGGTCGGCGACGAGGACGCCGGGCTGCTCCAGCTCTTCGCCGGACTCAACCCCGAACGCATCATGACGGCCGCCTTCGCGCTGGGCATGGCCCGCTGGTCGATCGAGCGGGCACTGGAGTACGCCCGCACCCGCCAGGTGTGGAAGGAGCCGATCGGCGCCCACCAGGCCATCGCCCACCCGCTGGCCCAGGCGCACATCGAAGTGGAGTGCGCACGGCTGATGATGCAGAAGGCCGCCCGGCTCTACGACGCGGGCGACGACACCGGCGCCGGCGAAGCCGCGAACATGGCCAAATACGCCGCCGGAGAAGCGTGTGTGCGGGCCGTGGACCAGGCGGTGCACACCCTCGGCGGCAACGGGCTCACCCGCGAGTACGGGCTCGCCGCGATGATCGCCGCGTCCCGGGTGGCGCGGATCGCCCCGGTCAGCAGGGAGATGATCCTCAACTACGTCTCCCACCAGACCCTCGGCCTGCCGAAGTCCTACTGATGGCCGCGCCCGAGAGAACGCTGGGGACCGGCACCGCCGACGGCGTCCGCACCCTCACCCTCGACTCCCCGCACAACCGCAACGCGCTCTCCACCCGCCTGGTGGCCCAGCTGTACGCGGAACTGGAGCGCGCCGAGGCCGACCCCGGCGTCCGCGCCGTGCTGCTCACCCACACCGGCAACACCTTCTGCGCCGGTGCCGACCTGAGTGAGGCCACCGCACACGACGGCCCGACGGACGCGCCGCTGGAGCTGGCCCGCCTGCTGCGCACCGTGGTGGCCTTCCCCAAGCCCGTCGTCGCCCGGGTCAGCGGCCACGTCCGCGCGGGCGGCACCGGGCTGCTGGCGGCCTGCGACATCTCCGTCGCCGGTCCGGGGGCGACGTTCGCCTTCACGGAGGCCCGGATCGGGGTGGCCCCCGCGGTGATCTCCATGCCGGTGCTGCCGCGCACCGACCCCCGCGCGATGTCCCGTTACTACCTCACCGGCGAACGGTTCGGCCCCGCCGAGGCCGCCCGGATCGGCCTGATCACGCTGGCCGCCGACGACCCGGACGAGGCGCTGGCACCCGTCCTGGACGGGCTGCGGCAGGGCTCCCCGCAGGGCCTCGCGGAGTCGAAGCGGCTGGTCACCCGGGAGGTGCTGGACGCCTTCGACCGGGACACCGGTACGCTCGCTGAACTGTCGGCGCGGCTGTTCGCGTCGGACGAGGCCCGCGAGGGCATGACGGCCTTTCTCGAACGACGGGAGCCCGGATGGGCAGTGCGGCAGGCGCCCGTGCGGTGAACACGCGGGCCGGGCGCGAACGGACGACGACCGGCGGCGCGGGCGGTGCGCGCGGCGCCGCGGGGAGCGCGGGCGCCGACGGGAGCGCGGCGCCGGCTGAGCAGGGCCGGGCCGGAGCTGAGCAGGGCCGGACCGGGGGTGCTGCGGCGCCGCGGCAGGACCGTACCGCCCGGGGCGCGGCGCCCAAGCAGGACCGCAGCCGCGCCACCCGGCAGCGCCTGCTGGAGTCCGCCGTGACCTGCCTGGCCGAACACGGCTGGTCGGGCAGCACGGTCAGCGTCGTCGCCGAGCACGCGGGCGTCTCCCGCGGCGCGGCCCAGCACCACTTCCCCACCCGCGAGGACCTCTTCACCGCCGCCGTCGAATACGTCGCCGAGGAACGCTCCCGCGCCCTGCGCGAGCTGCCCGCCCCGGCCGGCGCGCGTGCCGTCGTCGAGGCGCTGGTCGCCCTCTACACCGGGCCGCTCTTCCGCGCCGCGCTGCACCTGTGGGTCGCCGCCTCCAACGAGCCCCAGCTCGGCCCCCGTGTGACGGACCTGGAAGCCCGGATGGGACGCGAGACCCACCGGATGGCCGTCGACCTGCTCGGCGTGGACGAGCGCCGCCCCGGCGTCCGCGAGACCGTCCAGGGCCTCCTCGACATGGCCCGCGGCCTCGGTCTCGCCAACCTGCTCACCGACGACAGCGCCCGCCGCGAGCGCGTCGTGGCCCAGTGGGCCCGCCTCCTGGAGGACAGCCTGCGGGACTGAGCCTCGGGGCACCTTGTCCGGTGCCCCTGTCCGCGGCCTCGTGCTCGTCATCACCGTTGCGGCCCGACGTGCCTCACTCCGCTTCCATGAGACACGCCAGAATGTCTGGAGAACCTGATGCGTCGGGCGGCCAGCGCCACGGGAACCGGCCGCTCGTCGTCCCTAGAGAGCGAGGACGTTGACTGCGGACGGGCCCTTCTGACCGTCCTGGATCTCGAACTCAACGTGTTGGCCCTCAGCGAGGGTCTTGAAGCCGTTGCCCTGGATTGCACTGAAGTGCACGAAGACGTCCCTGCTGCCGTCTGCGGGTGTGATGAATCCGAGCCCCTTCGACTCGTTGAACCACTTCACCTGGCCCTTGAGCTTTGCCATGCACGTTCCTTCGGTTGTGCCAGCAGACCGGCAGCCTGCGGAGCCTGTTGAGCATCCTCCCGGAAGGCTGCCAGGCCAGATGGATCTTCACGCGACTCCGGCCCCAGCTGTGGGGGCTGCGCCCCCACACACCACACGATGGAGTGAACACCAGTCTCGCAGGCCCGACATGTTCGAGGAGGCCGCCGCCACAGCGGTGCGCAGCCCCAGCCTGCAATCTCCGCAACCCCGGCCGTGAACGTCAGGCCGTGTGCTCGCGTTGTCGTAGGGCAGGAGAACCCGGCACCCGCGAAGGAGGGCCCGATGCACCGCCTGCCGCCGCCGGACCCGCGTACGTCGCATCCGGGGAGCCCCGGAATCCCGCGCCGACGCCTGCTGCTCTGTGCGTCCGCCGCCGCGCTGCTTGCGGCCGGGTGCAGCACTGAGGGCGACGGGGACGGCGGACACGAGGACGGCGGTCCCGCGCAGCGCCCGGCAGCGGCGCCCAGCGGCGTCCTGGGCGCCAACTTCAACGAGGACCCCGGCGAGGTCAGCTTCGCCCGGCTGCGGGGCGTCTCCGCGAGCTGGGTGCGGGGCTTCCTGCCGATGCCGCAGGCCGACCGGGGCCCGGTCCGCGAACAGCGCGCGGTGGCCGCCCTGCTGGCGGCGCACGAGCAGCACTACGGCACCGTGCTGTCGCTGAAGTTCCCCTACCGGCAGCGGGCGCTTCCCGCTCCGGGGAGCCGGGCGATGGAGGCCGAGCTGGCCCGGGTGGAGAAGGCGGCCCGCGCGGTGCTGGGAAAGGTCGACATCCTGGTGATCGGCAACGAGCCGTTCCTGGAGAGCCGGCGCGCCGACCGCGAAGGCCCGGCCCTCAACACCTTCTACGAGCACGTGGCCGAGCACGTCGTCACCCACCGCAGGAAACACTTCCCCGAAGGCTGCCGCACCCGCCTGTACATGGGCGCTCTCAACCACCTCGACGACCCCGCCGAGCGGACCGCTGCCACCCGCCGCTGGCTCGGCTTCGTCCACGGCGCTCCGGAGATCGAAGGCGTCGACATCCACCCGCACGTGACCTCGCTCGACGCCGCCCAGCACTACCTGGACTACGTCGTCCCCCGTCTGCGCTCCGACCAGAAGTTCCTCGCGACCGAGTTCTCCCTCGTCCGCCACTGGCGGGCCCACCTGCGGGACCGCATCCCGCCCCGCTTCGCCCGCCGCTACGACGTCGCCCCGGACACCCGGGTCTGGCAGCTCCTGAAGACCGCGGTGGACACCCCGTTCCCCCAGGAGAAATGGGACGCCTTCCTGTCCGCGAGCCCCTGGTTCCACAAGAACCGGCACTACCTGCGGGACCAGGTCCAGCGGTTCCGCGACACCGGAAAGCTCGCCGTGGCCACCTACGGAGTCGCCCAGGCCGACGCCATGGTCCGCGACATCGGCCCCGACAAGCAGCCCTGGCTCCTCAACAGCGTGTACGCCACCCGCACTGTCCGCGCCCACGAGGACGGCGCAACCGGACACACCACGGCCTGGTACGACGACTTCGCGGCACTGCAACGCCCCCGCGACCGCCGCCCGGTCCGCACGAGCCCGACGTCGACCTGAGCCGTCTGCCTCTGCGGACGGATCCCCCGCGAGCGCGGGGTTCTGAGCGGCGACGCGGATTTCGCTGGTTGATCTCCGCTGCTCCACGGACGACCGCACTCCGCGACGCGCCCGACACGCCCACGTCCCGCATCACCTGCGGAACTGTCGCACGCCGAAGACACCGGACAAGACCACGCCCGCGTGCGGTTCCAGTGAGATCGAGTTCGATCAGTTCAATGCGGTTGGCGAGCGTGGTCATGAAGGACTCCCTGCCGACTCGGTGCCGGCGGGGGCGCGGAGTTCGGGTTCCGGGTCCGGTGGCTCATGGTGAGGATGGTGTCCACCAGACGGGCCGGCAGGAATCGTGTGAGGGGGATGATGAAGGCGGCGTCCGTGCCGAGGGTGTAACGGGCGCGCGGGCGGGGTGTGGTCGCCACCCTCGCGATCTTCATCCCGGCCTTCGCCGCCGGTAGGGCGCGTTCGAGGAAGGCTGTGTTGGACGCCACCGTCGCCTCGATGAGGTGACTGTAGAGATGCTGGTGCTCGGTGCTCATCGCGGCGGCGAGTTCGAGAGAGAGGTCACCGCTGCGGGCGGCCATCTCGGTCCGGACGCCGCCGGGCTGGACGACGACGACCTGCACGCCGTGCGCCGAGACCTCGCGGCGCAGGGAGTCGCTGGCCGCTTCGAGGGCGAACTTGGTTCCCGCGTACGCCCCGAAGACCGGCAGTGCGGTCACCCCGCCCACGGAGCTGATGTTGACGATTCTGCCCCGGCTCCGCCGCAGGAAGGGCAGGAGTTTCTGGATGACGGCGATGTGTCCGAAGAGGTTCACCTCGAACTGCTCGCGCCACAGAGCAAGGGGGAGCACCTCGACGGGGGCGTTGATCTCGATCCCCGCGTTGTTGACCAGGACGCGCAGGGCGCGTCGCTCAGGGTCGTCGGCGATCCGCCGGGCGAGGGCCTCGATGTGTTCCGGGACGGTGATGTCCAAGGTGACCGGTTCGATGCCGTCGGCTCGGACGGCGTCAGCCTCGCTGTCGGTGCGTACCCCGGCGAGGACGTGGTAGCCCCTCGCGGCGAGGGCACGGGCTGTCGCGGCTCCGATGCCCGACGAGGCGCCGGAGACGACGACGAGTTCGTCGGCCTTCCGAGGGTTCTTCCGCTGGTCTTTCCGCGAGTCTTCGGGGGGACGGATCACGAGGGCGGGCCCTTTCACGAGGCGGGGATTGCGGACGGGTCCAGGGGAAAGCGCGTGCCGGTCAGGTCCTCCGACACCTCCCACAGTCGCCGTGCCACCGAGCCGTCACGTGCTCGGGTGGACCGTCCGACCGGCGTCGGCGCGCCGCGCATGCCGCAGAGCCGGTCGGGGCCGACATAACTGTCGCCGGGAAGGTCCGCGGTGGCGGCGTAGAGGGTGGGCAGGGCGCCCTCCTCTGCGCTTTGGGCCACGAGTCCGACGAGGAACTTCTCCACGCGCAGACCGAGGGAGGGTTTCCTCTCCGTTCGCAGCAGGTTTGTCGAGGAGATGCCGGGGTGCGCGGCCGTCGAGATGACGGGTGATCCCGCGCGGGTGAGTCTGCGCTGGAGTTCGGCGGCGAACAGGAGGTTGGCCAGCTTGGACTGCGCATAGGCGGCGTGGGGACGGTAGGGCCTGCGCTCCCACTGGAGGTCCGTGAAGTCCAGGGAACCGATCCGGTGCCCGAGGGAGGCCACCGTGACGACCCGCTCCCTGATGCGCGGAAGGAGCAGGTTCGTCAGGGCGAAGTGGCCCAGGTGGTTGGTCCCGAACTGCAACTCGAATCCGTCCGCGGTCCGGGAGAGCGGCCCCAGGGAGAGACCTGCATTGTTGACCAGCAGATCGACGGGGCCCGGAGTGTCGCCGGCGAAAGACCGTACGGAGGAGAGATCGGCGAGATCGAGGGCGCGAACCTGGACCGGTCCCGTCATGGTCGCCGCGGCTGCTTTCCCCTTCTCCGGATCGCGTACGGCCAGGACCACCCGCGCTCCGTGCTCGGCGAGGGCACGGGCCGTGACGAGCCCGATTCCGCTGTTCGCGCCGGTGACGACGGCGGTGCGGCCGGTCAGGTTGGGCAGGACGGCGGGGCGAAATCTGGACATGCCGCGAGAGTAGTCATTGACAACATTGTTGTCAATGGAAACATTCGGTAGGCTGCTCCCATGCCTGACACCACCGAGCGGCGGCCCTACCATCACGGGAACCTCCGCACGGACCTGCTCGACGCGGCGGAGCGCAGCCTGAGGGCGCACGGGGCCGAGCAGCTCTCCCTGCGGGATCTGGCGCGGGACGTCGGCGTGAGTCACGCGGCGCCCCGACGCCACTTCGCGGACCGCCGCGCGCTGCTCGATGCCCTCGCCGAGTCGGGCTTCATGCGCCTGGGTGAGAGGCTGCGGGCCGCGGTGAACGAGATCGGCGACGAGGACGATCTACCCGCCCGCCTGCACGCATTCGCGTCGGCCTACGTCCGATTCGCGACCGAGAATGCCGCGTTGACGGGGCTGATGAACTCCAGCAAGCACCGCCCCGGGGCTACGGCGGTCGCCGAGGCGGCCGCAGCTGCGTTCGGCCAGATCAGTGACTTGATCGAAGACGGCCAGAAGCGCGGCGAGTTGGAGGGGGATGACCCGGAAGACATCGGACTCATCATCTACGCAACCGTTCTGGGGATCACCTCCATGGTCAACAGCGGCATGATCGAGCCCGCACGGCTCGAAGGACTCGTGGGCACCGCGGTGACACAGTTCCTGCGAGGCTCCCGTCCGACGGAGCCGCGCTGACCGAACGGCGAGATCGCACCCCGCACTATCTGCCCCTCGTCCGACGGCGCTCGCTGTCACGGATGGGCGGGATGGTATCCAGCAGGGCGTGAGCCGGGTGACGTCGTTCAGGCCTGCTACGTCCCTTTGAGTACGGGCTTTGAGTACGGGCTTCGCCCGGCCGCCTCTCCGGCTTCGGCTGGAGCGGCTGAATCCGCTCCGAAGGCCATTCGACACGATCCATAGCGAAGCCCTCGCAGCTCGGACAGCGCCGGCTCGGTAACCGAAGACGGCCACCAAGACCAAGCCAACCCATTGAGTTGGGTGCTCTTATGGAGCTGTCTTGTGGGAATCAGGCAGAGCACTCTGCCGCTCACCCGGCAGCGCCAACTCCGCCCAGAGGGTCTTGGTGATCCGGTCGTCCGTCCTGTCGCCCCAGCGGTCCGCCAGGGCGTCCACCAGCAGCAGCCCGCGGCCGGACTCCTCCTCCGGGCCCGGCGGTTCGGCCCCCCCTCCGGGGCGGCAGCGGTTTGTCCGCGCGTGCGTCCGTGACTCCACCCGCAGCCGCCGCCCGGCGGACGCCGTCCCGGTCAACGTCAGGCGCAGCCGGAAGTCCCGGCCGACGCCGCCGCAGTGCCGTACGGCGTTCGCCGCCAGCTCCGCCACGACCAGCGCCGCATGGTGCGAGGACGTGCTGCGGTAGGGGACCGCGTGCTCGTCCAGCCACTGCGTCGCGAGCAGCCGCGCGAGCCGCGCGCCGCGCCGAGTCGAACTGAGCTGCACGCAGAACGTGGCCGACGGCACCTCCGATCCGGCCCCCACCTGGGGTGGCCCGGGCCGGCGAATTTCCTGTGTTCGCGGATTCATAGCGTGACGGTCTCGTCACCCGACTGGCGTGGCCCAGGTCAGGAGCGCGTCCCCCGGCCGTTGGTACGGCCACACGCGCGCTCTTGCGCGGGGATTTACGGGCCGTCCGCCGTGACCGCCCACGGCATGACGGCGTTGACGCGGAGACCCGTAAGAGGGCGCACGAGGACGTGAGAGCGATGACCGACCCGAACCAGCGCACCCCCTCCCCGGAGCCGGACCGGAAGAAGGACGGCCGCGCCGTCCCCGCACGGCCGGCACCCCGCAGCAGCGCAAACGCGAGGACGACCGCCCCGGCATCTGGGTCGGCTACGGCAAACTGCTGCGCAAGTTCCGGCTGGCCGCCGGGTACTCGCAAGAAGCCCTGGCTCCGCTCCTGGGTTACTCGGCGGAACAGCTCGCCTCCGTCGAAGCAGGGCCGCCGCCCCGCGAAGGCGCCGCTCACCCTGGCGGCCGAGCGGGTGCTGGACGCGGGCGACGTCCTCTCGACCCTCCAGGAGGATGTGGACTTCGCCAAACTGCCGTCCTTCTTCCGTGACTTCGTGCTGCTGGAACTCGAGGCGGTCAGCCGGTTCGACTAGGACCCGCTGCTGATCCCGGGCCTGTTGCAGACCGAGGGGTACGCGCGTGCCCTGTTCGAGGGGCACGTGCCCATGCTGGACGAGGATGCGATCGAGGACAGCATCGACGCCCGGCTGAGCAGGCAGAAGATCCTCACCAAGCGGCCGATGGTGGACTTCTCCTTCGTCATCGGAGAGGCGGCGCTGCGGCAGGAGCTGGGCGGTCCGGAGGTGATGAGGGAGCAGTACCGGCATCTGCTCGACCTGGGGGCGCTGCGCAACGTGGCCATCCAGGTTGTGCCGATCGGGCGTGCTTTCCATCCCGGGCTCAATGGGGGCATGGTGATGGTGGAGACGGAGGAGCGGCAGCAGTTCGGGTATTTCGAGTCGCAGGGCATCGGCCACGTGGTGAGTGACTCGAAGCACGTCAGTACATTCGCCCTACGGTATGGCAAGCTGCGGTCACAGGCGCTGAAGGTTGAGGAATCGGGCGCTTTCATCCGGAACTTGGCAGGAAAACGATGACCAACGAGCAGCGACAGTCCCTGTTGCCATGGTTCAAGAGCAGCTACAGCGGCTCTGACGGCGGCAACTGTGTCGAGGTCGCGCAGGCTCCCGCTGCCGTGTACGTCCGTGACTCCAAGGACCGGCGCGGCCCCGTGCTCTCCGTCCCGCCCGCCCAGTGGGCGGCCTTCGTCCTGCGGTTGGCCAGGTAGCGGCCCGAAGAGGCGCGAGACGGCGTGAACTTTCCCGCCTGGGCCGGCATCGAACTCCCTGCAAGATGATCATTTGCACGTCGGGTCCTGCCGGGCGTGCAGGCAGAGAGGGAGAGCATGCGCAAGTTCAAGCGTGCAGCAGTTGTCGGTGCCGGTCTCCTGGCTTTCTCGGGAATCGCCGTCGGCGCTGCCCAGGCTGCTCCGGCGGTCCACCAGGGCGAGGACATCGTCGTTCCCGGCACCAGCATCCAGGACTGCCAGGAGGTCGGCGACGAACTGCAGAACGCGGGCTGGATCGAGGGCTACGCCTGCATGGTGAACTCGGACGGCACCGTCTCGGTCACCCCGTACTACCGGGACTGAGCACCACCGGGACTGACGCCGCCGTCCCGGCTGCCGCAACAGGCGGCGGGGACGGCGGCACCTGGCCGGACATTCTCCGGCGACCAGCTGATCACCGTTGGCCACGCCCTCCGGGCAGTGGTCACTCCACGGGCACCGACCCGATCTCCCGGGCGCGTCCCCGGTCACGACGTGCAGCGTGGTCACATCGTGCACGTCAGGTCGTTCCCCCGTCACCCGTTCAGCGAGAAGCGCTGATGGTGAAGGGCGTCAGCAAACGTGGACGCAGGGCTGGTCGGCCCTCGAACGCCCGCCCTATGCGCATGCCGTGTGGCCTTGAGCTGCCATGGCGTCCGGCAAGTCCCGGGGAACCGGTCTCGCCGGCGTTCGGTCTGGTCACCACAACGCACACACGCTCGATGAGCCAAGGAACCTTGATAGCAACCGTTATGGTCCGTTACGTGACCTGGGAGGTGGCCCCCGCACTGTTGTCAGAGTGACCGCCTGACTACACTCAATTGCCTTTGGGCCGTGGGGGCCGAGCTCGATCCAGGCCGACCGCAGGGCGCCTCCGATCCGTCACTCTGGAGTTGAGCATGGTGAGCAAGCGAACGTTTCGTCAAGCCACGTTCGTCGCGATGGTTGTCGCTGTTTCGCTCGGCCTGTCAGCCTGCGGAAGCGATGACAACTCTGACGCGCGGAAGTCCGACGAGATCGCGGGCGCGGACAAGGGAGGGGCGAAGTCCTCCTCCAGTCCATCACCTTCGACGGCCTCAGAGTCTCGGGATCCACGCTTTGATTTCCCCGAGGGTGTCAAAGTTCTCATCGATCCGGATGAGACCGGTGACAAACAGAAGGACGAGGTACTGCGCGAGCACGGCTACTCGGTCAAGGCGATCTACCTGGCGTTCGCCAAGGCGGATCCTGAGCTTGCGCTCATGCAACGGTATGTATGGGACCGTGCGGGGGAGGTGTGGCGCGGCAACATCGCCGAATACAAGAAGGACGGCAAGAGCATCACGGGGACGATTCGCGTCTACGACCGTTCCGTGCGGATGCAGACCAAGACCATGGCCACCGTCACCTACTGCATGAGCGACCGGGACGCCTACGCCAAGAAGATCTCCTCGGGCAAGATCCTGCGCACCCGGCCGAGCAAGGACGACTTCTCCCAGTACACGGACCGGCTCGAAAAGAAGGACGGCATCTGGAGGGTTCACAAGGCGACATCGCAGATGGGAGTCGCCGCATGCGCGCGTTGACAGGGGTACGAGTCGGTATCGTCACGAGCACAGTGACCGGAATCCTCACGTTCTTAGTTGCCCCCGCGGAGGCCGGCATAGGCGACGGCAAGCAGGTCGATCCGCCGGCGGATGTGGGGCCGTCGGACCGCATTCAGAGCAGGGCAAAGTTCACGGCGCACAATTCGCCGAAGTCTGGTACTCCGATGGCGCCTGTCGGTGGAGCCGACTGGGCCCCGCCGGGGTGCTGGTACGAGCCGCAGTTCACGGCGAAAGAGTTTCAGAGGTTCGCGAAAAAGCAGAGCATGGGGCCTGATGGGTACGGGCGGTTTCTGATCGCCCAGTACGGCAAAGACGACTTCCGTAGCGGCGAGGCAGGCTCGTGGTGGAAGAAGAAGACCAGCGACTCGCCCAACGCCGACTACACCGTCTGTCCCTCCCAGGCGTACGTCTTCCTCGATCCCAAGAAGAAGGCCCCGGCCGACATCCCGGCGCTCAGCCCGAAGATCCTCGCGGGCCTTGCCTATGAGCAGACCCGACTGCCCGCGCCCCCGGTCAAGCTCAGCCCTGCCACCAAACGCCAGATCGTCAATCTCGACACGCACGTGAGATTCGACGCTCCGCAGGACCGCGTATGGGTCACCGCCAGCATCGACTACCTCGGCCTGGATATCGCCGCAACGACCATCGCCACCCCCAAGTCCCTCAATGTCGATGCCGGCACACACGAAGCGGCCCCGCGCACCTGCACGTACGACCTGGAAAAGGTCAAGGGCGGCTATCAGGTCGATTCGAAGGGCGCCGACTGCAACATCAGCTACGAGCGGGCCTCCGGGGATGGCGGCCAGCACGGCACATACCCGTTCACAGCCTCCCTGGTGTGGGACGTGACCTGGACCGACTCCGCCAGCCCCGATGGCCCGCCAGTTGGCGACCCGGCCCTCCCGGACGGACAGTCCACCTACGAGCAGGACGTGACCGTCAAGGAAATCCAGTCCGTCGTCCGCGATTGATCACGTGGTCGGCTGTCTCAAACAGCTATGCAGGAGGTTGCCTTGTCGCACGGTGAAGAACCTGCGCGCCTGCAGTTGAATCACGCCACCAGTTCGGACTACGGGGCGGGGGCCACCAAGGGCGGGAAGGTGCTGGGGATCGAAGTGCCGGAGTTGAAGCTGGCGGCTCCGGTCTTCGGCAAGCAGAGCAAGAAGCTGAGCCGGGCACTGACGACGCTGATCACCACGCTGGACGGCCTGGGCGAGCCGTGGGGCGACGACCCTGTGGGTGAGAACTTCGGTGAGGATTACAAGCCGTACCAGCGGTCCCTCGAAGAGGCGGTGGGGGTGTTGGTGCTCGGGTTGGTGAGTATTCATGAGGCGCTTGATGACATGAAGGACGGGCATGTCGACAACGAGGACTTGATCAAGGGGATGTTCACCAAAGCTGCCCGTGACCGCGGTGACCGGGACGCGGACGGCAAGTAGCACCACACAGGGGGGCGGCGGGGCGTGGGCGCTCTGGAAAAGGCGTGGGAGATCCTCGAGCGGATGGGCCTGATCTGGCCCGACGGGGACGAGGGCAAGCTGCGGGACGCGGCCAAGGCATGGCGCGCGTTCGCGAAGGACGCCGAGGAGGTGCAAGGGGACACCAACCACTCGGCGCAGCGGATCCTGGAGGTCAACAGCGGCGAAGGCGTCGACGCGTTCGAGACGTTCTGGTCCCGCTATGTAGGCCGGGGGGAGAAGGGCTGGCTGCGCAGCCTGCCCGAAGCGGCCCGGGACATGGCCAAGATGCTCGACGAACTCGCCGATGACATCGACGGCACGAAGAAGCAGATCCGCAGCGAGATCGTGGGCAGCGCGGCGGTGATCGCGGCCGGGATCGTGCTGACCGGCCCCACCCTCGGGGCCTCGGACGCGGCGGCGGCAGCAGCGGCGACCGGGATCGTCACCCTCAGCATCGAGAAGTCCACGTCCCTGGCCACACGCGCCGCGGCGCTGGTCGCACGTATCGCGCGGGGTGCGGTCTTCGCCGGGGTGAGCAGTGTCGCCATGGACCTGGCCGTGGCCCAGCCCGCGCGCATCCTGGCCGGACAGCAGGACGGGATCAGCCTGGAGGAGGTCAGCAACGCCGCGAAGTACGGCACCCTGACCGGCGCGGTCCTGGGACCCTTCGCCCCCGGACCGGGGGCGAGACCACCGATGATGCGCCCGCCCGCCTCGCTGCGCGAGAAGCTCATCCCGGGCAAATCCGCGCGGCCGACGGAGAAGGTGCCGGGCGCCGGTGAGCCGGTCGATGTCGCCACCGGCGCGATGTTCATGCAGCTGACCGACCTGTCCCTGCCGGCGTCGCTGCCGCTGGACTTCACCCGTACCCACGTCTCCTCCTACCGGGCCGGGGTGTGTTTCGGCCCGAGTTGGTCCTCCACCCTGGACGAACAGGTCCAACTCGATCCGCAGGGCGTCGTTTTCGCGGCCGCCGACGGCATGCGGCTGGTCTACCCCGTCCCGGAGCCGGGCGTGCCCGTCCTGCCGCAGAAAGGCCCGCGCTGGCCCCTGGAATGGGACGGCAAACCCGACGGCGTGCTGACCGTCACCGACCCCGACAGCGGCGTCACCCGCACCTTCGCCCACCCCGGCCCCACCCAGGAGGAGACAACACTGCGCCTGCCGGTGGAATCCTGGCAGGACCGCAACGGCGCCCGCATCGAGGTGGACCGCGACGCGAACGGGATACCCAGCGCGGTGCGCCACTCCGGCGGCTACCACCTCGCCCTCGAGACCGAGGGACAGCGGATCACCGCCCTGCGGCTGCTGGAGGAGGCCCCCTCGCCGTATGAGCGGGAGCAGGCGCCGGCACCGGCCACGCTGGTGATGCGCTACGGATACGACGAGGCCGGCAATCTGGCCGAGGTGATCAACTCCAGCGGCAAGGCGATGCGCTTCACCTACGACGGTGAAGGACGCATGCTCTCCTGGACCGACCGCAACGGGGTGTGGTGCCGCTTCACCTACGACGAAGCAGGCCGCACGGTCTGCACCGAGGGCACCGACGGCATCTACAACGACACCTTCACCTACGACGACGCCACCCGCACCACCACCTACACCAACGCACTCGGCCACAGCACCGTCTACCACTACAACGACGACGGCCAAGTCACCACCGAAACCGACCCACTGGGCAACACCACCCACACCGAATGGGACACCCGCGGCCACGACCGCCTCTCCCACACCGACGCACTCGGCCACACCACCCGTTACCACTACGACCAGGACGGCAACCTGACTGAGGTGGTGCTGGCCGATCGGTCCCGCACGACCGCCACATACAACTCACTGCACCAGCCGACCGAAGTGACGGAACCAGGTGGCGCATGCTGGCAGCACACCTACGACGAACAGGGCAACCTCACGCGCTCGGTGGACCCGACCGGAGCGGCCACCCGCTACGCATACGACGAGCGCGGCCACCTCACCGCCATCACCGACGCCCTCGACCACACACGCGAGATCACTCCCGACGCGGCAGGACTTCCCACCGCCGTGACGAACGCGCTGGGGCACACCACCCACATCGAGCGCGACACCTTCGGCCGCATCACCTCGATCACCGACCCCCTCGGACACGTCACCCGCATCGCATGGACAGTCGAAGGCAAACCCCGCTGGCGCAAGGATCCCCTGGGTGGCCAGGAATCGTGGGCCTGGGACAGCGAGGGAAACCTTCTTGAGCACACCGATCTCGCCGATCACACCACATCCCACACCCCGGGACCTTGGGTCAGGGCGGCTGCCCGCACTGACGCGGACGGTGCCACCTACGCCTTCACCTATGACACCACGCTCCGTCTCACACGCGTGACCAACCCACAGGGTCTGCACTGGGATTACACCTATGATGCAGCCGGGCGCCTGGCGTGCGAAACGGACTTCAACGGCGCCAGCCTGATCTACGCACACGATCTGGCAGGTCAGTTGACGGCGCGTACCAACGCTGCGGGCCAGACCGTCCGCTATATCCGTGATGTGCTCGGCCGCGTGCTCGAGAAGCACGATGAGGAGTCGGGCACGGTAACAACGTTCGCCTATGACGAAGTCGGCGAGTTGATCCGGGCGAGTGGTCCGGACGCGGACGTAGCAATTGAGCGCGACACGCTCGGACGTGTGCTGAGTGAGACAGTCAACGGTCGCTCCGTCTCGTACACCTATGACGCCCTGGGCCGCTGCACCGAACGCGTCACTCCTTCTAACCTCACCTCAACCTGGACTTACGATGCCGAAGGTCGGCCTCTAGAATTGGCCACCGACTACGGCACTCTTGCGTTCACCCACGATGCGGCCGGCCGCGAGACCGAATGGCGTACTGGAAATGTTGTACTACACCAGGACTGGGATCGGGCCAACCGTCTCACTACTCAAGCGGTGAGGACAGATTCCACGCTTCTCCAGCACCGCAGGTACAGCTACCGCCCCGATGGGTATCTCACCGAGATCCGCGAACTGACGACCGGCACCCGCCGGTTCGACCTCGACTCGGTTGGCAGAGTCACCGGAGTCCACGCCCATGGCTGGCGCGAGGAATACGCTTACGATCCGGCAGGAAATCAAACCGCTGCCGAAGCCCCCTGCCACCCTGCCACCGGGGAACGCCACATCGAGGGCACCCTGCTTCGCCGAGCGGGCCGAAATACTGCCTACACATACGATGAGGCGGGACGTCGAACCACAAAGATCAATCGCCTGCTCAATGGCGAGAAAAAGACCTGGACCTACACTTGGAACGCCGAAGATCGCCTCACGCAGGTGACCACCCCGAACTCCGAGACCTGGACATATGCCTATGACCCGCTAGGTCGTCGCCTCAACAAGGTGGCACCGGACGGCCAAAGGACTGATTTTGTCTGGGAAGGCACTCGTCTGGCCGAACAGACTAGGGAAGATGGACTGGCAACGACCTGGGACTATGCTCCAGGAACCCATCGTCCCCTTACTCAGATTGACCACACGCCACTCTCCCGGAAACCGGGCGTATCTCTCCTCGCCCAACTCTCCGGTCCCACCGCCGGTCGCTCTCGCTTCCACGCCATCCTCACAGACCTCACTGGCACCCCCACGGAACTGATCACCCCGGACGGCCAAATAGCCTGGCAGCATCGCACCACTCTTTGGGGCACTCAACTCCCAGGCCCATCCGCTCAACCGGCAGAGACCGCCTGCCCCCTCCGCTTCCCTGGCCAGTACGCCGATCTCGAAACTGGTCTCCACTACAACCACTTCCGCTACTACGATCCCGAAACGGCTCACTACCTCACCCCCGACCCCCTCGGACTGGCTCCGGCCCCCAACCACCACACATACGTTCACAATCCCCACGCCCGCACTGACCCGCTCGGGTTGTCGCCTTCTCCGAAGGAGCAACATCCGAACAAGGGTAGAATTCCTGATCAGGAGCCGCAGGATTATTACGATCAAATCGCAATGGATGCGGCAAAGCAACCTGCGTCTGGCGAGGTTGTCATGAGAGGATTGGGTGACGAAGGTCGACTCCGGGCTCTGTACGGTGAGGGAGAGTGGGTCAAAATGCAAAGCGTCCTCAAAGGTGGAGATGGGCATCGATTGAGAACGGTACACTGGTTCCGTAACCTGGATACCGGGGCAAATGTAGAATACAAATTCAAGCGAGATTTCCATCAACGGGAGCCAAACGTAAGATGAAGGTACAAGCCGTTGCCCGCACTGGGGCCGCACTTCCGTCCGATGCGCTGAATGAGCGATGGAATATCACGGAATCAACTGAGTTTGCCGTCACTCCTGGGTGCGAGTATACAGTTTTTGGCATTACGTGCGTGAATAATCTTTTCTGGTATTACATCCTCGATGATCGAGAGTTGGGATACCCGGTGTGGCATCCGTGTGCGCTATTCGATGTGAAGGATGGGGCTATTCCTTCATGGTGGATTGCCAACTATTTTCCTCACTATCTGAATGAGCGCTCCGGGACATCGATTATTTCATTTCCCGAATGGGCTGCGGATGCGTTCTTCTATGAGAAGCTCTTCGACGGAGATTCTGCGGCGCTAGCCGCATTCAATGTCGAAGTTGAGCGTCAGTCCTCCATCTGAAGGCGAGCTCGTGTTGCCATGGCGCGAGTGCTGCGTTGCGGGTCATGGACTCGTTCCAGCCGCGAGTGGATCTGTCCAACAGCCCCCGGCGGCCTGTTGGGGCAGGTGGGTGCTTTCGGCGGCGGGGTCGCCGAAGCTGTCGATCACCTTTCACGTCGTCGAGAGGTGCATCGTCCAGGTCGACAACCGTGGCGCTCGCTCCGTGATCACGGGGGTGTCGAGGCTCAACGAACATGAGGCGACCCGTGCCTGCCGCTGGATCTTCTCTCATCCCGCCGGGCGTTCGTGATGCCGGGGCCGCTGGACCTCGATCAAGTTGCTGACCTGCGGACTTTCCTGGACCTGGTGTCTGACCCGCATGCGAGGCGGGGCGGCTGGTACTCGCAGACCGCGACCCTCGTCATCTGTGCCTGCGCGGCCATGTCGGGAGCAAGGAGCGTCGATGAGATTGCGAAGTGGGCGGCGGGGGTCCCGGGCACCGGGCTGGTGGCCACCGGAGTCCAACGTCATCCGCTGCGATGGCGTCGTTCTCCCTCGCAGACCATGATCGGTCGTGTACTGGCGGCCGGCCGACGGTGAGCCCCGGGCCGGGCCATCGGCGCCTACCTCGACGGTCGGAGCTCCACGGGAGCGGCAGGTGATCGCCGTCGACGGCAAGTCGCTGAGAGGATCGGCCCACCTGTCGGTCGGCCGCAGGCACCTGCTGGCCGGCCGTCACCCACCACCGGACCGAGGCCCTCGCCCAGGCGGAGGCCGGAACGATGACGAACGTGGCATACTTCCGGCCCCTGCTCGAACCGGCGAACCGGGACGGCTTCCTCGTCACCTTCAACGCCCTGCCCCGAGTGCAGGGCAAAGCGTTGAAGGCGACATGGCTGGTTGAGACGGAGTATGCCCACTACATCGCCGTGATCAGGCGTATCCAGCCGACTGCCTACCAGCAATTCGCCGCAATGCCCTGGTCCGACATCGCTGACCAGCACGCTGCCTCCTCCATCGGACACGGCCGCCACGAATTGCGCTCCATCAAGACCTGCAGCATGGCCGACGAATCCGGCGGGCCGCCTTGCTTCACGCTCGGCTCCGCCTCCACCGGCGCCGGCAGGCCGGTCGACGCGAAACCCGCGAGACTCTCCACGCCGTCACCAGCCCACGCTCATCAGGCCACCCCGGCCGAACTCGCGGCGCCCTCTGCGGCCACTGGAACATCGAAGCCCTGCACCACGTCAGAGGCGTGACCGACGCCGAGGCCGCCTCGACCCTCCACGCCAGCAGCGGACCCCGCGCCATGCCACACTCCGCAACCTTGCCACCGGTCTGCTCGAAACCCTCGGAGCCACCAACACCGCCAAAGCCGCCCGCGCAGTCCACGACCAGCCCGAACGATCCCTCCCACGCAGCAACCCGGACCCGAGGTAACTTGAGCAAGCCCTCGGGGTGCCGGCGACCGGGCCGGGGGTCAGGCGGAGAAGCCGTCCACCGCGCGGGGGTCCCGGGGGCCGGGGCCGACATAGCGGGCGGAGGGGCGGACGAGGCGGCCGGTGCGCTTCTGCTCCAGGATGTGCGCCGACCAGCCGGCGGTGCGGGCGCAGGTGAACATCGAGGTGAACATGTGGGCCGGGACCTCGGCGAAGTCGAGGACGATGGCGGCCCAGAACTCGACGTTGGTCTCCAGCACCCGGTCGGGGCGGCGGGCGCGCAGCTCGGCGAGGGCGGCCTTCTCCAGGGCTTCGGCGACCTCGAAGCGGGGGGCTCCCAGTTCCTTGGCGGTGCGCCGCAGCACGCGGGCGCGGGGGTCCTCGGCGCGGTAGACGCGGTGGCCGAAGCCCATCAGCCGCTCGCCCTGGTCGAGCTGTCGCTTGACGAAGGCGTCCGCGTCGCCGGTGCGCTCGATCTCCTCGATCATGCCGAGCACCCGGGAGGGGGCTCCGCCGTGCAGCGGGCCGGACATGGCGCCGACCGCGCCGGAGAGCGCGGCGGCCACGTCGGCGCCGGTGGAGGCGATGACGCGGGCGGTGAAGGTGGAGGCGTTCATGCCGTGCTCGGCGGCGGAGGTCCAGTAGGCGTCGACGGCGGCCACGTGCTTGGGGTCGGGCTCGCCGCGCCAGCGGCGCATGAAGCGCTCGACGACCGTGTCGGCCTTGTCGATCTCCTTCTGCGGCACCATCGGCAGGCCCTGGCCGCGCGCGGACTGCGCGACGTAGGAGAGGGCCATGACGGCGGCGCGCGCCAGGTTGTCGCGGGCGGTGCGCTCGTCGATGTCGAGCAGCGGTTCGAGGCCCCAGACCGGCGCGAGCATGGCGAGCGCCGACTGGACGTCCACCCGGATGTCGCCCGAGTGCACCGGGATGGGGAACGGCTCGGCGGGCGGCAGGCCGGGGGTGAAGCCGCCGTCCACGAGCAGGCCCCACACGCTGCCGAACGACACGTGGCCGACCAAGTCCTCGATGTCGACCCCGCGGTAGCGGAGCGAGCCGCCTTCCTTGTCGGGTTCGGCGATCTCCGTCTCGAACGCGACGACTCCCTCGAGCCCGGGTACGAAGTCGGACATCTGGCGGCTCCCTCGTGAAGCGCCGTCAGTGCGGGCTGACGGCGGACGACCTCTGGCGTGGCTGCTCGGGGCAGCGGTCTGGCGTGGCTGCGCTGAGGCAGCGATTCGGCGTGGGCTGCACGGGGCAGCGTGGTCTGCGGTGCGGGCGCGGCTGAACGGTTCCGCTGCCGACCTCGCGGCTCACGGACCGGGCCGTCACCTCGGTCATGCCCGCCCCGACGGATGGTCACGCTCCCTTGCCTGTGGCCTGGAGCACGCTGGGCGGAGCGGCAACGATAGCTCTTGGTGTACGGCTGCCACAGCTCTCGGGGCAGGATTCTGGTGGTTCCGGCAGCTGCGCGGGAGGGTGAGATGAGGCACAGGGGCCGATTCCGGGCGTTCAGGTGTGCGACCCGCGTCCACCGGGCAGACTGTCCGACCGCGGCCGGGGTGGATGCTGCAAGATAGCGGCGTGCCTCACGCCGATGACGTTGACGACGCTGCCGCCGACCCCGCCGACGCAACCGCCACCACGGATCCGACGGATCCGACCACGCTCGATCCCGCCGCGATGCGGGCCCACTACCGGGACGAAGGGCTCAGCGAGAGTGAGCTGGCGCCCGATCCCTTCGCGCAGTTCACGCTCTGGTTCGCCCAGGCCACCGCCAGCGGGCTGCACGAGCCCAACGCCATGATCTGCGCCACCGCCGACGAACACGGCCGCCCCAGCACCCGCACCGTCCTGCTCAAGCGCCAGGACGAGCGGGGCTTCGTCTTCTTCACCAACTACGGGTCCCGCAAAGGCCGCGAGATCGAGGCGAACCCGTACGTCTCGCTGCTCTTCCCCTGGCACGGCATCGCCCGGCAGGTGATCGTCTCCGGTACGGCGGAGCGCACCGGGCGCGACGAGACGGCCGCCTACTTCCGCACCCGCCCGCACGGCTCCCAGCTCGGCGCCTGGGCGAGTGAACAGTCCTCGCGGGTGGCCTCCCGCCAGGAGCTGGACCGGATGTACGCGGAGCTGGCCGCGCGCTACCCGGAGGGGGAGGACGTTCCGGCCCCGGCGCAATGGGGCGGCTACCGGGTGCGGCCGGAGTCGGTCGAGTTCTGGCAGGGCCGGGAGAACCGGCTGCACGACCGGCTGCGCTACAGCCGCTCGGAGGGCGGCGGCTGGGAGATCGAGCGGCTCTGCCCGTAGCGGGCGGTCCCGCTCGTGCCGGTCCCGCGCGCTTCGTGGCGGCTCCCGGGCCCGGACGGGCCCGGGCCGCTGCCGGGCCTCCGCCGGACTTCCGCGCGGCGGCCGGACAGGTTCGGGAGGGCGGCAGCACGACGGCAGGAGAACAGCAGACGGCCCGTGGGCGACTCCCTCCGCCTGCGCGAGGTGCGCGAGGCGGACGGCGTCGGTCGGACGAGTCCGACGAGCCCACGGGCCGGGTGACTGCTGTGGATTGGCCGGCGAACCGGCGTCACGCTAGTGGCGTCGGCTTCAGGCCGCAGCCACCTCACACGTCCGGTGATTGATCATCAGCCGGATCACCTCCTTTCCTGTGTACTCCCCACCGTAGGCACCGCCCCCCGGGGGCGGCAATCGAATTTCGGGGCGGCAACGATTTCCGGGAACCCGCTGTGCGGTCCGTCACGTTCGAGTTGAATGATCCGTACACGTGTCGTGGCGCTCCGCGACGGGCGCCGCGCCGCGACCTGCGGGCGGACGCACAACCGACGGACAGCCACAGCGACAAGGGGGTGCCGAGGTGGCCGCTCGACCCGAGACTCACTCCGCGTCGTCCTCGGACGACGAGGGCGGGCCCGACGACGAACTCCTGCTCGCCGCGCTGCTCGACGGCATGGACGCGGCACTGTGCGCCTTCGACGCCGACGGCGTGGTCACCCACTGGAACCGCGAAGCCGAGCGGATGCTGGGCTGGACGCAGGAGGAGGCCGTCGGCCGCGAGGGACTGGCCGGCTGGGCGGTGCGCCCGGCCGACGCGCCGGAGGTCGAGGGCCGGCTGCTCGGCGCGATGAGCTCGCCCGGCCGCCAGGTCCACGAGTTCGCGCTGCTGACCAAGGACGGCGGACGGGTGCTGGTGCGCATCCAGTCCTCCGGCGTCACCGGCGCTGACGGGCGGCCCAAGGGGGTCTACTGCGCGTTCAGCGAGGTGCACGCACAGATCGACCTGGAGCGCTGCATCGCGCTGAGCGAGGCGCTGCTGGAGGACGCCTCGTGGGGCGTCGTCCTGGTCGACGCCGACCTGCGACCCACCGTCGCCAACGCGTCCGCGGCCCGCGCCTTCCGGGTGCCCGCCCGCGCCGCCATGCTCGGCCGCCCGCTCGGCGAGCTGCTGGAGCAGGGCATGGAGGAACTGGAGGGCGCGCTCCAGCATGTGCTGGGCGAAGGCGCGCCGCCCGGTCCCGCCGAGATCTGGGTGACGCTGCGCCCGCCCGCCGACCGCGCGGGCGGCGGTGCCGACGCGGCGGACACCGGTCGGGGGGACGGCGCCACAGCGCAGGACGGCTCCGGCGGCCCAGGCCGCAGCGGCGGCTCCGGACGCACGGGCGCGGGGACCGATGGGGACGACGCGGGCGCCGTTCCCACGGAGTCGGCCCGCCGCCGCTGCTGGCGCAGCGGCTTCCTGCGGCTGGCGTCGCCGCTGGCCGAGGAGCCCGTGCCGCTGGGGGTCGCCTGGCTCTTCCAGGACGTCACCGCGCAGAAGCGGGCCGAACGGGAGGCCGCCCAGCTCCGCTTCCGGGCCAGCCAGCTGCACCGCGCGGCGCGTGCGGCGGCCGAGTGCGCCGACCCCGCCGAGGCCGCCTGCCTGCATCTGGAGTTCGCGCTGGCCGGTTTCGCCGACCACGCGCTGCTCGACCTGGCCGCCGACCCCGGACCCGAACCCTCGCGCACCCGGGACGCCTCGCTGGACGCGCTGCCGCCGAGCGACCCGCGGCTGGTGCGGGCCGCGCTGACCCCCGCGGTCGAACGCGGGCGTCCGCCGTTCATCGAACCGGGCACCGCCAGCGGCATCCCCGTCGCCTACCCGGAAGGGCATCCGGCGCTCCAGGCGTACCAGCGCTGCACCTCGGTGCGGGCCAGCAGCGGCGAACACCGCGGGCCGGATGCGGTGGAGTGGGCCCGGTCGCGCAAGTGGCCGCGGGGCAGCGTGCACGGGCTGTGCACGGTGCTGCGCTGCCGCGGCCGGTCGCTCGGCGTGGTCACCTTCCTGCGGGACGCGGGCCGCCGCCCCTTCGACCGGGAGGACGCGGACTACGCGGAGCAGATCGCCGCGCACGTGGCGGCCGCGGCCGATCTGGCGGGCGTGCTGGAGCACGGTCGGCGGTAGAAGCCGGCGGTGGAAGTCAGCAGTAGAAGATCCGGTCCGCGTACTCGGCCATCACGCGGGCGTTCCAGTCGTGTCCGCCGTCCACGTTCCCGGAGCGCAGCATGGGCGGCTCCACGCCGCTGCGGGCCAGCGCCCCGGTGGCGGTGGCGACGATGGCCTGCATCACCGCGCTGGTCACCACCGTGGAGGCGGGCGCGAACGGCGCGTCGACGCCCTCGGCGGTCAGTTCGGCGTCGCCGAGCGGGATCCGGCTGTCGACGACGAGGTCGCAGTGGTCCTTGAGGAAGGTGCCGGTGGTGTGCCGGGACCGGGTCTGCTCCGCGTACGCGACCGAGGTGACGCCGATGACCTTGAGGCCGAGTGCCCGGGCGTTGAGGGCCAGCTCCACGGGGAGCGGGTTGCGGCCGGAGAGGGAGATGATGATCAGTACGTCGCCCGCGCGGGCCGGGCTGGAGTCCAGCGCTGCGGCCGCCAGCCCGGAGACCCGCTCCAGGGCGCTGCCGAGGGTGGCGGGACGCACGTCCACGCCGACCGCGCCGGGGACGTTGAGCAGGTTCATCACCGCGAGGCCGCCCGCCCGGTAGACGGTGTCCTGCGCGGGCAGCGAGGAGTGGCCCGCGCCGAAGGCGAAGATCCGGCCGCCCTCGGCGACCGTCTGCGCGAGCAGCTCGCCCGCGGCCTCGATCCCGGCCGCCTCCCCGTCCCTGACCTCCTGGAGCAGCGCGACGGCCGCGTCGAAGAAGTCCTCGGCCAGCGTGTTGTGCGCCTGCTCCGGCAGCTCGGCCTTCTCGCCCATCGCGCGCCCTTCGCGTCCGTGGTCCCCGCAGCCCTCGTCCGTGCTGCCCGCGGCCCGGTTCCGTTGTGTAGTACGCCGCTCACGTTGCGGTCCGTACGGCGCTCACGTTGAGGTCTGGACCTTTCTTCTGTCAACCGCTTCTGTCAACCGCCGGGTGCCCGCCCGCCGGTCCGGCTCGCGGGCGGGACGGCGCGGTTGTCGGTGCGATGCGTCAGAATTGCCTGAGGGCCACCGCACGAGCTGACTAGGGGCTACGCAATGTCAGGACTCATCGACACCACGGAGATGTATCTCCGCACCATCCTGGAGCTTGAGGAGGAAGGTGTGGTCCCGATGCGTGCCCGCATCGCCGAGCGCCTGGACCAGAGCGGTCCCACGGTCAGCCAGACCGTCGCGCGGATGGAGCGGGACGGACTCGTCACGGTCGCCGGGGACCGCCACCTGGAGCTGACGGACGAGGGCAGGCAGCTCGCCAAGCGCGTGATGCGCAAGCACCGGCTGGCGGAGTGCCTGCTGGTCGACGTCATCGGCCTGGAGTGGGAGCAGGTGCACGCCGAGGCGTGCCGCTGGGAGCACGTGATGAGCGAGGCGGTCGAGCGCCGGGTGCTGGACCTGCTGCGGCACCCCACCGAGTCGCCGTACGGCAACCCGATCCCGGGCCTGGAGGAGCTGGGCGAGACGGCCGAGGCCGACCCGTTCCTCAACGAGGGCCTGGTCAGCCTCAACGACGTGGAGACGGACGGCGACGGCAAGACCGTCGTGGTCCGCCGGATCGGCGAGCCGATCCAGATGGACGCGCAGTTGATGTACACGCTGCGGCGGGCCGGTGTGCAGCCCGGCGCGGTCGTCAGTGTGAACGCGGGCTCCGCGGGCGGCGTCCAGGTGGGCAGCAGCGGCGAGGCGGCGGAGCTCGGCACGGACATCGCCGCGCACGTGTTCGTGGCCAAGCGCTGAGCGTTGGCCGTCGCCGTCACCGCGTTCGGGCGGGGCGCCGGGGCCGGCTTCTCGGCGCCGTGGCGCCGTGCGGCGGTTGGCCGCTGACCAGGTCTGCCCGTGCTGGTCTTGCTGGTCGTGCCGGTCGCCCGGCGCGCGGGACTGGGCATGCGCCTGCCGGGACGGCGGCCCGCTGTGCCGGGCCGCCGCGGGGGCGCGTCCGGCCGCGAATGCTCCGGTTCCGGTTCGTCGCGCCCCGGCGCTGACCAGTGCGCCCTGCCGCCCACTGAGCGCCGGGCGCCGCCCGCGGGGATGGGCGTCTTCCCAAAATCTCCCCGCCGTACCAGAGTTGCCCGGACATGAGCGGTCGCGTGGGTACCGTGCGACGCTGTCGCTGCCGGGAGGGGAGCCATGGATGCAGTGTTCCGCGGGCTCTGCGGCGCCCCGCTCGGGCGGGCCGAGCAGGCGGGACTCCGGTGCCTTCGGCTTCCGGAGCCCCGCCTCCCCATGTCCCCCCGCGGCGACCCGGAGCCCCGAGCTCTCAGGGTCTGCCGCCCTCCCGGTTCCTGTCTCCCCCGGGGGAGGACGGGCAACCCCGCGACGACGTCACTCGAAGGTGGGGTATTCGCCGTGAGCCCCGACTGTTCGAATAAGGGTTCGATAGTCTGACGCGGCGGTCACGGGAGTGGGGGTGTCACGACGCATGGTGCGACGGATCGATGTGACGGGTGTGGACGGAATCCACCTGGCGGCCTGGGAGTTCGCCGACCCGCCCAAGGCCGGTCCCGAGGCCGTGGCCGGGAGCGACCCCGAGCCCGGTGCGGCGTCCCGCACGCCGGGCAGCGGCCGGGGCGGGACACAGCGCCGCAAGCCGCCCGGAGTGCTGCTACTGCACGGACTCATGGGCCGTGCGTCGCACTGGGCCAGCACCGCCCGCTGGCTCACCGACCGCTACCGCGCGGTCGCCCTCGACCAGCGCGGCCACGGCCGGAGCGACAAGCCGGACGAGGCCCGCTACGACCGGGAGGCGTATGTCGCGGACGCGGAGGCCGCGCTCGAACAGCTCGGCCTCGCCCCCGTCGCCCTCGTCGGTCACGCCATGGGCGCGCTGACCGCCTGGCAGCTCGCCGCCAAGCGGCCCGACCTCGTCCAGGCCCTGGTGATCAGCGACATGCGGGCCTCGGCGCTCGGCGAGCAGTCCCAGCGCGAGTGGGAGGAGTGGTTCACCTCGTGGCCGGTGCCCTTCGCGACCCTCGCCGACGTCCGCAGATGGTTCGGTGAGGACGATCCCTCGCTGGAGCGCTCCCGCGCCTCACGCGGTGAGTTCTTCGCCGAGGTGATGGCCGAACGCGAGGACGGCTGGCGGCCCGTGTTCTCCCCCGAGGTGATGATGCGGGTCCGCGAGGCGTGGGTGCACGACGCGCACTGGGACGAACTCGCCCAGGTCCGCTGCCCCACCCTCGTCGTCCGCGGTCTCGACGGCGAACTGGGCCGTGCCGAGGCGCAGGAGATGGTGCGGGTGCTGCCGCGCGGCATCTACGCGGAGGTCACGGAGGCCGGGCACCTCATCCACTACGACCAGCCCGACGACTGGCGCCGCGTCGTGGAACCCTTCCTCCAGGCGGCCCTCCCCGCAGGCACCTGACCGACCCGCCCACCGGCTGCCCCGCGTCCCGCACGGGGCAGCCGAGCCCCGGGGGCCGGGACCTGCCTCCCGGCTCCCGCCCCGGCTGCGGTCGTTCTGCCGTCTGCCGTCTGCCGTCTGCCGTCTGTGGGCGGCGACGTGTCGCCCGGGGACCCGGACCCTCGGGTCCCTCAACGCGCCGCCGCGGCGGTTCCGGCCACCCGGTACGGGGCCGCGGCCGGGCTGTTCCGGGCCGGGTGTGCGCGAGGATCCGCTCCCGGCAGCGGGCCGGGTGGCGGGCCGCCGGGTGCCGCCGGGGCGGGGCTGGCGGCGGTGGGTGAGCCGGTCGCGGTGCGGTCCGCCGTCCCGGCCGGCCCCGCCGCCGAGTGGGCCGCGCTGTCCGGCGCGGCGCGGACCGCGCGTCCCGCCGCCTCCCGGCCGCAGGCGTAGGCGAGCGTGGGGAGCAGTTCGTCGACGTCCGGCAGCCAGCGGTTGGCGGCGTTGGGCTCGCGGGCCCACTGGACGGCCCCGCGGGTGCCCAGCCGGGTGGGCGGCGCCGCCACCCAGTCCCCGGCTCCCTTGGTGCGCAGGTCCAGCGCGGAGGGGGACCAGCCCAGGCGGCGCAGCGTGGCGGGCACCTTCGCCGCGACGCCGGGCAGTACGAAGAAGAGCATCCTGCCGTCCGGGGCGCAGGTGACCGGCCCCAGCGGCTGCGCCATCCGCTCCAGCCGGGTGAGCGCGAGACAGCCGGCCGTCTCGGACACCTCCAGCGCGTCGAAGGCGCGTCCGGTCGGCAGCAGCACGGCGGCGCGCGGTTCGGTCGCCCACAACCGGCGCACGGTCGTCGCGCTCCCCGTCGTCTCGTCCGCCCAGCCGGCGCGCGCGGGATGTGCGCCGGGCGCGGGGCAGGCGCGCTCCCCGCAGGAGCAGCGCGGCACGCCGTCCACCGTCTCCAGCCAGGTTCCGGGGAAGACGTCCCAGGCCCGCTCCTGCGCGTAGCGCACTGCGTGTTCCAGCGGAGCGGTTTGCGGTGCTGTCGTGCGCTGCCCCGGAATGCGCGTGCGCGTGGTCACTCCAGAGGCGTCGGAGGTATGCGAGATATCCGAGGTAAGTGTGATGGTCTCTTCCACGACCATCCCAACTTTCGTCCCCCGCAAGGGTTACGGGCGCGGAGCGGAGCGGATCGGGGCACGACGGCGCATACGCCGGTCGAGCCGTCGCTGTTTCCGCAGCCCAGGGGGCAGGCCGCGCTCGGAACGGCGCAAAGGGGCATGTGTAGGGGCGCGTACACAGAAGGGCGGCCCTGGGTGGGTAGTCCCCCTGCGGTGCATTGCGCTGTGAAGGGCGGGGTTCGAGGGAATCACGGGCATATGCGCCGCGCCCGCAGTAGTGATCGCGCCCGGTCAGCACGGAAACCACGGAGGGGGATCTCATGGCCGCCAGGCCGCTCGTCGCGAGGCAGCCCAACGAACGCCTGCAGGCGCTCATCCAGGAAGCCGGGTGCTCGAACGCGGGCCTGGCCCGCCGCGTCAACATGTGCGGATCCGAGCACGGACTGGATCTGCGCTACGACAAGACCTCCGTGGCCCGCTGGCTGCGCGGGCAGCAGCCGCGCGGCCGGGCGCCCGGCATCATCGCCGAGGCGCTCGGCCGCAAGCTGGGCCGCACCGTGACGATCGACGAGATCGGGATGGCCAACGGCAAGAACCTCGCCTCCGGAGTGGGGCTGCGGTTCGCTCCCACGGTCGTCGGCGCCGTCGAGCAGGTCTGCGAACTGTGGCGCAGCGACGTGGGCCGCCGGGACTTCCTGACGGGCTCGACCGTGGCGGCGTCCGCGCTGGTCGAGCCGAGCCGGGACTGGCTGATCACACAGCCCGACCACCAGGTCTCGCGCTCGTCCGGGGCCCGGGTGGGCGAGCCGGACGTGGCGGCGGTGCAGGCGATGACCGAGGCGCTCTCCGACCTCGACCACCGCTACGGCGCCGGTCACATCCGCCCCGTGGTGGTGCATTACCTCAACAGCGTGGTCTCGGGGCTGCTGGCCGGCTCCTACAAGGAGGCGGTCGGCAGGTCGCTGTTCGCCGCCGTCGCCCGGCTGACCGAACTGGCCGGCTACATGGCCGTGGACACCGGGCAGCACGGGCTGGCGCAGCGCTACTACATCCAGTCCCTGCGGCTGGCCCAGGCTGCCGGGGACCGGGCCTACGGCGGTTATGTGCTCGCCGCGGGAATGAGCCACCTCGCCGCGTCGCTCGGCAACCCGCGGGAGATCGCGCAGTTGGCGCGCGCGGCGCAGGAGGGTGCGCGGGGGCGGGTGACGCCGCGGGCCGAGGCGATGTTCCACGCGGCGGAGGCCCGGGGGCATGCGCTGATGGGGGACGAGCGGGCCTGCCAGGGTTCCGCGTCCCGTGCGCTGACGGCGATGGACGGTGCCGAGTCGGCCGCCGGGTCCGGCGACGACCCGTCCTGGATCGCGCACTTCGACCGCGCCTACCTCGCGGACGAACTCGCCCACTGCCACCGCGACCTGGGGCAGGCCGAGCGCGCGGCGGCCCGTGCGGAGGAGGCCGTCACCGGCCACCCGGAGGGGCGGGCGCGGCGGCGCGCGATCGGGCTGTTCCTGCTGGCGGACGCGCAGGTCCAGCAGCGCGAGGTGGAGCGCGGCTGCCACACGGCCGGCGAGGCCGCGCGGCTGCTGGCCGGGCTGCGGTCGGACCGGGGAGCGGAGTATCTGGAGGACTTCCGGCTGCGACTGGAACCGTACGGGGCGGAGCCCGTGGTGCGGGAGTTCAACGAGAGTCTGGAGCCCACCCCGGCAGCGTGACCAGCGGGTGCCGACACGTGAGCCGAACATGGCGCGACACCTGCCCCGGCGTGGGTGCCGACGTGTGAGCCGACGTGCGTACCGGGGCGCGAGACCCCTCGAAGAAATGCCGCATACATCCCCTTCTGAGTGCTTCATGCCGACATCGGGTGAAGGAAGGGTGTCCGCACATCTGGGTGCGTGGTCGCCCGTTGGGGTGACCCGGTAGCGTGACCCGACGCTTCCGCTAGCCATGCGAACGAGGAGTCTTGGTGACAACGCACAACGGACGCGGACAGGACGGGACTTCCGGCTCTCCCGGCTCTCCCGGTGACGCCCTGCCCGCCTCCACGACCCCCTACGAGGGAGTCGTGCTGCCGTCCAACGGCGACCCGTGGACTCCTCAACAGCAGCGCCAGGTCCAGTCCGAGCGCGACCGCGTGCAGCCGCCGGCCGGGCAGCCGTGGGGCCGGCCCTGGGGGCCCGGCTCCGAAGCCGCCGGGGGCCCGGCCCCGGAGGCCGGGGCCGGCGCGCAGCACAGCCCCGGCTACTGGGGCGCGCCGCAGGACGGCGACCGGCCCGGCGCATTGCCCCTGCCGCCGGAGGGCACCCCCGCCCGCCCGCCGCACCCCCCTTCGATGCCGCCCGGGGGCGCCGGGTCGCTGCCCGGGCCCGGGGACTTCGGCCCGGGAGGACCGCAGGGGGCGGGCCCCGGCGCGCTGCCGCCCGAGGGAGCCCAGGGCTACGACCGGCCCGGCCCGGACGCCTACGGCCGGCCCCCGTCGCCGGACGGCGGCGCGGGATATCCGCAACCGGGCGCGGCCGACCCGTACGGGGCGCCCGCCCAGGGCGGCGCCCACGCGCTGCCCCAGCAGCCGCCGGCGTACCCGCCGTCGACCGGCCCGACGGACGGCTCCGGGTGGCACGCGGCGCCCGCGGCGCCGCCCGGCCCGCCGCAGGCCGGGGGAGTGGACGGCGACGCCACCCAGATGCTTCCGCCCTTCCCGGCGGACCTGCCCTCCTCGGCCGGTGCCGCTCCCGGCGGACCCACCGTCCACGGCGGTGCTGTCGGCCCCGACGACGGCACGCAACTGCTGCCGCCGCAGCCCGCCGGGCCGGTGAGCGGCGGTCCGGACAGCGAAGCCACCCAGTACATGGCGCCCGTTGCGGGCGGCGACTCCGAGGCCACCCAGATGCTGCCGCCGATGTCCGCCGACGCGGGCCCGCCCGGCGGCGGGGGCCAGGGCCAGGGAGAGCCCGAGGCGCGCAAACCCCTCCCCGAGTTCGAGAACCTCTTCCGCTCCGACTCCCCGCGGTCCGGCGGGCCGGGGCGGGCCCCCACAGGCCGGGACGAGCCGGGCTCCACGCAGAACCTGCCGGTGTTCGACCCGGCGGCGGGGCCGCAGGGACCCGGCGGCGGCTACGGCTACCCGCAGTCCGGCTCCCGGAGCGGCGGCTACGGCTATCCGCAGCCGGGTTCGCAGGGTGGCGGCTACGGCTATCCGCAGCCCGGTTCGCAGCAGCACGAGCCGCAGCCGGGTGGCCGGGCGGCGCGGCGGGACGCCGGCCGCGGCCGCCGCCGCACGCCTCCGTGGCTGCTGATCGGCGGCGGGCTGGCGGGGGTCGCCGTGGTGGGGCTGGTCGTCGGCCTCCTCCTCGCGGACGGCGGCGACAGCTCGGGCGGCGACAAGCCGAAGGCGTCCACGGCTCCCGCGGGGGAGGAGTCGAGCGCTCCGGCCGACCCGGCCGAGGCGCAGGCCAAGAAGCTGGACGCGCTGCTGGCCGACAGCAACAACAGCCGCTCCCAGGTCATCCGTTCCGTGCAGAACATCAAGAACTGCACGCAACTGGGCAAAGCGGCCACCGATCTGCGGTCGGCCGCCAAGCAGCGGACCGGTCTGGTGCGGCGGCTCGGCGAGCTGAAGACGGACAAGCTCCCCGACAGCGCGGAGCTGAACTCCGCGCTCAAGAGCGCCTGGCGCTCCTCTGCCTCCGCCGACAACCACTACGCGGCCTGGGCGGACCAGGCGGCGGGCAAGAAGGGCTGCCACAAGGGCAATGCCAAGACGACCCGGCAGCTCGCGGCGGCCAACCGCGCCAGCGGCTCCGCGACCACCGCCAAGAAGAAGGCCGCGGGGCTGTGGAATCCGACGGCGAAGAAGTACGGCCTCAAGGAGCGCCCCTTCGGTTCGCTGTGAGCGCCCCGCGCACGGGTGCCGGTGGGGAGAGAGGGCCCGCGCCCGGGCGCCGCGCAGGCGGAACGTAGGGTCGGTGACCATGCAGCAAGCAGGTTCGGTGAAGCCTTCCCGACGTGGGCGTCGTTCCACCACCATGGACGGCATGCCTGTCAACGACGTGCCCTGGTGGCGCTGGCGCAGCAACGTGCGCTCCGCGCTGCACATGCTCTCCGACCAGACCTTCCAGCACGAGTGCTGGCTGGCCGGACGTCCCGGATACGGCGATGTCACGGACGCCGTCTACCGCCTGGTCGAGGACACCTGGCTGGACAACTGGTCCGCGGAGAAATACGTCGGGACGATCTTCCGCGACGCGCAGGAGGCGCAGTCGGTGGACGCGGCGGTGCTGCGGGTGCTGCGCATCATGCACCAGGTCGGCGCGGACGCACCGGTCGCCTCGTATCTGGAGCATCCGGAATGGCCGGAAGCCGTCCGGGCCGCGCGGGAGGCGCACCTGCTGCTGGCCGGCAACGACGGCGACGACCCCGACGAGCCGCCCCGCTCGCTGGAGGTTCTGGCGATCATGCTCAGGGCGGTGTGACGGGAGGTACCGGGAGGGCGTGACCGGATCCACGGGCCGGGTGTGACCGGACGCACCGGCTGCGTGCACCGGATGCGGGAGCACGTCCGCGATGTGCCAATCTTGGGGCCATGAGCCAGTCGCACCCCGCTCCCGACCGTTCCGCCGAAGCCGCCGGGGGCACCGCAGCCGCCGAGAGCGGGCAGCCGGGTCAGTTCCTCCTGACCCTCTCGTGCCCGGACAACCAGGGCATCGTCCATGCCGTCTCCAGCTACCTGTTCATGACCGGCTGCAACATCGAGGACAGCCAGCAGTTCGGGGACCGCGACACCGGGCTCTTCTTCATGCGCGTCCACTTCACCGGGAACACCACCGTGGAGAAGCTGCGTGCCAGTTTCTCCGCCGTCGGCGACTCCTTCCGGATGGACTGGCAGATCCACCGGGCCGAGGAGCGGATGCGGGTCGTCCTGATGGTGAGCAGGTTCGGGCACTGCCTCAACGACCTGCTCTTCCGCTCGCGGATCGGCGCGCTCCCTGTCGAGATCGCCGCGGTGGTCTCCAACCACACCGACTTCGCCGAGCTCGTCGCCTCCTACGACATCCCCTTCCACCACATCCCTGTGACGAAGGACACCAAGGAGGCGGCCGAGGAGCGGCTGCTGGAACTCGTCGAGGAGGAGCGGGTCGAGCTCGTCGTCCTCGCGCGCTACATGCAGGTCCTCTCCGACAACCTGTGCAAGCGGCTGTCCGGGCGGATCATCAACATCCACCATTCGTTCCTGCCGAGCTTCAAGGGCGCCAAGCCCTACCACCAGGCGCACGCCCGCGGCGTCAAACTCATCGGCGCCACCGCGCACTACGTGACCGCGGACCTCGACGAGGGCCCGATCATCGAGCAGGAGGTCGAGCGGGTCAGCCACGACGTCACCCCCGAGCAGCTGGTGGCCGTGGGGCGGGACGTGGAGTGCCAGGCGCTGGCCCGCGCGGTGAAGTGGCACAGCGAGCACCGCGTGCTGCTGAACGGACACCGCACCGTCGTCTTCACCTGACGCCCTGACCCGGCGCCGCTTCCGGCGGCTGCCCGGTTCCGGTTCCGGGACCGTCAGAGGCGGGAGAGCGAGGCCGTGGCGTAGAGGACGTCCTGGATGGCCTGCGGGTCGCCGTCCTGGCCCGCGGCGGCGTCCAGCGGCGGGACGTGGCCCGCGGCGAGCTGGCAGAACTCCAGGTCGTCCAGTGCGATGTGGGCGACGGTGCGCTCGGGTGAGGCGCGGGCGCCGGGGGAGTCCAGCGGGATGTACCAGTCGCCGCCCCCGCTGCCCTCGACCTCCAGATGCAGCGTGCGCCCCGGTGCTCCGGCGGCGGCCAGACCGCGCACCGGCGGCGCGAGGCCGCTGCGCCGGCGGGCCGCGATGGCGCCGGGCAGCTGCCGCGCCGCGAGGTCGACGAGCTGGTTCAGATGCGCGGGGCCGGGCGGTTCGTACGGGTAGTCGACGGCCTGGGCGACGTCCCCGGCGTGCAGCCAGCACTCGAAGGCCCGGTCCAGGAAGGCGTCCCGGAGCGGGAGTGTGAAGCCGCCGTAGTCCACGCGCCGGTCCGGCGCGGCGGGATGCACGCCGCCTGGACCGGCGTCCTCGGCGGCGAGGAACGACACGTCGCGGATCAGTGCGTGGCTCTGCGCGCGCCAGCGCTCGCGGGCGGCCTGGGCGCGTTGTCCGGCGTCGTCCAGCGCCCAGTAGACCTCCGTCCGGGTCTGCGGTCCGGCGCCGGGGCCGGCGGGCAGGGTGCCGGAGGGCAGCGGGTCGGGCAGCCCGATGCCGGTCGCGACCAGCCCGTCCACCGCGAGCAGATGGCCCAGGACACCGGCCACGGTCGTCTCCCGCGCGGCCTGCCGCTCGCCGTCGAACCAGCGCAGCCGCACCGGAGCGCGCCATTCCGCCTCGGTCATGTCGCGCAGCAGCGCGTCCAGCCGGGCCGTCTCGGCGTCGTACGGAGCCGCCCAGGCGGGCGTCGGTATACGGGCCGGACGGCGGTCGAGGCAGCCCTCCAGGACCCGGGAGCGCAGCATCGGATCCAGATCGAGGCTGTCCTCGGAGTGCAGCAGGCCGACCGCGTCCCGCAGCCGCAGCGCCTCCTCGGCGCAGGGCGCGCAGTCGGTCAGATGCGCTTCGACGGCGGCCGTCTCCGCCGGGGAGCAGGCCGCCAGCGCCCAGGCCCCGAGCAGCGAGGTGAGCACCCGGTGCTCGTGCGGGCCGGGCGGGGTGTCCGCGGTGCCGGTCGCGGGCGCCCGCCCGCTCGGCTCCGGCCCGGCGGGCTGTTCCGGACCCGGTCGGGCCGGTGGCCGGCTCACGGCCGGTGCCCGGGTGGCGCCACGGCGGGCCGCGGCATCGCGGAGGAGAGGAGCTGGAGCCCCAGCCGCAGCCGGCGCCGCGCCTCGTCCTCGGTCACGCCGAGGGTGCGCGCGGCCTGCCGGTAGTCGTGCCGCTCGAAGTAGGCCAGTTCGAGCGCGGCACGCAGCGAGGAGGGCATGGAGGTGACGATGTAGTCGGCCCGGGCCGCGGCTGCGGCCGCACGGACCTGCTCCTCGAACCGCTCGGCCTGCTCCGGGGATTCCGGGTCCGCGTCCCGCCGCTGCTGCCGGCGGAGTGCCGCGGTCGCCGTCCGCTGGGTCAGCGCGGCCACCCAGGCCCGCATGGGTCCTTCGCGTGGATCGAAGGCGCGCGGGTGCTCCCAGATGTAGGCGAAGACCTCCCGCGTCGCGCTGTCGGCCGCCGCCTCGTCGGCCAGCACCCGGTGGGCGAGGCCGTGCACCAGGGAGGCGAAGCGGTCGTAGAGCTCGCCGAGTGCCGCGGCCTCACCGCGCGCGAGCCGTTGCTGCATCTTCCGGTCCCAGCGCGGTGATGTGTCGTTCGCCAAGGTGGCCCCCAGTCCTCCGGTTCCGCCGTCCGCTTCCGCTCAGCGTCCGTTCCGCGTGCGGCGGTGGCACGTCCGGCGGTTTCCCTTCCGCTCCTGTGATGCCCGTCAACCCCTCGAATGTAGTGCGAGCCGCCGACAACGCACGCCCCTTTTGACGCAACGCGCGCCCCGGTGCTGTCGCCGAGGGTGCATATCGCGTCACGCTGTGCGTGGTTCGGGTGGGAAGTGAGAGATTGGAGGGGTGGCTGCGGTCCGGCGTTATGGGGGCGTGACCACAAGTTCCCGCAGGTTCCCGCGGGTAAGGGCAGGGGAACGCATAGGGTCGGTTCCCCGGGACCAGTTTTGGAGGGGTGGGCCAGGGCAGCCGACTGCTGTAGGCGATCGACGAAGGGGTTGCGGGGCGTGTCGTTGAAGGTGCTGGAGGAGGAGCGGGACGGGTGGGCCGTGCTCCGGGTCTCCGGTGAGCTGGACCTGGTCACCTCACCCGCGGTGCGGCAGCATGTGCACGATGCCGTCGCGGAAGGGCGCAGGAGCCTCGTGCTCGACCTGTCCGACGTCCTCTTCTGCGATTCCAGCGGAGTGGGCGTCCTGATCGCCTCCCGTCGGCTGATGCGCTCCTGCGCGGGGCGGCTCCGGCTGATTCTGCCCGCGCGCGGCGCCGAGGACGGCTCCCACGTCAACCGGGTGCTCTCCGCACTGGGTGTACGGCGGCTCTTCGACTGCTACCCGGACCTGGCCGCGGCCACCGACGCGCACACGACCACCGGCCCGCTCACGGCGTGACCTCCCGTCGCGCGGTGTGACGGCACCGCGTACGCGGGAAGCCGTTCCCCCGCGCAGCGCCCCACGCCTCATCCTCTCTCTCCCTCCCGTCTCTCCCTCCCGGCCGCCTCGGCGGCTCCAGGGAACCGCTCCCGCTGCTCGCACTTGAGCACCTTGCGCAGCGTCCCGTCGCGCGGCAACGCCTCCACCGCCGTCACCTGCTCGGCCGCCGCGCACGCCCGCTCCCCGGTTCGGGTCCGGACGGTCGCGGCGCACCACCTCGCCGTGCAGCGCTACCGCACCCCGGGGACATCCGATGGGGGTGGGGGTGATTACGCAGGGTTATGACTGTCTTGTGTGTGACTCTTGGCCACCGTGAGCGGAAGATCGTATTCCACTCGGATACGCTCCCTGAGTGCGAGTACGGCGGCCGCGGGCCGCCGGCGGAAGGCGCGGGCCGCGCCGCCGAGCGGTGTCGGCCCCGACAGCCAAGGGGGGCAAGGGTGTCCACGAGATACGGGCGCGGTCGTTCGAGTCCCCGGGCTCGGCGTCGCACAGTATGCCGTGCGTCTACTCCTTTGCGCCGGAATATGCCTGAAGCGCTTGTTGGCTTCACTATGAGTCAACCATGCTGTTCTCGCTGGAGTCACAATCCGTGACTACTTGGAGACGCGAGGCGATGTGTCCGCCAGTTCGGATGGTGTGAGCGGTGCAGGTGCTTCTGGAGCAGTTGGAGATCGGATCCGATCCGACGGAGGTGGCCCGTGCCCGGAGGTGGGCCCGGGCCCGGCTGGCGGGATCGGGGGTGGACGCCGATGAGCCGCTGGCCGAGACGCTGATTCTGCTGATCTCGGAACTCGTCACCAACGCGGTGGTGCACACCGGCTGTCCGGCCGTCCTGTGCATGCTGCTGCCGCGGCGCTGCTCGGCCGGGGCCGCGCACGAGGTGGCCGGGTCGGTCCGGGTCGAGGTGGCCGACGCGAGCAGCCGCGCGCCGCGCCGCCGCCTGGCCGAGGGAGAGGACACCGGAGGCCGCGGCCTCGAACTCGTCTCGGGTCTCGCCGACCGCTGGGGCTGGGAGCACGAACCGGGCGGCAAGCGGGTCTGGTGCGAGCTGGACACCGCGCCGCTGGGGACGGTGGATCCCGTGCCGGCCAACGGCCGGGAGCCGGGCACCCGTCGGGAGGCCCGGGCGAACGGTGAGCCGCGTGCCGGGGGGAACGTGGGTGCGCGCGTCAATGTGGCCGGGGCGGGCGCTGGCGCGTTCGGCTGAGCGCGCGCCGGGCAATACGGGCATAACTCCCAAAGTCCAGACCAGGTGTTGACGTCTCGTACCGGTTTGATCACCCTTGGGTGGAGCGATTCGTCGTGAGGGGACGACGAGGTACCTGAGGTTCCTCGGCGAGTGCGGGTCGCGTTCCGGCGCCGACCTCCGTCCGAGGGCGGGTCCCCGAGCGCCGGAGTCGGGTGGCGGTACGCCGTGCCGTGCTCGGGGCGCGCACCGGAGCGCCGCCACCCGACTGTGCCCGGCCTGGCCCGGCCCGGCCCGGCCCGGCAACCGCCGCCGGTGCCCGAGTCGGGTGCGCCGATGGGCCGGGGCTGCTCGCGGCGGGCGCCCGTCGGAGGCGGCGGACCACTGCGCCGCCGCGCGATCCGCTACGCCGCGGCGTCCGCGGCATCCTCCGTGTCCGCTCCCGCCGCGGCCTCCGCCCGGAACGTCCGGCGGTAGGCGCGGGGGGAGACGCCCAGCGCCGCGTGGAAGTGCTGGCGGAGGGAGGCGGCCGTGCCGAAGCCGGCGCGTGCGGCGACCCGTTCGACGGGCAGGTCCGTCTCCTCCAGCAGTTGGCGGGCGCGTTCGATGCGCTGCTGGGTCAGCCAGCGCAGCGGCGTGGCGCCGACCTCCTCGCGGAAGCGGCGGGTGAAGGTGCGGACGCTCATGGACTCGCGTGCGGCGAGTTCGCGGAGGGTCAGCGGGTGGTCCAGGTGGTCCAGGGCCCAGGAGCGGGCCGTTCCGGTGGAGGAGCGGCGGGGTTCGGGGACGGGGCGGCGGATGAACTGGGCCTGCCCGCCGTCCCGGTGCGGCGGCACGACGGTGCGCCGCGCCACCGTGTTGGCGACGGCCGCGCCGTGGTCCTCCCGCACGATGTGCAGGCACAGATCGATCCCGGCCGCCTCACCGGCGGAGGTCAGCACGGAGCCCTCGTCCACGTAGAGCACGTCCGGGTCCAGCCGCACGGCCGGATACAGGGTGCGGAAGCTGTCGGTGGACATCCAGTGGGTCGTCGCCCGCCTGCCGTCCAGCAGTCCGGCGGCGGCCAGGACGAAGGCACCCGTGCAGATTGATGCCACGCGGGTGCCGGGGCGGACCCGTGCGAACGCCTCGCGGAGCGGTGCGGGCAGGGTGCCCTCGGTCTCCGTCTCGTCCGGCTCGTGGGTGGCGGGGACGACGACCGTGTCGGCCTCCGCCAGCGCTTCGGGGCCGTGCGCGACGTGGATGGGGAAATCGGCGTCGGTGCGGACGGCTCCCGGGGTGACGGCGCAGGTGAGGACCTCGTACAGCGGGTCGCCCTGCGCGGTGGCGGCGCGGCCGAACACCTGGTGCACCAGCCCGAGTTCCATCGGCAGCACGCCGTGCCTGACCAGGACGGCTACCCGGTGCAGTCCGGGGCGGGTGAAGGCGGCCATGGCCTGATCCTCGCACACGGTGCTCCTCGGGCCACCTGATCCGCCCGGCTCCCCGTGCGCCCGGCCCGCCCCGGCTCCCCGTGCGCCCCCCGGTTCCCCGTGCACCCGTTCCGCGCGGTCGCCGGAGGCCGTGACCTGCCCGTTCCCGTGCCGCGGGCCGGTTCACGGGTATCCGCTGAGGTGTGGCCAGATCCTTTCACTCGTCGTCCGTCCGGTCACTCGTTCCGGCCCCCGGCCGGACGCAGGATCGGTGGCATGCAGACGACGACGAAGACGACAGAGGCGACAGAGACGCCGGAGACGCCGATGAAGACCCTGTGGATCTTCGCCCACCCCGAGGCGCGCTCCTTGAACGCCGCGCTGCGGGACACCGGCGTCGCCGCACTGCGGGAACAGGGACACCAGGTGCGGGAGTCCGATCTGTACGCGATGGGCTGGAAGCCGGTCGTCGACGGCACGGACTTCCCCGGCGGGGCGCCGGCCGGGGAACGGCTGCTGGTCGGGGACGCGCAGGAGCACGGCTACGTCACGGGCGGGCTCAGCGCGGACATCCGGGCCGAGCAGGAGAAGATCGAGTGGGCCGACACCGTGGTCTTCCACTTCCCGCTGTGGTGGTTCGGCCCGCCCGCCATCCTCAAGGGCTGGTTCGACCGGGTGCTGGTGCAGGGCTTCGCGTTCGGTGTACGGGACGCGCGGGGCGCCGTCCGCCGGTACGGGGACGGGGGGCTGGCGGGCAAGCGCGCCATGGTCGTCACGTCGGTCGGGGCGCGTGCCTCCGGTTTCGGGCCGCGCGGCGTCCACGGGTATGTCAACGATGTGCTCTTCCCGCTGCACCACGGCACGTTCTGGTACACGGGCATGGCGGCGCTCCCGCCGTTCGTGGTCTACGGGGCCGACCGGGCGAGCGCGGCGGACGTCGAGGAGCGCCAGGAGGAGCTGCGCGAGCGGCTGCGCACCCTGCACACGCTCGCCCCGTTGCCCTTCCGGTACGAGGCGGGCGGCGACTACGACGCCGATCTGGTGCTGCGACCGGCACTCGCCCCCGGCCGGACCGGGCTGGAGGTGCACTCCAGGTGACCGCGGGAGCCGGCAGTGGGGACGGGCCGCCGGCGACGGATCCGGGCCACCGCGGCCGCCGTGCTCAGTCCCGGCCGTCGACCGGCGCGAACGTGCCGAGGCGGCCGCGGTGGAAGACCAGCGGGTCCCCGGCGTCCTCGGCCGCGTCCAGCGCGCGCACCCGGCCCACCACGATGAGGTGGTCGCCGCCGGTGTGCACGGCGTGGATCTCGCAGTCGATCCACGCCGCCACGCCCGCCAGCAGCGGCGACCCCGTGACGGGCGCGGGACGGTGCGAGACCCCGGCGAACTTGTCGGCGCCGCTCACCGCGAAGGCACGGCACAGCTCGCCCTGATCGGCGGCCAGCACGTTGACGCAGAAGACGCCGGTCCGTGCGATGCGGGGCCAACTGGTGGAGGCGCGGCCCACCATGAACGACACCAGGGGCGGTTCCAGCGACAGGGAGGCGAAGGACTGGCAGGCGAACCCGGCCGGCCCCGGCGCCCCGCCGGACACCGCCGCGGCGGAGCCACGTGCCGGGTTGCGCTCCGCGGGGTCCTCCGCGGCGGGTGCGGTCACCACGGTGACACCCGAGGCGAAGCCGCCGAGCACGCGCCGGAAGTGGGCCGGATCGACGGGGGCGCGCTCGTCCTCGCGCACGGCGCGCGGGCCGGCCGCGGGGAGCGTGCCGGATTCCGCGTCCGGTCCGGTGCCCGGCCGCTGCGTGCTCTGCCGCTCGGCGCCCGGTCGGTCCGCGCCGGACCGTCCGCTGCCGGGCCGGGTGTTGCGCGCACCGCGGGTGCCGCGGCTGGCCGGTGCGCCCGCGGCGCGCAGATAGCGCGCCGCGGTGGCTGCCATTCGAGCGTGTCCCCTCATGGATTCATCGCACCTGATGCTTCGTCAGATCGGAAGTTGCGGCCGTTTCCCCGCTGTCGTGCTGACGCGCACGGCAACTCCAGAGTAACCACGGTGCTCCACCCCGCCTCGAAGCCGGGTCCACGGCACCGGGGAAGCGCGGGGCGGCCGGCGAGGGCCCGGGCTTACTCCCGGCAACGCCCGCTCCGCCGCTTGCGGCGCTCCGCTCAGCGCGCGGCGCGCGCCACGGCCCTGGCGATCCGGCGTGCGTCCAGCGAGAGTTCGCGCAGGGTGCCGCTGAGCGGGTTCGAGAAGCCCGTGAAATAGAGGGCCGGGGCGGCCGCGTGGGTGCGGCGACCGTGTGCGCGGGGCAGCCCGCGGGAGTCGAGGATTCCCAGATGGCCGACCAGGTCCTCCAGGCCGCGCCGGTATCCGGTGGCGGCGACGACCACCTCCGGGGAGACCGTCTCGCCGTCCGCGAGTGTCACCTTGCCGCCGTCGAACGACTCGACGGCGGCCACCGGCTCGACCTTGCCGCGCCGCACCGCGGCCACGATCCCCACGTCCAGTACCGGGGTGGCACCCTGGCGGGCCCGGGTGTAGAGGCCCGTCTCCGGGCGGGGCAGCCCGTGCCGGGTCAGGTCCGGACCGGACGCCCTGACGACCTGCGCGGCCAGCCCGTCGCCGAGCCGCACCGGCAGCCTGCGGCCCAGGATCGCACTGAGTTGCGAGGGCCAGCCCAGGGTGGAGCGGCGAAGGATGTGCGGAGGGGTGCGCACGGCCAGCCGGACGCGTCCGGCGCCGCCCTCGGCCAGGTCGGCGGCTATCTCGGCGCCGGTGTTCCCCGCGCCCACCACCAGTACGTCGCGACCGGCGTAGGGCGCGGGGGAGCGGTAGCGGGAGGCGTGCAGCAGTTCCCCGGTGAAGTCGTCGCGACCGGGCCAGGGGGGTAGGTGGGGGGTGTGGTTGTAGCCGGTCGCGACGACGACGGCGGGTGCGGTCAGCCGCCGTCCGCCGTTGGCGTGCAGGATCCACCGTGCGCCGCCCGCGGGAGCCGGTGCGCCCTCCGGGGCGTCGGTCCGCTCCAGCCTGTGCACCTCGACGCCGGTGGCCAGTTCGATCCGGTGGTGCGCCGCGTACTTCTCCAGGTAGCGCACCACGTCGTCGCGGGTGACCCAGCGCCCGTACGCGCGGGGCAGGGGCAGTCCGGGGAGCGCGGACCGGGCCCGGGTGGTGTGCAGGCGCAGCCGGTCGTAGTGGCCGCGCCAGGAGGAGCCGACGGCGTCGCTCCGCTCCAGTACGACGGAGCTGATGCCGCGCTCCCGCAGGGCCGCGGCGGTGGCCAGGCCCCCGGGGCCGGCCCCGAGAATGTGGACGGGTGTGCCGCTTTCGGACATGGGCATGCCCACAATCCTAGGGCGGTCCTGTCGGCTCTTGCGGGCGAGTGCCCGCAAGCCGTGGGATCAGGTGGCGTCGGTTGCGGGGGCGCCCGGTCCCGGACCGTCGCTCCCCCACGAGTTCACCCCGGCCCTCTCGGCAGCGCATCGAGCGCGTGGCGGCACCGGCGTCGGCGCGCTCCATGCGCGACGACGCCGGATTGCGGAGGCCGGCGGGACGAAACCGCCCGGCCGTGCGCGTGACGGCCCTTCGGCCCGCCTCGGAGCAGGCGCTTCGGAGAGTAATCGCTGGTGCGAAGGGGGACACCTGCTGCATGCTGGCCGGGTGCAGATCCGAACCGCCACCGAGGCCGACTGGCCGGCCATCAGTCCTTTCCTCCTGCGTATCGTCGCCGCGGGGGAGACCTACACCTATCCCCGCGACATGGACGAGGACGCGGCCCGCGGTACCTGGATGCTCCCGCCGCCCAGCCGCACCGTCGTGGCCGTGGACGACGCCGGAACGGTGCTCGGCTCGGCCAAGATGAACCCCAACCACATGGGCGGTGCCGCGCACATCGCCAGCGCGAGCTTCATGGTCGACCCGGACCACGCGCGGAAGGGCGTCGGCCGGGCGCTGGGGGAGCACGCCCTGGAGTGGGCCAGGCGGGAGGGCTACCGGGCGATGCAGTTCAACGCCGTGGTGGAGACCAACACCGCCGCCGTGGCGCTGTGGAAGTCGCTCGGTTTCGAGGTCGTCGCCACTCTGGAGGAGGGGTTCCTGCACCCCCGGCACGGGTATGTGGGTCTGCACATCATGTACCAGCGGTTCTAGCCGGTACCGACAGTTCCGGCCCGGGTCCGGTGCGGATCCGGAGACGGCGGGGAGACGGTGGAGCCGCTGCCCGGTGTCGTACTGACATCGACGGGCGCCAGGAGCCGGCGACCGCAGCACACGGGACTGCGTGTCCGCTCGGGGAGGGCAGAGGGAGCCGTGGCTGCCGGCGGGCAGCAACTTCGGCAGGCCGGGTCATCCTGCCTGGACCGGCAATCCGCGCAGGGAACCCGGAGGGGTGTTCCAGCTACCGGGGCCGGACCTCGCGGTACGGGCGCGGCAGTCGGAGGGGGAGGAACGCAAGCGGCAGGGGCTACTTGGCGGGCTTCTTCCCCGTCACCCCGAGGTGGACCAGCAGCGCCAGGCTCGGCTTCAGCTCCGCCTGCTTGACGCCCCAGCTCTGGAAGCCCTTCTGGTGCCCGGCGACCGAGGCCAGCATGGCGACCAGGGAGCCCGCCACCGCGGCGGCGTTGACCTCCTTGTCGACCCTGCCCCGCGACTGGAGGTCCTTGATCGCGTCGGTGAGGGAGCTGTTCACCGAGTTGAGGACCTTCATGCGGATCTTGTAGAACCGCTTGTCGCCCTCGGCGGCGCCCAGGTCGACCACCCGCAGGATCGCGTCGTTCTTGCGCCAGAACCCCAGGAAGCCCTCGACCAGGTCCTCGGCCGTCTGCCGGCCCGCCTTGCCGGTCCAGGAGCGCCCGGCCACCAGGTCGGTGAGGGCCGTACCCTCCTTGGCCATGGCTTCCGCGATCTCCAGGACGGCGCCCTCGACATCGGGGAAGTACTGGTAGAAGGTCGCCGGAGAGGTGCCCGCTCTCCGCGCCACGTCGATGACCTTGACGTCGCGGTAGGGCGAGGAGCTGAGCATCTCGCTGAGGCAGTCGAGCAGCTTCTGCCGTGTCGCCTGACCGCGGCGTCCGGCCACCCGACCGTCGACGGTTCGCACTTGTCCTGTCATGCCGTCAGCTTACCGAGGGGTGATCGGCCCGCGATTCGTCAGCGGGCAAACGGGGTGCGCCCACTTCTCCGGCGGGGGTGGGGGCAATCGGGGTGATACTCGTGCGAGGGGGCAAGCCGGATTCTCCGGCCCATCCGGGCCTTTGTCCGCCCGCGGCGACACGTACGTGCCGCCCCCGGGTTCGCAACCGGCGCGTTCGCCAGGAAGAATCAGCGTCCGGACCGCCAGGTCCGGCACGGCAGTGAGAGGCTGCACGGGGTGGGAACGGGCAGATTTTACGGCCCCTACGGGGAGGTGGCAGGACAAGTGGTGGAGCAGCTCACACAGCACGATCCGCGGCGGATCGGCCCGTTCGAGGTGCTGGGCCGTCTCGGTTCCGGCGGTATGGGGCTGGTCTACCTCGCGCGCTCGGCGTCCGGCCGCCGGGTCGCGATCAAGACGGTGCGCACCGAACTGGCCGAGGACCAGCTCTTCCGGGTGCGCTTCACCCGCGAGGTCGAGGCGGCCCGGGCGGTGAGCGGCTTCTACACCGCCGCCGTCGTGGACGCCGACCCGCGCGCCGCCGTGCCGTGGCTGGCCACCGCCTATGTGCCCGCGCCCTCCCTGGAGGAAATAGTCACCGAGTGCGGACCGGTGCCCGTACAGGCCGTGCGCTGGCTGGCGGCGGGGGTCGCCGAGGCGCTCCAGTCCATCCACGGCGCGGGCCTGGTGCACCGCGACCTCAAGCCGTCCAACGTGCTCGTGCTGGAGGACGGCCCCCGCGTCATCGACTTCGGCATCGCCTCGGGCGTCTCCAACACCCGGCTGACCATGACGAACGTTGCCGTGGGCACCCCCGCATACATGTCCCCCGAGCAGGCGCGGGACTCCCGCAGCGTCACCGGGGCCAGCGACATCTTCTCGCTCGCCTCCACCCTCGTCTTCGCCGCCACCGGCCACGCGCCCTTCCACGGGGCCAACCCGGTGGAGACGGTCTTCATGCTGCTGCGCGAGGGGCCCGACCTGGAGGGGCTGCCGGAGGCGCTGCGGCCGCTGATCGACTCCTGTATGCGGATGGCCGCCGAGGAGCGGCCCACGCCCGCCGATCTGCAGGCGCAACTCGCCCCGCACCTCTTCGGCGCCGGGAGCGACGACAGCGGCACGGTGTCGGCCTGGCTGCCGTCCACGGCTGTCTCGCTGATCGAGCGCCGCAGAGGGGGCCGCACGATGCGGCGGCAGAGCGCGGCCGCGGTCGACGGAGCAGCCGCCGGGTCCGGGCCCGGCGCGGCCGCGGACGGTGGCGGAGGCTCGGCCCTCGGGTCCGTGGGACCCGGCGGGCCACCGGCCGCCGGACGCGCGGCCGGCGGACAGGACCCGGCGGCCTCCGGACCGGGGGGACCCGGCGCCGCCGTCGCGGAGTGGGATCAGGGCATTCCGCCGGGGCCGCGGGCCGTCGGCTGGACCGGGCCGTCCGGCGCCGCCCTCGGGTCCGCGTCCGACGGGGTGCCGGGCGGCCCGGACGCCGGCTCGGCCCAGGGCCCGGGCGCGGACGCGGGGCCGGTCGTCTCGCGCCCGGCCGCCCAGCCCGGAACCCCCGGCGCCGGGTCCGTGCAGTTGCCCGGCGCGCAGGTGCCGATCGGACCGGGGCCTCGGCGCCCCGACGAGACCGGCCGGGACGCCGAGGCGGCCGCCACCTCCGGCTGGGTGCGTCCGCCCGCCGGCCAGGACGGTGCCCCGCAGGCCGCCGCCCAGCCGTATGCGCAGCAGCCTCCCAGGCCCGCCTCGGCGGCGGTGCCGTCGCTGTCGTCGGCCGAACCGGCAGCGCCGGCGCCGCCCGCGCCGCACCCGCTGGCCCGCCCCTACGGGGCTCCCGGTCCGCGGCACGCGGGGAACTCCGACCATGGTCCGGGGCAGCCCTCGACCGTGCCCCCGCCCGCCGGACCGCCGCTCCAGCAGCACTCCGGGGTGCCGCAGTCGGCGCCGTCCGCGGGGCCGGGGCAGGCCGGCGGCGGCCCGCTGTCCGACGGTCCGCAGCGCTGGCGTCCGTGGCGGTTCCGGATGTCGAACGACGTGTGGGGCTCGCCCGTGGTCGCCGACGAGCTGGTGTACGTGACCTCCTTCGAGGTGCACGCGCTGGACGTGGCGAGCGGGCGCAGGCAGTTCAAGACCCGGGAGGTCGCCTGGTCGATGGCGGTCTCCGGGGGCCGGGTGCACGCCTCGGACGGGCCCAGCCTGTACGCGCTGGACGCCACCGACGGTTCGGAGCGGTGGCGGCTGGCCACCGACGGCTGGGTCTACTCGCTCCAGGTCGACCGCGGCACCGTGGTCACCGGTACCCGCGGCGGCGGGGTCCAGGCGTGGGAGGCGGCCAGCGGCGAGAAGCTGTGGGAGCTGACGGGTGCGCAGGCCGACTTCGAGACCCCGGAGGCGGGCCCGGTCATCGCCGACGGCGCCGTCTGCACCTGGGCCGACGGGCGGCTGTACGTGCTGGAGGCGCGCACCGGAGCGGAGCGCTGGACCTACCCGGTGGGCGACGCCTCCGCCACCGGCGGGGTTCCCGTGCGGGTGACGTCGGCGCCGGACGGAACCCTGTACGTGTGTGCGGGCTCCCGGGTGTTCGCGCTGGACGCCGCGACCGGGCGCGAGCGGTGGCGGTTCGACGCCCCGGCCGCCTTCCTCTGCCCGCCCGCGTTCGTACCGGGCCCCGGGGTGACCGGCGGGGGCATCTACCTCGCCGACTATCTCGGCACCGTCTACGCGCTGGACTCCGGTACGGGCCACGACCGCTGGCGGATCGCCACCGAGCCCCGGCACTCGACCGAGCCGGTCGTCACCGCGGACGGGCTGGTGCACCTCGGCAGCGGCAGCGCCCTGTACACGCTGGACGCGGTGAGCGGCACGCCCCGCTGGCGCTTCGCGACCGGCGCCGACGTGGTGGGCGCGCCCGTCGTCGCCGACGGGCGGGTGCACTTCGGGTCCGCTGACCACTGCCTCTACACGGTCGACGCGGTGGGCGGGCAGCTCCGCTGGAAGCTGGCGACCGGCGGCGAGATCACCGGTTCGCCGGTGGCCGTCGGCGGGGTGGTGTACGCGTGCAGCAAGGACCGCTGCGTCTACGCGCTGGACGCCACGAAGGGCACCGGCCAGGCCCGCCACTCCGCCTGAGCCCGCCCCCTCCGTCCGCGTCCCGTCCGCGTCCCGGGCGCCCACCGGGGCACAGCCGGGTGGGGGCCGGGAGCGGGCGGTCGCTCAGGCCGCGTCCCGTCCGCGGTGCGGCCAGGTGTCCTCGTCACCGGGGTCGCCGGGGTCGCCGGGGCTGCCGGGCCGCCGGCTCCCGGAGGGCGGCCAGGCGTCCCCGGGCCGCCGCTCGTACGGTTCGTCCAGCGGGGCCCCCTGGGTGCCGGGCTGCGGCTCGTACGGTTCCGGGCCCTCGGGCAGGGGCGGCTCCGTGCGCATCTCCCGGGGCCCGCCGTACGGTTGCTGCGGCGGAGGCGCCCCCGGCTCGGGTGGCTGCGGCCCCGGGTACCCCTGTGGCGGCGGAGGGGCTCCGCCCGCGCCCGGTCCCGGCGGGGGCTGCTGCCACCGGGGATCGGCCTGCGGCCGTTCCGGCGGCGGGGGTCCCACGAACGGCTGCTCCAGGGTGTCCTCGGTGCGGTCCGGCGCTCCGTGGAAGGGCGGTGCAGCGGCCGCGGGTTCGGCCGCGTGCCGCCGTCGGGCCGCGGCGCGGCGGCCCGACATCAGGGCCCCCGCGAGCAGCAGCAGGAATCCGCCGCCCAGGGCCAGCCAGGCCCCGGAGGCGAGCCCGCCGGTGTTGCCGGCGGAGAGGCTGCCGGCGGCCTGCCCCTGCCGCACCATCCACAGGACGGTGACGCCCAGGCCCAGTACGCCCGCCAGCGCCACGGTCAGCCGCGAGCGCAGCAGCACGCCGAGCACGGCCACCACCGCCACGGCCAGCATCAGCACGAACAGCCCGGTGAACAGGGCCGCACCGGCGGTGGTGACGCCGGTCCCCGTGAAGAGGTCGTCGATGCGGAAATCACGCCCGAGGCGGCCGTCGTACCACGGTCGGAAGGGGCTGTATACGGCGGCCGCCGCTCCGATGAGGGCGAGCAGGGACCCGAGCAGGTTCCGGATCATGGTCTCGCCTCGCTTTCCGGCGCCGCTCCCGGCGCCGCACGGGTGCGTGATCCGCATTCGACGCTACGCCGCCGGGAACCCCCTCGCCACCGCGCGCGTCCTGAGCCGATGATAGGAGTTGTACTGCACGCGACAACTGCCCGGACAGGTGCCTGGCGCCCCGGGTGCCGTGTGCGCGCGGCGCGCACCGACCGTCGCGGAACGACGTCTCGGGGGAGTCCCATATGAAGCGGATGCGTCATCTCAAGCTGATCGCCGCCGTCACGCTCGTGCTGGTGGCGTTGAGCGGCTTCAGCCCGGCCCGTTCCTCGGGCGGCCGCGGCGGCAGCAAGAGTCACAGCAAGAGCCGCAGCGGGCACGGCGGCGGCGGTTGCAGCAGCAAGAAGTCCAGCAGCCACAGCTCCAGCCGGCACTACGACAACGACTACGACAGCGACGACAGTTACGGCACCACCACCTCCGGCGGCTCCAGCAGCTCCCGCCGGGACCGGGCCAGGGGCTCGGGCACCGTCACCGAGTGCGCCGCGGCCAAGGGGAAGAACCTGAAGAACCGGGACGAGCCCGGTGCCACCGTGCGGGTCCGCAACTCCGGCGGCAGCAACGGCACCTTCGACGTCGAGGTGGCCTTCCGCGACGGCAACAGCGAGATCGTCGACACGGGTTCGGCCTTCGCCGTGGTGCGCCCCGGCCGCAGCAAGACGGTCCAGGTGCCGATGGACCACCCCGACCAGCTGCGCAAAGTCCGCGAGTGCGAGGTCACCTCGGTCTCCTGAGCCGACCGGCCCCCTGAGCCGAGCGGGCCCGCGAGGGCGACCGCCTCAGGGGGCCGGGCCTCCGGGGCGCCCGGTCCCGGGGTGACGCCGTTCAGGGTGTGGAGTGCCCCAACAGGAACAGGCCGCCCAGGACGAGGAAGACCGTGATGACGATCAGGGCGAGACCGACCGGGTTTCTCGGGTTGTACACGTACCGGTTGGTCCCCCAGCGGCTGCGGATGAAGACGGGCTCGTGATCGCGCTTGTGCATACCGGAACCGTAGAAGGCGCGGGCCGCCGTGTCGGGGGCTGCGCCCGGCAGTCTCGGCCGCCCGCAGCCTGCCGGGCTGCGCCGCGGGCAGGCCGGGCGGCACCCGTGGACGGCGGCCACCTCGCTCAGCAAGGTCATCCGCCGGTCTCCGTCGCCCGGTTCCCGGAAAGCAGTGCGTACGGTGAGCCGATGCGCAGCCTGCCGCCGATCTCCGGGGCGCTGCCCTCGATGGAAGTGTCGTAGGCCGGCGCGACGTCCACATCCTGTGGACACAGGTCCGCGTGCTCCCCGAGCTGCTGCGCCGCCGTCCGGGCCGGGCCGCGCAGAGGGCCCCCGGCCCGGTGGTCGACCATCCCGCAGCGCTGCGCCCGGCCTGGAGACGGATCCGCGCCGGGGCGGACGGTGTGGCCCCGGCGCGGACCCGGACCGGGTACTCACCCGGCTCAGGTGCGGTGGTCGTTCTGCCGCGTGAGCGGCACCGGCGATCAGGTGGAGTGGTTGTTCTCCGTGTGGGCGGCACCGGCGGTCAGGTGGTGCCCCACGGACGGCTGATCGGCGGTGGCGGCGAGGGAGGGCCCCGCCAGCAGGCCGACGAGGCCGAAGGCGAGTGCCGTTGCGGCAAGAATGCTTCTTACACGACTCACGGTGACTCCAGGTCGGTTCGGGATCGAATGCTTGTGCCTTGACTGTTCAGTACCCAACTCCGGGCGTTCTGCCCGGACAACCGGCGACCGGTCCGCACCGGTCCCGTGCGGGCCGACCGCCGGTGGGCGTGGCCGCCGGGTGCGGGCCCGGGCCCGCACCCTGGCGGTGAAGGCGCGGGTTGCCATCGACGACTCCCCCTCCACGCCGTCGATGGCGACCCGCGCTTCCTCCCCCTGCGGTGATGGTCTCGTTACCGGGCGCCGACTTGGGCCTGCTCCGGCTCCCCGGACTCCGCGGATATCCAGGGGTCCTCGGACGTCCCGGGCTGCTGCGACGCCTCAGGAAGGATGGTGCCGTGGTTGTTCTGGGCGACCATCGGCGTGCTGGTGCCGTGGTTGTTCTCCGTGCCGGACGTGCTGGTGTCGTGGTTGCTCTCGGTCCCCGTTGTGGACTCTTCCTGCTCGTCCACGGTCTGCTCGTGAGTGGCCATGGTGGCTAGCTCCTCGATCTAGGGCGTTGAATCCCTGGTGGAAACCCGCCCGGCAGCTCCCCCGAGGACCGCCGGACGGGTCTGTTGCGGCCGCTCACCGTACCGGGGCCAGCGGCTTCCCCCCTGACCCGCCTGCCCCCCGACGCGGCGGATCGTTGAGTAAGAGCATCGCCGAGAGCGATAAACGATTGATGAACGCCTGATAAGCGAGGCCGCGAGGCGCCTCTCAGTGCTCGGCCACCTGCGTCAGCAGCTCTCTGACCTCGGCGCTTTCCGGCGAACCGAGCGGCTCGAAGATGGCCAGCGCCTCCTCCAGGCAGGCCCGTGCGCGCCGGTACTGACCCAGCCGGGCCAGCGCCTTGCCCAGGACCACGAGGACCGTCGCCTTCCGCCACTCGCCGCCGATGACGCGCAAGGCGATGGCCTGCTCGGCGTGTTCGGCGGCGCGGGCCGCGTCCCCGGACAGCAGGTGCGCCTCGGCGATCCGGAAGTGGGTGACGCCCTCCCAGCGGGACTGCCGGCTGACGTGGAAGATCTCGCGCGCCTCCGTGAGATGCCGCAGTCCCTCCTCGCTCCGCCCGGCGGCCGACAGCGCGGAGCCCAGCGTGTAGAGCGCGTTGGCCATCCGCAGCGTGCTGCCCATCTCCTCGTAGACGGCCACGCCCTGCATGGCCAGCTCGACCGCGCTGTCGTGCCGCCCCAGCGCGGTGTGGACCCGCGAGAGGTTGCACAGCGCGCTCGCCTCCGAGGGCCGGTTCTCGTCGGTACGGAAGGCCAGGATGGCCGCCTCCAGATGGCTCTCCGCCTCCTCGTGCCGGCCGAGGTAGGTGGCCAGGATGCCGAGGTCGTTCGGCGCGTAGGAGCAGGAGAGCGGGTCGCCGGCGGAGCGGCCCAGTTCCAGGGCGCGCACCGCCTCCGCCTCGGCCTGCGGGAACCGCCCGCCGAGCGCGTGGGCATGGGTCAGCATGATGCCCGCGCGCGCTCCCGGGAGGGCCTCGTGCGCCTGCTCCGCGGCCTCCCGCACCGCTGCCGCCGCCCGCTCGTATCGGAGCGAGTGGACGCCGGAGTCCGCGAGGTCCTTGGTGGCCACCAGCAGATCGGCGGCCGGACGCAGGGCCCCGAGGGAGGCCGCCTGCCCGATCGCCGCCATCAGGCACTCGCCTTCGGTGAAGAGCCACTCCAGGGCGCTCTCCTGGCCGGGGAACGCCAGCCCCTCGCCCACCGGCGGGCCGAGATGGTCGACGGTCCGGTCGCGGGGATGGTCCCAGGCGAACACGTGTCGCGCCGTGGCCAGGTAGAAGTCCAACAGCCTGGACCGTGCCGCCGCGCACTCGCCGCCGGGCTGCTCGTCCCGCTCCGCGCACGCGCGGGCGAAGAGGCGCACCAGGTCGTGGAAGCGGTAGCGGCCGGGCGCTGCGGACTCCAGCAGGGAGGTGTCCACCAGCGACTCCAGCAGGTCCTCGCTCTCCTCCGGAGCGCGGTCCAGGAGGGCCGCCGCGGCGTCCAGGGAGATGTCCGGCCCCTCGGCGAGACCCAGCAGCCGGAAGGCGCGGGCCTGTTCGCTGTCGAGCTGGCCGTAGCCGAGTTCGAAGGTGGCCTTCACGGCCTGGTCGCCGACCTGGAGCTCGTCCAGCCGGCGGCGCTCGTCGCCGAGCTTGGCGGCGAGCGCGGAGACGGTCCAGGTGCGGCGGGCCGACAACCGGGCCGCGGCGATCCGGATGGCCAGCGGCAGGAACCCGCAGGCCGCCACCACGTCCATGGCGGCCTCGCGTTCGGGGAGCACCCGCTCCGCGCCGACGATCCGGGTGAAGAGCGCGAGGGCCTCCTCGGGGTTCATCACATCCAGGTCCACCAGGTGGGCGCCGGCCAGGTCGACCATCCGCGCCCGGCTGGTCACCAGGGCCGCGCACCCGGAGGTGCCGGGCAGCAGGGGCCGCACCTGGGCGGCGTCCCGGGCGTTGTCGAGCAGGGTCAGCACCCGGCGCCCGGCCAGCAGCGAGCGGAACAGCGCGGAGCGCTCCTCGGTGCCGCTGGGGATGGCCGAGTCGGCGACGCCGAGCGCGCGCAGGAACGAGCCGAGCACGGTCTCGGGGTCGACCGGGGCGGCCCCGGCGCCCTGGAGGTCGACGTAGAGCTGGCCGTCGGGGAACCGGTCGGCGGCGGCGTGCGCCACATGGATGGCGAGGGTCGTCTTGCCGACACCGCCGATGCCCGCGACGGCGGAGACCGCCATCACCGTCCCGTCGGTCTGCGCCAGTTCGTCGCCGAGTTCGGCCACGAAGGAGGCCCGCCCGGTGAAGTCGGCCACGGTCGCCGGGAGCTGGGCCGGCCGGGTGGCCTCGGCGCCGGGTGCGGACGGGTCCTCGGCCGACTGGTAGGCCAGCTCGTCGTCGGCCTCCAGGATGCGCTGCTGGAGTTCGGACAGCTCGGGGCGCGGGTCGACGCCGAGTTCGTCGGCGAGCAGTTTGCGGGTGTCGGCGTAGACGGCCAGTGCCTCGGCCTGCCGTCCGCTGCGGTACAGGGCGAGCATCAGCAGCTCCCGCAGCCGCTCCCGGAGCGGGTGCGCGGCGGTGAGCGCGGTCAGTTCGCTGACGGCGTCGGCGTGGCCGCCGACCTGGAGGTCGAGGTCGAGTCGCAGCTCCAGCAGGCCGAGCCGCCACTCGCCGAGCCGGACGCGCTGGTGTTCGGCGTAGGGGCCCGGGACGTGGGCGAGCGGTTCACCGGCCCACTGGGCGAGCGCGGAGTGATACAGCTCGCGGGCCGCTTCGCGGTCGCCCGCCGAGGCCGCTTTCTCGGCGCGTACGGCGAGTTCGTGCGCCTGCTCCGCGTCCAGTGTGGCCTCGGGGCCGGTGCGGACGGCGTAACCGCCGGATTCGCTGACCAGGATCCCGGCGGCGGAGCCGAGGGCCTTGCGGATGCGCGAGGCGTAGGTGCGCAGCGCGGCCTTGGCCCGCTCGGGCGGGTCCTCGCCCCAGATGGCGTCGATGAGCTCCTCGGCGGTGCAGGTGCGGCCGCCGGGCAGCAGCAGCGCCGCCAGCAGCGCCTTCTGCTGGGGCGAGCCCATGGTCAGCTGCTGGTCCCCGCGCCAGGCGCGGACTGGACCGAGCACAGTGAAGTGAAGCTGGTTCCCCTGACGCTCCGTTCCGACCTGATCCTGGTCCCCGGCGCCCATTGGTGTGCCCCCTGCGAATCCGCACTCCTCCGTTCCCCGCACGGGTCAGTCTGCCTTGTTCTCGGCAATTCCGTCAGCCGAGTAGCGGCCTCTCTACGAACCCTTCGAATTCGGAGGGGCAACGGACGGTCGCGGAAGGTGTCGGGCGCAGGGCGCGTGGAAGGTCGGTCCGACATCGCCACGGCGGCGCGAACTCCCCCCGCACGCCCGTCCCTTCGACGGCAGCCCTGCCTGCGGAACGTGTGGGGCGCCTCGTCCGCGGCCGCGCCGTCGATCCGCTCGTCCTGCGGGCCGAAACACGGCGGCCCGGACCCTGAACGGGCCCGGGCCGGTGTGTGCGGAACGTGCCGCCCGCCCCGCTACCGGGGGACGCCCGCCTGGTCCGGGCTGACGGGACTGAACCGCGCCGGCAACGAGACCAGCCCGCGCTGGAAGGGGCCCGGACGCCAGCTCAGCTCGTCGTAGCGCACGGTCAGCTCGATGTCCGACAGCCAGGCGGTGAGCCGCTCGATCGCGGTCGTCGCGATCAGCAGCGCGGGCTGCTGCGCGGGGCAGGCGTGCGGGCCCGCGGCCCAGGCCAGATGCGCGCCGCCCCCGGAGCCGGCGGCGCCCGTGCTCTCGCCCGGCGCGGACCGCCCGCTCTGCGTGGACGCCGCCGCGTAGGAGACCAGCACGAGCTGGCCCGCACGCAGCCACACCCCGTGGAAGTACACGTCGCGGCGGGGGTAGTGGGCCGAGTAGTTGGCCATCGGCGGCTCGTTGCGCAGCACGTCGTGCAGCGCGTCGCGGGCCGTGAGCGCACCGCCGGAGAGGTTGCCGTAGTAGCGGTCGTCGACCAGCATCCGGCTGAGCGAGTTGCCGATCAGGTTGGACAGCGGCTCGTAGCTGGCGGCCAGCGTCAGCACGATCTGCTGGACGACCTCCTCGGCGCTCAGCCCGGCCGGGTGCTGCATGAACCAGGACGTCAGGTCCTGCCCGGGCTGCCGCTGCTTGAGCTGGGTCAGCTCGGTGACGTAGCGGGTGTAGGCGGCGTCGGCGGCTGCCGCCTCCTCGGGGGTCTTGCTGTCGAACATGCCCATGATGCCCTGGATCAGCAGCTCGCTCTCCTCGTCGGGCATGCCGAACGCCCGGTTGAAGTAGAGCAGCGGCAGCAGGCGGGCGAACTGCCCGATCAGGTCCGCCTGGCCGTCCCGCGCGAAGTTCGCGATCAGGGTGTCGGCGACCTCCTGGACGTCCCGCCGCATCTCGTGCGGCTCCTGCCGGCCGAAGCTGTCGGAGATCACCTTCCGGTAGCGGGCGTGCGTCTCGCCGTCGGTGAACAGCGCGTTGGGCCTGCCGCGCAGCATCGGCATCACGGCCGAGTCCTCCGGCACGCTGTCCAGCCAGATGCTGGAGTCCTTCGACCAGGTGGCGGAGTCGTGCAGCAGGTCGAGCGCGGCCCGGTAGTCGATCACCAGCATGGCGCCCACTCCGGGGGCGATCTCCACGGGGGCGAGGGCGCCGTACTTGCGCAGCCGGTCGTAGACGGCGTACGGGTCCGCCGCGAACTCCTCCCCGTACAGCGGGGTGACCTCGTGGTTGGGCCGGGAGAGCGGCGGCGGCATCTGGCCGGAGTGCGGGTGCCCCGGCGCTGGGACGGTGCTCAAGAGGGCTCCTGGGAGGGCTGCGGCTGGCTCTGCTGTTGCTGGTCGAGGGCTTCCAGGACGTGGCTGACGAGCGCGATCAGCGCGTCCGCCGACTGGCTCCGGTCGCGCGCGTCGCACACCACCAGCGGGGTGTCCGGGTGCAGGTCGAGGTGGTCGCGCAGGGTCTCGGCCTGGTGCTGCGGGGAGTCGGGGAAGGAGTTGACGGCCACCGCGTACCGCAGCCCCGCCTCCTCGATCATGTCCATCACCTCGAAGGAGTCGGCGAGGCGACGGGTGTCCGCGAGCACCAGGGCGCCCAGTGCGCCCCGGGCGATGTCCTGCCACAGCGGGCGGAACCGGCGCTGCCCCGGAGTGCCGAACATGTACAGCACCAGATCCCCGGGCAGGGTCAGCCGCCCGAAGTCGATGGCGACCGTGGTGGTGGTCTTGTCCCGCACCCCGGCCAGGTCGTCGACCAGCGCGCCGGTGCGGGTCATCACCTCCTCGGTGTGCAGCGGCTGCGTCTCCGACAGCGAGCGGATGAAGGTGGTCTTGCCCACCCCGAACGGCCCCGCGACCAGCAGCTTCACCAGCGTCTGCGGCTTGTCGTCCAGGTATATGGAGCCTGCCGGCGCCGCGGAGCCCGACGGGGTCTCCGGACTAGGAGGACTTGAGAGTGCGGAGTCCATTGAGAACTTTCTCCAGAATCTGCCGCTCCGGCAGTTCGGCGTCGGGAATCGGGGCGCGGGCCATCAGCCGGCCCGCGTCCACCAGGTCGGCCACCAGGACCTTGACCACACTGACCGGAAGCCGCAGATGCGCGGCGGCCTCGGCGAGCGACAGCGCACCGCCGCGCAGCAACTCCAGCAGCCGGATCTCCTCCGGGCGGAGCCCGGAGACCGTCGCGGGATCCGCCGCGCCGTGCAGCACGGTGAGGCGGTCGAGGGTGTTGCGGCTGGGCCGGGCTCGTCCGGTCGTCGCCAGATACGCAGGCACCAGGCGCCTGCCGTCACGGGGCGGCGGAGTCATGTGGTCGTGTCGTTCCTCGCCGGGCTGCTCATGGTCTTCGCACCCAGCGACGCGACCTGTACCTGCATCTGGTGAGTGACCACGCCCATGTTCACGTCGGGGCCGGCGAAGACGGCCAGCGTGGTGTTCTCACCCGCGGGGATGGCGAAGACCCAGCCGTGGTCGGACTCCACCACGGTCTGGCGCAGCCGTGCCTCGAACGACCCGGCGAACGCCGCCGTCGTCGTCCGGGCCGCGCCCTGGAGTGCGGAGAGCATCGCGGCCACACCCTCCGCGGCGTCCCGCTCCAGGTGCGGCGAGCGTCCCTCGATGAGGCCGTCGCCGGAGATGACGGCCGCGTGGACGACGTGCGGCAGCTCCAGCAACGGGCCCAGCACCCATGAGGTGTCGTCCCGGAGTGCCCTGCGTGCGGGGATTGTCATTCCTGCGGATTCCCTTCAGCGGAACGGGGACCGGCGTAGTGGTCGTCGGCGACCGCGGAGCCGTGTCGGGGGGACGGTGCTGCGGACGCCGGGCTCACGCCATCCGCCTCGGCGCCCTCGTCGACCGCCGCGCGTCCCGAGTTGGTGCCGCGCTGGAAGGCCGCCCAGCGCTCCGCACTCTGCTCCGGCGACGCCTGCGGCTGCTGCGGGGCCTGCGGCGGCTGCGCGTGCCGCCCGGTCGACTGCGGTGCTTCGCCGGCCGGCGCCTGGCCCGAGGCGTCCGACGGGGCCCCCAGGGTGACGTCGGGCACCGGCCTGCGGCGCCTGCGGCGCGGCAGGTCCTCGTCGGCGGGCGCGGCCTGCTGGGCGGCGTCCGGCCCGGGCTGCGCGTACGCCGAGGCGGTGGTGCCCGCCGCGGGTTCGGCCTGGGGCGGGCGCTGCGGCACGGCGTGCCCGGGCAGCGCGGAGGGGACCGGCGGGGCGGCGCTCGCATTGCTGCGCGGCACCGGGGCCATGGGGGACATCGGCTGCTCCTCCTCGTCGAGCAGCGTCAGCAGCGGGTCGCCGGGGATGTGGACGATGGCGCGTACACCGCCGTACGGGGACGGCTCCACGGACGCCGTGAAGCCGTACTGCCGGGCGAGCTGCCCCACCGCGGCGAAACCGGTCTTGGGCGGGTCGCCCAGCTCGGTCAGGAGCGTGTTCTCCTGGCCGGACATCATGCGCTGGGCACGTTCCAACTCCTCGGTGTGCATGCCGACACCGGCATCATCGATGATCACCGAGGCCCCGCGGTTGCCCTGCTGGATCGTCACTGCCACGGGGAGCTCGGGGTGCGAGTAGTGCAGCGCGTTGGCGAGCAGCTCGGTGAGGACCACGGCGCCGGGCTCCACGGCCCGCGCCACCACGCCCACCGGGTCCCGCAGCTGGTTGGTCACCTGGACGCGCTCGTAGCCGCTGAGCCGGGACATCGCGCCGACGACGATGTCGCCCAGGTGCGAGTTCTGCCGGGTCAGACCGGGCCAGGCCCCGCAGACGATCGCGGTGGACTGGATGCGGCGCAGCGCCTGTTCGTTGAGGAAGTCGGCGGCCAGCAGGTCCTCGGCCACGAACGGGTCGTCGTAGCGCTCCTGCATCGTCTGCAGCCGTGTCTGGAGCTGGTAGAGCAGCGCCTGGATGGTCGTCGTCGCGCCCCGCATGGAGGCCTGGGCCGCGCCGTCCACGCGCAGCCGCTCCTTGGTGACCGCGTTGCTGACCTGTTCCAGTACCGCGGTCAGCGCACGGTCCAGCTCGGTGCCCTGGATGCCCGGGTCGAGCAGGCCCCGTACGGGGACGTTGGGGTGGGCGAGCGCGGCGGTCAGGTCCGGGACGCGGGCGGCCGCGAGGTGCCGGACCTCCGCCTCGGTCGCCTGCGCCCGTCCGGCGAAGGCCGCCTGCTGGCGCAGCGCCTCCTGCAGATCCTTCTCGGCGGTGGCGGAGCGCTGCCGCAGCCGCTTCGCCTCCCGCGCCGAACGCGCCAGCAGGAGGGCGAGTGCCACGGCCGCCGCCGTCCCCACGGACAGGATGACGGTCAGCGCCACCGGTATCTCGGTCATCGGCGTCCTTGAGCGATTGGATTGTCGTGCGGGCCGGCCAGTCCGCGGACTGCTCGCGAACTGATCAGTGAACAGCAGTCGTGCCATGTTCCCTCAGTGGCGCAGCGCGCGCAGCCAGATGCGGAATCAGTACTCCTGATTACCGAGCGCAAACGCGCCACGCGGCGCTGAGGCTAGCACCCCTGAGCGATTGTCCGGCACTTGGCCGATCGTGCGGAGCCCGGACACCGCTGCGCGGCACCAGGTCTGACGTCACGTCATACAATGTGGAGCATGCGGTACCGGGTCCTCCTCCCGCCGCACGGCCCGCGGCATCCGGCTCCCGGGCCCGATCTCGCCGCGGAGTGCGCTGTGCCGGCTCCGCTGCCGCCCTCGCCTCTCCGGCCGCCGGTGGGCGCGGCGCCCTGCTCGGCCGTGCCGCCGCCGGCGGACCGGTCACCCGACGCGGCGAGGGCGGTGCTCCGCGCCCGACCGCCCCTCCGCCGGGTGGCTCGTGGGCAGAGTACGCGCGCCGGGCAGGGCCGCGAGGAGTCCGGGACGTTCCGCGTGGACTTCGCGGCGCGCCAGGGGCCGCCGCCCGGGATCGGTCGGCACGGGCTTCACCCGGCTCCGGCTTCGCCTTCACCGCCGGCGGTCGGCACGCGGAGGAGGCGCCCGGCCAACTGGGCGCCAGGAGCAGGGGCTTCGCACCGCACCGGCCGATCGCCGGGTGCGTCCCCGCAGCCCCGGGTGCCCGGTGCTCCGGTGTACTCGGATACTTGTTCGCCTGTGTGCCCGGCTGTCCGTCCGTGCCCGGCACATGCGCGCGCGGGGACGGTGTGCCCGGCGGGCGGGCTCGTGAGCGGGAGCTCCGGCGGCGGGGTGCCCGGCACTCAGGACGCCACTATTTGCTCCTTCGCGCGTGGAACGTCAGTGCCGGTGAATGCGGCAGTGTGCCGGATTCCGCCAGGAAGACTTCGCAAGTCCTCCCGGTGTCGGTGATCCGTTCTTCACTCTTCCTTCACGAGTGCGGCGCCTTCCCACCCGCCCCACCGCGAGGTCCGGTCCCCCCGGGCTCTGGCGCCGCGACCCGGAGGCCGTCGGCACCAGATGGCGGAATCCGACGAGTCGGCAGGCGGCCTTCAGCTCGCCACAGCGCCGCGTCCGCCGGCGCCCCCAGCGTGCGCGCCCTGCCTGTGATCCGGCGCTCCGGGCCGGCCGGGGCCCGGAGCGCCGGGGCGTGCCACCCGGCCGCTCCCGGCGCCACGAGCACCGCCGGAGTCCGCAGGTCACCCCGCTCCCGGCCGTCCGCGCCGCGGGCTACGCTCGGAGGATGACCTCACACGGACAGACGCCGACGGCCAACGCGATGCGGCGGGCCCTGAAGCGGGCGCGGGACGGGGTCGCGCTCGACGGGACGGAAGCCGCGGTGCTCCTCCAGGCGCGGGGCGACGACCTCGCGGACCTCACCGCGTCGGCGGCCCGCGTGCGGGACGCGGGCCTGGCGGCGGCCGGCCGGCCCGGTGTCATCACATACTCCAAGAGCGTCTTCCTGCCCCTCACCAGGCTGTGCCGCGACAAGTGTCACTACTGCACCTTCGTCACCGTGCCCGGCAAGCTGCGCCGCGAGGGGCACGGGATGTACATGTCGATGGACGAGGTCCTCGACATCGCGCGCCGCGGCGCCGAACTGGGCTGCAAGGAAGCGCTGATCACCCTCGGGGACAAGCCCGAGGACCGCTGGCCCGAGGCACGCGCCTGGCTGGAGGCCGAGGGGTACGACGACACGCTCGCCTACGTCCGTGCGGTCGCCATCCGCATCCTGGAGGAGACCGGCCTGCTGCCGCACCTCAACCCCGGGGTGCTGTCCTGGACGGACTTCCAGCGGCTCAAGCCGGTGGCGCCCTCCATGGGGATGATGCTGGAGACCACCGCCGAACGGCTGTGGAGCGAGCCGGGCGGCCCGCACCACGGCTCGCCCGACAAGGAGCCGGCGGTGCGGCTGCGGGTGCTGGAGGACGCCGGCCGCTCCAACGTCCCGTTCACCAGCGGAGTGCTGATCGGCATCGGCGAGACGTACGAGGAGCGTGCCGATTCGCTGTTCGCGCTGCGCCGGGTGCAGCGGGCCTACCACGGTGTCCAGGAGCTGATCATCCAGAACTTCCGTGCCAAGCCGGACACCGCGATGCGCGGCATGCCGGACGCGGAACTGGACGACCTGGTCGCCACCGTCGCCGTGGCACGGCTGCTGCTGGGCCCCTCCGGCTGCCTCCAGGCCCCGCCCAACCTGGTGGACGCCGAGTACGCGCGGCTGATCGACGCGGGCATCGACGACTGGGGCGGCGTCTCCCCGCTCACCCCCGACCACGTCAACCCCGAGCGCCCCTGGCCGCACATCGACGAGCTGGCGGAGCACAGCCGTACGGCCGGATTCGAGCTGCGCGAGCGGCTGGCCGTCTACCCCGAGTTCGTCCGGCGCGGCGAGCCCTGGCTGGACCCGCGGGTGCTGCCGCACGTACAGGCGCTGGCCGACCCGGAGACCGGGCTGGCACGTGCCGGGGTACGTCCCGAGGGGCTGCCCTGGCAGGAGCCGGACGAGGGCTTCACCCCGATGGGCCGTACCGATCTGCACCGCAGCATCGACACCGAGGGCCGCACCGGCGACCGCCGGGACGACTTCGACGAGGTGTACGGCGACTGGGAGGAGCTGCGCGAGCGCGCAGCTCCCGGGATGGTGCCCGAGCGGGTCGACGCGGACGTACGCGAGGCGCTCGGCCAGGCCGCCGAGGACCCCACGCGGCTCACCGACGAGCAGGCCCTCGCCCTGCTGCACGCCGACGGACCGGCGCTGGACGCGCTCTGCCGCACGGCGGACGACGTGCGCCGCGACGCCGTCGGTGACGACGTGACGTACGTGGTCACCCGCAACATCAACTTCACCAACGTCTGCTACACGGGCTGCCGCTTCTGCGCGTTCGCGCAGCGCCGCACCGACGCCGACGCCTTCACCCTGTCGCTGGAGCAGGTCGCCGACCGCGCCCAGCAGGCGTGGGACGTGGGCGCGGTCGAGGTGTGCATGCAGGGCGGCATCCACCCGGACCTGCCGGGCACCGCCTACTTCGACATCGTCCGCGCGGTCAAGGAGCGCGTCCCGGGCATCCATGTGCACGCCTTCTCCCCGATGGAGGTGGTCAACGGCGCCTCCCGCACCGGCATGTCCGTCCGCGACTGGCTGACGGCCGCCAAGGAGGCCGGGCTGGACTCCATCCCGGGCACGGCCGCGGAGATCCTGGACGACGAGGTCCGCTGGATCCTCACCAAGGGCAAGCTGCCGACGGCGACCTGGCTCGATGTCGTCACCACGGCGCACGAGGTGGGCCTGGGCTCGACGTCCACGATGATGTACGGGCACGTGGACCAGCCCCGGCACTGGCTTGGGCATCTGCGGCTGCTGGCCCGCACCCAGCAGTCCGCGCGGGAGAAGGGGCTGGCCGGCTTCAGCGAGTTCGTGACGCTGCCCTTCATCCACACCAACGCGCCCGTCTACCTCGCCGGTATCGCCCGCCCCGGGCCCACGGCCCGGGAGAACCGCGCCGTCACCGCCATGGCCCGGCTGCTGCTGCACCCGTGGATCCCCAACATCCAGACGAGCTGGGTCAAGCTCGGCACCGAGGGCGCCGCCGAGATGCTCCGCTCCGGCGCCAACGACCTGGGCGGCACCCTCATGGAGGAGACCATCTCCCGGATGGCGGGCTCCTCCTACGGCTCCTACAGGTCCATCAAGGACCTGGTCGCCATCGCGGACGCCGCGGGCCGCCCGGCGCGTCCGCGCACCACCGGCTACGGCGAGGTCCCGGCCGAACGCGTCGCGACCGCACACGCCTCGGACGGCCGGCTGCCGGAGCTGCTGCCGCTGGTGTGACGCCGCGCCGGCGGTCCCGGTCCCGGAAATCCGGGAGCGGACCGGACGGCTCCCACGGCCCTCCTCCGTCCGGCCGGATCCTTGACTAGAGTGCGGGGCCACGAACGGAGGAGGGGCAGCGGATCGTGACAGGCGCGGGCGGCGGGGACGGTGGCGTGACGGCCATATGGGGCCGGTCCGAACAGCAGGACTTCCGCAGCCGGGTGCGCGGCTGCCTACTGGGCGGGGCGCTGGGCGACGCGCTCGGCGCCGGGGTCGAGTTCGACTCACTGGCCGCCATCCGCCAGAAGTGCGGCCAGGAGGGCGTCACCGACTATGTGCCCGCCTACGGGCGCAGAGGAGCGGTCACCGACGACACCCAGATGACGCTGTTCACCGTCGACGGTCTCATCCGCGCCCATGTGCGCCGGGACACCGGAGCGTGGCATCCGCCGACCGACGTGCACGCCGCCTACCGCCGCTGGGCCGCCACCCAGCGCGACTGGGGCCCGGACGAACGCCGCGCGGACGACGGCTGGCTCGCCCGCCAGGAGTGGCTCTACGCCCGCCGGGCACCGGGCAACGCCTGCCTCAGCGGGCTGGCGGACGCCCGCATGGGCACCCTGGAGCAGCCCAAGAACCCGGAGTCCAAGGGCTGCGGCACGGTCATGCGCTCGGCGCCGTTCGGGCTGCTGGTCGGCTGGGAGCCGGGGCTGGTCTTCCAACTCGCGGTGGAGTGCGCCGCCCAGACGCACGGGCACCCCACCGGCTGCCTGGCCGCCGGGGCCTTCGCCGCGATCGTCCACACCCTCGCCCGGGGCGAGGACCTGGACACCGCCGTCCAGCGCGCTCTGGTGCAGCTGGCGGCCCGGCCGGGGCACCAGGAGACGACCGACGCGCTCAAGCGCGCACTGGGCGCCGTCCGCCAGGGCATGCCCTCGCCGGAGCGGGTTGCGGCGCTGGGGGAGGGCTGGACGGCCGAGGAGGCGCTGTCCATCGGGGTCTACTGCGCGTTGGTCGCCGAGGATGTCCGGCACGGTCTGCTGCTGGCCGTCAACCACGGCGGGGACAGCGACTCCACCGGTTCCGTCTGCGGGAACCTGCTGGGCGCCATGCATGGGGAAACGTCACTTCCGCCGGGCTGGGTGGCCGAGGTCGAGGGCCGCGCGACGATCCTGGAGCTGGCCGACGACTTCGCCATGGAGATGACCCAGGGCCCCGCGCTGCACGAGCCCGGCACCGCGTCCCCGGGGTGGCTGGCCCGCTACCCGCACCCGCGCGCTTAGCCCTCCGGCCGGAGCCCGCCGGAGGCTGCCGGCCGGATATCACCGGAGTCCGCCGGACGTGCCCGCGATCCGGCGGGGCTCCCCGCGAGCGGTTCCGGCCGCCCCCCGCGGACGGCCGGTCGCTGCCGTTCCCGGTGCACCGCCGTCGGCGCGCGCGGTCCGGCCGGAGTCACCCGTCGATCGGCACGGCGTGGCCGCTGACCCGCACCCGCGCGTCGTCCGGCGCGGTGCGGACGGTCAGATCGCTCGGCCGCCCCATGTCCTCGCCCTGCCGCACGGCGACCTCACCCGAGGCGGGCAGCAGGCCGAGGGTGCGCAGATAGCCGCCGAAGGCGGCAGCCGCGGCGCCGGTGGCCGGGTCCTCGACGACCCCACCGACGGGGAACGGGTCCCGGGCGTGGAAGAGCTCGTCGCTCTCCCGCCAGACCAGGTGCACCGTCGTCCAGCCGTGCTGCCGCATGATGCCGGTGAGCGCGTCGAAGTCGTAGTCCAGGTCGGCCAGCCGGGCCCGGGAGGCGGCGGCGAGCACGAGATGTTCGTTGCCGCCGAAGGCCACGTGCGGGGGCAGCGCCGGGTCCAGGTCGGCGCGGTCCCAGCCCAGCGCCGCGAGCGTGGCGTCCACCTCGGCGTCCCGTGCGGGACGCGACCTGGTGGGGACGCTGGTGAGCGCCGCCCGCACGGCACCGCCGTCGTCGGCCGCGGTCGCCACCCGGATCTCGCCCGCGGGTGTCTCGAAGACCAGTTCGCCGGGGCCGAGCAGCCCGGCGAGGGCCACCGAGACGGCAACGGTGGCGTGCCCGCAGAACGCGACCTCGGCGAGCGGGCTGAAGTAGCGGAGCGTGAAGCGGCGCCGCTCGTCGTCGCGGGCGGTGACGAACGCTGTCTCGGAGTACCCGACCTCGGCGGCGATCGCCAGCATCTGCCGCGCGTCGAGGTGCGCGGCGTCGAGGACGACCCCGGCCGGGTTCCCGCCGTCGGGGTCGGAGGTGAACGCGGAGTAGCGGAGAACGTCCGCACCGGCGGTGGCTGCGGAGGGCGAGGAGGGCGCTGAGGCTGCGAAGGGCGCGGAGCCCGCTGAGGAAGTCATGCCTGAACTTTTGCACTCGCGTGTCATTAATGCCAACGATAGTTACGCATGCGCGCGATCGCGTATTGCGATGGCATTGCTAGGGTCCCGGGGATGGACACCCGGCTGCTGGAAACCTTCGCCGCGCTCGCCAGAACCGAGAGCTTCACCGGTGCCGCCGCCGAACTGCGGCTCGCCCAGTCAACGGTCACGGTGCAGATCAGATCCCTGGAGAAGACGCTGGGCACCCGGCTCTTCGACCGGCTCGCACGGGGAGCGCTGCTCACCGACGCGGGGCGGCGGCTGCTCGCCCACGCCGAGGAGGTCCTGGAGGCCGAGTCACGCCTGCTGGCGGCCGCCACCGAGGACGGCCCGGTCAGCGGCACCGTGGTGGTCGGCGCCGGCGAGACGCTGTGCTCGGCCCATCTGCCCGCGGTGATCGTCGCGCTGCGCCGCTGCCACCCGCGGGTGGAGGTGCACCTGGAGCCGCACGGGACCGCGGACGCCGTGGCGGCGCTGCGCGCGGGCAGACTGGACTGCGCCCTGCTGCTGGAGGACGTGGTCGACCAGCCCGGCGTCACGGCCGAACGCGTCGCCGAACAGCCCCTGGTCCTGCTCTGCGCCCCCGACCATCCGCTGGCCGGCCGCGAACGGACGGCGACCTGGCAGGAGCTGGCACGGGAGAGCTTCTTCCTCCACGAGCAGGGCTGCTCCTACAGCGACCAACTGGCCGCGCGCCTCCAGGCGGTCGCCGGTACCCCGCCGCGGCTGACCCGGTTCGGCAGCATCGAAGCCGCACGCTCCTGCGTGGCGGCCGGGCTCGGACTCACCGTCCTGCCACGCGCCAATGTCGCCGCTGCGCTGCGCGACGGCCGCCTCGCCGAGGTGCCCGGCCCGTCCCTCCCGCACATCTCCGTCCATCTCGCCCGCCCCCGGCGTCGTCGGCCCTCCCGCGCGGCGCACGCCGTAGCGGCCCAGATCGTCCGGCACTTCCAGGGCGAGGGAACGGACCCGGCCGCCGGCCCTGAGTCACCCGGCTGATCCCGCGCCGGCTTCTCCGGCGGTGCCGAGCCCCCTCGGCCGGGACGGCGGGCCAGTCGAGAGGGCTCCGGTGCACGGATGCGGGCACGGTCCAGCACGGGGCGGTCCTGCCGCCGGCGCTGTCCGGACTGCTGCTGCCGGCCTCAGGCCCGGCCGGTCGCGGAGCCCCCGGAGCTCACTCGGGCCACGAACGTGTCCCACGCCTCCGGCAGGAAGCTGAGCGCGGGTCCCTGCGGCTCCTTGGAATCCCGTACCGCCACCGTGCGCACCGACGGCGACTTCACCTCCACGCAGGCCCCGTTGCCCGTGGAGTAGCTGGACTTGGTCCAGGCATGGGTGGTTCCTTGCTGAATCGGCATGTCTGCTCCGGTTCTTCCGGGTTGTTCCTGACGTGCGAACGACATTACGCGGCGATTCGGGCGCGCGGCGTTGTCGTTCACTCAACCGGATGGCATATTCCAAGCAGCTCTTCACATCGCGGTGCGCTGCGGTGTAGCCTCCCCGCTTTTTCCTGCACTTCCTCCCGGCACATGCCGGACGGCCCGGCAGCTCCAGCCGCCGGGCCGTCCACTCCGCGAAACCGTGTTTCCCGGTCCTCCCCGTGCGCGGGGCTCGCGCTTGGCGCTCAGCCCCGCGCGTACTCCTTGGCCACGTCCTCGATGAACTCGCGCGTCTGGTCCGGGTTCAGCGCCTGCGCCCGCAGATGCTCGTACATGACGCTGTAGTTCTGCACGTCGTTCGCCTTCTCCAGGTACAGGTCACTGGTGACGCCCTCGAGATAGATCACGGTCGAGTCCGTCGCCTCCGGGAACTCCAGAATCGCGTACTGCCCGTTCACCCCCGGATGCGCGCCCATCGAGAACGGCATGACCTGGAGCGTCACATGGGGCTGCTGCGACATCTCGTTGAGGTACTCGAGCTGCTCGGCCATCGTGTGCCTGCCGCCCACCTCGCGGCGCAGCACCGACTCGTCCAGCACCGCCCACAGCCGCAGCGGGGTGCGGTCCTCCCGGATGCGCTCCTGGCGGCGCATCCGGACCTGCACCCGGCGCTCGATGTCCGCCGCACCGGCCTCCGGCAGGGCGCCGGCGACCACCGCTTCCGCGTACGGCCGCGTCTGCAGCAGACCCGGCACGACCTGGGGCTCGTAGACGCGCAGCGAGGCGGCGTCCGTCTCCAGGCCGATGTAGACGCTGTAGGGGATGTCCCCGAACGCGTGCCACCAGCCCTGCTGGCGCGACTCCTTCGCCATCTGCATCAGCGAGTCGACTATCCGCCGGTCCTCGACCTCGTAGACGCCGCACAGATCGCGCACGTCCCGCTGGCTGATGCTGCGGCGGCCGTTCTCCAGCCTGCTGATCTTCGACTGGGAGACCAGCAGCCGGTCCGCGACCTCCTCCGCCGTCATGCCCCGCTGCTCGCGCAGACGGCGCAGTTCCTGGCCGAGTCGGCGACGCCGGACTGTGGGGTTGACGTTCGACGCCACGGGACCGCACCTCCGTGTAAGTACGACTACTCCAGCAGACTGCCACCAACATGTGCGCCCGCGCTGGAAAATGACAACAGAGAGTGCGGATTCGAGTACAGCAGCGGCCGCGTGCGGGGACGAAAACGCATGCCCGGGGACGCGGATCCGGTCGTCGCCGTGGGACGGCCGGACCGCGAGCCCGCGCAGGCGTCCTGGTGCCCGCACCACTCCGAGGGCGCACCGACCGACGGCCGGCGCGGCGGTCCGCGGCCTGCCGCGGGCGTCGGATGCGCCCCGCAGGCGCGCGGCGCCCGCCGCTCCCGTGCGGTGCCGTACGTGCTCGGGTGCTGTGCGTGCTCGTGGTGCTGTGCCGTGCTCGTGGTGCCGTGCGTGCTCCGGAGGATGCCCTGCCTCCGGCTGGTGCCGTGCCTCCGGCCCGTACGGAACGGTCCGGACGGTGGCGACGGTCAGCGTGCTCCCGCTCGGACCATGCCGCCCGCCATGTGCCGGGACTGCTCCGGCAGATGCCGGGCCGGACCCGCAGCGGACGCCGTCGCGCGCGCGGCCGGGCGCCCCGGCGAGGGTCCGCTCGCCGCGCTCGCCTGGGCTCGCCGCGGCTGCGCCCCGACACCGTTCTGGACGTCCATCACCGCGTGCGCGACGAGGCCGCCCATCGGGTCGTGCCTGATCAGGTCCCGCAGCCGGGATCGGCAGGACCGTCCCTCGTTGCCGGGGTAGAGGTGCTTGCCGAGTCCGACCGCGTGGGCCAGCGCGGCGAGCGCCGCTGTCCGCGGGTCCGGTGGGACGCCGGTGCGGATCGCGGTGTCGAGCCGGGCCCTGATCTCCCGGCTGATGGCTGTCTCCGTCGCCTGGTAGCGCGTCGTCGGCAGCACTCCGCACATCTGGCCGGAAACGGCGTGCACCATGCCACACCGTTCCAGATGTGTGAGATAGGTTTGGCGCAGCCCCAACCGGGGCCCGCCGATCCAGTGGACCGCGCGCACCGGGCTGCCGCGCCTGCGCAGCAGTTCCAGCGCCGAGTCCAGCGTCGGATCTCCGGTCGGCCGTGGCAGCACCACGGCGATACGATCCCCATCAGGGGCTATCCGTCCGGCCAGAGCCAGCTCCACTAGCTGCGCTCCGGCCAGGCCGAGGTCGAGCGACTGCGGCTGCGCCGTGGTACCCGTGGCCGGGTCCAGGGCGAGCAGCAGCAACTCCTCGGGAATTGTTCTGCGGCTCCTGCCCATCCATGCCTCCCCGCGTGGATGAATGACAGGGTGACCCCTCTCACAATGGTCTGTCGAGAGTGCGCGGACCTTATGGGAGGGAACCAGTAGGTATGTCGTTCTCGTCTGCTGCAAGGGGAGGCCCGGGAGGCCGCCCTCCGGGGGAGTGCCGCCACGCCGGTGGCGCCCTCGGTGCATAGGACACTGTTAACTGGTATGGCGAGCGGCGAGCAGCAGCATCAGGAGGCATCGGTGGCGGGCGAATCCCCCGACAGGTCGGAGCGGGAGAGGTCGTCGGGGGAGACGACGGGGAGCGGCGGGTCGGTTGCGCGACCCGACGAGACGGCTGAAAAGAAGCCGTCGCCGGGCTCCGCGGGGCAGAACGGCGCGGGGACGACGACCCAGGACGCCGCACCCTCGGTGATTCCCTCCCCAGCGCCCCCCGCCGGGGAGTCGGACAGCACGACAGGAGCGGACGAGCCGAGCGGGGCGTCCGGGCCTGCGGACGAGACTGCGGACTCGGACGAGACCGCTGACTCGGACGGGGCCGCGGCGCAGGGCGATGCCAAGGACGAGCGGCTGAAGTCCGCCGTGGCCGCCTGGGTGTCTGGCGACAGCGCTCCGGAGCGGCCGGACGGCGCCTCGGACGGAGCAGGCGATGCCCCGGACGGCGCCTCGGACGGCGGGGACCGCGACGCCGCCGGGAAGGCTGCCGACGGCGCTCCTGTCACCGATCTGCCCTACCGGCCGAAGCCGGAGGGCGAGACGCCTGCGGACGCCTCCGCAGCTGACGCGGACCAGGGCGGCGCGGCCGCACCGGCCGCGCAGGGCGACGCGCCGACCGCCATGTTCGGCGTCGTCCGGCGCGGGGGCGACACCCCGGACAAGAGCGAGGATGCCGCGGCCGCCGACCGTGCCGAGCGGTTGACCTCGGCGTTCTTCGGGGCCTCCAAGGGCGCCGGAGATGCCGCGGACGGCGAGGACGGCGACGGGACCGGCAAGGCCGACGGGACCACCCAGAACGGCGGCCACGCGAAGGCCGTCGACCAGCCGACCGCTGTCTTCCGCGCGCCGGACACGAAGCCGGGCCAGGGGTCCGCCGGTGCCGACGGCGGCAAGAGGACGGACCGGCCCGAGCAGCCCGGAGGAAAGGGTTCGGCTGCCCCCGCGAGCGCCCCCGACCCCCGCGCACGGGGCGGCGAGAGCGACACGGCCGACGAAGCCGGCAAGACCGGCAAGGCCGGTGACGGAAAGGCCGGCAACGGCAAGGAAGGCCAGGAAGGCAAGGACGCGAAGGACGGCGGGGAGGCCCGGCGGGACGGATCCGCCGCGGGCCGGACCGGCGCCTCGGAGTCGGACGCCGAGCGGACCAGCCAGTTCGTCCCGCTCCGGTCCACGGACGAGCCCCGGACCGCCGCTCAGCCGGCCCCGCCGGAGGCGGGAGCCGCCGCGGCGGCTCCCGGCAGACCGGCGTCGCCTCCGGCGCCCCCCGCCTCGACCACGGCGAACCCGTGGGCGACTGCCTCGGCCGCGCCGCCCACCGCGGGCGCGTCCGGCACGCAGGCACCGGCCTCGAGCCCCGCGGAGAGCGAGCCGGAGCGCACCCGGCAGCAGCCGATGCCGGGCAGCCCGGAGGCGGCGGGGAGCGGCGGTGGTCAGCAGCAGCCGCTGGACCTGCTGGCGCAGCTCACCAACAGCCCGCCGCCGCCCGAGACGCCGATGCGCACCTTCACCCGCCGGGTGAAGATCTGGACGCCGCTGGTGCTGCTCCTCGTAGTGATCTTCGTGGTCGTGCAGGCGGTGCGCCCGCTGCCGGATCCGGAGCTGTCGATGACGGCTTCCGGCACGTACACGTTCAAGGGTTCCGAGCCTGCCATGCCCTGGCCCTCCGAGGGGCAGGCGGTGATCGACGTGGACGGTCTCGGTTCGTTCGGCAGCCATGGCAAGCAGAAGCCGGTGCCGATCGCGAGCGTCGCGAAGGTGATGACCGCCTACGTCATACTGCGCGACCACCCGGTCAAGAAGGGGTCGAAGGGCGAGATGATCCCTGTCGACCAGAAGGCCGAGGACGAGGCGGGGCTGAGCGCGCAGAACGAGTCGACTGTCAAGGTCAAGGCCGGTGACAAGATCACGCAGCGTGAGGCGCTCGACGCCATCATGATCGCCTCCGCGAACAATGTGGCACGGTTGCTGGCGCGTTGGGACGCCGGGTCGGAGAAGGCGTTCGTGAAGAAGATGAACGCCGCCGCCGAGGACCTGGGCATGGCCAACTCGCACTACACCGACCCCAGCGGACTGACCGCCTCGACGGTGAGCACCGCCGCCGACCAGGTCAAGCTGGGCAAGAAGGTGATGGAGAGCCCGCTGTTCCGAGAGGTGGTGCGGCAGCCCTCCTACCAGGACGCCAACGGCAAGAACCAGTCCAACTGGAACAGACTGGTTCCGATGGACGGTGTCGTGGGCATCAAGACGGGCACGACGACGAAGGCGGGCGGCAATCTGCTGTTCGCGGCGGAGAAGGAGATCGGAGGCACCAAGCAGTTGATCATCGGCGCGGTGCTGGGCCAGTATCAGCCCTCGATCCTGGACACCGTGCTCGCCGCCAGCAAGAAGCTGATCGATGCCGGCCAGGACGCGCTCACCGCGCGGAAGGTGGTCGAGAAGGGCCAGGTCGTCGGCTATGTGGATGACCAGTTGGGCAATCGGACCCCCGTGGTGGCCACCAAGGACGTGACCGCCGTGGGCTGGCCCGGCCTCAAGGTGAAGCTCGCACTGACCGACAGCGGGAAGACGATCCCGCACGAGGCCGGTCCGGGCACCAAGGTCGGCAGCCTGACCGCGGGTGACGGTCCGGGCCAGGTCAAGGTGCCCGTCGCGCTGCAGGACGACCTGACGGAGCCCGGGTTCGGGGACAAGCTGGCCCGCGTCGGCTGAACCATTCCGTGCCGCACTGCGTCCCCCGTTCCGGTCGGCATGTCCGGCTCACGGCTCGCCCGAGCCTCGCGCGACCCGCGGCGTATGCGCCGCAGCGCGTGGGGCAGGGGCGAGCGCGGGGGTGTCGTCCGGTAACGTCGTGCGGATCTGAGCCGCACATCCGTACGGGGAGGACTGGGAGAGAGCGCAGTGGCCACTGTGCACCCATCGCGGACGCCGGAGTCGGAGCCTGACCCCGGCGCCGGTGAGATAGCCGGGAGTCCGGGCGTGGACGACGCCACGGGCACCGTTCGCACACCCGTTCCCGGGCAGCGCCCGGAGCGGAAGCAGCCGGTGCCGGAAGGCGAAGCGGCCCAGAGCGCGGCGGACGCGGACCGGTCCGCAACCGCCCCGGAGACCTCCGGCGACGGGACGGACGAGACCTCCGGGGCCGCGGCCGGCCGCAAGGGATCCGGAACCGGGAGCGGCGGCGAGGAGTCCGGAGCCGGTTCGGGGAAGGGGACCGGCGGGATGTCCGGCACCGCCCCGGAGACGCGCACCGGCGCGGGGGCTCCCGGGAACGGCACGGACACCGCGGCGCCGAGCGGTGGCCGGCAGCGTCGCCGCCAAGCGGTCACCCGGCCGCTCCCCGTCGTCGGCATCACGCTGGCCGTCGCGGTGCTCCTCCATCTGCTCTGGCTGTGGTTCCTCGCCAGCGGCGGCGGCGACCTGGCCGCGCAGGACGCCTGGGCCGAGTTCGCGGGCGAGCACCCGGGCTCCGCCTACAACCTCGCCTGGTACGGCGGGCTGCACCCCTTCTCCTACAGCGTCATCTCGCCCTATCTGATGGCCGTCATCGGGGTCCGCACCACGCTGATGGTCTCCGGAGTGCTGTCGGCGGGCCTGCTGTCGCTGCTGCTCGCCCGTACGGTGCCCCGGCCGCTGGTGCCCTCGCTGTGGGGCGCCTTCGCGTTCGCGTGCAACGCCGCCTCCGGGCGGGTCACCTTCGCGCTCGGTGTGCTGTTCGGGCTCGGGGCCGTGGCGGTCGTGTGGACCTGGCCGGCCCGCTGGCGCGGCGGGCGGGCGAGCCGGCCCGCGCGGTACACGCGGGCGGCGCTCGCGGTGCTGCTGGCCGCGCTGGCGACGGCGGCCAGCCCGGTCGCCGGGCTGTTCCTGGAAGTGGTGGCGGCCTCGCTGCTGCTGGCCCGCCGGCCCGCCGCGATGTTCGCGGTCGCCCTCCCGCCCCCGGCGGTCGTGGCCTGCTCGGCGCTGCTCTTCCCGTTCACCGGGGTGCAGCCGATGCCGTTCGTGTCGCTGATCTTCCCCGTCCTGGGTGCCGTCGCCGTCGTCCTGCTGGTCCCCAGGAGCTGGACGGCGGTGCGGGTCGGGGGCGCCATCTACACCCTGGGCATCGTGCTGACCTGGGCGATCCCCTCGCAGGTCGGCTCCAACGTGGAACGGCTGGGACTGCTGTTCGGCGGCGTGGCACTGCTGGCGGCCGTGCCGATCGTGGTGGGGCACGGATGGCAGCCGTGGAAGTCCCGCCGCGGGCTGGCCATGGCGCTGGCGCTGCTGGTGACGTTCGGCTGGCAGATCGGCAAGCCCACCTGGGACGTACTGCACACCACGCCCGACACCGACTGGTCCCGCGAGCTGAAACCGCTGCTCACCCAGCTCAGGAAGGCGGACGCGGACCGGGCCCGGGTCGAGGTCGTGCCGGTCAACAGCCATCGGGAGGCGTCGGCCCTCGCGCCGTACGTCAACCTGGCCCGCGGCTGGAACCGGCAGGCCGACCTGGAGCGCAACCCGCTCTTCTACGAGGAGGACCTCAGCCCCGAGCGCTACCACGCCTGGCTGCGCCGCTGGGCCGTGCACTACGTCGTCCTCCCCGCCGACCCGCCCGACATCGCCGGGGGCGTCGCCGAGGCCAAGCTGGTGGGGGAGGGCCAGCCGTATCTGAAGGAGATCTGGTCCGACGACAGCTGGCGGCTCTTCCGGGTCAAGGACCCGGTGCCGCTGGTCGACGCCTCCGCGTCGGTGGAGCGCGCCGACGCGGAGAGCGTGACCGTGCGCGTGCGAGAGAGCGGACGCGTGCTCGTGCGGGTGCCCTACTCGCCGTGGCTCGGACTCGTCGACGCGGACGGCGACCGGGTGGCGCCGCCCTCCCACGACGGCGAGAACCTCAACGGCTGCCTGCGCAAGGCCGAGCCCACGTTCGGCGGCCCGCCCCCGGAGGGGCAGGACAAACCGGTCCTGGACACCTGGACGGTGCTGGACGCGCCGCGCCCGGGGGTCTACCGGATCGCGGCCCCCTACAAGCTGCCGCGCGGTACACCGTGCCCCGAGAGCGAAGACGGCGGGGACTCCGGCGACTGAACCGCGCTGAGACCTACTGAGCCGCACCGAGCCGCACCGAGCCGCACTGAGGCGTATCGGTGCGGGGGAGTCGGCTCAGGTGGCGTCCCGGGCCGTCATTCGCCGCCGTAGTGCCGGGTGATGATCTCCAGGACGTGTCCGTCCGGGTCGAGCCAGTAGACACCGCGGCCCCCGTCGTTGCGGTTGATCTCACCGGGGCGGGTGCGCGTCGGGTCGGCGTAGTAGGTGAGTCCGGCCTCCTCGATCCGGCCGAAGACGAGGTCGAACTCCTCCTCGGAGACGAGGAAGGCGTAGTGCTGCGGCGTGATCGGGTTCTTCCCCGCGTCGGCGAAGTCGAGCGCCACGTCGTTCGCGGTGACCACCGGCAGGAACGGACCGAACTGGGGCCGTACCTCCAAGCCCAGCAGACCGGCGAGGAACTGCGCGGACCGCTTCTTGTCGCTGGCGTACACGATCGTGTGGTTGAGCTGGACCGGCATCCCGTGTCTCTCCTGGATCGGGTATTGGCGGGGCCCGGTGTCCGGTGCCCGGCAGGCCCCTTGCCCGGTACAACTCCGGTCCCGCCGCCGGAATGCCGCGGTCCGCCCCGGACCTTGGTCGTAGGACCGCAGGCTCAGCCTCCGCCCGCGTGGCTGCGCCCCCGTTCACGTCCCCGCGCTCGTCCCCGTGCCGGTGCCGGTGCCGGTGCCGGTGCCGGTCCCCGTTCCCGTCCCCGCTTCCGTGTCCGTCCGGGCTCCGCCTTCGGCCAGCCGGCGGACGATCCGGCGCAGCTGTTCGGTGTAGAACTCCCGGAACTCCGAGGACGCCGGGTCCATGCCGAGCACCGAGCGGACCGTCTGCGGGGTCACCGCGGGGGTGGCGACGGCGCCCATCAGCAGCAGGAGGACAGCGCCGGGATCGAGCTCCTCCGCGATCTCGCCCGCCTGCTTGCGGCGCTCCATGTCCGACAAGTCCTCGCGTTCGGCCTCCGGCTCCGCGCCCGTCAGCCCCGTCCAGGCGGACAACCGGGGGCCGCGGGGGTCGTCGAGGGCCTGGTGCAGATAGCGCGCCATCACCTCGTCCAGCGGTGCGTCCGGCCGGTTGAACGTCTCCTCGCGCCGGGCCCAGCGCCGGTTCAGGGCGTTCCACAGCCCTTCCTTGCCGCCGAAGTGGTAGGCGATCAACTGCTTGTTGAGTCCCGCCCGGTCGGCGATGTCCTGGACCCGGGCGCCGGCGTACCCCTTGGCGGCGAACTCGTCCATCGCCGCGTCCAGCAGCCGCCGGCAGGAGCGCTCGGGGTCGAGCTTGCGCTCCTCGGCGCGCGGCGCGCGGCGCGGGCGGCGGGGGCCGGGCGGGGGTGCGGATTCGTCGCTCACGGGGTCCAGCGTAGCCGCAGCCCCAGCTGGTTCATCTATTCGGTTGACTTCTTCATCCACTTGGTTGAAAGATGCGGGGCGGGGCGTCCCGCCGCCGCAGGTGCCGGAACAGGCGCCGTGCCGGAAGCCAACGCCGTACGGCCGCCGAGGTGTCGGCAGCGCCGTACGAGCCACGCAGCAAGGGGGAACAACATGATTCTGGTGACCGGAGCGACCGGGAACGTCGGCCGACCGCTCGTCGAGCGCCTCACCGCCGCAGGACACAAGGTCCGCGGTCTGACGAGGTCCCCGGACCACGCCCGGCTGCCCGACGGCGCCGTACCGGTCGCGGCCGACGACCTCGGCACCGCGCTGGACGGTGTCAGCGCCCTCTTCCTGAACCCCGCGGCGTTCTGGCGCGGCACCGGCGAACTGCTGCGGCTGGCGTGCGAACGCGGAGTGCGGCGGGTGGTGACCCTGTCCTCGTCCTCGGTCGTGCCCTCGGCCATGCCGCTGGAGCTGGACAACCCCATCGCCGAGCACCACCGCACGATGGAGGCCGAGGTGGAGGACGCCGCGGCAGCCGCCGGCATGGCATGGACCCACCTGCGCCCCGGCATGTTCGCCACCAACACCCTCGCGTGGGCGGAGTCCCTACGGCGGGACGGCGTACTGCGCGCCGCCTACGCCGGTGCGCACGCGGCGCCCCTCCACGAGGACGACATCGCCGCTGTCGCCGCCCTCGCGCTCACCGGGGAGTTGGCGGGCGACGGCCCCACCCCGGTGCTGACCGGTCCCGAGTCGCTGACCCAGGAGGACCAGCTCCGACTCCTCGCGGAGGCGACCGGGCGGAGTCTGCGGTTCGAGGAGATTCCGCCCGCGGAGGCCCGCGCCGACATGGTCGCCGCCGGTACGCCGGGCGAGTTCGCCGATGTCCTGCTCCAGCTCGCCGCGCACTCGGTCGGCGTCCCCGCGGAGGTGTCACCGGGCGTCGAGCAGCTCACCGGGAGCCCCGCACGCAGCTTCGCGGAGTGGGCCCGCGACCACGTGGCGGACTTCCGCTGACACGGCCCACACGGCTGACCCGCGGGGGCTTCCGCCGAAGTGCGCCGCAGCCTCTCGCACGGCCCGCGGGAGAGGCGGCGGCGGACAACTGGAGGCGTACCCGTGCGTGCAGGTGCCCGCACGGGTGGCCGCGGGCCGCCGGTCAGCCCTGGAGGGCGGCGGGGTCCATCCACATGACCTCCCAGATGTGGCCGTCCGGGTCGGTGAAGGAGCGCCCGTACATCGGGCCCTGCTCCATCGGGTCACCGTGCGCCGCCGCTCCGGCCGCCAGCGCGGAGTCCACCAGCGTGTCGACGTCCGCGCGGCTGTCGGCCGACAGGCACACCAGCACCTCGCTGGTCCGCGCGGTGTCGGGGATCTCCCGCTGGGAGAAGGACATGAAGAACGGCTCCACCAGCAGCATCACGAAGATGTCGTCGCTCACCACCATGCAGGTGGCGTTCTCGTCCGTGAACTGCGGGTTGAAGGAGAAACCGCATGCGGTGAAGAACCCGACGCTGCGGTCCAGGTCCTTCACCGGCAGGTTGACGAAGATCTTCCGGGACATGGTGTGCCTCTTCTCTGCGCTGCTCCGCGCGTTCGGGCGTCACTAGGCGACGCCCCTCGGGTCCGTCCCTCCTCCCGCGGCGGGGTGGAAGGCGCTACACAGGTTGGACGGCGCGCGACGGCAGAACTCATCGCAGCCGGGAATGATTCTTGGCGGGATTTCCGGAAGCCCGTCCTAGGCACGCCGGAAACCCGCCGAAGCCGCCGCTCGCCGCGCGGTCGCTTCCGTACGGTGACCTCCGTGCCGTCAGCGGCCGCCCGCTCCGCCGCTCTCCGCCGGAGGCGCCTCGCCCGTCTCCCCCGGGGCCGCCTGGCGGGGGCCGGGTGCGGCTGCCACCGCCTCGGCCGCGGCTGTCAGCGTGCACTCCCAGGGGAACGCGTCAGGGCGGCCTTCGCCGGGCGGGTTCGGGGTGAAGCCCTCCGCTCCGTACAGCACCCGTACTCCGGCGCGGCTCAGGGTCTCGAGGGAGCGCGCGAACTGCGGGTGGCGGGCGTAGGCCGCGTTCACGCACGGCATCGTCACCAGGGGGACCCCCTTGCCGATCGCCTCGGCGGCGAACCCGACGACGAACTTCTCCGTGAGCCCGAGAGCCCACTGGTTGACCGTGTTGAAGGTCGCGGGTGCCACCACGGCGGCCGTCGCGGGCGGCCAGACGTCGGGCCCGCCGGGCATCTTGTAACGGGAGCGCACCGGATGCCCCGTCAGCCGCTCCAGCTCCGGGAGCTGTTCCGCCAGCCAGTGCGCCGCGGTAGGGGTCAGCCCCAGGCACACGTCCCAGCCGGCCCGTCGGGCACTGCGGACGACGTCGGCGATCCGCAGCACGGGTGGCGCCGCGCAGCCGAGCAGATACAGGACGCGTGAAGCCATGCCGCATTTCACCACGATGCCTGCGACCGGTGCGGCCGCGCAGTCCGCAACTGCCCGCACGCCGACGGCATCTGCCGCCGCTCGTGCACCCCGGCGCGGTTTTCACACTGCGGCGCACTCGTGCAACTCGACTGCACCCGATCGAGTGGTGCTCGCGGCTGAAATCCGCCGCTGCCGCTCACCGTGCGTACGGTTCCGGGGCCATCGAGGAACGGAGTCACGGATGCGCGGGCAACACGAAGACCACGCGGGCGTCCGTATCGCCCATCAGCGCAAGCTGGCCGGACTGACGCAGCGTGGGCTCGCCGCGCGGCTCCCGTACTCCTACAGCTTGTTACGGCAGGTGGAGGAAGGCCGCAAGAACGCCTCGCCGGACCTGGTGTCGGCGGTGGCGCGGGTGCTGCGCATCGACGTGACGGTGCTGACGGGCCAGCCCTACGTCACCGAACTCCAGCAGGACCGCCTCGCAGCCCTCATCCGTCCGATCCGCGAGGCGCTCGACCTCTACGACCTGCACGACGTGAACGACCTCACCGACGCGCACGAACTGCGCGGCACGAGCGGGCAGGGCGAACGCGCCGGAGTCCTGCCGCCGGCCGAACTCGCCGCCCGCGCCGACGACCTGTGCCGCATGGTGCGCGCCACACAGCTGAGCAAGGCGGCGCACGCCCTGCCGCCCTTCATCGCGGAGGCCACCGCGGCAGCCCACCGGGAGCGCGGCACGGCACGGTGGCAGACGCTCGGATCCGCCTACCGCACGGCGCACGACATCGCCACCAAGCTCGGCTTCTACGACCTGGCCACCATCGCGCTCGACCGGGTGGGCTGGGCCGCCGAACGCGCCTCGGACCCCCTGCTGGCCGCAGTGCGCCAGTACATGCGCGCACTCTCCTACTTCCGCGAGGGGGAGCACACCATCGGCCTGCGGCTGATCGAGGCGGGACACAGAGTCCTCTGCGGAACCGGCGGCGCGGGCGGTGCGTCGCCGGAGGCCCGCGACACCCTCGTCGTACGCGGTCAGTTGCACCTGGGCGCGAGCGTCATCGCGGCCCGCGCACACGACGGTGACGCGGTGGAGAGTCATCTGCGCGAGGCGGCCTCCTACGCCGAACGCACCGGAGAGGCCGGACGGGTGCACTGGCTGAGCTTCGGACCGGCGAACGTGGCTGTGCACGAGGTGTCCGCACAGGTCGAGTTGCGGCGCTACGGGAAGGCGCTGGAGAAGTCCCGCGACGTCCGTCTGCCGAACGGCTGGCCGATGTCCCGGCGGGCGCACTTCTACGTGGACCGCGCGCGGGCCGAGATGGAGACGGGCCACTGCGACGCGGCACTGGAGTCCGTGGTGACGGCGCGCAAGCTGGCGCCGGAGCAGACCCGGTACCACCCCGGAGCACGCGAGACCATCAACGGCCTGGTGGCCCAGCGCCGCCGTACACCCGATTCGCTGGACAACATGGCCGCGTGGCTCTGCCTGTGACGGACCGGGCAGCGAACGTCGTCCACGGCCACGGTGTGCGACGGGAGTGTCACACATTGGTGACACTTTCCGGTCGACGCCGTCGGCAAAGTGGGTCGCGTCCCCACACATAGAGACGCGTCCCCACACGTAGAGAGATGCGAAGAGCGTGAGGAACGTGGAACGCGCCCGACAGCGTCGGGGACGACGGGCGCCACGCTTTGCTGGCGCCGAAGAGGCCGAAGCCGCTGAAGACGCACAGGAGAAGCCTTGACCGTGTGGTGGCCACTGCCGAAGGGTCTGGATGCCGTGCTGTTACCCGCCGGGGAGTGGTGGGACGCGGTGCGCGTCCCCGCCTACCTGGGGGAGGGGGTGCTGACCCGGCTCGGTTCCGCTTCCGGTGCGGTCATCCGCGACCCCTACGGCAGCAGGCTGTACTGGCTCGTCGAGCCGGAGAGCGCGCAGGGGTGGACCTTCTGCGAGTTCGCCGCCGTGCAGGTGCTGGGCGAGGCGAGCTGGGTCACGGTGCCGCCCAGCAGCCGCCTGCATCCGCCCGGGCCGCACTGGGCCGTTCCCTGCACCCCGGCCGGGTCCCTGACGCCGACCGCCGCCCTGCACGCCGCCCTGCACGCCACCATCACCCAGAACCTCGGCCCCCGGCCCCGCCCCACCCCGTCCCAGCAGGCCACGCCTTCGCAGGAGAGGGGCTGAACCGCGGCGCCCCGGTCGGCCGTTCCGGGCGGCGGACGCCCCGGGCGCGCCCGCGCATCCGAAGCGTGCCGCGGCGACGGAAGACCCTGCCGCCCGTGCGGACGGCAGGGCCCTCGGGCCGGCGCGTCGCCGGACTTCCGCGAGAAGGCGTCCCGCATCCGGTGCGGGCGCCCGGCACCGCGGGTACGGGATCAGCCGCGGGTTCAGCCGAGCTTCGCCGCCTGCGCGTCGATGAGGGCGGTCGGCTGCTTGTAGTCCTCGCCCCGGGTGACCGACGCGATGTTGAAGGACGAGAACCCGGCGAGCGTGGTGCCCTGCCGGAAGACGACGACCTTGGTGTCGGCGGCGGAACCGTCCTGCTTGGTGCCGATCGTCCAGGCGACGGCGTCTTCGCCGGCGGAGACCTTCTCCTCGGTGACCTTGGTGACCTGCTGCTTCTCTCCGTCGGCGGTCATCGTGAAGCCTCCGGCGCACTTCTTGCCGGCCTTCCGCAGCGTGGCGAGCGCCTGCTCGGCCCCATCGGCGTCGTAGGACCACAGGGAGGTCAGCGTCTTGGTGATGTCGAGCGAGTCGAGCGTCGCTTCCTCGGCCTGCTTCTCCGTCATCTCGCCGAGTTCCTCCACCGAGGGCATGCCCTTCTCGGCGGCCTTGGTCTTGTGGACGACGAGCCGCTGCGCGGTCGCCGCCGGATCGCCCGCAGGCAGGGCCGACAGCGCCTGCGCGACGGGCTTGCACGCGGCCTTCTCGACGGAGACGGAGCCCGGCTCGAACGCCTCGTCCTTGCCCGGCTTCTTGACCTCGTGGTCCTTGAGGTCGTCCTTGGTGACCACGAGCTTCTCCAGCTCGCCGGCGGACAGCGCCTTCGCCGCGGGCTTCTCCGCGCCCGTCCCGCCCTTCGCCTTCTTGTCCTCGTCGCTGCTCTCGCCACCACCGCAGGCAGTGGCCAGAAACGCGAAGGAGACCGCGGAAGCGGTCAGGACCGTACGGCGGATAGCGACTCGCACTTGCATCTCCCTGTGCTCAAGGCTCCGTGCTCATGTGCGGCGCAGAGCTCCGCAGAGGGAGACCGGCGTCCCCGGCGCGGGGATGCGCACCGAGACCATCTGTATATCGATCTGTACATCGATCGGTTATTCGCCACGTTCCGAGATGCCGGATGGTTGGCGGACGATCTCGGTGCGTGACGGAAGTGTGTGCCGGAGACGAGTGACGGCAGTGCATGACGGCAGTGCATGACAACGGGGCGGGTGCGTGCCGCCCCCGCGACCGGAGGGTTTTCGGTCAGGAGGAGCCGGCGACGCCGGGAAGCCGGCGGTGGATGTCCGCGAGCAGGTTCCGCATCGCCATGTGGAAGAGCTCGGCCTGGTGGTCGCCGATGAAGGAGGTGTGCCCGAACACCTCCAGGACGACGAGACCGTGCATGTGCCCCCAGGCGCTGAAGAGGAGAGCGGCCGCCGCCGGCGGCAGCGGGTCAGGACCGCCGAGCGGCAGACCCTCCAGGAACTCCCGGAGCGTCGGCGGGACGGCGGTGTCGGCCTGCGCCAGTTGCGCTGTCGTGAACCCGTCGAACATTTCACGCTGGAAGATGTCGCTCATCCTGCGCATCGCCTGGGTGGTCGGACCGTCGGCGGGCGCCGTGTAGTAGCGCAGCGGTGTGCCGTAGAGGAGCTGGAAGCGCTCGGGGTGCTGGATGGCCCACCGCCGGTACCCCTCCGCCGCCACGACCATACGCGGCACCTCGGATGCGTCCGGCGCGGTGTCGACGGCCTCCTGCACGGCGTCGGCAAGGTCGTCGTAGGCCTTGGTGACGAGCGCCGTCACGAGGGCGTCCCGGCTCGGGAAGTAGTGGTAGAGCGCCTGCACGGTCATGCCGAGGCTCCGGGCGACCGCCCGCAGGGACAGGGCTCCGGGGCCATCCGCCGCGATGTGCGACTCGGCGGCGTCCAGGATCTCCTGGGTGGCGGCGGCCCTGCGCCGCCGGCGCAGGGAGGGCGGTGCTGTGTGTCCGTCTGCGGGCATGCGGCGACGGTACGACGCCACCGGTCGTCGAGGGGCGAGAAGGCGTCGCGCTGTGAGGAAAATCCAACAGTGCACCGCCCGATTCACACTGTCCGGCGCGCCTCTCACCGGTACGCCCCGGTGTCGCCTCGGACGCCCGGTCGGCGAGTCCGCTCCGTCCGGACCGTGCCGGGGCGGCGGCGGGCCGACCGCCCGGGTGGGGTCAGCTTCGCCACCAGGGGGCGCGCACCTGCTGGTTGCCGGAGGCGGCGCAGTTGACGCCGTTGACCGCCTCCCGCCCGGCCAGGTCCCAGCCGACGACCCCCGGCCCGGTCCGGCTCAGTTCGACCACCCGCCCGCGCCGGTTCCCCTCGCCGGTGTCGATGTCGCACACGAGGACCGGGGCCCAGGCGTGGCCGTCGAAGCAGCCTGTCAGGGCGACGAGGGGCAGTGCCGAGGCGAGGAGCAGGGAGAGTGCCTCGGTGACGACGGTCGCCTTCCCGCGCCAGCCGGCGGCCCCGTCGCCGCGGCCGATGGCTCTTCCCCAGCGGAGGGCGTAGGCGGTCAGCGTCACGGCGGTTCCCCAGGCCGGCCCGTGCACGGCACCGACGAGGACGCCGAACGCCGGGGGCGCGGTCAGCGCGAGAGCCGTCAGCCAGCCCGTGGCGCCCCGGTCCGGAGCGCCGGCGTCGGAAGACCTGGCGGGGAGCAGTTGGCACACGACGACGGCCACCACCGAAGCCAGCGGTGCACCTGTCAGGAGCATGCCCGTCAGGACGTCGGGCCAGCTCTTGACGCCCATGGTCAGGAAGACCTCGTCGGCCGCGCCGCTGCCCCCGAGCGTCCAGGCGACCTTGAGCATGGGGAAGGCCAGTGCCACGGCCAGGAGCACCACATGACTCACCCGGCGGTCCCTGTCGTGGCGCGGCACGGCGGGGCGGTCAGCGGCAGACGTCACCCCCCTCCCGTTCCTGACCGCGGTCCGGCCGAAATCGGCCGCGCAGGAATTCACCCGGACATCGGACCACTTCGCGGCGAGGCCTGCTCGCCCCCTCGGTGACCCGCCGCCTGATCGCGGAATTCGCCCGCCGCCCCGAGCCGACGCGACCGCCGGGCGACTCACTGGACGGGATCACCCGCCACGAGTTGGACGTGCTCGGACTGAGCGCCCGCGGCCTGTGCGACACAGAGATCGCAGAACGTCTCCACCTGAGCCTGGCCACGATGAAGACCCACATCGGCCGTCTGCGCGCCGAACTGCGTGCCCGAGACCGCGCCCATCTCGTGATCGTCGCCTACGAGACCGGGTTCGTGGGCGACGGCCGCCGGGTCGTGCGACGGGGGATCTGCTCCTCATGTGGTCGTCCACGCACGCTCGGTGCGCCGCGTTCTCCCCCAGCGGCGAATGAACGGCGACCGAAGCGCCACCGGCCGCCGTTCCCCCTTCTTGCCGGTCCGCTCACCGGGCGCGGAGGACGGGGGCTGGAGGAGGCCGCCCCGTCCTCCGCACCGCTCCGGCAGGTGTCAGCCGGAGATCTCCTTGCGTCCGGTCCCGACGCCGACGGAGATCTTGCGGGGCTTGGCACGCTCGGCGATCGGGATGCGCAGGGTGAGCACGCCCGCGTCGTAGTCCGCCTGGATGCGCTCGGTGTCGAGGGTGTCGGCGAGCGTGATCTGCCGGGAGAAGACGCCCAGCGGCCGTTCCGCGAGTTCCATCTGCACGTCGTCGGGCTTCGCCACGGGCCGGCGCTCGGCCTTGACGGTCAGCATGTTGCGTTCGACGTCGATGTCGATCGCGTCCGCGCTGACACCGGGGACGTCGAAGGCCACGACGTACTCGTCGCCCTCGCGGTAGGCGTCCATCGGCATCGGCGAGGGCCGGGACCAGGTCCCCGGGCCCACCAGGTGCTGTGCCAGCCGGTCCAGCTCGCGGAAGGGGTCAGTGCGCATCAACATCGTGAACACCTCCAGAGGGTCGGGCAGTTGCTGCCAATGCGCCTCGCAGTCATTGTTGTAACATGTCATCCAGTAGTTGACAAGCAGGATGTCAACGACACGATGACCTTCGAGGGAGGTGTCCATGACCACAGCAGAACAGCCGCCCGCGACCAGCAACGACGCCCACAGCCCGGCGTCGTTCCTCGCCGCCGCCGCGGCCCTCAATGCCATAGACGACGCCCTGCACACCGCCCGGCACGAGACTCCTGACAGCTCCGGCAACGGACCGGAACCGGAGCAGGCCCTGGCCTCCCTGCTGCTGCTCCGGCAGGTGCGCGAACAGCTCGCCGGCTGGGAGACCGGCCTGATCGAAACCGCCCGCGAAGCGGGCGCCAGCTGGGCCGACCTCGCCCAGCCCCTCGGTGTCACCAGTCGCCAGGCCGCCGAACGCCGCTACCTGCGCGGCCGCCCCGGACCCGCCGGCGCCACCGGCGAACAGCGCATCACCGCCACCCGACAGGCCCGCGCCGCCAAGCGCACCACCACCGCGTGGGCCCGCCACAACGCAGCCGGCCTGCGCCGCCTCGCCGGCCAGATCTCCGCCCTCACCGACCTGCCCGCAGCCGCCCGCCACCCGCTCGGCGACCTCCATGCGGCACTCGCCCACAACGACCCCGCCGAACTCATCGCCCCGCTGGCCGCCACCCGCCCCCACCTGGCCACCACCCACCCCGACCTCGCCGCCCAACTCGACACCCTCACTCCTCCCTGACCCGCGCCCGCTGCGCCGCGACACCACTCGGTCCGGCCCCCGCTCCGGGGAACTCCGCTCCGGGGAACGGGACGCCGCCCGGAGGTGGGTTGGCCGAGTGGCCGCAGCCGAAGACGCAGCCCTCGGCCGTACCGAATCAGCGCCGTGGAGCTGTTCCGCTCCACGTCCGGCAACTCGGACGGTACGTACCGGCACCTGTCGGGTCGTGATCGGTGTGCGCCGCGGCTTCCGGGGCGGGTGGCGTGCGGGTCGAGGGGGCCGGCTCCGCGGCTGCGCCGAGAGGACCGCAGGCAGGCGGCGACGGGCCCGGGGCTCCGGCTGCGTGCCTGCCGGACTGCCGTGTCAGTCCACGGGGAGCCGGTCCACCAGCAGCTCCACCCTCGACTCGGTGTCCTCCGGCGGCAGCCGTCCGGACCGCGTCAGGGTCGCCACCCCGTGCAAGGACGCCCAGAAGACCTCGGTGAACAGACCCGGCGCGACGCCGTCTCCGGCGACCTCGCCGAGGCACTCCAGCAGCGCGGCGAAGGCGTCCTTGAGGGGTTCCGGGGTGTCCTCCTGTGCGTACGCGAGGCCGCCGTCGAGCTGGAAGATGGCGTCGTAGACCGCCGGGTTGCCTTCGGCGAAGTCGAGGTAGGCGCGGGCGAGGGCGCGGACCCGGGCGCGCGGGCCGCCCGCGGTGGCGGTCGCGGCGCGCACCGCGGCGGCCATCTCGGTGGAGCCCTGGAGGGCGACGGCGCCGATGATCTCCCGTTTGCCGCGGAAGTGGCTGTAGAGGACAGGCTGGCTGTACTCGATGCGCTCGGCGAGCCGGCGCGTGGTGACCGCCTCCCAGCCCTGCTGCTCGGCGAGTTCGCGGGCCGTCGCCACGATGAGGCGCTCGCGCTCCGCGCGTTCGCGTTCCTTGCGTTCCTGTACCGACATGATTCGACCCTAGCATCGCTAGACATTCGAGCGGCATGAGGTCTAGCGTTGACTCGTCAGCTAGCAGCACTAGATGTCGAGAGGTTCGCCATGCTCAACGCACTTGAGGTCGTCACCACCGTGATCGTCGGCGTGATGGTGGGGGTGGAGTTCTCCGTCGCCTTCATCATGAGCCGGATCCTCAACGCCCTCCCGGGAGACAGCGGCCAGCTCGGCCACGCCCACGGCGGCCGGATGCTCGGCGCCGTGATGCCGGTCTGGTACATCGGCTCGCTCGTCCTCGTCGCCGTCTGGGCGGCCGCCGGGTGGCACCACCACGGCACCGGCCTCGTCGTCACCGCCGGCGGACTACTGGCCCTGAGCGTGGTCATGTCGGTCCTGCTGCTCGTTCCGATCAACAACCGGAACAGGACCTGGACCCCCGAGAACCGGCCCGCCGACTGGAAGCAGCAGCTGAACCGCTGGGGGCGCTGGCACTACGCCCGCGTCGCCCTCATCATCGCCGCCTTCGCCCTGCTGGCCACCGCCCTCACCTGACCCCCGGTCCCACCAGCCCGAGCACCCACCGCTCGACCGGGCGCCCCAACCGCTTGACCGCGCACCCGAAATGCGGCATCCCATCGCCCCGGATCCGCGGAGACGTGTCTCCCGGAACCTGCGGCGGTCCGCGCCCCGTCACCGACCCCACGCCCGAGCACACCCCCGCGGTCCCCGCCCGCCACGAGCGCCGGCATCCTCTCCGACAGACTCCCCGACGGAAATCAGCAGCCGTCCGCAGTGCCACTCGACGTGCGACCGAGCTCTCGGCGGAGAGACCACGACGGCCACCTCCAAGAAAGCGCACAACACGCGTTCGAGGCGCTCTCAGCGGCCCCCACGATCAACTCCGTTGCTGCACCACGCAGTCACTGATCGAGCCGCCTTCCTCAGCTCCCGGCGGCGGAGCCCCTGGACGCTGAACGCGACACTGAGCGTTTGCCAACTTGCGCAGCGGGCCGGGTGGTTGGGCTGACAGGTGGGTGAAGCCTCTGGTAGACGGGTTCACGACCAAGATTCCCTCGCCCACCAGAGGCTTCGTGTGCTTGTCTACCCGTGCGGGCTGGACGTGTCCAGCCGGTCCCTGTGTTTCCTCGCTGCTCGCCTGCGTGAACACCGCCGCCGGATCGGCAGCCGCCGGCGCCGGCTCCCGGCCGGTCGTCAGGCCCTCCTGGCGCTGGCGCATCTGCGGAACGGGACGACGTATGCCCAGCTCGCGGCCGGCTTCCGGATCGGGACGAGTACCGTCTACCGCTACATCCGCGAAGCCGTCGACGTGCTGTCCGCGCTCGCACCTACTCTCGCCGAGGCGGTGAAGACCGCCTCGACCAAGGCGTTCGTCCTCCTGGACGGCACGTTGCTGCCGATCGACCGTATCGCCGCCGACCGGCCCTTCTACTCCGGGAAGCACAAGAGGCACGGCATGAACGTGCAGGTCGTCGCCGACCCGCACGGCCGGCTGCTGTGGGCCTCGCCCGCGCTTCCCGGCGCCGTCCACGATGTCCGCGCGGCGCGAGAGCACGGCATCATCGACGCACTCGAACAAACCGGCATCGACTGCTGGGCGGATAAGGGCTACCGGGGTGCCGGCGGCACCATACGGGTGCCCTACTGGGGGCGCTGGGAGACGCTCTCCGCAGGCCAGCAAGCTGCGAACCGGTCCCACGCGAAGATCCGCGCACTCGTCGAACAGGCCATGGCCACCCTCAAGACCTGGCGACTCATGCGCAAGCTGCGATGCTCCACCACCCGCATCACCGCCCTCGTCCAGGCCGTCCTCACCCTCCATCAGACCAGCTCAGACGCAGGCTGAAAAAGCCTCACGGCCACCGCGAAACAGCCGCACAACACGCCGTTTGATGCGCTCTCAGTCACCCCCAGGTCGCTGACCTGGGTCTTCGTCGTGAAGCGGGCGACGGGAATCGAACCCGCGCTCTGAGCTTGGGAATCACGGGGCGGACGAGGGTAGTTAGGCCTCTGGCCTGCATGCTTCAGGTCGACGGGCCATGATGGTCGGCTTTCGTGTCGCCGTAGTTGACCGGGGCTGACCGCCCGTTCTGGCACGCCTATGGCACGCGGGCCGAGCCTCTCGTTGCGAACTACGGGCCCGGGGGCCTGCCCGGCTGGACTGCTCGCAGTCGTATCGGTTGCTGTACTCCACTGCAGTACAGCAACCGGCCGACTGGCAAATTGAGAAGGCGGCCTTCAGACGCGTTGTGCCAGGAGAGGATGAATCGGGCCCCATATTTCGTCCACGTCGTCAGGATATGCATAAGCCCAGGAAGTAATGAAGGCCCGCTGAACTAGATCTTCGCTTAGAAAATCTAGATCCTCGCCAATTTGCCGAAAGATGTTGTGGCGGTCTCCGTTAGTGTACGACCTTTGTGTAATTGACTGACGCACCTGTTCCTGCATGAAGCTATCCAAATGCAGCCAGATCGTCAGTTTACCCAAAAGGGTTGGAATTTCCTTCAACCCTGCCAAAACCCGATCAATAATTAGCTCTTCTGGGTCACTTTCTCCAGGAATGAAGACTAGGTCTGAGAACATCTGAGGTTCATCGACTGATGCCGAGATCGTTACATTGCTGGGTTCGAATCCAGCCTCTGCTCGCTTGTCCCCATCCAGTAGGGCGACGGCGAAGAACCTGCGTGCCGGGCTAGCATTATGGAAGCGTGTGTGATCCCTTGCCTGCGCGGCACCACCGAGCTTATGGATTTCTATCCCAGACCGGTCGAGCCCATGCCTTTGGCAGTAGGCACGCAGAGTGATGTCAGCGACGATCTCGTCGAAACGATCCTCGGTGAATACTGCTACTCGGGCATTGATTTGGCCAGTTAGCGCTCTGAGGGAGGCGATATCCAGCTTTCCTTGCTTCACTTCCCCCTTGTATGCAACCCACACGGCTTCATTCGGAAGGGGAAGTAAAGCGTCGTTGGAATGGGTTGTGAAAATGACCTGACTGGATTTCCGCTTGGCTACCTGGATGAAGTACTCGACGAGGCGACGAGTAGCTACAGGATGGAGGCCATTTTCGATCTCCTCTACGAGGATCAAAGCATTATCTTGCGCTGCTTCAATCTGAGACACGATCCTGATTACGCTGGCCTCGCCTGCGCCAAAATGAAACTCGGAGTATCCCGCAGTTTCTTCAGTCTCCTGAGAAGCGAAGATTGACAGATTCCCTTCCCCTGAACTGACACGCAAGTATGCAGCCGCGTCCTTACCAAGAATCGCCTCTACTGCCTGAATTACCGGCGCTGTAAGCTGATCCTCAGAGAATCCCTGAAATCCGGAACCAATGAATCGGGAAAGCTCTTTCCGCTCGCTAGCAGGAAGGGTTCTACTGACACCGAAAATTAATACGTCACGCTCTACTGCATCACGGTTCCATTTTGCCCTCAGGTAGCTCGCGGTTCGATTGATGGTTGTGCTACTCATTTCTCGCTTGTCGAGGATTTCGTATTCAACTCTCCAGTTTTTCATGCTCCCGTCATACGTGCCACTTTTTGCGAAGAAGCGACGTGGAACAACGCCCTGATGAATCAAGGCAGCCGCGCCCAAGATTGTCGTTTTGCCCGAACCATTAGGACCGACAAGAGCTGTAACCGGAAAGTCGAAATTGATTTCACGATTTTCGAACCCGCGTAGCTTAATTAGGCGAACTCGACGAAGATATTTATCGTATGCCCGCTTATTCACTCGCGAGAAGAGTGCCATGATGTCACTGTCACGAATTTCGCTCTTCACTTGCGCCCCTCCACCCTTGCCCGCTGCACAACATGGCTAGCATACGAGACAGGGCGTCCGGTGAGGTCGGAAGTACGAAGGTCGGCGGAGCGTCTTTGGGCTACGTGCGAGTGATCACGCCCCCGTAAGATCGCGGCGCGATGGGCAGTTGGGGGACCTGCCCGGGGAAGCACGACGTTGCGGACGTGATTCTCGAAGCTGTGCCAGAGTGGCTGCCTAAGACACTCTGAGTCGCGACGGCGCCCTGCCGGACCAGTGCCGCTGATACCCCAAGCGGGGAAAGCCAGCCATGAGGCCGGGACACATGCCAAAAGCACCCGCACGTGGTCCCCTCAGCTGGCACCGTCATCAACCACGCTTTGGCGCTTCTGGTCTTTAACCCGCAGTCGCCTCCGCGCAGCCTCAGCCGACCACTTGGCGCGGGGGCGTGGCCGGGCGATAGACCGGAGCGAGACCGGGCGCCGCGGCACGGGCCTCAGCGGCTTCGTGCACCTGGTTGTGCTCGCGCTCGTGCTGATAGGCGTCCGGCGATGACAGAGCGTCGCGCGAAGCAGCCTGGACTTCTGCGACAGGGCAGGCGGGGGCTGTTCCGAGCTGCGCGCTGAGCGGGTCGGGGGCGGCGCGAGCGAGGCGGAGACAGGAGCGGGCGGCGGCCTCGGGCCGCCAGCGCGCGCGGCCCGCGGGAGCGGGCCGCCTTGAAGTCGTAGAGAAAGTTGTTACGCGCGACGGGTTCGTGGCCTTTGTCTTGTCTCGGTTGATGCTTGATTGTGGCTTCACCTGATGCTTGACACCGCTTGCCTCGGCTTTGCTGTGCACGTCGTATCCGCGTGCAGGGAGGGCCGGGTCCGTGCTGGTGGAGCTGAGCATGGTCGAGCAGCGGTATCACGCGGTGATGGAGGTCGCCGCGGGGGTTCCGGTCACCCAAGTCGCCGCCCGGTATGGGGTGTCGAGGCAGTCAGTGCACTCGTGGGTGCGCAAGTACGAGCAGTCGGGTCTGCCGGGGCTGGCGGACCGGTCGCACCGGCCGGACTCGTGCCCGCACCGGATAGCGGCGGAGGTGGAGGCGGTGGTGTGTGAACTGCGGCGCCGGCATCGCGGCTGGGGCCCGCGTCGGCTGGTGCACGAGCTGGAACGCAGGGGCATCACGCCGGTGCCGTCCCGGGCGACGGTCTATCGAGTCCTGGTCCGCAACGGACTTGTTGAGCCTGGGGTGCGTAAGCGTCGCCGGGTCGGATTACCGCAGGTGGGAGCGGTCGGCGTCGATGGAACTGTGGCAGATGGACATCGTCGGCGGCGTCCTGCTGGCGGACGGCAGCGAGTGCAAGACGGTCACCGGGATCGATGACCACTCCCGGTTCATGGTGATCGCGAAAATGGTGCAGCGGGCCACGGCCCGAGCGGTGTGTCTGGCCTTCGGCGAGGCACTGGTGCGGTTCGGAGTGCCCGGCGAGGTGCTGACGGACAACGGCAAGCAGTTCACCGCCCGCTTCAGTCCCGGCAAGCCCGGAGAGACGATGTTCGACCGGATTTGCCGGGAGAACGGCATCGCTCACCGGCTGACGAAGCCGCAGTCCCCGACGACCACGGGGAAGATCGAACGCTTCCACCAGACTCTGCGGCGCGAACTCCTCGACCGGCGTGATCCGTTCGCCGACCTGGCGGCTGCGCAGGCGGCGGTGGATGCCTGGCTGGAGGACTACAACCGGATGCGGCCGCACCAGGGACTGGACATGGCCGTCCCGGCCAGCCGGTTCGTTTCCCGGCCGCGGTCCGAGCAGGATGCGCTGCCGGTGGTGCTGCCCGCCCGCCTCGACCCTGTCCCCCAACCTGATGTCCCAGTGTCTCCACCCGAGCCGGTCGCGGCGGCCTGGCCGATGGCGGAGGGAGAGGTCGGTGCGATCGAGCTGGAGCGGGTGGTGCCTGCGTCGTGGAACCTGAGCTTGCGTGGTCAGCAGGTCTGGTTCGGTCCGGCACTGGCCGGCATCACGGTGACCTTGCGGATCGACGTGAACCGGCTGCACGTGTTGGTCGGCGGCGGTCGGCACAAGACGCTGCCCTCGAAGCTGTCCGGCCGCGACCTCAAAGCCCTGCTGGCAGGCGGGGGCGCCCGGCCCGCCGGGCCCTGGGCGGACGATCCCGGACCAGCGCAGGACACGAAGGGGGCGGTGGAGATGGACCGGACCATGAACGCGGTCGGCTACGTCGGCCTGGGCGGTGACAAGGTCCTGATCGGCTGGCCGTTCGCCGGACAGAGGGTCACCCTCCGGCTCGACGGGAAAGTCCTTCAGGTCCTCAACGAGCAGCGTGTCCTGCAGGCCACCCTGCCCAGCCCTCTGCCGCCCTCTGCATGCGGGCGCCTGCAAGGTGCTCGTCCGGCCGGGCCGTCACCGCTGCTGCCTCCGCCAGCCGAGCAGACCACCGAACGGACGGTCGGGTCTGATGCAGGTTCGGGGGACAGGTCAACCTGTCACCCGATCGTGCGGCAGACAGACCCCCCTCAGACGACCCTCCCGACGCTGTCGCTCACTGAGCGCACCGGATGGCGCGTAGAGATACCCACTGCCCAACGGTGTTCGTCATGTGCGGGACCGTCGATGGTGAATGCGCAGGGTGGCCCGTCTACCGAAGCCAGCAAGCTGGCTGTTCTGGGAGGAAGGTTTCGCCCCGTTCGCAGCGACGTCGCTTGGTCAGCTCTTGCCCGCCCCCCACTCCCAGGCACCGCCGTCACGCCACTCGATGAGGTCCGCATCGTCCAGGGGCACGGCGGCCCGCTCCAAGCCGACGGCTTCCAGCAGGTCCAGGACATCCATCACGTTGTGGGCGATCCCGAGGATCTGCCCGCGGGCGACCACTCGGCGGCCGCCCTCGCTGTCGGGCCCGTGGACGACCACCGGTGCAGCCATATATCCACCCTGCAATGGAACGGCGAAAGCTGCACGTCGAGGCGTCCCTGCTGGTCAGACGAGACGAAGCCGGTCCAGCAACTGCTCGGTATCAGTCAGATCCTTCAGCACCGTTCCGGCGCCTGCTTCTCGCAGTTCAGCCTGACCGCTCCGCCCGGTAGCTACCCCGATCACCTGTACACCGTGGGCGAGCCCCGCGCGTACGTCAGCCGGTGTGTCACCGAGCAACACCGCGTCAGTCCCAGATACGGCTGTCTTCCTCTGCTCCATCACCCGGGCCAACGCGAGATGGACCAGGTCCGCTCGCTCGCTGGCGTCCTGCCCGTATGCGCCGACTTCCCAGTCCATCCAAGCGTCGAGCCCGAACACGCGCAGCTTGACCTCGGCTGACGCGCGAATGTTTCCTGTGACCACGGTTTGTGTCACGCCAGGCAGGGAGGCGATGGCACTCAGCGCCGCCGCCGCTCCGGGAAGCGCGTGCCCTCGTTCCCGGAGCGCCAGCGCGTGCCGAAGATGTCCGTCGCCGAGAGCATCCGCGAAGCGCTCGAAGTCCTCGCGAGACGTATCCATCCCATGCAGGTCGGCTGTCTCGCTGAAGATTACCGGGTCTGTCATGCCGTCGATCCGGGCTTGCCGCTCCATCTCCCGACCGGTCGCCTGCCGGAACGCAGCGGCAAACAACTCTCGGCCGACACCTCGCGTGTCGACCAGTGTGTGGTCGATGTCCCACAGCACCAGCGTGACCATGAGCTACTCCGTCTTGCTCTCGTCTTGGGCAACCAGCCCCTGACGAGGGTGGCTGCTTCTACCCTGACCGTATTGCCGCTGTGCGATGCCCGAAGGGGAGAGCGGGATGAGCCCGAGAGAGCTGGCCATCGGATCGCGTATCAAGCGTGCCCGGAAGCGTAGTGGTCGCACGCAGGCCGCCGTCGCCGGATTGTGCGGAATCACCGAGGCATACCTGTCGCAGATCGAACGGGGCCTGAAGCTCCCGTCCATCGATGTGCTGGTGCTCCTTGCACGCGAGGTGGATGAGCCGCTCGCCTCGCTGCTGGACGACGCCCCCGTGGTCGAGGCACCGGCGCCCCAGACCGCACCCGCTGTAGCCGCAGCGCTCGTGGCACCCTCCTGTCCGGCAGGAGATCAGTCCCCCTCCCCGCAGGCGCTGCGAGAGCGGGTCGAGAACATCTGGCGCGTCTGGCAGACCTCACCGACCCGGTTTTCGGAGGCTGCAGAGCTATTGCCAGACCTCATTGCAGAAGTCGAGCAGGCCCTGCGCTTCTACCGAGGCAGCACCGAGGCTGAGAAGCGCCGGCAGATCGCGACGAGTGCAGCAGATCTGTACGGCATGGTCCGCTCATACTGCCGACGAACCGGCCGCATCGATCTGTCTTTGATGGTCGCTGACCGAGCACGCCGGGCGGCAGAGGATGCGGAGGATCACCTCCGTATCGCCGCGGCCCAATGGAACCTCGGGCACGTACTCCTCGGCGACGGGCAACCGGAAGGCGCCGAGGCCGTTGCCCGGGAAGCGATCGAGCAGCTGAGCACCCATCCGACTACCTCTGAGACGGTGGCTATGACGGGAGCTCTAGAGCTGGTCACCGCCACCAGCGCCATCCGTCGGAAGGCATGGTGGACGGCGCGTGAACTACTCGATGGCAGTGCGGCCCGGCATGCTCAACAGGTCGGGGAGGGAAACGTGATGTGGACCGTCTTCGGGCCCACCAACGTTGCGCTGCACCAGCTGAGTGTCGAGATGGAAGCAGGTCAGACGAGCGACGCTCTACGACTCGCAGACCAGGTCAACATCGCCCACCTGCCCTCTCGCGAACGCCGTTTCACCTTCCGCCTTGAAGTCGCCCGCTGCTACGCGCCGCGGCGCGAGGACGCCGCGGTACTCGTCCACCTTCTCGACCTGGAGGAGCTGGCGCCCGAAGACGTGATGCATAGCGGCGACGCCCGCGAGCTGATCAGTACGCTCCTGCGACGGGTGCGTCCGACCTACCGAAAGCAGGTCGTCGGCCTGGCCGACCGGATGGGCGTCAGCTAGGCCATTTCGTTCGGATCATCTGATCGTGGTTCTGGGTGTGCCGTTAAACGACGCGCAGTGGGCGCGGGTCGAGCCGTCGTCGCCGGACCGGACGCCCAGGCGGTACGGGCGGTGGCGCGATCACCGTGAGGTGATCGATGCGATCGCCTGGAAGTTTCAGACCGGATCGCGGCTCCGCCGCGTCCTGTCCGGGTGCGGCTTGTGACCCGCCAGGGTGGTTTCGGGTCGCCGGTGGGGAAGGGTGCAGCTGTGTCGGACGATTGCGGCATCGCGTGCGGACAGGATGGTTAGCGCTCTGTGTTTCCGCGTTCCAGGAGGTTCCGTGCCCATGTTCCGCCGACTGCTGCCAGTCGCGTCCGCTGCCGGGCTCACCGCTGCGCTCTGCGCCGCCGTTCCCGCGCCGGCCGCCGCCGCTTCCGAGACCCCCATCGTCGTGACAAGCAACTGGTCCGCGAAGAAAGAAGTCGCCCGGGTGACCTGTCCGAGCGGCACGGGGCTGGTTGGTGGCGGCTACGCGGTCAACCCCACCGAAAACGGTATGGGGCAAGTCACTGACTTCATCCAGGGCAACGCCCCCAGCGTCTCCCACCCCAACGCCTGGGCGGTCAAGTCGCTGCGTGGCCAAGCCAAGGCGTACGCCATGTGCGTCACCGGCGCCCCGACGCCCACCGTCGTCGCCTCCAAGTGGTCCGACCCCGGCAAAGTGGTCGGCGCGACCTGCTCAGGCAACCAGAAGATGATCGGCGGGGGCTATTGGTCGCAGCCGGCCACCAACGGCGTCGGGCAGAACATGGACGAGATCACGGTCAACGCTCCCTATGAGGGCCACCCGAACACCTGGATGGCCGGTATGCAATCCGGGCTAGCGCTGGCCTACGCCATGTGCGTCGACTAGGCAGTTTCGTTCGGATCAGTCGGTCGTTGGTCCCGGTGTGCCGTTGACTGACGCGCAGTGGGCGCGGATCGAGCCGTTACTCCCGGACCGGACACCGAAGCGGTGGCCGCTGGCGCGACCATCGTGAGGTGATCGACGCGATTGCCTGCAAGTTCCAGACCGGCACACAGGGGGTCCACCTGCCGGAGAAGTACGGCAACTGGCGAGGTGTCTACAACCGGCTGCGGACGTGGGCCGTCGACGGCACCTGGGAGCGGGTGTTCACCGCTCTGGTGGCCCAGGCCGACGCGGACGAGGACCTCAACTGGGCCGTCTCGGTGGACTCCACGATCGTGCGGGCGCATCAGCACGCGGCCGGGGCCCGTAAAAAGGGGCCCCGGCTGGCGAACCCGGCGACCACGCCATCGGCCGCTCCCGCGGCGGACTGACCACAAAGATCCACTTCGCCGCCGATGCCCGCTGCCGACCGCTCGCGTTCGTTCTCACCGCCGGACAAGCCGGTGATGCACTTGCCTTCACCGAAGTCATGGCCCGCCTGCGCGTTCCCCGTCCGCGAGGCCGACCTCGCACCAGGCCGGATCTGGTCCTGGCCGACAAGGCGTACTCCTCCCGCGCGATCCGCGAACACCTGCGCAAGCGCGGCATCCGGGCCGTGATCCCCGTCCCCGCAGACCAACGCAGCCACCGGCTCCGTCGGGGCAGCCGAGGCGGCAGGCCACCAGCCTTCAACCGCGAGACCTACAAGCAGCGCAACACCGTCGAGCGGTGCATCAACCGCCTGAAGCAGTGGCGAGGCATCGCCACACGCTACGAAAAGACCGCCACCATCTACCTGGCCGGACTCCACATCGCGGGCATCTTCCTCTGGTCCGCCCGCTGATCCAAACGAAACTGCCTAGGCCAGAACCCGCTCTCTCAGTGAACCCGAACTGAGAGTGCGGGTAGCAGCATTGAACCGCACCTACCGTCTCAGTCCTGGCGAAGGGACGGAGATGCGGCTATGCACGAAACCGACAGCGGCACCAGCAGCGGCGCGGCTCGCACGTGCGGGATTGTGCGCGTGCCCCGCTTCCTCGGGTTCCGAGTCCTCGACGTACTCCCGTCCGGCCCAGGCGCGGTGATAGTCGACCCGCAGAACCGCACCATGTACTTCATCACCGAGCCCGACACGGGGCTTGGCCAGGAACTTCAGGGTGTTGAGTTCCTGGCCGAGCTCCCGTACCTGACACCGCCTGCTGCGCGCCTGGGACCGCCCGGACCGTACTGGCTCGTGGAGCCGGGAGACCCCTGGCGGCGAACGAATCCTGTCGATCTGCATCAGGCTCTTTCGTCGGCGGTCCGCCACTCCCAGGGCGACATTTTCGCCGTGCCGCTGTCCCACCAGCGGGGCGACTACGTGGTGGACGAGGCCACCCGGCAGAGAATGCCGCCCGAGCCGGCGTGGGTGGGCCGGGTGCAGACCGTCCTGGACGCCGGGCACGT
>NZ_JBIAFT010000018.1:0-171406 GCF_042869455.1 Streptomyces sp. NPDC007025 | reverse complement strand
CAGCCCGCCTCCCTGTGGATACCGCATGCCATGGTCATACCGCAGGAAGCGACAGCCCGTCACCATACGACTCCACCAGTTCAACCTCAGTAACCATCACCGATCACCGGGCCCGCCGACCTGATGGTCGGCGGGGACCCACAGCGGTCAGGTCACCGAGCGCAGATGGTCCAGTTCGTTGCCGATCGCATCCCGCCATACGTCGTGCTGCGGACCGCAGCCTGAACTGTTCGTCACTCCACCGCTTGCGCGGATGGAGCCACACAGGCTTGCCCACCAGATCGGCCGGCTCCCAGTCGAACCGCGGCCAGACATGCACATGCAAGAACGGGTCCGTGTTCCCCAGGATCTCCAGGTTGACCCGCCGGAAAGCCGGGTCCAGCCGCCGACAGGCACGCTCGACCGCCTCATCGAGCTGGTCCATGTCGGACAGGAACGACAGCCGCTTTGCCTTCGGCAGGTCCGACAGACGCTGCACATCCGGTTCATCCCCGAGCAGAACCGAGTAGCCCGGCCGGGCCGACCAGTCCGGCGCCCTTCGGCGGGGCCGCGTCGGCAGGTCAGCCCGCGAAGCGGGCTCCTAGGCCGCCGTCGACGGGGATCTCGGCGCCGGTGATGCCCCGGGCACCCGGTCCGAGGAGGAAAGCGACGACCTCGGCCACGTCCCTCGGTTCACACATCCGCCTCATCGGGTGTACGTCCACCACCTCGGCCTCGGCCGCCACTGGATCGGGCTGGGCGGCGAAGTAGTCGCGGACCAGCGCCGTTCGGGTCCAGCCCGGGCTGACCGCGTTGACCCGTACGCCGTGCGGGGCGAGTTCGAGGGCTAGGCTCCGGGTCAACCCCAGCAGACCCGACTTGGCGGCCGCGTAGGGGAAGTAGCCGACGGACGTGAGGCGAGCGTGCAGGGAGGCCACGTTGACGATCGATCCCTCGGCGCGCTCGCGCATGGCAGGGATGAGTTGCTTGGCGACGAGCCAGGCACCTTTGAGGTCGACCGCGAAGACATGGTCCCACTGGGCGGTGGTCATCGTCGCCGGGTCGAAGTAGGCGTTGATACCGGCGTTGTTGACCAGAAGCGTCGCTGGGCCGAAGCGCTCGGCGACACCCGTGGTGGCCGCGGCGACTCCCGCTTCGTCGGTGATGTCCACGGCCTGGGGCAGGATCCGGTCCGCGTGCGGGGCGTGGCGCTCGGCGACCCGGCCGAGGGCGGCCTCGTCGCGGTCCAGCACCGCGACGGCGGCGCCCCCCGCCAGCAGGGTGTCGACGACCGCCTCGCCGATGCCCTGGGCACCTCCGGTCACGATGGCGGTGCGGTCCTGGAAGGGGTACGGGTTCACAGTGCCTCCGTGGGGTTGGCGCCGCCGGACGGCCGCGCGGCGATGGTGTCGGACAGGTCCCCGGGCGTTCCCGGGTGCAGGACGGCCGGGTGGGCGGGTGGTGCCGATGCCCCGACGTCGGCGGCCAGGACGCGGCCGTCGTGGCGGGGGGCACTGCTGGGACGGTCGGCGGGTGACGGCGCGAGACCGATCGTCGCGGTGGCCACGAACAGGGTGCCGTCGACGAGTGCCGGGCTGGTGGGTTGGGTCGCGGGGAGCGGCAGGACGGCGGTGAGGGTGCCGTCGGGGGCGTAGCGGTGGACCGCGCCGGCACCCCAGACCGCCACCCAGAGATGGCCGTCGTCGTCCACGGTCATGCCGTCCGGGCTGCCGGTGCCCGGGGCGAACGTGATGTGGGTGGCCCGGTCGAGGAGCCGGCCGTCCTCCGGGCGCATCCGGAAACGGTCGACGCGGCCCTCGGCGCTGTCCGCCAGGTACATCACCGTTCCGTCGGCCGTGAAGGCGGGGCCGTTCGGAATGGTGAGACCGTCCACCACGGTAGTGACCGAACCGTCGTGGTCGACTCGGTGGAGTCGGCCGGTACCGCGTTCGCCGCCGTAGGGCATGGTGCCGAACCAGAAGCGTCCCGAGGGATCGCAGCATCCGTCGTTGACACGGCTGGGTACGGGTTCGCCGGTGCCGGGCCGGGCCAGCCAGGTGCGGCTGCCGTCGGGGGCGAGTACGGCGGCGCCCGTACCCGCCGCTGCCAGCCAGTGGCCGGGGCGCCCGGCCAGCGGTGCGACGGCGCCCAGGGGGACGTCCAGGCGCAGCAGGGCCTCGCCGTCGCCGGGCTCGGCTGGGTCGAGGGCGGTGAGGGTGCCGTCGAGGATGTCGACGGTCACAAGGCGGTCGCCGGTGTGGCGCAGGCCCTCGCCCAGTTCGCGGCGACGGGTGGTCCAGGGACGGAACACCGGTGAGGCGGTTGTCGTGTGCGGTGGGCGGGTCACTGTTCACTCCTTCCGGGCCGCCGCAGGTCGCGGAGGCCGGGGGACGGATGCGCGGGCGGCGGAGCCTGGCACGGTGGGACGGGTGAGGCTCAGCGCAGGGTGGCGCCATCCTGCCGGTCCAGCAGGGCCAGTTCACGGCGCTCGGGCAGCCCCTGCCAGTCGCCCTCGGAGCCGACGGCGAAGGCGCCCACCGTGTTGGCCCGCTCCAGACGTTCCCGTGTGCCGAGGCCGTCGAGCACGCCCGAGAGCAGACCGGCGGTGAAGGCGTCACCGGCGCCCACGGTGTCGCGGACGGCGACCCGGCGCGCGGGTGTGTGTTCCCGCCCTTCGGCGGTGTGAAGTTCGGCGCCGTGGCCGCCGAGTTTGACGGCCACCTCACGGGTCCGGCCACCGGAGAGCAGCGACCGGACGCGGTCGGCCGCGGTGCGGGCCGAGGGCGCGGCGGCCAGGGCGAGTTCGTCGTCGGAGGCGATCACGAGGTCGGCCTCCCGGGCCAGCGGGCGCAGGACGCCGGCGGCCTCGGACGAACTCCACAGCCGCGTGCGGTGGTTCACGTCCAGGCTGACCAGCATTCCGGCGGCGCGCGCCGCCCGGACGGCCGTGCGCACGGCGGCCAGGGGGCTCGGCCCCAGGGCGCAGGTGATTCCGGAGACGTGCAGGATCCGCGCACCGTCGAGCAGGGCGGGCGCCACGTCCTCCGGACCGAGGCGGGAGCCTGCCGAGCTGGTGCGGTAGTAGTGGATGTGGGTGAGGTCCGCGATGCGCTGCTCGGAGAGCAGCAGCCCGGTGGGTGCCTCGGGATCCCTGCGGGCGCCGGTGGTGTCCACGGACTCCGCCCGGAGACTGCGCAGGATCAGGGTGCCCAGCTCGTCGTCACCGACGCGGCCGATCCACCGGGCACGGTGTCCGAGCCGGGTCAGCCCCACGGCCACGTTGGACTCGGCTCCGGCCACCGACAGGCGCAGGTCTCCGCCCATCCGGAGCGGGGCGGACGCCCGGAAGACGGCCATCGTCTCCCCGAGGGTGACGACGTCGGGGGCGGTCCCGGTGCTCACGCCCTCTCCCGGTGCCCGGCGACGGCCGTGAGGAAGGCACGGCACCGTGCGCGCAGCGCGTCCAGGTCGCCGCCGTGCGGGGCGTCTCCCACGATGGGCGCTCCGACGCCGACGGCGAGGGCTCCGGCCTCCAGATAGGCACGGGCTGTTTCGGCGTCCACGCCGCCGGTCGGGACGAAGGGGACGTGGGGCAGCGGTTCGCGCAGGGAGCGAAGGTAGGCCGGGCCGCCGACCGAGGCGGGGAACAGCTTGACGGCGGTGGCGCCCTCGGTGACCGCCCGGACGGCCTCGGTGGGAGTCAGGGCACCGGCCACGACGGGCAGCCCGAGCGCGTGCGAGGTCATGCTGCCCTCCGCGAGCGCGGGCGTGACGACGAACGCGGCTCCCGCCTGCTGGACGGCGCGCGCGTCGTCGGCCGTGAGTACGGTGCCGGCACCGACGAGGGCGTCACCGGCCTCCCGGACGCAGCGCGCGATGACGTCGGCCGCGCCGGGTGTGGTGAGGGAGACCTCGATCAGGCCGACGCCCTCCTCGCGAAGGGTGTGTACGGTCCGCTCGGCGGCCTTCGGGCCGGAGCCGCGGACGATGGCGATCACGCGTTCACGGCGGAGTCGGTCGGTGAAGCTCATTCGGTCGGTCCTCGGGGAGTGCGGTACGGATGCGAGTCGGGCGGTCCTGGGGCGGGCGGGTGTCACCACTCGGCGAACGAACCGTCGGGGTGGCGCCACAGCGGGGTGCGCCAGGGGGCTCCGGCCGCAGCGTCGCCCCGGCGGACCGCCTCCTCGTCGACGGTGATGCCCAGCCCCGGCCCCGTGGGGCGGTCGACGTACCCGTCGGTGAAGCGGAAGACCGCCGGGTCGACGATGTAGTCGAGGAGTTCGGCGCCGTCGTGGTAATGGATGCCGATGCTCTGTTCCTGGATCAGGAAGTTGGGGGTGGCGAAGGCGACCTGGAGCGATGCGGCGAGTGCGATCGGCCCCAGGGGGCAGTGCGGTGCCAGTTGGGCGTCGAAGGTTTCGGCGAGGGAGGCGATCCGGCGCAGTTCGGAGATGCCCCCGGCGTGCGAGGGATCGGGCTGGGCGACGGCGATGCCGGCGGTCAGCGCGGGCAGGAAGTCCCAGCGTGAGTAGAGGCGTTCGCCGGTGGCGACGGGCACGGTGGTGGCATGGACGAGCGGCTCCAGCAGCCGGGTGTGCTCCGGGGTGACCGGCTCCTCGGCGAACAGCGGGTGCAGGTCCTCCAGCGCGGCGAGCAGCCGTCGCGCGCCGGCCGGGCCGAGGCGGCCGTGCAGGTCCACGGCGACGTCACGGCCGGGGCCGAGCACCTCGCGCGCGGTGGCCACGCGGGCGTACGCCGCAGCGATGTCGGCCGCGCCGCCCAGGCGCCCGGTGCGCCCGGTGGCGTTCATCTTGACGGCGGTGAACCCGGCCTCGACCTGGGCGCTCACGGCGTCGGCGATCTCGGCCGGCTCGTCGCCGCCGACCCAGCAGTAGACGCGGGCCCGGTCGCGGACGGCGCCGCCGAGCAGATCGTGCACGGGGACGCCGAGGGCCTGTCCCCGGATGTCCCACAGCGCCTGGTCGATGCCGGCGACGGCGCTGGAGAGCACCGGCCCGCCGCGGTAGAAGGTGCCGCGGGTCATCACCTGCCAGTGGTCCTCGATCCTCCGGGGGTCCAGGCCGACGAGGTACTCGGCCAGTTCGGCGACGGCCGTGCGGACGGTGTCGGCGCGGCCCTCGACTGCCGGCTCCCCCCAGCCGACGATCCCCTCGTCCGTCTCCACACGGCAGAACAGCCAGCGGGGCGGTACCCGGAAGGTCTCGATGCGGGTGATCTTCATGCTGGTTCTCGGTCCTTCGGTCGGGTGGCGTGCCCGCCGTCCCGGTCGGCGCGGTCGTCGTCGTCCGCCTCGGTCTCGGTGCGGGCGCGGGAGGGGGCCGCGGTGCGCGCCAGGTCGGCGTCGGCACGGGCGAGCAGTGCGCGCATGGCCTGCTCGGCGGCGGCTGGGTCGGCGTCGCGTACGGCGCTCAGGACGGGCTCGTGCGCCGGGACCGGGTCGTCGGCCTCGGCGGAGTGGACCAGCCGGTCGCGTTCGGCGAGGGCCGGTCCGATGAAGACGTCCATGCGCTGGAGTAGTTCGTTGTGGGTGGCCCGGAGCAGGGCGCGGTGCCAGGCGAGGTCGGCCTCGGCCGCCTCGGCCGGGTCGCCGGAGGTCTCACCCATGCGGGCGAGGGCGGCCTCCAGGGCGGTCAGGTCCTCCTCGGTACGCCGTTCGGCGGCCAGGCGGGCGGCGGCGGGTTCGATGACGAGCCGCACCTCTCCGAGGTCCCGCAGGACCAACTCCGGTGCGTCGGCGGCGAACTGCCAGCGGATGACGTCGGCGTCGAGGAGATTCCAGTGCTCGCGGGGGCGGACGAACGTACCGCGCTTCTGCCGTGCGTCGACCAGGCCCTTGGCGGTGAGGACCTTGACGGCCTCCCGCAACACCGTCTGGCTGATGCCGAGTTCATCGATGAGGGCGACCATGTCCAGGGTTTCTCCCACCCGCAGACGTCCCTGCACGATACGGGTGCCGACCGTCTCGACGATTTGCCCGTGCAGGCCCCTGCCCACGTACTCGGCCATGTTCCGTCCTTCCTCGACCGCGTTTCCGCGCGGTGCGCACACCATCACTCTTCAATATTTAGCAATTAAAACATGTTGGTTGTCGGTCCTCCCCAACAGCGAAACGGGCCACCCGCGCGGTGCCGCCCCCGGGCACCGGCGCGGTCAACTCCCAGTCCCCGCACGGCAGCTGGTCCTGCGGCAGGCACACGGGGTACGCCCGTCCGGGCTCCAGCGCACCCAGCGCGAGCGGTTGAGCCCCGAGCGGACCGCGGGCTTCGAGCGTGCCCGCGGCGTACGGCACGAACGCGCCCTGCGCCCGCCCCGCGACCGCTGCGCGCGGCGGCCCCGCCCAGTGGCCGGCCGGGGTCACGGACCTGACCGGGCCGGCCGAGGGACCGACTCCGAACACCACCTCCAGTGAGGCCGAAGCCCTCGGCGCGAGCGTCGTCAGCGGTCCCAGCGCCTCGCACTCCACGACGTGGTCGCGCGGCAGCAGACCACCCAGATGCGGCAGTCCCTCCGTCTGCGGGCACTCCATCCACACCTCGGCGCGCGACCCGTGGTCGGGATAGGCGCCTTCGTGGACGGCGAACCGCTGCGTCAGGGTGCGCTCCGGCCCGACATGCGCCAGCCACCCCGCGGAGTCGGGGAAACCGACCTTCCCGACGACCTCCTGGTGCGGCACGTGGAGAACGCCCGAAGAGGCCTCCAGCACCCGGGGCCGCCCGGTCCCGGCGACCAGCGGTACGGAGGCGGGCCGCCCGGAACCGGCGCGACCGAGGTAGACGCCCTCGGTGGCCGCCCGGTCCGTCGACGGCGCACCGGCTAGCTGGGTCACGTTCCACAGCGCCCAACGCCGCTTCTTGGGCGAGGTGTTGGTCATGCTCAGGTGAAGGCCGAAGGTCGTACTGCCGGGGCGCAGGACGATACGGCGTTCCAGCCGCAGGCCGGTCCGGGGATCGTCACCGCTTGTCAGCACGAGTGCCACCGCGTCTCCGAGCCGGTCGACCCGGGCGCTGTACGGGCCCGAGTCCAGCACTGGGTCCGGTGGCCCCGCCCACTGCTCGGGCCCGTCCCAGCCCTGCGGCGCCGGCCAGGTCTTGTCCCCGCCCCAGTTGAGCCAGTCGGCCATCGGGCCCCCGTGCGGACCGGGCCGCACACCCGGCAGCGGTGCGAGGCTGCTGTCGAGCAGGAGCGGATTGCGGTACAGGAACTCCGCGCCGTCCAGCGTCACCGAGAGCAGCCGGCCGCCCAGCGCGGGCGCGGCGGTCACTGTCAGCGCCCCGGCGTCCAGTGTGATCAGCTCGCCGTACGCGGCCGGGGTGCGCCGCACCTGTACGGTGTCGTTCGCGGCGGTCACCGCTCAGCCGTCCAGGCCGGGTTCGAGCACGACCTTGCCCCGGGCGTCGCCCGCGGCGAGCGCGAACGCTTCGCCGGCCCGCCCGAGGGCGAAGCGGTCGCTGACGATCCGCTCCGGCCGGACACCCCAGCGCACCAGGTTGCGGGCCAGTTCGGCCATGACCGGGACCGAGGTGACCCAGGAGGCGTAGAGCGTGACCTGCTTGTGCAGCAGGGCGTCGGAGACCTCGGTCTCCAGCGTCCCGCCCTCACCGACCAGGGAGATCCGCCCCCACTCGGCGATGTGCGCGATGGCGGTCGACCGTCCTGGCCGGGTGCCCGAGCAGTCGATCGCGGTGGAGGCCCCCCGCCCGCCGGTGAGGGCCGGCACGGTTTCGGCGGCCTCCTCGGGGGTGACCGTGGCGTCGAAGACGTCCAGTCCGTCTGCCCAGGCGCGGCGCTCGGGCGACACCTCTACCCCGATGACCCGCCGCGCTCCGCGCCCCCGGCCGGCCATCGCCGCGGCGAGGCCGACCGGTCCGAGCCCGACGACGAGCAGGTCGTCGTCCCCGTTCACGCCGATCCGCCGGATACCTTCGTAGGCGGTGCCGAAACCGCAGGCGATGAGTGCCCCGTCCACGAAGCTCAGCTCGTCGGGGAGGGGGACGAGGGTGTGCTCCTCGGCGAGCAGGTGGTCGGCGGCCGCGCCGTCGCGCTGCCAGCCGTAGGCCGCGCGGGAGGGGGAGGAGCAGCTGATCTGGTATCCGCGGGCGCAGTTGTCGCAGAGCCCGCAGCCGGCGATGTGGTAGACCACCACCCGGTCGCCCGGACGGTGCCGCCGGACGCCGGGGCCGGTCGCCACGACGGTGCCGCTGGGCTCGTGACCGGCGACGACACCCCGGTAGGCGGGTCCGTCGACCCCTCGGTGGGTCTTGTGCTCGCGGTAGATGTAGCCGATGTCGCTGCCGCAGATGCCGGCCGCGCCCACGCGCAGCAGTACCTGTCCCGGACCGGGGACGGGCACGGGCAGCTCCCGGACCTCGGCGGTGCTGTTCCCCGGCAGGTACACACCGCGCATGGTGGCGGGCGGGGGTGTGGGGATCTCGCTCATTGGGGTGTCCTTCGTGCGGATCGTGGCGTACGGGTCACGTGGTGCGTGTCGTCAGGCCCTTGCGGGAGATGATCACGTTGATGAGGACGGCCCCGACGATGATCAGGCCGCGCACGACGTCCTGGAGGAAGGAGTTGACCCCCAGCAGGACCAGCCCGTTGGCGATCACCGAGATGAACAGGACGCCAAGCATCGTCCCGACCAGGCTTCCCCGGCCGCCGGCGAGGGCGGTGCCGCCGATGACGACGGCGGCGATCACGTCGAACTCCAGGCCCGCGGCCGCCCCACCGTTGCCCGAACCCAGCCGGGCGGCCATCAGGATGCCCGTGAGCGCGGCGAGCAGCCCCGTGGTGGCGAAGAGCGTGACGCGAACGCGGCTGACCGGGATGCCCGCCAACTGCGCGGCGGCCGCGTTGCCGCCCACCGCGTAGACCGACCGCCCGTAGGCCGTGCGGCGGGCGATGTACCAGAACACCAGGAACAGCAGGACCAGGACGACCGCCGGGGTCGGGACACCGAGGATCTTGCCGCCGAGCGCGTCCATGAAGCCGCCGCCGGGGGTGGCGACAGGGAGCGCGTTGGTGGTGTAGAGCGCGAGGCCGCCCAGTGCGCTCCAGAGTCCGAGCGTCGCGATGAAGGACGGCACCCCGAACCGGGCCCGCAGCCATCCGGCCGCCGATCCCCACACGGCGCCGGCCACCAGGGTGAGCAGCAGCGCGACGGGGAGTCCGAGGTCCCACTCGGTGGCGCCCTTGGCGAAGAGCACCGAGGCGAAGGCCACGGCCGGGCCGATGCTGATGTCGATCTCCCCGGCGATGATCACGAGGGTGACACCGAGGGCCGGGATGCCGACGGTCGCGGCGTCCCGCAGGATGCCGAGCTGGTTGTCGGTGCTGAGGAACCCGCCCGCCGTGACGCCGAGCGCCAGGTAGAGGGCCACGATCGCGGCCAGCAGTCCCAGCTCGTTGAGGTGGCGCAGGCGGCGGACGCGGACGGCACCCTGGGACGGTGACTGAGGGCCGGACGGCTTGTCGGCCACGAGGGTCGAGGACATGGTTGTCTGCCTCACACTTCCACCGCCATGGTGGCGGCCATGATGTCGTCGAGAGTGATGTCGGGTGCGAGGAACTCGCGGGTGAACCGTCCGTGTTGCAGCGTCAGGGCCCGGTCGCAGACGAGCGGGAGCTCCTCCAACTCACCGGAGACGAAGAGGACGGCGGCGCCTTCCTCGGCCAGGGACCGGATCAGGCGGTAGATCTGCTGTTTGGCCTCGACGTCCACTCCCCGGGTGGGTTCGTCCAGGAGCAGTACACGGCTGCGGGCGTGCAGCCAGCGGCCGATGACGGCCTTCTGCTGGTTGCCGCCGCTGAGGTTGACGATGGGGGTGTCCAGCCCGGGGGTCTTGACCGCGAGTCGGCGCACCAGCTCCCCACCCGCCTCACCGGCCCGGCGCGGGGAGAGGCCGGCCCGCCCGCTGACCCCGGCGAACCAGGACATCGTCATGTTCTCGCCGACGCCCAGCAGGGGAACGATGCCCTCGCCCTTGCGGTCCTCGGGGGTCATGCCCACCCCGAGGCGTTTCATGGCGGCCGCGGTGGGTCGCGCCACCGGCTGCCCCTCGAAGGTGATCCTGCGCTCGGCGGCGGGCTCGAAGCCGGCGATCGAGCGGAGCAGTTCGCTTCGGCCCGAACCCAACAGGCCGCCGATGCCCACTACTTCACCAGCGTACAGATCGAGATCGACCCCCTCCAGCTTCGGTGCGAGTGTCAGCCCGCGTACGGAGAGGAGCGGTTCCCGGGAGCGGTCGACCGTACGCGGTGCGAACGGTTCCTGTTCGCGGGCGGCTTCGCCGAGCATGAGGGCGACTATCTGCGCGGTCGTTGCCTCCTGGACGTCCACCGTGTCCATCACGCTGCCGTCCCGTACGATGGTGACGCTCCGCGCCACCTGCCGGATCTCGTCCAGCCGGTGGCTCACGTAGATGACCGCGACCCCGGCCGCGGAGATACGGCCGACTGCCTCCAGGACGGTCCGCGCCTCCCCGGCCGCGAGCGCACTGGTCGGCTCGTCCAGGATCAGCAGCCGGGGCCGGCGGCGTACCGCGCGGGCGATCTCCACGAGCTGCTGCTCGGCCAGCGGCAGCGAGCCGACGGTGTCCTTCGGATCCACCCGTACGTCCAGTTCGGCCAGCACCTCGGCCGCCTCCTGCCGCATCCGGGCGTAGTCCACTCCGGACAGCCCGCGCCGGGGCCACTCGCCGAGGAACAGGTTCTCGGCGACCGTCATCTCCGGCACCAGGCTCAGCTCCTGATGGACGGTGGCCGCGCCCAGCTCGGCGGCACGGCGCACCCCGCCGTGGCCGAGGGCCTCGCCCCCGATACGGACCTCGCCACTGTCGGGGACCTCGACGCCGGACAGCATCCGGATGAGCGTGGACTTGCCCGCTCCGTTGCGCCCGAGGAGGGCGCGGACTTCGCCCGGCTCGATCCGGAAGTCGACGTCGGTCAGGGCGCGTACGCCCGGATACTGCTTGTTCAGGCCGGTCGCCTCGGCGGCCGGTACGGGGCCGGGCGGGGCGGGTGGCGGTGGGGTGGTGGTCATACTCGCTCCAGGGGCACCGGAGGGGCGGGGGAAGGAGAGGAGGCGATGGCCGCGGGCCCGGTATCGGCCGTGGGCCCGGTGCCCGTCACGGCAGGCCGTCCGGGTGGGTACTCAGCCACTCGCGGGCTTCCCCCGGGGTGGAGTACAGCTTCACGGGCGCGGGGACCACGGGGTCGTCGAGCTCCTCGCCGGCGATGACCCGTGCGGTCGTACGCGTGGCCAGCTCGCCTACCTCGACTCCAGAGATGTCCACATCGGCCTTGAGTACCCGGTGGTCGGCCAGCTCCCTGGCCAGGTCGGACGTCATGTCGCTGCCGAAGACCACCGTCCGTCCGACGAAGCCGCGCTGGCGCACGGCCCGGACCGCGCCCATGGTGGCGCCGCCCGACTCGCCGTAGAAGGCGTCGACCCGGGACTGGGCGCTCAGGATGCGGTCGGCGACCTTGAGGGCCTGGTCGATCGTGGTGCCCTGCTGGTTGGTGACGATCCTGGCCTTGGGCAGCTCGGCGAAGAGGGCCTTCTCGAACCCCACCCGGCGCTGGATGCAGACCTCGACCGTCTCGCAGTTGAGAACGGCGATGCGCGGGTCCTCGATGCCCTTGGCCCTGAAGTACTTCGCCGCCTCGGCCCCGGCCAGCTCCCCGAACTTCACCGGATCGCCCAGCACCCAGGCGCTCACGTACTTCTGCGTCGCCTCATCAGTGAGGCAGGTGTTATAGCAGACCACCTTGACGCCGCTCTCGTGCGCCAGACGGACCGCGGGGATGGAAGCGGTGGTGGAGACGGGCGAGAGCACCAGGGCCTTGACCCCGGCGGCGCTCACGGTGTCGACGAAGGCACTCTCCTTGGAGGCGTCGCCCTGGGCGTTCAGCTCCAGCAGCTGCAACCCGTCGCCGAGCCGGCCGACGGAGTCCTGCATGCCTTTGCGGACCCCCGCGTAGTAGCCCTGGGCGTCCATGTAGACCAGGCCGACCCGCCCCCCGTCTCCGGCCCGTGGAATGCACCCGGTGAGCGCGACCATCGTCAGCGCCAGACCGAGGCACACGGCAAACGGGGTGCGATGCCGCCTCCTGCCGTTCTTCATGACATCACTCCGAATCACGTGCAAAAGCTGCGTACAACCGCATTCGGGGCGGATCGCCGCCGCGGCGTGCTCCGAGTATGGAAGGACCGGGCGAGCAAGGTCAAGATTAATTGCTAATTAATGATTTGACTCCGAGATGAGCGCGATGTTTCCTGCGGGCAAATCCGACTTCTGAGGCAATCGCCCAGCAGGAGCCCGTTGACACTGAGCTGTCGCGCCCCTGCCTCCGCGCCGCACCCCGACGGCCGCAGAACGGGCGCGCCCCTGCCCACGTGCAGGGATCCCGGCCATGACTTCCTGGATGCGGACATCCGAGCTCGGCAGGTCCGGATCGATCGGTGCCGGAGGTGGGGTGCCCGGCCGCCACGTACGGCCCGGTCCGCAGTCGACCGGGGTCGGCACCCGCAACAGTTTCGCGGGGCGGGGCACCTTCGTGGTGAGGCTGACCCCTCGGAGTGGGCACCCTGACAATGGACCTTGCTGGTCCAGGGAGGGATGTCCAGGTGGGACGCCAGTCTCCGTACCCGGAGGAGTTCCGGAGGGACGCCGTCGCGGTGTACCACGCGGACGGCGGCAAGCGCACGTACGCGGCCGTGACCCCTGAGCTCCGGATCACCGGGGAGACACTGAGCTCTTTCCGTCCTCACCCTGAGCCGGTCAGGTGCAGGGTGAGGACGGCTTGGACGAGGCTGGTGATCCGGGCGGTCGAGCACCGCAGTGTGCGGAGGAGATGCCACGGCTTGAGGGAGGCGACGGCAACTCGACGAGGGCCCGGATCCTTGCGTGGGACCGGTTCACCGCCTGCCGGCCCGCGGAGAGGATCTCCCGGCGTCCCCGGCACGGGATGCGGACCGTGCCGCCGGCGCCCCGGCATCCTTTCTCGTCCCAGCACGGGATGCCTACGCCCAGCACGGGATGTCTACCTCGGTGAGGGCGCCGACGATACCGTGTCCGCGGGCTGCGCGGGTGTCGTGGACGGCGCCGGGCAGGGCAGGTGAGGCCCACAACAGCCGACCGCAGGGGGCTGCGATGACCTGCACGTTCATCCGTTGCTTCGCGTGTTCGCCGGAGTGGAACGGCCGGTCCGCTGCAAGCGGGGCAGTCGGCCGTGCAGATCATCGGACAGTCGAGACCCAGGCGGTGTCCGCCTTGGCCAAGGGCCGAGGTCTGTGGAAGGTCGCCGGCCGCTCGTTCATCACCCAGCACATCCTCCACCCGGCTGAGCGGGAGCTGTTCGCCACAGACGCCCGCATGACCGCCAAACCCCGTGAGTTCACGAATACCGACGCCTTGATTCCAATGAACCCAAGGGTGCGGAGCTGATTGCGAGCCTAACTCAGAGCGTGTTTGAGAGGTGCCGTGCCGGTGGGGTGCTCGGCTCATTGGGCCGAGCATGGGGAGAGCGCAGGGGTACCCGTCTGATCTGACCGATGAGCAGTGGGACTTGATCGCTCCGCTGCTGCCGCCGCCGAGGACTGGCCCGAACGCCGGCAGGCCCGAGAAACATCCACGACGCCGGCTCGTGGAGGCGATCCTGTACGTGACACGGACGGGCTGCCCATGGCGCTACCTGCCCAAAGACTTCCCGCCCTGGGAGACCGTGTACTGGTACTTCACCCGCTGGCACGACGACGGCACCGCCACCCGCCTCCACGATGCCCTGCGCCGCAAGGTCCGTACCCGTGAAGGCCGCGAACCCGAGCCCAGCGCCGGACTGCTGGACTCCCAGAGTGTGCAGAACACCGACACCGTGCCCACCTCCACCAGCGGATACGACGCGGGCAAGCGCACCCGGGGACGCAAGCGCTTCATCGTCACCGACACCCTCGGACTCCTCCTTGTCATCCTGGTCACCTCCGCCTCGCTCCAGGACCGCAACGGAGGACGCAGGGCCCTGCTCCACACCCACCACGACGCACCCGCCACCCGACACTTCTGGGCCGACGCCGGGTTCTCCGGCCAGTGCGTGACCTGGGTGAAAGACATCCTCGGCCGCAGCCTGGAGATCGTGCGCAAGCCAGCCGGGCAGCGCGGCTTCCGGCCCCTGCCCCGCCGGTGGGCGGTAGAACGGACCTTCGCCTGGATCAGTGCTCACCGCCGCCTGACCCGCGACTACGAACGCGACCCGGCACACTCCGCAACCCTCATCCGCTGGGCCATGATCGGCGTCATAACCCGCCGCCTCACCCGCAACGGCCCCACCACACGCCCCGGACGACAACCCCTACGACGCGCTCGATGAAGTCATCTCAAACACGCTCTGAGACAGAGAGGCTGCTGTGTCCCGATCCGCCGCGCCCTGTGCGGGTACCCCGTCACGGTGCAGCAGTCGGCCGCCCTGTGAGGCCCTTGCCCCGTACCCACGTCCACGCCCCGGACGGACTCGTCACGCGATCGACCGGACCGGTTCCAGCGCGGACGCCGAGAGCAGCAGACCGTAGGCGATGGAACCGAGCCCGAGCATGTCCATGGCATAAATCACCAGGTGAGGAGGGGATTAGGGATTGCTGCATGATCGGGTGGCATCTTGACCTGCAGCAGTCCCGAGTGCTTCCAAGGGGTAGCTGTCGTCTGGCTCCGCTGCAGCAGGCGTGTGGGTCTACTCGGTGGCGCGCAAGGTGATCGCCCCGTTCTCGGTGCTAGCTGTGATCGTGTGTGAGCTGTTCGGGTCTTCGGGGAGGTCAGTGCGCACGTCGCCGCTGTCTGTCGTCGTGATGACCTTGTAGGCGGCGTTCGGCAGGCCGATCGATAGTGCGCCGTTCTCTGTTGCCGTTCTCACCTGTTCGGGGATGCTGGCGAAGGAGAGGTGGACGTCCCCGCTTTCCGAACCGACGTCTACCTGGTTCGACGTGAGGCGGGTGGCGCGCAGCTCTCCGTTCTCGGTGTCCAAGGTGAGGCGGCCTGAGGCGTTGTCGACGCGGATGGCGCCGCTGTCCGTGCGGATCTTCAGTGCCATTCCGAATCCGGTGGCAGTGACTTGGCCGCTGTCGCCTTCGACAGTGAGCGCCACGTCTTTGGGCACGAGTATCTCGTACCGGACGTCACACAGGCTGAGGGGTCCGCAGTCGGTGGCCAGGGTGAGCCTTTCGTCCGTGAGGTCCCATGTGGCTTCAGGTCTGCCGCCGGGCAGGGAGCGACTGGCGAATTGGCGGGTCACCTCGATTTGGGTGACGTCGGCAGGCCGGATGTCGAGTTCGCCGTTGTTCTTGGCGACGGTGAGCTGGTCGCTGACCGGGGCGAAGCTGCGCTTTTGCGGTTCTGCGTCGTCCGCCGAGACATTGAAGTAAGTCAAGGCGGCGAGTGCCAGCAGGGTGAGGGTTAGCGAGGCGCCCCCGAAGGTGAACAGTGTGCGGGGCCGGTAGTGGGCTATGGCCATGGAGGGTCTCCGTTACTGGAGTGGTGTCTGACTGGGCGAGGTGGGCCGAGGACCTTATCGGCGGGTCGGTTCCCCGGCGTGCGTGGTCGGTGCCGGGTCCTCTTTCGGCCTGCTGGGCCGGGTGCCTTCGAGGTCGGGGTCGGGTATGCGCTGGTCGAGCCAACGGGGCAGCCACCAGGCGTGTTTGCCGATGAGTGCGAGGACGGCCGGGACAAGGGTCATACGGATGAGGAAGGCGTCGACGAGGATGCCGACTGCGAGGCCGAGAGCGATCGGTTTGAGGGTGAGGTCTTCGGTGGTCATGAAGCTCGCGAAGACGGAAAACATGATCAGTGCGGCCGCTGTGACAATTCTCGCGGTGTACCGTGAGCCGGCGTACACGGCCTGATGAGACCGACCGGAGCGCACAAAATCTTCGCGCATACGTGAGACGAGGAAGATCTCGTAGTCCATCGCCAGGCCGAACAGTACGGCGAGCAGAACAATCGGCATGAAGCTGAATACGGGGCCGGTGGTGGGGACGCCGAGCAGGTCGGCGAGCCAGCCCCACTGGAAGACGGCCACAACGGCGCCGAAGGCCGCTGCGACGGAGAGCAGGAAACCGACTGCTGCCTTGACCGGTATCACGATCGAGCGGAAGACGAGGAGCAGGAGGACCAGCGCGAGTCCTACGACAATCGCGGCAAACGGTAGCAGCGAGGCGCTGAGCCGGTCGGATACATCGATCGCTGCGGCAGTCGAACCGGTGACCAGTACCTTTGCGTCGGCCTTCGCCCCGAGCCGGGGAGTGACAGTGCGGATGTCGCGGACGAGTTCTTCCGTCTTTGCGTCCCGGGGACCGTTCTTCGGGGTCACCGTGAGGATTGCGGTGCGGCCGTCCGTACCGAGTTGGGGCCGGCCGACGGATATGACGCCGGGTAGATGGAGCCCGGTCGCGATCTGGGCGGCGGACTGCTGCGGATCGCCGTTTCGGCTTTGGACAAGGACGATGAGTCGGCCGTTGTTGCCGGGGCCGAATGCCTCGGAAATCTGATCGTAGGCCTTGCGCTGGGTCGATTCTGGTGCGGCGGTGCCGTTGTCGGGCATGGCCAGGGTGAGTTGGGTGGCCGGTATGGCGACCACGACCAGACCCAGGACGACGGTCAGCATGGTGGCGAGCGGGCGGCGGGTGATCAGTCGGGCCCATCGTTCGCCGCCGTTGCGGAGGCCGGCCGCCGCAACGCGCTCGCGCCGGTCGGCCCGTGAGCCGGGCTTGGGCCGGAGGCGCTCTTTGGTGAAGCCGAGCAGGGCCGGCAGCAAAGTGATCGTTACCGCCACGGCCGTCAGCACCGCTGCTGCGGCGGCCAGGCCCATGACGGTCAGGAACGGGATGCCGACGACGCTGAGTCCGGCCAGTGCGGTGATCACTGTCAGGCCGGCGAAGACCACGGCGCTTCCGGCAGTCGCCGTGGCGCGGGCCGTCGACTCCTCGGGATCCATTCCGGCGGCAAGCTGAGTTCGATGTCGGGACAGGAGGAACAGCGCGTAGTCGATGCCGACCGCGAGACCGATCATCAGCGCGAGGCTCGGCGCGGTAGAGGAAACGGTGGCGACGTTCGACACCAGCATCAGACCAACCAGCCCGAGAGCCAGGCCGACAACCGCAGTGAGCAGCGTCAGTCCGGCGGCCAGCAGCGACCCGAAGGTGAGGACGAGGACAACAACGGCGACAACAACACCCAGTACCTCCGCGACGCCTACGAGCACACCTGCGGTGCTGTAGATGGTGCCTCCGACTTCCACTCGCAGACCGCTCGACCGTGCCTCGGCGGCGATGTCCTCCAGCGCGGCGACGCTGCTGTCGTGAAGTGCGTCGCGCTTGATCGGATAGAGCACCTGCGCCAGTGCGGTGCGGTGATCGGCCGAGACAGTCTTCGCCTGGAACGGGTCGGCCACTCTCTGTACCTGCGGTGCCTTCGCGGCGCTACGCACCGCTTGCTCGATGGCCGCGTGCTGGGCCGGGTCGTTGACGGTCGAGCCCTTCGGGGCGACGAAGACGACCTGCGCCGTCACCCCGGTAGCGGACGGCAGCGCCTTCTCCAGTACGTCGATGCCCTCCTGCGCCTGCGAGCCGGGGATGGTGGCCTCGCTGTCGAGATGCGAGCCGTAGACGGCGAAGCCGCCGCCGGCCAGGGCTATCACCAGCAGCCAGGCAGCGAGGAAACGGGCGCGGTGACGGAACGCCGCCCGGCCGAGGGAATGAAGCACGGTGGACATTGAGGGCTCCTTCAGCCGTTCGCAGGCAGGGCGAGGAGGCCGGCGAGGGTGGCGGAGAGGGCTTCTTCGACGATTTCGGCGTCGAGCGCCTCGGGATCGGCGCCACGCTCCATCGCCAGGCCGTTGGTCAGACAGTGCAGGATCAGTCCGGCCAGTTCTGGACGTACCCCAGGTTGTATGCCGCTGCCGTCGATGACCTCGGCGAACGCCTGGGACGCTGCCGCGCGTTGCGCGCGCCGCAGCGGTGCGACCACCGCCCGGGTCTCTTCATCACGAGCGGCACGCGCGGCGAACTCCAGTCCGAGCCGCCCGCGTTCGGTGTCCTCGACGATCCGACGCGCCACCAACTGAGCGGCCCGGACTGCAGCCGCACTCGCCTCATCAATGTCGCGGATCTCGGCCATCACCGTGGCCAGTTCCGTATCCGCGCGCTCGCCAAGAAGAGCGCCGAACAGAGCCTGCTTACTTCCGAAGTTCGAGTAGACGGCGCCCTTGGTGAAGCCGGCGGCGCGGGCGATGTCCTCCAATCGGCTGTCGGCGTAGCCCCGTTCGGCGAAGACCCGCGCGGCCGCCGCCAGCAGCCTGCGCTGCACCTCCGCACGCGGGGTGCGAGGGGTGGGCTCGGGTGACTGGCTCTCCGTATCTGTCATGAAGCACAAAGTAGCATACCCACAGGTACTGAATACCCCAGGGTGCTGACTGGTGCGTCGTCGGACCTTCTCCCAGCCCCGCGCACGGGCCAGAAGCGCACATGGAGCACGTCGGCGAGCGGAACAGCACAGCTGCGCGGAGCGCGAGCGACGGGGCTCACAGCGGCAATCAGGTGCGTCTTCCGCGACGACGAATACTGCGGAGGGCGCACGCCTTTCCTCGACTGAGGGCCTGCCGGGGGCTGGCTGGTCATGCTGCGAGAAGAACCTCACGCTCATGGAGCGGGTCTTGCGGTTGTTGACGTGGCTCCAGCGTGACGACTGACCGGCGAGGGGGAAGAGCATCAACAGGATCATCGCGACCTTGACCATCGCCTCCGAGGTGGTGGTGAGCCGGCCGCCGCTCGGGGCCAGGCGCCGGTTGCGGATCAGCCAGCCAACCGTTCGCTCCACGATCCAGCGCCGGGGCAGCACCTGGAATCCCTTGGCCCCGTCGGCCCGTTTCGCGATTTCCACGGCGAGATGCCCAGCGCCTGCCCGGCCCGGGCAGGCAGCCTGGAATCACCGGCGTCGGCATATCCGCCGTCCGCCCGGACCAGGCAGGCCGTGCGGAAGCCGGCGGCAACGGGAAAGCGCCGCCCTCCTCTGCCTCGCGAGACGAGGAGACGACATGCTCTTCGCGCTGCTCCGCGACGGCACCTTCTGCACCCCCGACCAACCCCTACGGGCTGACGAAACCCATAGGGGCCTCCGGGGCCCATCCCCGGCTCCGCAGCTCTGAAGTGACCGGCCGGTGGAGCCGGCCGGTGATCGTCGTACATGCCCGGCCCCGGCTCGCCCGCCCGCTGGTCGCCAGCCTCCGCGGACTCTGGGAGAACCCAGGGAGCGGTACATCATGTCGCATCGGAGCTTGGGCGGTCTCGCCGCAGTCTGGTCACCGGGAGTTATGTCTCACCGGACGTTGAACGCGCCGGGAGGGCCGGGGCCCCGGTTCCCCAGTCCCACAGAGCCTGTAGCACGGGCAGCAGGTCATGGCCGCGGTCGGTGAGGGTGTACCGAACGCGCGGCGGCCAGCCGGGGCTGCGCTCACGACTGAGGACTCCGGCCTGTGTCAGCTGCGTCAGCCTCTCGGAGAGCACCTTGTCGGACAGGGCGGTCAGACCCTGTGCGAGCTCGGTGTAGCTGCGGGTCGGCCGGTGGAGGAATTCGCGGAGCACCAGGGGCGTCCACCGGCCGCGCAGGAGGGCGAGGGTGATCTCCACCGGGCAGGTTGGGGCAGGCTCGATTACGGGTCCGGAGCAGGCGTCCAGCAGCCCCGTCCCTCCGTGTCCAACCGTTTGGTGAGCCACGATCAGCCCTCCTAGCGTCGTCTGCCATGCGTATCCATCATCTCAATTGCGGTTCGATGGCCGTCATCGAGCCGGAGGCCGGGCACGGGCTGGATCCGTTGCCCGCGGTCTGCCACTGCCTTCTCATCGAGACCGAGGTCAGCGGGCTGGTACTGGTCGAGACCGGGTTCGGGCTGGCGGACATCGGCGCTCCGGAGGCGCGGCTGGGCGCGGACTTCCTCAGTTGGGCGCAGCCACGCCTGGACCCGGAAGAAGCGGCGGTCCGGCAGCTCGCCCGGCTCGGTCACCGGCCCGAGGATGTGCGGCACATCCTGTTGTCGCACCTGCATCGCGATCACACCGGTGGGCTGGCCGACTTCCCCGAAGCGGTCGTGCACGTCGCCCGAACCGAGCAGGCCGCCGCCCTGGGCGATCCGGGCGCCCCGCATGCGCACTGGGCTCATGGCCCCCGCTGGGCGCTCTACCCGAGTGATGGTGGTGGGCGCTGGCACGGATTCGACGGCGTTCACCAGCCCTCCGGGGTGGTGGAGGACATCCTGCTCATCCCCCTGGCCGGGCATTCTCCGGGCCACACCGCAATCGCTGTGCGCAGGGGGTCCGGGTGGCTGTTGCATGCCGGGGATGCCTACTACTTCCACGGCGAACTCCGCCACGACATCCCTTCCGCCCCGGCGATGCTCGACGCGCTGCAGGAACAGACGGAAACCGACCGGGACCTCCGCCTGGCCAATGTGGCCAGACTGCAGAAACTCGCCGCAGACCCCGCCTCCGGCGTGCAGATCATCTCCGCGCATGACCCCTGGGAGTTCCGACAGCACACCGGAGCACTCGCTCCGACGGGGCGGCCGCTCACTCCTCGCTGAGATCGCTCACGCTCCGATGGGACAGGACACCCGCGCCCACGGCCCTGCCCTCCCCTCTCATCGCATGGGGATCTTGGTCCGGACCTGGTCAGCGAGTACCGCACCGGGCGGTGTCAACCAGCCAGCCAGGCTCCCTCGGCGCCAGTCGGCACCGTGCCCGCGAGAGTCGGGTCGGAGCGGGTCCCGGCACGTCGCCCAGACCTGATGGCCTGCGGCGCGGGAACGTCCGGCCCGGGCTTCAGTCGTCAGGGGTGAGCTTCCGGTTGGTGCCGGAGCGGCCGATGTCCAGGGCCAGGAGTGAGCTGAGGGCGGTGCCGCTGTTCCAGAAGCCGAGGAGGTCGATGTCGATGAGCGCCAGGTGCTGGCGTGCGGCGAACTGCCGGGCCGGGCCGGTGAAGACGCAGGAGGCGACGAAGAGGGGGAGGTCGGCCTTGTGCTCGGCGCGGGCGGTGCCGTTGAACGTCTGGATGTCGCGACTGCCGACAGAGCGGTTCTTGGCGTATCGCTTGCACTGCACGACGATCTTCCGTCCGTCGGGCAGATAGCCGATCACATCCGCGCCCAGGTCGCCGGCGCCGCCGACACGTTGCACTCCGGTACAGCCGTCCCGGCGGCACAGGCCGGCGATGTAGTCCTCGAACTCACGGCCGTCCATGGTCCAGACCGCCTCCAGCGACCGGCGGGCCTCCCGCCGTGCGTCTTCGGCGAGCCGGACCGCCTCCGCGCGGCTCTCGCGCCGCCCGGCGCGGACCAGGAGCGCGATGACGGCTCCGGCCGCGAGCGCGGCCAGCATGACCAGCAGGGCTGCCATAGGTCGTCTCCCCCTTCCCTCCCCTGTGTGTCGCCTTGTTGCTCCCCAACGGGGGCACGGCCTATCCGCGACCGAGCCTGGCACGCCATCTCCGGTACGGACGGCCTTTGTTCGGCTTCGGCGACCGTCAGGGCTTTCTTGGTGTCACGGCAGTTGATTGACCGGTGGGGTGCCGGATGCTGGTGCCCTCACGTTCTGGCCGCAGCGGCAGACATTGCCGTAGGGCAGGCCGGGGGTGCTCGATGGCGAAGAACGGGCTGTGGCCGGCTTCCTGGACATCCACACCCTGGAGCCTCCGCAACCGTCGGGCCTGGGAACGTCGGGGAGCCGGACTCCTCATGCACGTCCGACGCCGGGTCGGCGGGGTCTTCGTCCGCAGAGACATCCGTCAGGGCGAACGCGAGCGGGGCCAGGTGCAGCGCTGGCGAGAGGCTCCACAGCACAGCGCCTGCTGCCCGTCTGTGGCGCCTGTCCTGCCCTGGTCCACTCATCGCCCTTCCCGCCTTCACGTTCTCGCCCGGCCGCGTTCAGGGAGGTTGCCGGTTGCCCGTCCGAAGCGCTGGAGTGCGGTGAGCTCGACGCCCGGATGAGCGGCGGCGTCGTGAGACCGAGCGCCGCCGCTTCGGGAGTTTCGGGGGTTTCTCAGAAGGGTTCCGCGTTTGCCGTGCCGGGCCCGCCCCCTCCGAGGGCAGTCTCGGACTATCTCCCATACCGCTGGGCGACCGCCGTGAAGGCGGCCTTGGGTTCCCATTCCATGTCGGGGTAGGTCTGCCCCCGGCGTCCTTCGAGGAGTTTGACGATGCCCAGGCCGGCCCGGTCCAGGTCGTCCCTGGGGTCGCCGTCCGGGCGGTGCGGGTAGCCGGGCAGGGCGAACAGGAACACGAACGCGCTGTCCACGCCCTCGGTGTCGAAGATTTCCAGGAGTTCGCTCAGATATGCGGCCTGGCCGGCCTCGTCACGCTCGTATACGCCGTTCAGCCGCACAGGGGCCTTGGTCTGCGGGTCGTGCTCGACCACTTCCAGCACCCGGCCCCCGCGGTCCGAGGCATCGCGGTAGGCCGCGGTGCCGAACCCGGTGACGGCCAGCGGCTTCGGGCCCTGGGCCAGGGTGCGCACAGCGTCCCGGAACCGGTCGGCGACCTCGGCCGAGCGGATCAGCTCGAACGTCACGATGTCGAAGGGGGTCCAGTCGACCTGCTCGAACTGGATGGCTGCGTAGGTGAGCTTGCCCTGGAAGTACTCGCGGACCGTGGCCGCGGCATCGTGGAGGAAGGTGTTGATGCGCACGCCGAGTTCGCCCATGGCCTCGGCGCGCCGCTCGGGTGGGCTCATCAGTTGCTCGACGCGCTCCTCGGGGCTCTCTCCGGGCAGGAAGCCGCGGTTCATCACACTCAGCTCGACCCCTGCGACGAACACGACTGCGGCTCCCTGCTGCCGGAGGCGTTCCGCTCGCCCGGCACAGTCGCGGAGGAGCGCGAGGATCTGCTCCGCCTCCAACTCCAGCGGATAGGGCGAGAACCAGACCTCCAGGCCGAGTTCGGCGGCGGCACCGGCGGCCAGCTCCAGCCGGTCCGGGTCACCGCCGGTGATCTGGACCGCGTTGCAGTGCAGGTCGTCGCGGATGATGGCGAGCTCGCGCCGGACCACCGCAGGGTCGAGGTGCTGGCGGGATATCTGGCCGTGCATGACGAATCCGGTGTCGTAGGTCATTCCTCTTGCACGCATGGTGGCATCCCCTCTGTCGGTCTCGATCGGGTAGAGACTGACAACAAAAATGCGTGCACGCAAGTTTGCGTGCACGCATTTCCGTTGCGTGGGATGCTGGTCCCGTGACGAGACCACCAGGGCTGCGGGAGCGGAAGAAGCAGGCCACGCGCGAGGCACTGCGCGAGGCGGCACTGCGCCTGGCCGTCGAGCACGGCCCGGACCAGGTACGGGTCGAGGACATTGCCGAAGCCGCCGGGGTCTCACCCCGCACCTACAACAACTACTTCGCCAGCCGCGAGCAGGCGATCGTCTCCGCTGTCGCCGCGGACCGGGAGGCGCGGATCGCGGCGGCGGTCGCGGCCCGGCCCGCAGAGGTGCGCCTGGCCGACGCCGTCACCGACGCGGTGGTCGAGCAGTACACGGACACCGGCGAGAGCGAACAGCAGGCACTGCTGCTGATCACCACCCGGACCGCGCTGCGCGACGCGTTCCTCGACACCACCGCCGGCATCGAGCCCCCGCTCACGGCAGCGATCGCCGCACGCCTGGGTGACACCCGAGCGCACACAGCCCGCGTTCTCGCGGCAAGCGTCGCCACGGCTGTCCGCATCGCACTGGAAAGCTGGCTCCGGCCTGCCGACAACGCAGAAACCGGCGGAAGTCACGGCGCCGGAGGACTGCTCGTGCCCTCAGGGTCACTGCCCGACCAGCTCCACGCGGCACTCGCACCGCTCACTCCCGCACTCGACGCCGCCGAGCAACACACCCCGACGTGAAGACCACCCACCTCACTCCCGAACACGCCGCCGCACCCAGCCATCACCCTCCCCGCCGACCGGCACAACGCCGATGACACCACGCCAGGCCACGACGCACGGCCGAGGCACGGTACCGGCGGTGCCGCACGAAGCATCGAGTGCTCTCCCCCGGAGACAGACCCAGACAGCACGCACGAGCACACCCCAGGTGCCGCCACCCCTTCCGCCGCCAAGCCCCCATGGGCGATGGCCGTGCAACCCATGCGGGGCCTCTGCCCCATCAGCTTCTCCGTGTCCCTGGAAGAGGGCCACTGGACTCCGGGCCCGGCACGACGGTTCTGTCGACGTCGATGACCTGGGAGGCGGTGTCACCGGGCCCGAGGGGTGCCGTCGGAGACGCCGACAAGAGCACCGACCGCCGCCCGGCCAGGCGCAATGCACGGCCGTACCCGGGCAGCAGGTCTGCACACCGTGGATGCGCGCGTGCGGCCCCGACGCCCGGGGCCGGCATGCCATCGACGGCCAAGCTCGGCACGATCCCGGTGGCCCTGAACCAGCCGCCCTCCATCGACGCGCTGCCGGAGCCGAGCTGAAGAATCCTCGAGCAGGGCCTCTTCGCGCGGTAGACGGCTGCAGGGATGCGGGCCGCGGAACAGCGTCAGCATCTCCATGACGTGAGAGTGTTCGGTGTCGGAGTGGGCGTCCCAGATGAGCCGGTCCGGGCGGGTGGGGCGGGTTGGCTGACCCCCACCTCCCCCTTTCCTCCTCCCCGCGGGACAATCCCACGATCGAGTGGCGCCCCCGCGATCGCGGTCACACCTGAGCCCGGCCCTTTGATCATGTTGAGGTGACTCATCGATCCCGAATCGGCCGCCGCCGGGTGCTGTACCCGAGCGGCGCCGCCGCACTCTGTCTGCTGACCGCGCTCACGGCGCTGCCAGCCGCCGCTCAATCCGACGAGGGCCGGTCCGACAAGGCCGGTCGCTCCGCCGGGCCCGCCGTCCGGCCACCTGCCACGCCCGCCGAGGCGCGCACCGCCGCCTATCTGGAATCCGTCCGCAACGATCCCGGCCGGCTGGGGGACTTCTTCCGTAAGCTGCCCAAGGGCGGCGACCTGCACAACCACCTCTCCGGCGCCGTCACGACCGAGTACCTCATCGAGCTGGCCGCGCAGGACGGTCTGTGCATCGAGACGAAGACGATGACCGCGGTGCAGCCGCCGTGCAAGGACGGTGCCCGCCCGGCCGCCGACGCGCGCAAGGACACGGCGTTCCACAAGGAGTTGGTGCGGGCCTGGTCCATGGAGGACTTCCCGCAGGGCGAGTCCGGGCATGATCATTTCTTCGCCGCCTTCGGCAAGTTCGGCGAGGTGACGTGGCGGCATCCGGGCAAGCTCCTCGCGGAGGTCGCCGAGCATGCGGCCCAGCAGAACCAGTCCTACCTGGAGACGATGGCGACCCCGGCCTCCGACGGCGCGAAGAAGCTCGCCGAAGAGGTCGGCTGGGACCCGGACCCGACGCGGATGCATCGCAAGCTCCTCGCCGGAGGCAAGCTGGACCGGCTGGTGACACAGGCCCGGAAGGACGCCGACCGTACCAACGCCGAGTTCCGCAGCGAGGCACGCTGCGACACCGCACACCCCCGCCGCGCCTGCCGGCTGCCCGTCCGGTGGATCTCGCAGGTCTCCCGCGGCAGTTCACCCGAGCGCGTCTTCACCCAGATCGCGCTCGGCCTGCGGCTGGCCGAGCGCGACCCGCGGTTCGTCGCCGTCAACCTCGTCCAGCCCGAGGACGGCCAGAGCGCGCTGCGCAACTACCGGCTCCAGATGCGGATGCTGAGCTACCTGGGCAAGCAGTACCCGAAGGCCCACCTCACCCTGCACGCCGGGGAGCTGTGGCCCGGGCTGGTCAAGCCGGAGGACCTGTCCTTCCACATCGGCGAGGCGGTGAACGTGGCGAAGGCCGAGCGCATCGGCCACGGCGTCGACCTCGTCCACGAGGACAACTGGCAGCAGCTGGCCCGCACCATGGCCCGCCGGGAGACGGCCGTCGAGGTGCCCCTCACCAGCAACGCACAGATCCTCGGCGTGAAGGGGGACGACCACCCGTTCAACACCTACCGCGCCTACGGCGTGCCGGTCGTCCTGGCCACCGACGACCCGGGCATCTCCCGCACCGACATCAGCCACGAGTTCCAGTACGCGTCCACCACCTACCGGCTGCGCTACCCCGAACTCAAAGACCTGGCGCGGGCCTCGCTGGAACACGCCTTCCTGCCCGGCCGCAGCCTGTGGCGCGGCAACCCGACGCGCGACGGGTACCGGCCCACATCGGCCTGCGCGAAGGAACGCCCAGGCAGCGGCAGTCCCGGCGGCGCCTGCGGCCGCCTCCTGGCCGCCAGTCCGAAGGCAGCCGCCCAGTGGCGCCTGGAATCCGCCGCCACCACCTTCGAACGCACACACGTCGGCAGCCGCTGACTCCGACCTCGTCGCCCACCCCGGCTCCGAGCAAGGAGCCGGGGCCGGGTCTCTCCTGCGGTCCGAGGCTCGGTAGGCGCGGAGGGCCGTCCCGGCTGCTGCCCGCCGCAGGACAGCGCGGCGGGCGGCACGGTTCCGGACGGGTGCCGAGGAGCAGGGTGCGCAGATCGCGCAGGTCCCGTACGACGGCCGGCGCCAACCCGAGCCCCCGCACCATCGCCCCGATCTTGCACCGATCCACCGCAGTGAGAGCCGCATCGGGAACCCCGAGGTCACGTCACGTCCCCCTGCGAGCTGCTTGCAGGAAAGCGGACGGCCCCCTGGCCACAGGGTCGAGGGCGGGGGAAGGCTCAGAGCGACCCACGGGATGACGCACACCCCACCCCTGCGCGGCACACCTACGCACACGCCAGGCCAGGGCAGGCCAGGCCAGGTTGGGAGAAGTTCAAGGTGTGGCAGTACAGGTGGATTCGGTGATCTGGACTGTCACCACACCTGGGCCGCGCTGCTGTCGCCTCAGCTTCCGCAGGTCAGCGAATACTCACCGCGCCGAGCCGGAAGGGGCGCCAAAGAATCGAGCTCGGCTCAGGTGCTGTCTCCCTGCTGCGCCGGCTGGCCTTCCATGAGGCCGGCCCTGCACCGGTCCCAGCATGAAACAGCGGTTGTTGTTGCCAGCGCAGGGCAAAGACCGCTGAAGCCTGCCCTGACAGGGTGTGACGCATGGGCGAGAGGAAGCTGGCAAGAGGAACGAAGTGGGCTCTGCGGACGCTGATCGTCCTGGTCGGGGCGTTCGCCATGGGGGGCGGAGCGCTGGCGAGCCTGGACGCATGGGAAGAAGCCAGGATCGGCCTTGGCTTTGACGGAGGGCCGGGGCGATTCGTGGCTACGGCCTGCGAAACACAGAGCAGTGGGCGTGGTGGTCCTACCACTGTCTGCACTGGAACGTTCACCTCCGACGACGGGCGCACGGTTGAAGAGAGCCGCCTCAAGGAGGGAGGTGAGGGCATGTCAGTGGGAGACTCTCACAGAGTACGGTGTGACGACGGCACGTGCGTGTTCGCCGGACAGACGGCTATCGGGGGTGTTCTGGTGTATCCCGTGCTCACAGTCCTCGCACCTGTTGCAGCCTTCTCACTCGCACGGGAGGTCGGATCCCGTCGTAAGCGTGCCCGCTACGCCGAGAGACGGCTGGACGAGACCGGCTGAGGTGGCGTCGGGGGCTTGCGTTCTCTTGAGAACTGACCGCCCAGCCCTACGGTTGCTCTTCGGCTTCGAGGTCTGGTTGTGCGCCCGACGGCCGGGCTGGACCGTGCCGCGTCTGGCGCGGGTCCTCAGCACGGGCCAACGGTTCGGCTTCTTGAGCGCGCGTGGAGAGTCCCGCCCGCGCCGGGCCGGCAGGAGGCGTGCACGTGCCTCCCGACCGGCCTCGGTGAAGGAACGGGTGAGCTTGGTGGCGGTCGCTCCGAGCTGGGACGGGACGCTGCGGCGGACGATGCGGACGCACTTCAGGCAGGAGACACGGTCGGTGTCCACGGCTGGCCGGGCAGGGGCGGCTGTGTGGGCGAACTGGCGGATCGCGTGGTGGACCGCGAGGTAGGCCCACAGTTCCTGCCGGACGCCCTCCGGTGTCCGTGACCTGATCGGGCCTCCTGGCCCGAGGTGGTTCTTGATCTCGTCGAAGCGAACTCGATCTCCCAGCGTTCCCGGTGGAGCGCGATCAGCTCGGCGGCCGGATACTGCCGGGGTCCAGCAGCGTCGTGCCCAGGGTGGCGACCTTGTCGCCCTCCGCAAGGGTGATGACCCGGTAGATCACGTGCTTGGGCAGCGTCCGACCCTCTCGCGCCGCTCGGAGCCGGACGTCCTTTCCCAGCCGCGCCATCGACAGGTATGAGCCGTCCGGAAGGTCTTCCTGGACGGTGCCGAGGTGGTTGGACTGGAGCCTGACCAGCAGATCCGCACCCGCCGCGGTGAAGACGTGAGTGAACTCGACCGACCAGAAGCCGCGGTCGGCGATGAATAGTAGTGCTTCGTCAGGTTCTGCGTCCGGCTCGGTTACGGGGCAGGGGGCGGTTGCAGGTGGTGCAAGTGCCGGTCCAGCCCTTCAGCAGGTCTTGGAGGAGGTCCAGGACCTGGTAGAGCGTCAGGCCGACGGGCGGACTTTTGGGTCGAGCCGCCTGAGGGTGAGGAATGCCCGGGCGGCGGTGACGAGGGTGACGTGGTGGTGCCGGCCGCGCCACCACCCCCGGCCCTCGAAGTGATCCAGACCGTGCTTGAGTTCGCGGTAGTCGTGCTCGATGCGCCAGCGGACCTTGGCCAGACGGACCAGGTCGGCGATCGGGGCGCCGGCCGGCAGGCTGGAGAGCCAGTGGCCGGTGGGAGTCCCGGCCTCTTCGGGCCATTCGATCAGCAGCCAGCAGTCGGGCAGGATGCCGTCCCACCAGCCCTGTTCGGCCGAAGCGGCGGCCCGGATGAAAGCTGCGATGCTCCACCACCCGCATCACCGCCCCGGCCAGCCTGTCCTCACTCCCCAGCAGGCCAGCTCAGAGGCAGGATGAAAAACCCTCACTGCCCCTCGTCATCAACAGAGCCACCCCGGGCCTCGTCCTGTGCAGTGGCCGGGCCGTGTGCAGTCACAGCCAGGCCCAGCCATCTCAGTGGACGACGATCGCGCGCTCCGGAGATCCTGCCGCGTGAGGAATTTTCGCGGCCGCCTGAGCTGCACCTCCGGATGTGGGTACAAATGGTGCAGCCGTGGCCCCCATATGCGCGAGTTCGTTAGGCGTCGGCGAGAAGGGGGTCATACGGAGTGTTCCTGCGGAGGCCTGACATGAAGGAAAGGAAGTCGCCCACGAAGGCACTGCGGCCGTAGGTGTCGTCGGTGGTGGTGAGGTCGCGGTGGAAGGCGGTGCGGAAGAGCGCCCGGTGCTCGTCCGCGTCGATGGTCCCGTTGCCGTCCTTGTCGGTGGCGTCGAAGAGCACCTCGGCGACGCGGATGAGCGCGGGACCGGCGAGGGAGGGTACGGCGGCGGCGTACTCGTCGGCGCTGACCCGGCCGTCGCCGTCCGTGTCGAGGGCGGCTTGGAGCTCGCGCCACCAGGCGGCGAAGGCGTCGTAGAGCCGGGTCTCCTCGGGTTCGTCCAGGTCAAGGCGGGTGGCCAGTTCGCGCGCCATGGCCGCGAGGTCGGGCCAGGCGAGGTGGCCGTCGCCGGTCTGGTCCAGCACCTGACGGAAGAACTCCTCGGCCGAGCGCCGGCCCTCTCCCGTGGTCGTCGAGGCGGCCGGTTCCGAGTCGGGGCCGGTGCCACCGCTCGATGGTGTGAGGAGGCGGAGCAGGGCCGAAGCCCGCTTCATACGGGCGCGCAGTGCGCTCACGGTGCGGGCGCGGGGGTCGTCGCTGTCGGGCGAGAGGGAGAGGGCTTCGATGATGGTTTCGGTATTGATCCAGCCCTCGGGCAGGATACGGGTGAGCCCGGCGGCGAGGTAGGCGCCCTGCATGAGGGCCGTGGCACCAGGCATCTCGGGCAGGCCGGCCCTGCGCCGGTAGGGCTGGGGAAGCGAGGCGACGGTGATCGAACCGAGGAGCGGACCGACGACGGCCCGGCCTGTCGCCCACAGCGTCGGCGCGCAGTCCAGCAGTGCCGGGGCGGGCAGGTGGTCGAAGAGCCGGTAGAGGATGACTCGGGCTGCCTCGGTGTTCTCCAGTTCGTCCTCGACGACCCTGTCGAAGTACCGCCAGAAGTCGTTCAGGTCCTCGGGGAGTTCCCCGGCGTCGCCGTCGAGTGCGGCGAGGAAGGCCCGGTACTCGGCGTACAGGCGCTCCATGGTGTCCTGGTCGAGCGGCTGACCGCTCAGCCGGCACATGGTGACGGCGCTTTCGTAGAGGGTGGCCACGACCCAGGCGCGAGTCGCGCGGTCCATGGCGTCGTAGGCGCGGCCGCGGGAGTCGCAGCCGCTCATGCGGGCGTGCAGCCTGTTGAGCCGGGCGGCCTCCCGTTCGCGTACCGCTGGGTCGGCGTCGAGCATGCGCCGCATGCTGAGGAAGGTGTTGCGCAGCCGGCGCCAGGGGTGGGCGACGAAGGTGGAGTTGTCGGCGAGGGCGGCGCCGATCTGCGGGTGGGCGGCCTCCAGCACGGTGGCGCGGATGATGGCCAGTGCCCAACGCGGGTCGTCGAAGAAGGCGCGGAACTGCGATTCCGGGCCGAACAGGGGTGCCTCGTGGGTCGTTCCCGTGGTTCCAGTCGTCATGACGGGTCTCCGTTCGTCTGGGGCGGCACGCCGCCGAAGCGGCGGTCACGGCGCCGGTAGGTGTGCAGGCAGGCGAGGAAGTCAGGGGCCCGGAAGTCCGGCCAGTGCGCTTCGGGGAAGACCCACTCGGCGTAGGCGACCTGCCAGAGCATGAAGTTGGAGATGCGCTGCTCGCCGGAGGTGCGGATCACGAGGTCGACGTCGGGGGTGTCGGGGAACGGCAGGTGGTCCGCGAAGAGCCGCTCGGTCACATCATCGGCGAGTGTCCCGCTGCGGATCAGCGACCTGGTGGCCTCAACGATGTCTCGGCGTCCCCCGTGGTCGAAGGCGACGGTGAGCGTCATCCTCTGGTTGTCGGCGGTCAGCGTCGCCAGATCGTCGAAGTCCTGGGCCAGTTCGCGGGGGATGCGCGGGTCTGCGGCCCCCAGGAAGCGGCAGCGGATGCCACGGGCGAGCAGCAGTGGCGCATGCTTGCGCACAGCCCGGCGGACCAGACGCATCAGGTAGTCGACCTCGGTGCCGGGCCGGTTCCAGTTCTCGGTGGAGAACGCGTACAGGCTGAGCCACTCGACTCCGGCCGTCCGGGCCGCCTCGATAATGTCGATGACGGTGATCTCCGCAGCCCTATGGCCCGCCGTTCGGGGAAGCGAACGCCGCTGAGCCCAACGGCCGTTGCCGTCCATCACGCAGGCCACGTGCCGCGGCACCGAATGCGCCGACCCGTCGGCCCGCTGCTGCTCATCGCCGTACTGTCGCCCCACCGGCCGGCCCCCCGTCGCCGTGCGTGCGCGATTGACGCCATGGTCCGTCACACCCGGCTCCGACTCACCCGAACGGCACGGTCGGCCCTATCGTGCTCGGTGACGCCCATTTCGTATCGCCCGCAACCACGCCCCACCGGGCGTTCACCTCAGGAGTCTGACAGCGGGGAAGGGACCTGACCGGCCAAACGGGGGGGCGTCACCCTTGGCTCATATGCCCGATTCATTTCGGCATCGGCAGCTTTCTCCAGTGACCACGATCGACAACCTCATCCGCCTTCGTCACTTCCGCGCCACCCCATGGACTGGGCGTGAGCCGAACCCGGGAGCGCGGTCCGGGTGCGCATCGCGGTGAACGCATCGTGGACGCAGCTCTCGTTTGCCGAGACAGGCCCCTGTGTGGCGGTAGAACAACTCGGCGGCCGCGGTGCGCCCAGCTGGAGCGCGAAACCGCGGTGACCGAACGGCCGGAGCGTGCAAAAGGGGGCTCACCGTCGGGCCTGACCGCCGTGGGCCGCCGCGTAGCGCAGCGCGCCATCTCCGCACACGGCGGCAACATCCGCCGGCATTCTCTCGACTCGCTCACACCTGAGCAGGCCGCGACCGTCAAGGCGTGGAGCGAGCAGACGATCGACCGCATCGAACCGCGTCACAGCCGGACAGCAGGCGACGGAGCCACCTGAGGGTCTTGCGGACGGTTGCGGACCGGGACCGCGCACCGGCCCCGCCCAGAAGGCGCAACGGCGATCCGGCAAAGCCCGGCCGATGTCCAACTCCCAGCGCACGACGTGGTGCGACAGCGCGGGCTCAGGCACCGGTTGCCCGGTCACAGGCGTTGTCAGAGGCGATTGGTAGAACTCTTCACGAACAGCGCTTCCGCCACTTCCCGCCCAGGAGATCAGCGACATGACCGACATCGAGCACCTGCCGGAGCTGCACGGCCTCCCCGCCTTCGACTTCCCCGATCCCGGGGAGCCGCAAGAGCTGCCCGAGGCGGGCGCCGCGGCCTGGCGGCTGGCCTTCAGCGTCTACGGTGACAGTGCGGACGCCGGGTTCGGCGCCCTGTGGGAGCGATTCCTGGCCACCGTGGACCCCGCGGGCGTCCGGGCGATCATCGTGGGCCCGTGGGGCGAGCCGTGCGACGACGACTCCGGCGAGGTCGTGCGCCATCTCGTGGCAGCCCGGAAGAAGCTCACGTCTCTGCGCGCCGTGTTCATCGGGGACCTGGAGATGGAGGAAGCGGAGATCTCCTGGATCGTGCAGTCCGACGTCACGCCCGTGCTGGAGGCCTATCCGCTGCTGGAGGAGCTGGGTGTCCGCGGCGGCACCGGGCTGCGCTTCCCCGCCGTCCGCCACCAGCACCTGCGCACTCTCTGGTTCCAGGCCGGAGGTCTGCCGGGCGAGGTCGTGCGCGGCGTCGCCGCCAGCGAGCTGCCCGCACTGGAGCACCTGGAGATGTGGCTCGGTGTGGAGGAGTACGAGGGTGACGCGACCGTCGCCGACCTCGCTCCGCTGCTGGCCGGCGACCGTCTCCCGGCGCTGCGTCATCTCGGCCTGCGCAACAGCGAATTCCAGGACGAGATAGCCGCCGCCGTGGCCCGCGCACCGGTCGTCGCCCGACTCACCTCGCTCGACCTGTCCCTCGGCACTCTCTCCGACGAGGGACTCACAGCTCTGCTCGACGGCCGGCCCCTCACCCACCTGACCCGGCTGGACCTCCACTACAACTTCGTCACCGAACCGGTGGCCGAGCGGTTCCGTGCCGCGTTGGAGCCGTTCGGTGTGGAGGTCGACCTGTCCGAGCCGGGCGAGGAGGACCAGGACGAAGACGAGGACGGCGAGGTCTACCGGTACACGGCAGTCTCGGAATGAGTGCCGGAAAGACGGCTGCGGAGCCGTCCGGCCGCGTCGTGCCCCGCACCGGCCTCCGGTTCGCCGTGGTGGGCGTCCCCGGCGACCGGCGGACGACGATGTTCGCCGCGGCCGCGCGCGCCGCGGGCCATCCCGCCCCGCGTGTGGTGGCGTGGCGGGACGTGCTGCACGGGCGGCCGGCCTTCGCCCCGGGCGAGTTCGTGCAAATCGACTCCCCCGGCGAGGACGCGGAGGTGGACCGTCTGCTGCGGGACGCCGACGATCCCACCCGAGTCGGGGGAACGGCTCTGTGGTACCGCCGGTTCACCGCCGCGGTGCGGACGGTGACGGAGGCGGCACACCGGGCGGGCGCGGTGCCTTCCACAGGCCCGGACGATCTGGCGACGCTCTTCGACAAGCGACGCTGCCATGCCCGGCTGGCCGCCGCCGGAGTCCCGGTGCCCCCGGCACCCAGGGGGCCGGTCGGCTGCTGGAGCGAGCTGCGGGGGACGCTGCGAGCCGCGCGCGTCACCCGCGCTTTCGTCAAACCCGCGCACGGCTCCTCCGCCTCCGGTGTGGTGGCCCTCACCGTGGCGGGCTCCGGCCGGGTGCGCGCGACGACTTCCGTGGAGACCGCCCCGGACGGGCGTCTGTTCAACTCTCTGCGGGTGCGGCACCACACCTCGGAACCGGAGGTCGCCGCTCTCGTCGACGCCCTGGCGCCCGACGGGCTGCACGTCGAACAGTGGCTGCCGAAGAGCTCGCTGGGCGGCGGCTGTCCCGCCGATCTGCGGGTGGTCGTGACCGCGGGGCGCGCCACCCATGCGGTCGTGCGGACCAGCCGGCACCCCATGACGAACCTGCACCTCGGCGGCGCACGCGGCGATCTGGATGCCGCGCGCGCCGCGATCCGGGCCGCGGGCGGCAGCTTCGACGACGCGCTGGACTGCGCCGAGCGGGCCGCCGCCTGTTTCCCGGACACGCTGTGCGTCGGGGTGGATGTCCTGCCGGTCGCCCGGTGGCGGCGCTTCGCCGTCTGCGAGGTGAACGCCTTCGGGGACCTGCTGCCGGGCCTGACCGGCCTGCCCGGGCGCGGAGCCGAGGGCCTGGACACCTACGCGGCACAGATCGCGGCCGTGGAGACCCGGGGCTCCGCGTCCGACGCAGCCCTGGGCGCCCCCGTGACCACCGGCGCGGCGCCGCTCGCCGCCACGCGGCATGCCCGACACGAGGAGCACCTCCATGACACCCCCGCCTGACGCACCCGGCCAGCTCGGGGAACTTCCCGGGCCGGACATGACCGAGGTCGTGGGGAGCCACGACCTCCTCTTCGTCACGCTCGACACGCTCCGCCACGACGTGGCCCAGGAGGCTGCGGCGTCCGGCCGTATCCCGAATCTGGCCCGGCATCTGCCCGGTGGCGCCTGGGAGCGCAGGCACGCCCCCGGCAGCTTCACCTACGCCTCCCACCAGGCGATGTTCGCCGGGTTCCTGCCGACACCGGCCGCGCCGGGACCGCATCCGCGGCTCTTCGCCGCCCGGTTTGCGGGCAGCGAGACCACCGAGAGCGGCACGTTCGTCTATGACACGCCCGACCTGGTCTCGGGACTGGCGGCGGTCGGCTACCACACGGTGTGTGTGGGCGGCGTCGGCTTCTTCAGCAAGCGGGGGCCGCTGGGCTCCGTCCTGCCGGGGATGTTCCGGGAGAGCCATTGGGAGCAGGAGTTCGGAGTGGCCTCCCCCACCTCCTTCGAGGCGCAGGTGGCCTGCGCCGAGAAGGTGATCGCCGCGCTCCCGCGGGAGCAGCGGCTGTTCCTGTTCGTGAACGTCTCGGCCCTGCACCAGCCCAACTGGTTCCACCTGCCCGGCGGAACCCGGGAGGCCGGCGACAGCCGGGCCACTCATGCCGCGGCTCTGGAGTATGTCGACCAGCACATGGGACGGCTTCTCGCGGCGGCGAGCAGCCGCAGACCGTGCTTCACGGTGATCTGCTCCGACCACGGCACCGCGTACGGCGAGGACGGCTATCACGGCCACCGCCTCGGCCATGACGTCGTCTGGACCGTGCCCTACGCCCACTTCTTCCTCGACGAGGCCCGATGATCCCGACCGAAGCGGCGCCCACACCCGCCGCCGTCCGTCCGTACCAGCACTACGTCTATGCGTATCCGCACAAGACCGCCTACCGCCCGCTGCCGTGCGGGAGCGCGTCCTTGCGCGCGCTGTGGGCGGAAGAGCCCAAGGACGCACTCTCGCTCTATCTCCACATCCCGTTCTGCGAGGTGCGCTGCGGGTTCTGCAATCTCTTCACCCGTACCGGCGCCCCCGACGGACTGACCGGCGCCTACCTGGACGCGCTGGAGCGGCAGGCGGCCACGGTGCGCGAGGCCCTGGGCGACCGGGCGCGGTTCGCGCGGGCGGCCTTCGGCGGCGGCACCCCGACATTCCTGGAGGCAGCCGAGCTGGAGCGACTGTGCGACCTCGTCGAGCATGGCATGGGCGTCGACCTGAGCACGGTCCCGATGTCGGTGGAGTCCTCGCCCGCCACGGCCACCGCCGAGCGGCTGGAGATATTGGCCGCACGCGGCACCACCCGGCTGAGCCTGGGCGTGCAGACCTTCGTCGACGAGGAGGCGCGCACGGCCGTCCGCCCACAGCGCCGGGCGGACGTCGAGGCGGCCCTCGCCCGGGTCCGCGAGGCGGGCATCCCCGTCCTCAACATCGACCTGATCTACGGCATCCCGGGCCAGACCGAGCAGACCTGGCGCGAGACCCTCGACGCCGCCCTCGGCTGGTGGCCGGAGGAGCTGTATCTCTATCCGCTCTACGTCCGCCCGCTCACCGGCCTGGGCCGGCACGGCGCCGGGCCTCCCGGCGACGCGGAGTGGGACGAGCAGCGGCTGCGCCTGTACCGCTACGGCCGGGACCGGCTGCTCTCGCGGGGCTACGAGCAGGTGTCGATGCGCATGTTCCGTCGCACCGGCACACCCACCGACGCGCCCACCGACGCACTCGCGGACCACGCCTGCCAGACCGACGGCATGGTCGGTCTGGGCTGCGGCGCCCGTTCGTATACCTCCGCGCTGCACTACTCCTTCGACTACGCGGTGGACATGCGGCGCATACGCGGGATCATCGACGACTACACCGCCCGTGCCGCCGATGATTTCCGGCACGCCGACTTCGGCTATGCGATGGACGCTGAAGAGGCCCGCCGCCGCCACTTGCTGCAATCGCTGCTCCGGGCCGAGGGCATGCCGGTGGCGGATTACCGGGCCCGCTTCGGCACCGAGCCGGGCGACGACTTCGCCGCCGAGCTGGAACGGTTCGCCGAGCGGCGCTGGCTGGACGCCACGGCCGCACCCGAGTTGCTCCGGCTCACCCCCGAGGGCCTGGCACGGTCGGACGCGCTGGGCCCCGAGTTGTTCTCGGAGGCCGTGCGGGAGCGCATGGCCGCGTACGAACCGAAGTGAGGGGAAGGACGGTGACGGAGCTGTGATGGACTCGATGGACCTGACGCTCCTCTATCGCGGCCCGCTGGCCTCGTGCGACTACGACTGCCCGTACTGTCCGTTCGCCAAGCGCCGCGACAGTCGCGCCCAACTGGTTGCGGACCGTGCTGCGCTGCAGCGCTTCGCCGCCTGGGCGGCCGGGCAGCGCGAGGACCGGCTCTCGGTGCTGTTCACGCCGTGGGGGGAGGGGCTCGTGCGCTCCTGGTACCGGCGTGTGCTCACGGAGCTGAGCCGGCAGCCGCACATCCGCCGGGTGGCGATCCAGACCAACCTGAGCTGCCGCACGGACTGGCTGGACGCCGCCGACCTGGACACCCTCGCACTGTGGTGCACCTTCCACCCGGGGCAGACGCCGTACGACCGGTTCCTGGCCAAGTGCCACGACCTCGCCGCCCGCGGTGTCCGGCACAGCGTCGGCGTCGTCGGCCTCGCCGAGCATCTGGAGGACGCACGCCGACTGCGCGCCGACCTCCCCGCACAGGTCTATCTGTGGGTGAACGCCGCCGAGGGGCACACCTACACCGATGCCGAGGCCGCCCGGTGGACGGCCCTCGACCCACTGTTCCCGTACAGCCTTCACCCGCATCGCAGTGCGGGCCTCCCCTGCCGCACGGGCGAGTCCGTCCTCTCGGTGGACGGCGAGGGCACGGTCCGCCGCTGTCACTTCGTCCGTGCCCGGCTGGGCAACCTCTACGACGGCTCCTACCGCCGGGCTCTGCGCCCCCGCGCCTGCCCGCTGGCCGTCTGCGACTGCCACATCGGCTACGTCCACCTGGAGTCGCTGCCGCTGTACGACGTGTTCGCGGGCGGAGTCCTGGAGCGGATCCCGGCCACGCTTCCCACGGTGAAGGCGGCCCACTGACCGAGCCGCGTCGAGGCGCGTGAGCGTGCTCGGCCGTCGAGGGCGGCCCCGGCCGGCCCGCCCTCGGCCCGGCCGGCAGCCACGACGGAGACCGGTGCAGTGCTGCTCCGGTCGGATGGGAGAGCGTGGTGGTGGCTCCATCGGTGTCCGGGAGTTGGGCGGGAGGGGTCTGGAGCGCATGGCGGCGTACTCAGTCGGATGCGAGGAGTTCGGCCAGCCGGAGGGTGTCTTCGAGGTAGCGGTCGTAGGGAAAGCCGGCGGCGACGAGTGCGGCCCGGAACTCCTCGTCGAGCGGCTTTCCTGTGGTGTGGAAGGCTTCCCGGCCGGCCTCGGTGAGGCGGACCAGCCGCCGCCGCGCGTGTTCGGGGTCGACGGTGATCTGCACCAGGCCGTCCGTCTGCAGTGGCCGTAGTGCCCGGCTGATCGCCGGGTCGGACACCGACAGGGCCTGCGCGAGTTTGTGCTGCGTCGTCGGCTCGATGTCCTCCAGCGTGCCGAGCAGTCGGATCTGGCTGTAGGTCAGGCCGTCGGGGCCATCGGTACGCCGCCGGGCGGCCTCGCCCAGCAGCATGACCACGCGGTGCAGCAGGTCTGCGAGTCCGTCATCCACAGCACCACTGTACCTGACTGTTGCGCGGTTAATATTAACCTGTTAAGACTGAGTCATGAGCAACCTCTCCTACCTCGCCCAGTCCGCGTTCCCCCTGGTGTGGCTCCTGGTGCCGACCGTCGGAGCCTTCATCCGGACCCGCCGTGCCCCCTCCCCCCAACAGGCGCTGGAAACCTGGCAACGCTGGTGGGCCATCGGCGCCTTCGGCTGCGGCAGCCTCTGGATGACGGTCGCGTTCCTCGGCGCCCCGGACGTCATGGCGACGGCGATCGGCTTCGACCGGACGCCCTTCCTGTTCGAGATCGCCTTCGCCAACCTCGGGCTGGCGGTCATGGGCTTCCGGGCCGCCTCGGCATCCGCGCGCGAGCGCATCACCATCGGGCTCGGCGGGGGGATGTTCCTCTGGGGAGCCCTGGCCGGCCACGTCTACCAGTGGTTCGTCAACAGCGACCACTCCCCCGGCAACACCGGCGGAGTCCTCGTCAACGACCTCCTGATCCCGGCAGTCATGATCACGCTGGCCGTGCGCTCCCAGCGCCTGGAGCGGGCCACACCCCGGCCGGCCACGCAAGCCGCCGCCGTCTGACACTCCAGGAGCTGTTCCACACCATGCCGACTCACCACAGCCACGACTCCGGCGACCAGCACGGCGAGACCGGAACGTTCGCCACCGGCCGGCTCACCGCGTTCGTGGACGCCGCCGTCGCGATCGCACTCACCTTGCTGGCCCTGGACCTCCCCGTCCCCGCCGGCGAGACCACCGGTGCCGTGCTGCGTTCGGTGTCCGACCACAGCAAGGAGTACCTGGCCTTCGCGCTCGGTTTCGTGGTCATCGCCGCGCACTGGCGGGCCCACCACGAGATCTTCCGGTATGTCGGCTCGCCGAGCAGCCGGCTGACCAGCCTCACCCTGGCATGGCTGTTCATGCAGATCCTGATGCCGTTCGCGACCCGAGTGATCACCGCCGAGGGCGCGTTCCCACCCCGGTTCAGCCTCTACGCCATCGTGCAGGTCCTGGCGTCCACGCTGATCGCGCTGATGATCCGGGAGATCCGGCATGAACACCTGTACCGCACCGACGCCCCGCCCCGGGCCTTCGCCCGGAGCCGGGTGCGCAGCCTCTGCCTGGCCGCGGTGTTCGGGGCGTCCGTCCCCGTCTCGTTCCTGACCACGAGCACCGGCGCGTACCTGTGCTGGCTCACGGCGCCTCTCGTCCTCACCGTCGCCCAACGCGTCCAGAACCGCGCTCCGACCCCTGCCTGACGAGGGGTGATGTCCCCGCGAGCGACGGGCCGGACTCCACCCTGCCCGACGACACACGCGCCGAGCCGTCTCCCGGTGACCGCTCCGCGCTCCGCATCCCTGCGACGGCCGACCGGCCTGGAGCCGGAAAGAACCTGCTGCACACCTCTTGACGGCCGCCGCAGGCAGTCCGCAGAGTGCAGTAATGCGCATTACTAATGCGCATTACTTCCCTGCGTTCGAGGAGTCTTCAGGCGTGGAGCAACCCAGGAAGCGGGCCAAGCCCGGCCGCACCCCCGCACCGGCGGGCCGCACCTCACGGCCGCGGCAGGCCGAGGTGGCGCGGCTCGCGGGGGTCTCTCAGGCCACCGTGTCGCTGGTGCTGTCGGCCCGCAGGGACGGGCGGGCCGCGACCATCTCCGAGGAGACCCGTCGGCGCGTCCTGGACGCGGCCGCCAGCCTCGGGTACGTACCGGACCCGGCCGCCAGCCGGCTCGCCGCGACCCGCAACAACCTCCTGGGCGTCTTCAGTTTCACGGCGGCCTTCCCCACCGATGTGCAGCATTCGTACTACCCCTTCCTGGTGGGCGTGGAGCAGGAGGCTGCCGCCCGCGGCTACGACCTCGTCCTGTTCACCGGGTCGAGCACGGGAGGCGCGGGCTCGGGCGGGCCCGACACCCTGAGCCGGGTCCGGCTGGCCGACGGCTGCCTCTTCCTCGGCCGCCATGTGCCCCACGCCGAACTCAAGCGGCTGGTGGCCGACGGCTACCCGGTGGTCCACCTGGGGCGCAGGGAAGAACTCGAGGGGCTGGCCTGGGTCGGAGCCGACTACGTCAGCGCCAGTCGTGACGTCGTCGCCCACCTGGCCGCCCAAGGGCACCGCCGCATCGTGCTCGTGCGCGAGGACGACGACGCGCCCGCCTCAACCGACCGCCAGCAGGGGTTCCTGGACGGGCTGTCGCAGGCCGGTATCGAGCACGGCGACGAGGCCGTGCTGCGCTGCGCCGACCCGGCCGCCGAGTTGACCGCGCAGCGTGTGCGGGATCTGGTGGCGGACGGAGTGACGGCCTTCGTCGCGGAGGAGACCGACACCGGGGCGGCCTGGCGGGCGCTCGATGCCGCCGTGCGCGGGGCGGGCCTTCGCTGCCCGGACGACGTCTCCCTCGCCCTGCTGGGCAGCCCGCCCGCGGATCTGGCCGGGCAGCCCGTCCCGATGGGCTTCGACATCCCCCGGCACCGGCTCGGCGCCGCCGCCGTGCGCCTCCTGGCCGCCCTCGTGGCCGGCAAGGACACGCACGAACCCCTGGTGGCCTGCGAGTTGCGCACCGGTGAGACGGCGGGCCCGCCGTGAGCCCAGCCGGGGCCGCACACCACCCGTTCACATACGACGCACGAATGACGACCGCGAGGAGCACTGTGACACCCGAACCGGACATCCTGATCGTCGGCGGCGGACTCGGCGGGATCGCCGCCGCGCTCGCCGCCTGCCGCGCGGGCCGGCGCGTGGTGATGACCGAAGAGAGCGACTGGGTCGGCGGCCAACTCACCGCCCAGGCGGTGCCGCCGGACGAGCACCCGTGGGTGGAGCAGTTCGGCACGACCGCCACCTACCGTGCCCTGCGCGAGGGCATCCGGGCCTACTACCGTCAGTGGTATCCGCTGCGCTCGGAGGCCCTCGGCCTGGGCGATCTCAACCCCGGCGCGGGCCGGGTCAGCAAGCTCTGTCACGAGCCGCGCGTCGCCCTCGCCGTTCTGGAGGGGATGCTGGCGCCGCACCGGGCGGCGGGGCGGCTGACCGTGCTGATCGAGCACAAGGCCGAGTCCGCCGAGACCGACAACGATGTCATCAGTGCCGTGACCGTACGCGACCTGCGCACCGGACACCTGGCGACCTTCACCGCCCGCTACGTCGTCGACGCCACGGAGACCGGGGAGCTGCTCGCGCTGGCGGGTGTCGAGCACGCGGTCGGCGCCGAGGCACACAGCGAGTTCGACGAACCGCACGCCCCCGCCCGGGCTCAGCCGGACAACCAGCAGGGCATCACCGTCTGCTTCGCGCTCTCCCACCACGAGGGCGAGGACCACACCGTCGAGCGGCCCGCCGACTACGCCTTCTGGCGCGACTACCGGCCGGACTTCTGGCCCGGCCCGCTCCTCGGCTTCACGGCGCCCGACCCGCGCACGCTGGAGCCCGTGGGCCGCACCTTCGTGCCCAATCCGGACCTCGACCCGCTGGCGGTGAGCGCCGATCAAAGCGCGGACGCCGGGGACAAGGAACTGTGGGGGTTCCGCCGGATCCTGGCCCGGGGGCTGCACCGGCCCGGCAGCTTCGACTCCGACATCACCCTGGTCAACTGGCCGCTGAACGACTACTGGCTCAAGCCGTACATCGGCCAGGAGGCCGAAGCCCTGCACGGAGCACGCCAGTTGTCGCTGTCGGTGCTCTACTGGCTGCAGACCGAGGCACCGCGCGCCGACGGCGGCACCGGCTTCCCCGGCCTGCGCATCCGCCCGGACGTCACCGGCACCGCCGACGGTCTGGCCAAGGCGGCGTACGTGCGGGAGTCTCGCCGCATCAAGGCCGTCACGACCGTCGTCGAACAGGACGTCGCCATCGACGTGGTGGGCCCGTACGGCACGCCCCAGTACCGCGATTCCGTCGGTGTCGGCGGCTACCGCATCGACCTGCATCCCTCCACGGGCGGCGACACATATGTCGATGTCGGTTCGGTGCCGTTCGAGATCCCGCTGGGCGCACTGGTGCCCCGGCGGGTGCGCAACCTGCTGCCGGCGGGCAAGAACATCGGCACCACGCACATCACCAACGGCTGCTACCGCCTGCACCCCGTCGAGTGGAACATCGGCGAGGTCGCGGGCGCCCTCGCCGCCCACTGCCTGTCCGAGGACGTCGAGCCGTATCAGGTGCAGGCCGAGGACAAGCGGTTCGAGGAGTTCGGCCGACTGCTGGACCGCTCGGGCGTGCAGCGCCACTGGCCCGACGTTCGCGGCTACTGACCCCCGCACGTTTCGAAGCCCCCACGTCCTGCTCTCCCTCACGCACGTCAACGCACAAGGAGGTGCACTGACATGACCGTTGATCGTCGTATCCGCGTCGGCATCGACGTGGGCGGCACGTTCACGGATGCCGTGGCGGTCGACGCCACGACCCTGGCCCTGGTCGGCCAGGTGAAGGTGCCCACGAGCCACCACCACACCGACGGTGTCGCGCACGGTATCGTCCAGGCGCTCGAAGAGCTCCTGGTGAAGGCCGGCCGCACGGCCGGCGACGTGACCTTCCTGGCGCACGGAACCACCCAGGCCACCAATGCCCTGCTGGAGGGCGACGTCGCGCGGGTCGGCCTGCTCGGGATCGGCAGCGGCGCCGGCGCGGTCTTCACCCGCCGCCTCGCCTCGTTCGGCAAGCTCGAACTCGCCCCGGGCAAGCGGCTTCCGCTTTCCTACGCGCACATCACCGACCCCTTCGACGAGGCCGCGGTCCGCGCCGCCGTCGAGCAGGTGCGCGGCGCGGGGGCCGAGGTCCTCGTGGCCACGGAACCGTTCGGTGTGGACCGGCCCGAGGGCGAGCAGGCGGTGCTGGAGACGGCGCGGCCCGCGGGGCTTCCCGTCGCCGCCGCCCACGAGATCACGTCGCTGTACGGGCTCCACAAGAGAACCAGGACGGCCGTCGTCAACGCGGCGATCCTGCCCCGCATGCTCGCCACCGCCGACCTCGTCGACGCCTCCATCACCAAGGCCGGAGTGACGGCGCCGCTGATGGTGATGCGCTGTGACGGCGGGGTCATGTCGCTGGACGAGATGCGCCGCCGCCCGCTCCTGACGATCCTGTCGGGCCCGGCGGCCGGGGTCGCGGGCGCCCTCATGCAGGAGCGGATCAGCGAGGGCGTGTTCCTGGAGACCGGCGGCACCTCGACGGACATCAGCGTCGTGCGCCGCGGCAAGGTCGCCGTGCGGCACGCCACGATCCTGGGCAAGACCTCCTATCTCAACGCCCTCGACGTCCGCACCGTCGGGGTCGGTGGTGGCTCGATGGTGCGTCTGGCGGGCGGCAGGGTGACGGGCGTGGGTCCGCGCAGCGCGCACATCGCGGGCCTGCCGTACGCCTGTTTCGCCGCGCCGGACGAACTGCGCGACGCCCGTCTGGCCACGGTGCGTCCGATGGACGGCGACCCGGACGACCATGTCGTGCTCGACGCCGCCGGAGGCCGGTTCGCGCTCACCCTGACCTGCGCGGCCAACGCACTCGGCCGGGTCCCCGAGGGCGACTTCGCACGCAGCGGCCAGGAGTGCGCCCGCGCCGCCCTCGCTCCCCTGGCGGCCGCACTCGGCACGGACGTGGCGGGCGCCGCCCGCGCGGTGCTGGACGCGGGCACCAAGCAGGTCGAGGCCGTGGTCGACGCCATGATCCGCGACTACCGTCTGGACCGGGACACCGCAGTTCTCGTCGGCGGCGGGGGCGGCGCCGCCTCGGTCACCCCGCATCTGGCGGCGCACACCGGACTGGAGGGGCGCATCGCCCGGCACAGCGAGGTCATCAGCCCCATCGGTGTCGCCCTCGCGCTGGTCCGCGAGCAGGTCGAGCGGATCATCCCCGGCGCCACGCAGGAACAGATCCTCGCCGTGCGCGCCGAGGCCGAACAGGCCGTCGTCGCCCAGGGCGCGGCAGCCGACGGCGTCGAGGTCGAGGTGACCGTCGACCCGCAGACCAGCACCGTGCGCGCCGTCGCCACCGGCGCCACCGAACTGCGCACCCAGGACCGCGCACACCGCGCCGACGACACCGAGCGGCTGCGCTCGGCCGCCGGCAGCCTCAAGGCACGGGAGTCCATGGTGCGGGTGCTGGCCGGCACGGACGCGTACACGGTGTACGGCACCGAGGTGCGACGCAGGTTCCGCGGGCGCCGCCAGCCGGTGCGGGTCGTGGACGCGGACGGTGTGGTGCGCCTCGGCGTCCCCGACGCGCAGGTCGCGACCACGACCGTCGGCGCCGCGGGCGAAGCGCTGGCAGCGCTGGTGCGCGACGCCACCGCGTACGGCGACGGCGGGGTCCGGGCACCGGCCGTGCGACTGCTGGTCGGTGCCCGCATCGCGGACCTGTCCGGCGTCCTGGAGCCGGACGCGCTGCTTGCCCTGGCCCGCAGCGAACTGCGCTCGCGCGGCGCCGACGAGCCGGTCGTCGCGGTCGTGGAGCCGCGGTCATGACCGCCGCCCGCGACCACGAGCACGACCTGGGGCTCGCCGTGGCGCTGCTCGCCGCGACCCCCACGCATGAGGGGCGCGACCCGCTGCTGCTGCGCCGGTGGGCGCTGGCGGCCGAGGAGTTCGGCCGCGCCATGAACCCGGACGAGCGGCCCGTGCGGGTAGTCGAGCAGGAGGGCGGGCTCGCCGCCGGGCTCCTCGCCCGCTACCGCTCCCGTCCGCCGCTGGTCGAGGTGTACACCGACACCGTCGAGCGTGCCGAGCAACTCGTGGCCGAACGTGGCTGGCGGCACTGGTTTCCCCCCGGGTCGGTGCGCGCCGCGGCCCTGGCCCACGAGCAGGCGCACGCCTGGCTCCATCACGCCCACGTGCGGGCCGCGTTCAAACGGACGCTCGGCCACACGGCGCTGCGCCTGGGCCGTCACCGGCTGTACGCGCATGTCGCGGGTGCCGACGAACTCGCGGCTCACGCCTTTGCCCGCGCCGCCTGCGGCCTGGGCCGCAGCCCCCTGCTGCTCACCGAGGCGCTCGCCGCCACCGTGTCCCCGGAAAGCGAGAACTGACCCATGGGTGTCGTCATCCTGCTCGTCATGGCGGCCGGAGTCGCCGCCATGCTCAGCCGCAAGCTCCCCACGGCCTTCGCCCTGGTCCTGCTCGCCGTGGTCATCGCCCTGTTGGCCGGCGCACCGCCGACCGGCAAGAACAGTGTGCTGGACACGGTGCTCCAGGAAGGGGCCCCGGCACTCGCCGCCACGATGATCGCGATTCTCCTCGGCTCCTGGCTGGGCAAACTCCTGGAGGAGACCGGGATCGCGGGCACGCTGGTGCGCAAGATCGTCGAGTTCGGCGGCGACCGCCCGGTGTTCGTCGCCCTCGGCGTCCTCGCCGTGTCCGCCCTCGTCGGCACGGTGACCGGATCGGCGCCCGCGGCGATGCTCGCCGGACTCATCGGCATCCCCGCGATGATCGCCGTCGGCATCCCCAAGGTGACCGCGGCCGGCACCATCCTGATGGGCATCGCCGCGGGCATGCCCTTCGAGCTGCCGGTCTGGCAGTTCTTCTCCACGGCCCTCGACCTGCCGATCGAGACGGTGCGCGGGTTCATGCTGAAGCTGTTCCCTCTCGCGCTGGCCGCCGCGATCGCCTACGTCCTCATCGAGTCCCGGCGCCGCGGAGTGGAACACGCCTGGGCTCTCAAGTCCGCGACGAACAGGCCGGCATCGCGCTCCGGACGCCGCCAGGCGCTGGGCGACGCCCCCTGGTACGCGCTGCTCACCCCGGTGGTCCCGCTGGTGCTCGCGCTCGGCCTCGATCTGGCGATCATCCCGTCACTGCTGGCGGGCGTGCTGTACGCGCTGGTCACGACGACCCGGCCGCGCGAGATGAACCGTCGGCTGCTGCGCACCCTGTACGGCGGCTTCGAGGTGGCCGCCCCGCCCATCACCCTGTTCGTCGCGATCGGCATCCTGCTCGCCGCGGTGAAGCTGCCCGGCGCGGTCGACGCGCTCGAACCGCTCGTCAAAGCCGTCAGTCCGCAGAACGCCGTCCTGTTCGTCCTCGTCTTCACCCTGCTCGTGCCGCTGTGCCTGTACCGGGGCCCGCTGAACGTCTTCGGTCTCGGCGCGGGCATCGCCGGTGTCCTCATCGCCACCGGCATCTATCCCGCCGCCGCCGTCCTCGGCATGGCGACGTCCTACAACCAGGTCTTCGGCGTCGCCGATCCGACCAGCACCCAGACCGTGTGGAGCGCGCAGTACGCGGGCGTCTCGCCGCAGCAGGTGATGGTCAGGACGCTGCCCTACGTGTGGGCGGTGGCGCTGGGCGGCCTGTGCGTCACGGCAGCGACCTACCTCTGATCCCCCGCAGTCACCGACCTCAGGAGCCTGTCATGCATGAGCCGCAGTCCGGCCTCGACCGTCGTACGTTCCTGCGCACCACCGCCGTCACGGGTGCGGCGCTCGCCGTCGGCGGGCTCTCGGCGCCGTCCGCGTCGGCCGCTCCCGGCGGCTTCCCGGACTACAGCTACGTCCGCACGCTGCTGACGCCGTCGCAGCTGAAGTACAACCCGACGGGCGAGATCATCTTCCCGACGATGCGCGGCGTCTACGACAGACTGGCGTCCCCGCTCGGCCGCTACTACCTCTACTACGCGCCCCACGACGCCCCCGGCGGCATCTGCCTCGCCTACGGCGACTCCCTCGAAGGGCCCTTCACCGAGTACCCGGCGAACCCCATCGTGTCGAACACGTGGGACCCGCACTACTCGGTCAGCCACGTCTCCTCGCCGCACGTGCTGTGGCGCGACGACCTGAAGGAGTTCTGGCTCTACTTCCACGGCGAGAACACCACCACACGGCTCGCCCGGTCCGAGGACGGCATCCACTTCACCTACGACAAGGTCGTCCTGTCGACGTCGATGATGCCGTCCGGCACGACCGAGACCTCCTACGCCCGCGTCTTCCGGCACGACCTCCCCGCGCACAACGCCCACTACGTCATGCTGTTCATGCTGAACAACACCACCAACCACCGGGACATCTGCTGGGGCTGGTCGGCCGACGGACGCACCTGGACCTTCGACCAGACACCGCTGGTCCGCCACTCCGACGTCGGCGCGGTCAACGTCGGCGGCCCGCACCTGGTCACCCGGAACGGCTCCGCCTACGTCGTCTACAACAAGGACAAGGAGAGCGGCGGCGACCTCATGGTCACCGAAGTGGGCGCGGACTTCTCGCTCCGCAAGCACCTGGGCGTCTTCTACGACTCCCGCTCGAGCGCCCCGGAGAACGGCCGCGCCGCCGCCCCCTCGTTCGGCACGATGAGCGGCGTGCCGTACATGGTGTACGAGGCCGGCGAACGGCTCTCCGGAGCGATCGCGGTTGCCAGGGGCTGACCCCCGGGGCCTGCGCCCCGTGCTGCCGGACGCCCGTGCTCCGGCGGCGGCCGGCAGCGCGGGACGCCCCCGGTCGCGGTCCCCTTCGTCGGCGCTCTCAGCGACTTCGGCCGGGCCGCAGTTCACGTCGTCTCTCACCCGGCCCGACGGGCGGACTTTGGCCCCTCCCGCGTGCCCCCTAGCCCGCTCCCCGAGCAAAGGCGGTGCCTGATGGCCCGGTTCGATCTGCCCCTCGAACAGCTCCGCACCCACCGCAGTACGTCGGTGGAGCCTGAGGGTTTCGATGCCTTCTGGGAGTCGACCCTGCAGGAGACCCGCGCGCTCCCGCTCTCAGTCCGCTTCGCCCCGGTCACCACCGCGCTGCAGACTGTCGAGGTGTACGACGTGGTCTACGCGGGCTTCGGCGGCCACCCCGTCCGGGGCTGGTTCGTCCTGCCCGCCGGGAGCACCGAACCCCTGCCGCTGGTCGTCGAGTTCCTCGGGTACGGCGGTGGGCGCGGCCTGCCGCACAGCCATCTGATGTGGGCCTCCGCCGGGTTCGCCCACTTCGTCATGGACACCCGGGGCCAGGGCAGCGCCTGGGGCGGCGGCGGAGACACCCCGGACCCGGTGGGCAGCGCCCCCGCCTACCCAGGGTTCCTCACCCGCGGCGTGGAGGACCCCAACACCTTCTACTACCGCCGCGTCATCACCGACGCCGTGCGCGCGGTGGAGTCGGCCCGCTCCCACCCGCTCGCCGATGCCGCGCGGACCGCGGTGGTCGGGGAGAGCCAGGGCGGCGGCCTCGCCCTCGCGGTCGCCGGGCTCGTACCGGATCTGGCGGCGGTCGCTCCCGACGTGCCGTTCCTCTGCGACTTCCCCCGGGCGGTCACCCTCGGGGAGCGCGCCCCCTACCGCGAGGTCGGCGCCTACCTGGCCACCCACCGCGGCAGCGCCGAACGGGTTCGCCACACCCTGGCCCACGTGGACGGCGTCCACTTCGCCGCCCGCGGCCGCGCCCCCGCCCTCTTCTCGGTCGGCCTGGAGGACCACACCTGCCCGCCCTCCACCGTCTTCGCCGCGTACAACGCCTACGCGGAGCAGGACAAGCGGATCGAGGTCTACGAGTTCAACGGGCACGAGGGCGGCGGACCGCACCACGAGGCGCTGCGGCTGGCGTGGGTGGGGCAGCGGCTGGGCCGGTGAGATGGGGGCGGGGCGGGCCCCGAGCGGACGAGGCCGCCGGCCTGCACCCTCGCCGGCGGACGGCTGCCGGCCCGGGGCCCGCGAGAGACGCCGCGGGAGGCCCCGGGACGAGCGGGCACGTCAGCGTCCCGACCATCTCCCACCACACCCCCGAAGAACATCGGTACCTCTGCGGGCGGCGGCCACTTCGCGGGCGAACCGGCGGCGGCCGGGTTCCTGAGCGAGCCGGGGGCGTACCACCTTCACCGCTACCGGCCGCCCGCCGGCGGCTGCCGCAGACGGGACTGGCCCATCCCCGGAGCCCATACACCTGGTGATCCTGCACCGCCCCGTCTGCCGCGGGCCGCTCGGCGGCAACTCGTCCTGCCAGGCTCCCCGTCAACGTAGGCGTAGCCGGTGGTTAGAGCCCTCCGACGTCGAGCGCGGGCCGCTGGTGGCCATTTGCCGCGCCGATGGCGCAGCCATGGCTGGGAGCGTGCGCAGGTACAGGTCCGCGGTTCCCGATGCGGCGGGGGCGTGCCCGTCGTAGCCATGTCGGCCGATCGTGTGCGGGTCCAGGTCGTGGAACCGGTCGCATCACGTCGCCGAGACCTCCACGGGCTACAGCGTCAGCCGCTGCACCATATTCGCGATGGCCATTCGGATAAGTTACATGTTATAACTTAAGTGTCTGCTGATAACACCGAAGGGCTTCATGGCCCTCTGCCGAAAGGACCGCGTCATGACCGCAGCAACAGGTTCGCTTCACACCGTTCTGGGAGCCGGTCCCGCGGGCACCTCCGTCGCGCTGGAACTCGCGCGCCGGGGACACGCTGTGCGGCTGGTCGACCGCGCCGGCTCCGGTGAGCCGCTGGGAGGCGTCGAGCGGCTCAAGGGGGATGTCGGCACGGTGGACGGAGCGCTCGCCGCGATCGAAGGCGCGGACGTGGTCTACCACTGCGTCAACGTCGCCTACCACCTCCAGGTCGACGTCATGCCCGGCATCCAGGAGGCGGTCCTGGGCGCGGTGGCGCGCACCGGTGCGCGCCTGGTGGTCCTGGACACGCTGTACCCCTACGGCGAGACGCACGGCGAGGTCATGACCGAGGACACCCCGTGGCGGGCGGCCACGGCCAAGGGCAGGATGCGGGCGGCCCTGGACGAGAAGTACCTGGCCGCGCACGAGGAAGGCCGAGCGAGGGCCGTGCTGGGCCGCTCGGCGGACTTCGTCGGACCCCGCGTGCTGAATTCGACACTGGGCGGGACCGTCTTCCCGGCCGCACTCACGGACGGCGAGGTCCTGGTGCTCGGCGACATCGACCTCGAGCACAGCTACACCAACGTCCTCGACGTGGCCCGCGGCCTGGCCGCACTCGGCGAGAACCCCTCAGGAGACGGCCGGGTCTGGCACCTGCCCACCGCCCCCGCCCGCACGACGCGCGAGATCCTCACCGCGCTGGGCGACCTGATGGGCCGCCCGCTGCGGACCGTCACGATGAACGAGGCACGCCCCTTCGGGCCGTTCGACGAAACGTTCATGAATTCCTACGCCGAGATGTTCTACCAGCACACCGAGCCACAGATCATGGACTCCACCGCTTTCCAGCAGGAGTTCGACGCCGAACCCACCCCGATCGAGACCACCCTGAGGGAAACCCTGGCGTGGTACCGGGGCTTCCTCGCCGCCCGGTCGAAGAGCTGACCGACCAGTCCCGGGCACCTCCGGCAGCCCTCCCCCGTCAGCGACCGGGAGAGAGCACTGCCCCGTCGCACCAGCGATATTGTGACGCATACATCGCGGATCCTGCGCGGCCGGCAGCAGGAGGCGGGGCATGAGACAGGAGGCGGGACATGACAGTCCGTGCGAACAGCCCGCGGGCGCGGTACCGGGAGCAGACCCGCACGGAGATCAAGGAAGCGGCCGTAAGACAACTCGCCGCTGGAGGCATCGAGGGCGTGGCGCTCCTGCGGATCGCGAAGGAGATCGGGCTGTCCGGCCCGGCGCTCTACCGCTACTTCGCCAGCCGTGACGACCTGCTGGCGGAGCTGGTGCTCGACGCCTATGAGGGCGCGGCCGCAGCCGTCCACGCCGTGGACACCGAAGACGGCGGGCGGGCCGCCCTGCACGCCCTGACCGGCGCCTTCCGGGAATGGGCCGTGGCGCAGCCGCACCTGTACCTGCTCATCCAGGGCACCCCGGTGGCGGGCTTCACCGCGCCGACCGAAACCGTACTGAAAGCACGCTCCGTCCTGGGGCCCTTCCTCTCCGTCTTCGCCCGGGGCCGACCACTGGTCCGCGTGGACCCGCTCGTAGCGCAGCTTCGGACATGGCTGCGCGAGAAACCCGAGGTGGCGGCCTGGGTCGAGCAGTGGACGGGGCAGCCCGGCACCGGCACCGCCGCCGACGTCGCGCTGACCGGAGCCGTGATGACCTGGCCCCAGATGCACGGCACGGTCAGCCTGGAGATCACCGGCCAGTTCAGCGGCATGGGACACGACCCCGCAACCATGCTCGACATCCAGACGGCGGTCCTCGCCGACACCTTCCAGCTCCCCTGACCACACACCCCCGCGCCGCACGCTGCGCCGAACTCTCTCCCCACACAGAACCGGAACGCGCTGGTCACGCACCCTTCAGCAGCGCGTTCCATCGACTGTGGGCCGTTGCTGTCCTGGGCTTGATTCGGTTTGACGGACATTCGAGATCAGGGGCGTCGCCCCGGAAGGATGTCCATCATGGAGAGCATGGGGAAGAAGAAGCCGCGTCCTCGCCGCTCGTTCACGCCGGAGTTCAAGGCCGAGATCGTTGAGTTGTGTCAGCGCGGTGACCGCTCGATCGGCCAGATCGCCAAGGACTTCGACCTGACGGAGACCGCGGTGCGGCTGTGGTTCCACCAGGCCGAGACCGACGCCGGCCGGCTACCCGGGCTGACCAGTAGTGAGAACGAGGAACTCGCCCGACTGCGCCGGGAGAACCGGCGTCTGCGCGAAGATGTCGAGATCCTCAAGCGGGCCACGGCTTTCCTCGCGACGGAGACCCGGTGAACATCGACCCGTTCATCGAGGCGGAGAAGCAGGCAGGCCACAGCACCAAACGCGTCTGTGAGCTGCTGAAGGTCTCCCGTGCCGCCTTCTACTCCCGCCGCATCGGCATCCCGGGCGCCCGTGCGCTGCGTGATGCGGAACTGAGCGGGAGGATCAGTGAGGTCCATCAGGCATCCCGCGGTACCTACGGTGCCCCGCGCGTCCACGCCGCCCTGAAACGCGAGGGCACCGATCTCTCCCGCTGGTCGTCCACGGACCTCGAAGCCGTCGCTATGGCGATCAACAACCGGCCCCGAAAGATCCTCGGTTGGCGGACACCGGCCGAAGCGTTCGAGGAGCAGCTACGCTCGTTGCAACAGCCCGGTGTTGCAACGACTGGTTGAACTCGCCCAGTACACCAGCCGTGAATTCGCCGAACTCGCCGACAGCTTCGGCATCCGGCTGTCCGTCGGCCGCACCGGCCAGTGCTGGGACAACGCGCTGGCCGAGTCGTTCTTCGCCACCCTCAAGAGGGAACTTCCCTGCGACAGCCCATGGCCCAGCAAAGTCGCCGCACGCGCCGCGATCTTCGAATGGGTCGAGAGCTGGTACAACCTCAAACGCCTGCACAGCAGCCTCGGCTACCGAACCCCCACCGACTACGAAGCCGCCACCACAGCGGCCTGACCACCACACCGACGGTGTCCGTCAAAGCGGAACAAGCTCACCCGGCCCCCATATGTGGTCTCCGCGCACGGCCGGGTCGAGCGCTCCTCTGACGGCGGGCCACGCTCCGGCGTGCTTGCCCTGGAGCAAGAGAGCCGCGGGTGCCGCGCGCAGCCAGGCGCCCGTAGTCCGCACGTGCACGGGCGGCCGGGACGGGGTGAGGGAGTCCAGCGCTCCCCCGGGATGGACGATCACGCTCTGCACCGTGCTGTCGACGGCGCGCAGACGGCGGTCGAGTTCGAGGCCGAAGTACATTTGCGCCAGTTTCGACCGTCCGTAGGTGCGCTTGGGCCGGTAGTCCGTCCGGGACTGCAGGTCGTCGAGGTCGAGCCGCTCGGACTTCGCGGCGAAGCTGCCCACTGTCACCACACGGGCCGACGGCGCGGCCGACAGCAGCGGCATCAGCCGGCAGGTCAGCGCGAAGTGTCCCAGGTGGTTCGTGCCGAACATGAGCTCGTGACCGTCTTCGGTCGTGCTGCGCGGCGGATCGTCGAGCGCGACGCCGGCGTTGTGGACCACCGCGTCGAGCCGCTCCACTCCCAGCGATTCCACCGCTGACCGCAGCGACGAGAGGTCCGCGAGGTCGAGCGGCACCGCCCGCACGTCCGCATCGGCGACACGTGCACGTATCGAGGCCATGGCGGCCTCGGCCTTCGCCGGATTCCGGCTGCCCAGCACGACGGTCGCTCCGGTCGCCGACAACTGCTCCGCTACGAAGTAGCCGATCCCGGCGTTGCCGCCGGTGATCAGGAAGACGCTGCCGTCTGCGCGCGGGAGCCGATGGACGTTCCAAGAAGGGGTGGCGGCTGCGGACGACATGGCGGTGGGCTCCTCTGCATTCCGGGCGGGCGACTGCTGCTGCGGCTGTGTGCCGGGCGACGCGGCATTCACTTTCCCAGTGGTCACCGACACCTCGCCTACGGATCACCGACAGCTCTACCGGCGGACGGGGGCGCTGGAACGTGTTGCCGGAGGCGTCGCCGTACGCGGGGAGGCATCGACGGGCGGCAGGCCTTCGAACAGGGGACCCTGCGCGGGCGGTAGGGCGGTGGGCCGGCCCGGAGGCATCGCCGCGTCTCGTCCGCTACGGCAGCCGGGATTCCCGCTTCGAGGGGGACGCCTCCCAAAGGCCGCTGTTGTTCTCCTCTGCGGCCGTGTACGCGCGTCGCCGTGCGGTGGCCGCCCAAGTGCAGGCCCCCGCGGCCAAGGTGAGTGAGGCGATGTCCTCCAGCGCCGCCGCCACGCAGTCCCTGCCCGCCTGCCGGTCGCGCACGGTTCGCCAGCGTTCTCCGGCGTATCCGGCCGCGACAGCCGCGGCGGCCCCCGCCGCAGCCCCGGCCGCCGCCGGCCGCTTCGCGGTGCGGCCGTTCGCGAGGACTCCCCCGGTCACCGCTCCGAGGGCGACCCGGGGAGCCAGGCCGCCGGGAGAGAGCCGGTCGGGAGTGCGCGGCGACTTGTCGGCCACGAATTCGGCCGCCGCACCTGCCAGAGCGACAGCCCGTACCCCTGGACGAGCGAGCCGGGCCGCCCAGGAGCCCGAGGGGAGGACCGCCGGCGCCGCGCACACCAGTACCGTCGCGCCGGAAGTGGAACGCAGACCCGTGGCCGCACCGATCAGACCGGCCCGGATCAGCGCGGGGAGCGGCGGGCTCATCGTCTCCGCTCCCGGGAGTTGCGGACTCCGTAGGTGGTGAGGCCGTGGATGAGGTGCGGTATGGCCTCGACAGCCGAGTCGCGGGCCGACCAGGTACGTGGGTGGCTGATGCCCAGGCAGGCCGGGGGAGGGTCGGCGGCGGCCATGGCCGGCGCTCCGGCGAGCAGGCCGCCGCCCCGGGCGGGCGGGCGGATGCCGACTCCGCGGGCCGGCGACCCCAGCGCCCCGGTAGGGGTGCCTGCCGGGATGCCGGACAGGACTCCCAGGCCGGAGAGTCTGTTGTCCCGGCCGGCGTCCCCGGCGACCGGGCGCCCGATTGTGGCGCCGATCTCGTCCACCAGTGCGGCGGGGATCGTGCCGGCTGACCTGCCGCGCAGGGCCATGTCCGCGCAGGTCACGGCGTCGAGTGCGGTGGTGCCGACCGCACCGGCGGCGCAGCCGCGCGCGATGCTGCCCATCATGGACCGCGGGGTTCCCCGGGCTCGGAGCCGAAAACCTGGCTCCGGAGCAGCCTGCCTCGTCGGCGGTGCACGGGCAGCGGTGCAGCCCGGTATCCGGCTGCCGTCGCGTCGCCGGTTCTTCTCGGCGTCCGCGGGCGACCGAGGTCGCGGACGGCATCGGTGCCGGCGTCGTCGAGGGCCGGTCGGCCCGCGCCCCGGTGGCGAAGACCACCTCTCGAAGCGCCGGCCGGAACTCATCGCCCGGCATGCGCACGCTCGTTCGGAGGCACCGTGCACAGATTGATCATCTACAGGTATTCTGCGACCGGCTCGGCCAGTTGAGGCGGCGCGGCCGGTGACGGTCGACGTACGTCCCTCCCGGCCTTCCTGTCCGTCCCGGCAGGGCGGAACTGCGTGCCTGTGGACTGTGTCGTCTTCTCCTGGATGAGAGGTGCTGATGGCTCACCGAGAGTCGCCCGGAAGCGGAAGTTCCCTCTCCCGTCTGCCGGATGTCCAGCCTCCCGGCCGCCACTTCCCCATCCTCCCCTTGCACGACGTGCGCACCCCCTTTCCAAACCCGGAGCCGATATGACCGCCCCCAGTTCCGACCCCGCCCCCCACGCGCCGGGGACTCCGCCTCCCGGCTGCCCCGCCCACGCCGGGGGCCAGCCCGTCGGACGGCGGCTGTACACCGAAGATGCCATCCGCAATCCCAGGGCCGTGTACGAGGAGCTGCGCGAGCAGCACGGCGCGGTGGCCCCGGTGCTGTTGCACGGCGATCTTCCGGCCTGGCTGGTGCTGGGGTACCGGGAGAACCTCAAGGCGTTGCAGACCCCTTCGGTGTTCTCGCGCGATTCGCGGTACTGGCGGGACATGGAGGAGGGGCGCGTACCGTCCGACCACCCGCTCATTCCGATCACCGCCTGGCAGCCGCTGTGCGTGTTCGTGGACGGGGAGAAGCACAGGCGGTTGCGGGGGGCGGTGACCGAGAGCCTGGACGCCTTCGAGTCGCGCGGTATCCGGCTCCATGTCACCCAGCACACCGACCGGTTGGTGGACGAGTTCGCCGAAGCGGGTCAGGCCGATCTGGTGGGCCAGTTCGCGGCACAGTTGCCGCTGCGCGTGATGACCCAGCTGTACGGCATGTCGGACGAGCACGGCGGCGAGTACGGACCCGCGTTCATCGAGGCCGTGCAGGACGCTCTGCGGGGTACCGCGACATCGGCAGCCAGCAACGATTTCGTCACCCGCACACTCGACGACCTGGTGGCCCGCAAGCAGGACGCACCCGCTCATGATCTGCCGTCCATGCTGCTGGCCCATCCGGCCGGGCTCTCCACGGACGAGGTCCGCGAGCATCTGCGGCTGATCCTCACGGCCGCGAACGAGACCACGGTCAACCTCCTCGCCAACACGTTGCACATGGTGCTGACCGACTCGCGCTTCCGCGCCGACCTGGCCGGGGGGCATATGACACTGCCGGACGGGCTCGAGCAAGTGATGTGGGACGAGCCGCCGATGATGACCCTGCTGGGGCGGTGGGCCGCGAGGGACACGGCTCTGGGAGAGCAGCGCATCCGTGCGGGCGACCTGCTGCTGCTCGGGCTGGCGGCCGGCAACGTGGACTCCGCGGTCCGGGACGAGGACACGCCCGTCATCGGCAACCGTTCGCACCTGGCCTTCAGCCGGGGGCCGCACGAGTGCCCCGGTCAGCAGATCGCGCGAGCCATCGCGGAGAGCGCGATCGACGCCCTGCTGCGGCGGCTGCCCGACCTGCGGCTGGCCGTCCCCGAGGAGGAGCTTCGGTGGTCGTCGGCACTGATGTACCGGAACCTGGCCGCGCTGCCGGTCGAGTTCAGCCCGGTGTCACGCAAGCTTCCGGTGCTGGATGCCGATGCCGCGGGGACGTTGCGGGCCAAGCTGCCGAGCGCGGTGACAGCAGCACCCGCGGCGCAGGGACCGGGAGCGGGTGCCGGAAGCCCGGCGCCCGGCAGGAAGAGAGCTCCGTGGTGGAAGCCATGGGCGCACCAGAGCTGAGGACGCAGGCGGTGGCACGTCGGCGCGGTGGGGCCCGGTCGGTGTTACCCGGCGGTTGCAAGGCCACGAAGTAGGCCCTTCCGCCTGCCCTCTTCCGTCTGGAGCGCGATGTTGGACACGAGTACGCCCGCCACTCCCCTCCCCCTTCCTTCTCTGGCCACGGCCCTGACTGACCGCATAGCCCGGAATCCGGATCTGACCGCAGTCGAGGACGGCTCCGAGAGCCTGACCTACGGCGAACTCGGAATGCTCGCGGGGCGGGTGGCCGCTGCCCTCACCGCGTGCGGCGTCGCTGCGGGCGATGCCGTGGGCATGCTGGGCGTGCGCTCCTGGCAGGCCACGGTCACGGCAGCGGGCATCCTGGGCGCGGGAGCGGTGTGCGTACCGGTCGATGCCGACTATCCGTCCGCTCGTGCCTCCGAGATGCTCGGCGACGCCGGCGTCCGCCTGGCCGTCACCCTCCCGGGGTACGCGCCGCTCCCGCCGGAAGCCGGCGGGCGTTTCGTGGAGTGGTACCGCTACGGGGAACTGGTTCGCAGCGGAACCGCGGGCCCCTTCCCCGCCCTGCCCGGCTCGGGGCGCAGGAGCGGGGAAGCCGCCTATGTCCTGTACACCTCCGGCACGACCGGTCGTCCCAAGCCGGTGCTCTTCCCGCACCGGGCCGTGGCCCGGCTGGCCATGGGTCCGGCGCCATGGGCAGCGGGGGCGGGGCCGGGGGCGAAGGTGCTCCAGACGTTCGGACTCTCTTTCGACGGCTCGCTCTTCGAGACCTGGACGACGTTGATCAACGGCGGCTGCCTGGTGGTCGCCGACCGCCGGACGCTCCTGGACACCGAGGCACTGTACGGGACCGTTCGGCAGAAGGGCGTCACCCATGCCTTCCTGACGACCAGCCTCTTCCACCACACCGCGCGCTCGCGGCCGGACGCCTTCGCGCCGCTGGAGATGCTGCTGATGGGCGGGGAAGCCATGGATCCGGCGCTCACCCGTGCGGTGTGCGATGCCGGACGTCCACGTCACCTGATCAACGGTTACGGGCCGACCGAAGGCGGCATCATGGCCACTGCGCACGACGTGCCGCGGCCGCCGGACGCTGCCGCCCAGGTACCGATCGGGCGTCCGGTGGCGGGCAGCACCGTCCTGCTGCTGCGCCCGGACGGTACGCCGGCGGACCCCGGCGACGAGGGCGAGATACACATAGGCGGCCCCGGGGTGGCCCTCGGCTACCTCAACCGGCCCGAGGAGACGGCTGCGGCCTTCGTCGCCCTCCGTTCCGGCGGCTCCGGGGAGTTGCCGGGTCAGCTCTACCGCACGGGCGATCGAGCCCGGTGGGCGGGCGACGGACTGCTGGAGTTCCTGGGGCGGACCGACCGGCAGGTGAAGGTCCGCGGCTTCCGTGTGGAACTGGACGCCGTCGAGGCGCAGCTGCGCTCCCTTCCGGGGGTGGCCGAGGCGGCAGTCGTCGTACGGACCAACGACGCGATAGGAAAAGGGCTGAGTGCCTTCGTCACCCCCGCGCGCGGAGAGCGGCCCCCCGAGCCGGAAAGCCTGCGTGCGGAGGCAGGCACCCGGCTGCCCGCACACGCCGTTCCGGCCCCGATCACCGTGCTCGACCGCCTCCCCCTGACCCGCAACGGCAAGATCGACTACACCGCGCTCGCCCGCTCCGCCGACGGCGCGGAGGCGCCCGCACAGGCGAACGCGGACACGCAGGATCCGCTGGCCGACATCTGGGCCGATGTCCTGGGCACGCCGGTCACCGGAGCGACGGACTTCTTCGCCGCGGGCGGGAACTCCCTCCTGGCCGCCCAGGCCGTCACCCGCACGCTCACGGCCCACGCGCTGCCCGCTTCGCGGTTCGACCCACTGCTACGGCAGTTGCTCACGGCACCCACCCTGACCGCCTACCGCGCGGCAGTGCACGCGGCACCCGCCGCGCCTGCGGCAGCGGCTCTCGCACACTTCGAGGAGGAAGCGCAACTGGTTCTCCCCCCGCGCTCCCCCGACTCCCAGCGCGCACGGCCGACTCTTCCGCTCGGCACAAGAGGAGGTGAGGTGCTGCTGACCGGCGCCACCGGATTTCTCGGGGCCTTCCTGCTGGACCGGCTGGTGCGCACCACGAACGCGACGGTGCACTGTCTGGTGCGTGCCTCCGACGAGGACAAGGCGCTGCGCCGTATCGAGGACGCCGCCCGCAGATATCTGCTCCCGCAACCACCGGCGGACCGCCTCCGCGCGGTGCCCGCCGACCTGTCGCAGCCGGATCTGGGACTGCCCGCGGGCACGGCGGAGCATCTCGCGGACACCGTCGACCTCGTGCTCCACAACGCCGCACACGTCAACTTCCTCTATCCCTACGCACAGTTGCGGGACACGAATGTGAGAGCTGTGCGCGCCCTCGTGGACCTGACCGCGGCCCGCCGGGTGCCGCTGCACTACGTCTCCACTACCGCGGTCTTCGCCGGCAGCGGTGTCGGCGGCGTACCGGACGTGGACGAGTCCACACCGCTGAGCCATCCCGAACTGCTGAGCATGGGATACCCCGAGTCGAAGTGGGTGGCGGAGCGGATGCTGACGCAGGCAGCCGCCCAAGGGCTGCCGGTGACGATCCACCGGCCGTACGAGATCACGGGGGACAGCCGCACCGGAGCCTGGAACACCACGACCGCCATCTGTGCCGTCGTCGATGCTGTCGCCCGGCTGGGAGCCGTCCCCGAAGTGCCCCTCCCGCTGGATCTGGTGCCTGTCGACCATGTGGCGAGCGCGATCACCCGCATAGCCATGCAGCTGCCGCACCTGGGCGGCGCCGTGCATCTGACCAACCCGCGGCCCGCCATGCTCGCGGACATGGCCGAGCGGATGCGCACTGCCGGCCACACGGTGCGGACGGTGCCCTACGACGAATGGGTCGACATGCTGGGCGAACATGTCCGCGAGCATCCTGCGGCCCCGATCGCGCCCTTCCTGCCGCTGTTCGTGACTCCCGCCCGGGGCGCGGACTTCTCGGTCAAGGAGATGTACTTCGACAGCGTCTTCCCTGAGATCCACCGGACCCGTACCGACGAGATCTGGCCTGACTGGGCCCGTTCCTGCCCGCCTGTGGACGCGGCGCTGCTCGACCTGTACCTGGCCCGTCTCCGCGGGGACGGACTGCTCGGGTCGGTGACGGTTTCCGCGAGCGGGCACGATGCGGAACCGGCCTCCGCCTCGGGGCCGTAGTCCTGGCACGGAGAGGTGGCGGTCCGCCGATGCCCGGAGGGGCGGGCCTCCTCGCGGGCACCGGGCTCATCCGTGCCCGGGCTGCCGGAGAGGATCCACGGTTGGCAGCACTCCGGTCGGCAACCGGGACCGCGGAAATTCCCTGGCGGTCCGCCTGCCCGGGGTGCCAGGCTGAAGCGTGTCGGAGGGGTGTAGCTCAGAGGCCAGAGCGCCGGTCTCCAAAACCGGATGCCGCAGGTTCGACTCCTGCCACCCCTGCCACCACGTCCCTGCCACGGGCCGGTTCCCCGGCGACGGGGCCTGCGGCAAGGGGCTGCCGTGTCGCGACACGCTCGGCGCGCCGCGGTAGCAGTGTTCCGGAGGTGATCGGGCAGGATGCCGCGGGATGGGCAGCCTGATCGGGAATCTGCGCGGCACGACCTTCGTGGTGATCGACTTCGAGGCGCTCACCCCGGCGGGGCGTCCGGCCGAGCCCACCGAGGTCGCGGCTCTCGCCCTGGTCGTCCGCGGAGGGCGGCTGGTGGAGGACGGCCGCTTCGCCTCCTTGATCCGGCCTCCGTCGGATGTGCCGGTCACGGCGCGGGACCTGGCCGGCGGCATGACCGAAGCCGCTTTGCGCAGCGCACCGCCACCTGCCGAGGTCCTCGCCGGACTCGAGCGGCGTCTGACGTCGCCGCCCTACCGGCTCGTCGCCCAGCACGCCTCCACGGAGGCCGGGCTGATCGCGCGTCACGCCTCGCACTGCCCCACCCTCGGCGCCGCCCCGATACTGGACACGCTCAGGCTGGCCAGGCGGGTACTGCGCGGCCTGTCCTCGTACGGGCTGGACGCGCTGCTGCGGCACTACGGCATGCCGCCACCTCGCGGGCGGCACCGGGCGATGCCGGACGTGGAGGCGACCGCCGAGGTCTTCCGGCGGCTGCTGGCCGACGGAGCGCGGGCCGGTCGCTGGTCCACACTCCTCGATCTCGACGTCGCAGCCGGGCTCCGGCCGAAACCCGCCGCCACGGCCGCCGACGACCTCCCCGTGCAGGGCGAACTGTTCGGCCCCGGCCGCTGACGCGGGCAGGCACACCGGTCTCGTGGTGCCGTTGCCGACGGCTTCGACGGGCTCCGCGGCCGCTCGGTCGAGCACGCCTTCCGCCCGGATCGGGATCGCCGGGAGGAAGTCGGCGGGTGCACCGGCGGCAAGGTCCGGTGCACCCGCCGGCGGGTGCGGCCGGATGGTGCCGCCGGATCCCGGTACGGTCTCAGACCAGGGCGCCCGCGGTCAGTTCCCGGCGGGCCCTGGCCGCCGCGCCCACCGGGATCGCGTCGGCGCCCAGCGCGGCCCGCACCAGCCGGACCGGGTGGCCGCTGACCGGCGGCTCGGCGGCCAACTGCTCCCGTATCAGGGGCTCCAGCAGCGACCAGGCACCGCTGACGCCGCCGCCGACCACCACCGTGGTGACGTCGACGAGGCCCACCGTCATCACGATGGCCCGCGCGAGGCCCCCGGCGGCGGCCCGGTAGACCGCGAGGGCGTCCGCGTCGCCGTGTCCGGCGGCGTCGGCGATCTCGCGCGCGGTGAGCCGGCGGCCGGTGCGCTCGGCGTACCGGGCGCACAGCGACCGCCCGGAGGCGAGGGTCTCCAGATGGCCGCGGCCGCCGCAGGTGCAGGGCAGGTCGCCGAATCCCGGGATGTGCCCGATCTCGCCCGCCGCGCCGTGCGGCCCGGGGAACAGTGCGCCGCCGGTCCACAGTGCCCCGCCGACCCCAGTGCCCAGCGTGATGCCGAGGACGTCGGTCTCGCCGCGCACGGCGCCGCCGTACACCTCCCCGTACAGGAAGGCGTTGACGTCGTTGTCCAGGTAGGCCGGGACGCCGAGTGCCGATGCGACGGCATCGGCGACCGCGAAGCCCGCCCAGCCGGTGAAGGAGTCGCTGGCCACCAGGATGCGTCCGGCGTCGGAGTCGACGACGCCGGCCGCGCCGGTGCCGACGCCGGCCAGCCGCCCGGGGGTGCGCTCCAGCAGCGGAGCCAGCGCGCCGAGCGCCTTGCCGATCATGGCCTGGCCGCCGTCGGCCGCCGGGGTCGCCGTCCCGGCGCGGTCCAGGACGGTCAGGTCCTCGGCGCAGAGCACCACTTCGGTGGTGGTTCCGCCGATGTCCACCCCGGCGAAGAGGGTGCGTTCCCGGGAGGTCAAGCCCTCGCCTCCGTCCGGCCCGCTGCCAGGGTGGCCAGGCGTTCGGCTCTGCGGCCGCGCTGCACCACCGGGTCGGGCACCGGCACGGCGGCCAGCAGTCTGCGCGTGTAGTCGGTCTCCGGCCGCAGCAACGTGCTGCCGGTGTCGCCCTGCTCCTCGACCCGGCCGGCGCGCATCACCACGACGCGCTGCGCGAAGTGCTGGACGACCGCGAGGTCGTGGGAGACGAAAAGGCAGGCGAAGCCGAGTTCGGCCTGGAGTTCGGAGACCACCTCGAGGACGGCCTCCTGCACGCTGACGTCGAGTGCGCTGGTGGGTTCGTCGGCGACCAGGAGCCGGGGCTCCAGCACCAGAGCGCGGGCGAGGCTGACCCGCTGGCGCTGCCCGCCGGACAGTTCCCTGGGCGCCCGCCGGGCCACCTCGCGCGGCAGTCTGACCCGGTCCAGGACGGTGGCGACGCGGTCCTGGCGCTCCCGCGCGTTCAGTCCCCGGCGGTGCACCCTGAGGGGTTCGGCGACGCATTCGCCCACGGTCATCCTGGCGTCCAGTGAGGCCACCGGGTCCTGCAGCACCACGCCGATGCCGGCCCGCAGCGCCCGGCGGGCCCGGGAGCGGGTGCGGGCCAGGTCGGTGCCGAACAGCGAGACGGTGCCCTCGGTCGGCGGGACCAGGCCGAGCGCGACCCGGGCGGCGGTCGACTTGCCGGAGCCCGACTCACCGACCAGGCCGAGGGTCTCGCCCTGGCGCACGGCGAGGGAGACACCGTCCAGCGCCCGTACGGCGTTCCTGCCGCGTCCGAAGACGACGGAGACGCCGTCCAGTTCGACGACCGGCTCGGCCCCGGCAGCGGGTGCGGCGGGCCGTGGCGCCTGCGGCGCGCTCCCCTCGGCGACGGAGAGGCGCGGCACCGCGGCCAGCAGCCGCCGGGTGTACTCGTGGGAGGGGTGCAGCAGCACGTCCTCGACGGGGCCGGTCTCCACGAGGGCGCCCTGGTACATGACCGCGACCCGGTCGGCGAAGTCGGCGACCACACCCATGTTGTGGGTGACCAGCAGCACGCCGGTGCCGGTCTCGGCGGCGAGGCGGCGCAGCAGGTCGAGGATCTCGGCCTGCACGGTGACGTCCAGCGCGGTGGTCGGCTCGTCGGCGATGAGCAGCGCGGGTTCGTTGGCGATGGCCATGGCGATGACGACGCGCTGGCGCTGGCCGCCGGAGAGCTGGAAGGGGTAGGCCGAGGCCCGCTTCTCCGGTTCGGGGATGCCGACGCGGCGCAGCAGGTCCACGGCCTCGGCGGCGGCGTCCTTGGCGGAGACGTCGCGGTGGTTGCGGACGACCTCGGCGATCTGCTTGCCGACGCGGGTGAGCGGGTCCAGGGCTGTGGCCGGTTCCTGGAAGACCATCGAGACGGTCCGGCCGCGCAGGCCCGCGAGCGCGGCCTCGCCGGCGCCGATCACCTCGGTGCCGGCGACGGCGGCGCTCCCGGTGGCGCGGGCGTTGTCGGCGAGCAGGCCCATCGCGGCGAGCGCGACGGTGGACTTGCCGGAGCCGGACTCGCCGACGAGGGCGAGGGTCTCGCCGGGTTCGACCAGCAGGGACACGCCGCGGACGGCGGGCACCTCGCCGGACTGGGTGGTGAAGACGACGCCGAGGCCGTCGAGTTGCAGGATGGGCCCGGCCGCCGGTGCAGCGGGGCTTTCGGTGGCGGTCATCCGCGTCCCCTCACGTCGAAAGCGTCGCGGAGCCCGTCCCCGATCGCGTTGAACGCCCACACCACCAGGATGATGGCGAGGCCGGGCGGCAGAATGAGCCACCAGTAGCCGGAGTAGGCGGCGGTCAGGCCCGCCGACAGCATGCCGCCCCAGTCGGTGGACGGCGGCTGGACGCCCAGGCCCAGGTAGGAGACGTAGGCGACCAGCAGGATCGCGTCGGCGATCTGGAAGGTAGCCGCGACGACGATGGTGGAGACCGAGTTGGGCAGGATGTGCCGGGTGATGGCCCTGGAGTGGGTGCCGCCGATGGCGCGCAGCGTCAGGACGTAGTCGCGGTTCTTCAGGGTGAGTGTCTCGGCGCGGACCAGCCGCGAAGGCACCAGCCAGGAGACGAAGCCGAGGATGAGGACGAGGCCGCCCAGTCCGGGGGTGGTGATGGCCGAGACCACCAGCAGGATGAAGAGGGCGGGGATGGCGATGCCGGCGTCCACGATCCGCATCATGACGGCGTCGACCCAGCCACCTGCGTATCCGGCGGCGGCGCCCCACAGGGTGCCGATGACCGTGGCCAGGACGCCGGCGGCGAGGCCGACGGTCATCGACACCTTGCCGCCGTACATCAGCCGGCCCAGTTGGTCGTGGCCGACGGCGTCGGTGCCCAGCCAGTGTGCGCCGCTGGGGGCGAGGTTGACCTGCTGGAGCAGGGTGTGGGTCTGGTCGGTCGAGTAGACCAGCGGGCCCGCGAAGCAGAACAGGACGAAGAAGACGACGACGCCGAGGCCGACCACCGCGAGCCGGTTGCGCAGGAAGCGCCGGACGGCAAGCCGGGTTCCCGAGGCGGCGGGCTCGGGGGTGGTGGTGCCCGTGCCGGGGGTGCGGTCCGGCTGCATGACAGTGCTCATGACCGGCCTGCCTTCACTCGGGGGTCGATGATCCGCTGGACGATGTCGGCGAGCAGCGTGCCGGTCACGGTGGCGACCGCGATGATCAGCACGCAGCCGAGCAGCACCGGGTAGTCGGAGGACTGTGCGGCGGTCCAGAAGAGCAGGCCCATGCCGGGGTAGTTGAAGAGCTGCTCGACGACCAGGGCGCCGCCGAACAGCACCGGCACGTAGTAGCCGAGCATGGCGACCACCGGGGTCAGCGAGTTGCGGAAGACGTGCCGCCACAGGATGGCCCGGGAGCGGGAGCCCCCGGCCCGGGCCGTCCTGACGTAGTCCTCGGAGAGGTTCTCCAGGGTGGCTGCGCGCATGTAGCGGCTGAAGACGGCGACCATCGAGGCGGCGCCGGCGGCGACGGGCAGCACCAGTCCCTGGGGGTGGGCGAGCACCTCGCCCAGTGTGTGCCCCTGCGGGGCCTGGGAGGGGAACCACGGCAGCGCCTGGCTGAACACCAGCACCAGGATCAGCCCGAGGAAGTACACGGGTGTGGAGTAGGCGATGAAGCTCAGCGTGGTGATGACGTAGTCGACCGGCTTGTTCCGCCGCACGGCCTGCCACATCCCCAGCGGTACGGCCAGCAGCAGGCCGACGACCGCGGAGAGGACGGTCAGCAGCAGGGTCTTCGGCAGCCGCTCGGTGATCAGTTGCGACACCGGCTCGTTGAGGGTGTAGGAGGTGCCGAGGTCGCCGTGTGCCAGTTGCCCCAGGTAGTAGAGGTACTGCACGGGGAGGGGCTTGTCGAGGCCCTGCTCGTGGTCGAAGGCGGCGATCTGCTGTGCGGTGGCCTGCGGGCCGAGGATCCCGCGGGCGGGACCCCCGGGCAGGGCGTGCAGCAGGGCGAAGACCACGATCGTCACGATCAGGATGACCGCGGCGGCCTGCAGGACGCGTCTGATCAGGTATGTGGGAGTGCTCATCTGTGTTCCGTCGCTCGGGCTCGGTGGTGCGCGCGGTCGCGGTGACGGGCTACTTGGTCCACTTCCACATGGCGGGGTGGAAGTTGGCGAGTGAGTCCTGTGCGAAGCCGCCGAGTCCCTTCTTGACCACGGAGACCTGGTAGTCGGGTTCGGGCAGCCACACCACCGGGAGCTTCTCGGCGAGGGCTGCGCTGTAGTCGCGCATGGCCTCGTCGGAGGCGGAGGTGGTGGTCCGGGCGACCAGCTTGTCGACCTCGGGGTCGGAGTAGTTGCCGAAGTTGGAGCCGCCGCCGCCGGCGAAGAGCGAGTCGCCGCTGGGGTAGGCGGGGTAGTACCAGCTGCCGGCGGTGCCGAAGAAGGAGAGCTGCCACTTGCAGCTCGGTTCGCTCGCCTTGCACTGGCCGGACTGCGAGAGGACGGAGTTGACCGGTGCGGTCTTGATGTGGAAGTCGATGCCGGTCTTGGCGAACGACGACTGCAGGGCGCTCATCATGTTGTCGGTCACGGTGGAGCCGGACTGCGAGAGCACCTGCATGGAGAACTTGGTGCCCTTGTCGACGCCCTTGCCGCAGTGGCCGTCGCCGTCGCCGGGGCTGGTGCACACCATGGTGCCGCCGCGCTCGCTCCAGCCGTGGTCGGTGAGCAGCTTGCGGGCCTTGGCGGTGTCGAAGGGGTAGGGGTTGTCCTGCTGCTTCTTCGAGAGGAAGGAGGACTTCTGGCCCTGCGGGATCGGGCCGTAGGTGGGCACCGCGGTGCCGTTGAAGACGACCTTGGAGAGCGTCTTCTGGTTCACCGACATCTGGATGGCCTGGCGGGCGTAGAGCTGCTTGAAGACCGGGCCCATCTTCGGGTTGTTGAAGTTGTAGGGCATGTAGGTGATGGCCCAGCCCGACCACGGCCGGACGGTGTAGCCCTTGGCGGTGAACTGCGACTTCTGGCCGAGGTCGGTGGCCTTGATGTAGCCGTAGTCGACGGTGCCGGCCCGCAGCGCGTTCTCCTCGGCGTCGGTGGTGGTGAACGGCAGCAGGTTGACGTTCTTGATGTGGGCCTTGCCGCCGCCGTCGTACTCGGCGTTGGCGGTGAGCTGCACCTTTCCGGCGGTGGAGAAGGACTTGAGGGTGTAGGGGCCGCTGACGGTCTTCCACAGCGGGTCGGTGGCGTAGCCGGAGATCTTCTTGGCGACTCCGTTGAGGTACTTCCAGACCTTCTTCGCCCCGGCGGGGGTGCGGTCCAGGTCGGAGACGGAGCCGGAGTCGCTGGTCTTGTCCCAGACGTGCTGCGGCATCGGGCGGATCATGCTCAGCTCGTTGGCGAGCATCCACTGCTGGTTGTAGGCCCGGTCGAAGGTGAGGGTGAAGTGGGTGTCGTCGACGGTCTTGAAGGACTTCCAGTTGTCCGGTGCCTTGCCGGGGCTGTAGCTGGCCCAGTCCTTCTTGTTCTCCTTGACGAGGTTGAACCAGAACTCCACGTCGCGGGAAGTGACGGGCTTCCCGTCGCTCCAGTGCCGGTCACCGAGGGTGACGGTGACGCTCTTGCTGTCGTCGGCGAAGTCCGCGGCGGTGGCGAGCGAGTTGTCCTTGTTCCAGCCGACCTTGCCGGTGGAGCCGTCGTAGGCGATCAGCGGCTCCCACAGGGACTGCGATATGGAGGAGTTGTTGGTGTTCAGATGTGCGGCGGTGCCGATCGGGAGGATCCAGTTCGGCGTGAAGTTGGCCGGGAGCGCGTAGTTGATCGTGTCCGAGGCGCCGGAGGCGGACGAGGTGCCGCCGCCGGAGCAGCCGGCCAGCAGTGCTCCGGTGGTGGCGGTGGCGCCCGCGACAAGGGCCCAGCGGCGGCCGGCGGCCTTACGAGCAGGGGACATGGCTCTCCTCAGGAGGTAGGACCCGAAGGGGGAGCCCGGTGAACCGGGCTGGCGCCGTCGGACCGGCGCTGTGTTCACGACAGCTAACGCCTGCTGCGGCGCGCACACAAACAAAGTTCTGTAACAAGTAAGTATCTGCGGTTATGGAAAAAGTTCGGCCTACCCTGAGAACCAGCCACGATGCTGCGCTTTGCGGGGTTTTGGGCAATTTTTATGGCTGGAAAAGATCATCAGGAACCGTTCCGCAACGCGCCGCTCGGGCGTACTGTCTCCGGCACACCCACCCATCGCGGAAGTTACTTCGTCCATGAATGAAATAAGTCCAGGGGGCTCCAAGGACGCGAAGGGCGCCTCGGCCCTCGCCCCGCGGATACTGGAGCTCGTGGCGTCGGGACAGGCGTCCTCGCGCGCCGAGCTCGCCGGTCTGCTCGGTGCCGCCGCCTCCACGGTCTCGCTGGCCGTGAGCCGGCTCGTCGAGCGCGGGCTCATCGCGGAGGAGGGCACCCAGGCGTCCACCGGCGGGCGGCCCCGAAAGGTGCTGCGGCTCGGCGGCACCGACGAGTTCGCCGTCGCCGCCGACCTCGGCGGACGGCATGCCCGCGTCGGCGTGGTGCTGCCCGGCGGCGGCGTCGCAGGCGTCTCGACCGTTCCGTTCGCCATCGACGAGGGACCCGAGGCGGCCCTGCCGCGGCTCGCCGAGACCCTGCAGGCGCTGGCCGAGGACCACGGTCCCGGGCTGCGCGGCGTCGGCCTCTCGCTACCGGGCCCGGTCGACGTCGTCTCGGGCTCGGCCGTCATGCCGGCCCGGATGCCCGGCTGGAACCGTTTCCCGATCATCTCCTGGCTCCAGGACCGCTTCGGCGTCCCGGCCGCAGCCGACAACGACGCCAACTGCATGGCGGTGGGCGAGCACACCGTGCGGCCCGCCGAACACCGGCAGTCGATCATGGTGAAGATCGGTTCCGCGATCGGTGCCGGAGTCATCGTCGACGGCCGGCTCTTCCGGGGCGCCACCGGAGCCGCCGGCGAGATCACCCACATCCGCGTCGTCGGCGGTGCCGAAACCCCCTGCTCCTGCGGCAACACCGGGTGTCTGGAGACCGTGGCCTCCGGCGCCGCGCTGGTCCGCATCCTGCGCGAGCGCGGCGCACAGGTCGAGCGCCTGGAGGATGTGGTGCGGCTCGCCGGCCACGGCGACCCCGAGGCCACCCGCGCCGTCCGCAAGGCCGGCGACTACCTGGGCCAGGTCCTGGCCGCCAACGTCAACTTCTTCAACCCCGACGCCGTCTACCTCGGCGGCATCCTCTCCACCCTGGAACCGTTCGTCGCCGCCGTGCGCAGCCAGCTGTACGAAAGCTGCCACCCGCTGGTCACCGAACACCTCACCATCGAACGCGTCAGCCTCAGCGCCGACGCCGGGCTGGTGGGCGCCGGGCAGTTCGCGCTGCAACGCGCTCTCGCCGACGCCCTGCGCCAGGTCGGCCGCACCGACCTGGCCTCCGGCCACCTTCCCTCCCCCGCCTCCCCCGCCTCGCCGGGCCCCCGCACACCGTAGGAGAACAGCCGTGTCACGCCCCCTCACCCCCGCCGACCGCCCGGTGATCGCGATAGCCGGACTCGGCATCGAGTCCTCCACCTTCTCCCCCGCCCGCACCCTGGCCCCCGCCTTCCATCCCTCGCGCGGCGAGGAGGTGCTCGAGCGCTACCCCTTCCTGGCGCCCGGCCGGGAGCTGCGCGAGGCCGCCGAGTGGCACGGCGCACTCGTCGGCAAGTCACTGCCGGGCGGCACCGTCACGGCCGCCGCGTGGGAGGAGCTGACCGGCGAGCTGATCGAGAGGCTCGCGGCACTGCCCGAGCCGGACGGCCTCTGGTACGACATCCACGGCGCCATGACCGTCGAGGGCGTCGACGACGCCGAGGCCGTGCTGCTGGAGCGCATCCGCGCCACCGTCGGCCCCCGCGTGACCGTCTCCACCTCCATGGACCTGCACGGCAACGTCTCGCGGGAACTCGTCCACCGCAGCGACCTGATCACCTGCTACCGGATGGCGCCCCACGAGGACCACATGGAGACCAAGGAGCGGGCCGCCCGCAACCTGGTGGACCTGCTGGCCTCCGGCGCACCCCGCCCGGCCAAGGCGTGGGTGCCGGTACCGGTGCTGCTGGCCGGCGAGCAGACCTCCACCCGCGTGGAGCCCGCCCGGAGCGTGTACGCGGCCGTCGAGGAGGTCGAGGCCGCCGACGGCGTCACCGACGCCGCGATCTGGGTCGGCTACGCCTGGGCCGACGAGCCCCGCAACCGGGCCGCCGTCGTGGTCACCGGCCCGGACGGGGACGCCGTCGCTGCGGGCGCCGAACGGCTCGCCCGCGGCTTCTGGGACGCCCGCCACGACTTCGACTTCGTCGCCCCCACCGGCACCTTCGACGGCATCCTGGACGAGGCGCTCGCCTCCGACCAGCGCCCGTTCTACGTCAGCGACACCGGTGACAACCCGACCGCGGGCGGCGCGGGCGACGTCACCTGGGGCCTGACCCGGCTGCTGGAGCGCCCGGAGTTCCAACAGGACGACGGCCCGACGGTGCTCTACGCCTCCCTCCCGGGTCCGGAGGCGGTCGAGACCGCCGTCGCGGCGGGCGTCGGCGCCACCGTCACCGTGACCGCCGGAGCCGAGGTCGACGACCGGCACGCGGGTCCGGTCACCCTCACCGGCGTGGTCCACGCCGTCCGGCACGGCGACCGGGACGCCGGGACCGAGGTCGTGATCCGGATCGGCAGCGTCCACGCGATCCTCACCCGGCGCCGCAAGCCCTACCACCACGAGCACGACTTCACCGACCTCGGCCTCGACCCGCGTGGCGCCGACATCGTGATCGTGAAGATCGGCTACCTGGAGCCGGAACTGGCCGAGATGTCGGCCGGCTGGAAGATGGCGCTCACCCCCGGCGGCGTCGACCAGGACCTGGTGCGCCTGGGCCACCACCGCATCCGCCGCCCGATGTTCCCCTTCGACCGCGGCATGGCCGACCCGGACCTGCGGGCCCGCCGCATCCCGGCCTCCGACCAGCCGCTGACCGGGGACGACGAGTGACCGCCCGCCCCGCCCTGGAGATCGCCGTCACCTCACCGGCCGGTGCCCGCATCGCGCGCGAGCACGGCGCCGACCGGGTCGAACTGTGCACCGGCCTGGAGCTGGGCGGCCTCACCCCGTCCGCGGCGCTGGTCGAGGCCGCCGCCGAAGCGGGCCCGCCGGTGCACGTCCTGGTCCGGTGCCGGCCCGGCGACTTCGTGCACGACGCGGAGGAAGTGGCGCTGATGGCCGCCGAGGTGCGGTCGGCCGTCGCCTCCGGAGCCGCCGGGGTGGTGATCGGGGCGCTCACCGCCGACGGCGCCCTCGACGTCCCCGTCGTGGCCGCGCTCGCCGAAGCCGCGCACGCCGCGGGCCGGCCGGTCGAGGTCACCCTGCACCGGGCCGTCGACCAGACCGCCGACCCGGTCGCGGCCGCGGCGCTGCTGCCCGGGCTCGGCCTCAACCGGGTGCTCACCTCGGGCGGGGCCGCCACCGCGGTCGAGGGGGCCGAGCTGATCGCCGAGATGGCCGCCGCCGCTGACGGCGTGGAGGTGATGGCCGGCGGCGGGGTGCGCCCGGGCACGGTCGCGGAGCTGCTCGCCGCGGGCGCCGCCGCCGTCCACCTCTCCGCCAAGACCCGGGCCGCGCCCCGGCGCGGCGGGAGATGGGTGCCGCTCGGCGCCGCAGGCGCCTCGGCCGCGGAGGACGGGCACTTCGTCACCGACCCCGCCGCCGTCGCGGCAGCCCGGCGGGCGCTGGACGCCGCGGGCTGACCTCCGGCCGCGAGGACTGAACGGGCGCGCACACCGGCCCGTTCCCGCCGGGCGGGCCGACTGTGCGGCCCGCCCGATCCTCGGCCGGCCGACGGGAATGCGCACTCCCGCTCGCCGTGTCCGCCGAGGAAGCGGCGGGGGTCGGGCAGGCCGGTACACAGTGCCTCCGCGACCGGACGGCCGTCAGCCGCGCCGCGCCAGGAACACGCGCGTCCCCACCGCCAGCAGAGCGCCGAACACGACGAGGTACACACCCAGTCGGTCCTGCGGCACCGCCGAGGACCAAACCTGCCACGTCGAGGGCGTATAGCCGTCGACCGCCAGGTAGGCCCCGTAGGAGCGGGGTGGCTGCCCCATCCGGTCGTGTCCGCGCACCCACAGCAGCGCGCCCACGACGGCGCAGGTGGCGGATATCGCGTACAGGGCCGCCGCACGCTGCCGAGCCGGTCTGCTCACGGGTTCCTCTTTCATGATCGCTGACGTGGTGGTGCGGGAAATTCTCGCCGCCCGCACCGTCCGGACGCGCGTCAGGGTCGTCTTCTGCCGGCGTCGTCCCGGATCCCCTTCCAGGCCTCACGACCCCGCGAGACATTTATTGCATCTTGGTTGCAACTACAATGTGCGTGCAAGAAAGCCGGATGTGAGGGAGTGGCCGTGTCCCGAGGACCGATCGTGCTCGGTATCGAGTCGTCGTGCGACGAGACAGGTGCGGGGGTCGTGCGGGACGGGCAACTGCTGGCGCATGTCGTCGCGTCGAGCATGGACGAGCACGCGCGGTTCGGCGGTGTCGTGCCCGAGATCGCGGCCCGCGCGCATCTGCACTCCTTCAACCCCGTGGTCCGGCGGGCGCTCGACCAGGCCGGTCTGCGGCTGAGCCAGATCGACGCGCTCGCGGTCACCACCGGGCCCGGTCTCTCGGGCGCGCTGCAGGTGGGGCTCGCCGGGGCGAAGAGCCTCGCCTACGCGGTGGGAGCACCGCTGTACGGGGTGCACCATCTGGCCGGACACGTCGCGGCGGACACCCTGGAGCACGGGCCGCTGCCCGACCCCTCCGTGGTGCTGATCGTCTCCGGCGGCCACACCTCGCTGCTCCTGGTCCGGGACCTGGTGCGGGAGCCGATCCTGCACCTGGGTGACACCCTGGACGACGCGGCCGGTGAGTGCTTCGACAAGGTCGCCCGCGTGCTGGGCCTGCCGTATCCGGGCGGTCCGGCCGTCGACCGGGCGGCACGGGACGGCGATCCGCGGGCCGTTGCCTTCCCCAGGCCGTTGACGCGTCCCGGCGACGACCCGTACGCGTTCTCCTTCTCCGGGCTCAAGACGGCTGCGGCCCGCTGGGCCGAGCAGCACCGCCTCCGTGGCGAGGAGCCGCCCGTGGCCGACGGGGCCGCCGCCCTCCAGGAGGCTGTGGCCGACGTGCTGACCCGCAAGGCGGTCGCGGCCTGCCGCGCCCACGGCGTCGGGACCCTGGTGGTGGTCGGCGGCGTGGCGGCCAACTCCCGGGTCCGGGCCCTGGCGGAGCAGCGGTGCGCCACCGCCGGGGTGGAACTGCGCGTCCCGCCGCTGACGCTGTGCACGGACAACGGGGCGATGATCGCGGCCGTCGGTGATCTGCTGGTGCGCTCCGGTGCCGAGCCCGCGCCGCTGGGAGTGTCCGTCGACCCGTCGGCACCGCTGGAGTACGCGGCGCTCCAGCCTGGCACTCCGGCCGGTGCCGGGCGGGCGGCGTGACGGCCTCCGACCTCCGCGTCGTCCGGGGTGCCGCGCTGCTGGAGCAGGCGGAGGCGCTGCGCGGCGTGTACGTCGACGCGTTCTGCGCGCCACCGTGGAACGAAGAGGTGGAGCGGGCCGCGGAGTTCGTGGCGCGGCTGCGGAAGGAGGCGTTCGGGCCCGGGTTCACCGCGGTGACGGCCGGCGGGGAGGGGCGTACGTCCGGCTTCGCCACCGCCCGCACGACTCCCGCCCGCCTTCCGGCCGGCCGCTGCTATCAGCAGGCGGCCGCCGCGCTGGGCGCGGAGCGTACCGCCGCGTGGCTGTGCGGCGCCCGGGAGGTCGCCGAGCTGGCCGTGCGCACCGCGGCCCGCGGCACCGGTCTCGCCGCCGCTCTGCTGGCCGCGGTGGCGGCGGACGCCCCCGGAGGCCGCGTCTGGCTGCTGACGTCCGTCAGATCGCCGCGGGCCGTCTCGTTCTACCGCCGCCAGGGCTGGACCCAGGCCACCCATCCCGCCCCCGAGGGCGAAGGGGTCGTGGTCTTCCTCGGTCCGCGCCATCCCGCCCGCTCCCTCGCCGCCCTCCCCCAGTAATCGTCCGGAGCACTGCCTTGCACACCGTGCGGCTTGCTCCCCTGGATGCGACGCATCCGGAGCCCGGCATCGGTGGCGCGGCGCGGCCCGTCTCTCAGCGACCGTCCGGATCCTCCAGCAGCCGGAGCGCGGCTGCCGTGTCCAGGGCGGCGCGGACGAAGGCCAGTTCGGAGGGGCGGTCTCTGGTCGAGGTCCGCCGGATGACGGTGATGCGGCGCCTGATCGGGTCCCGGAAGGGGAAGACGTCGACGTTCGCCGGCCGCAGTGGCAACGCGAGTTCGGCGACCAGGGTGATACCGAGGCCCGTCGCCACCATCGCCATGGCCGTGGCCTGCTCGTCGATCTGATGCGCGATCCGCGGGGTGAAGCCTGCCGTCCGGCACACCGCGCACAGGGCCCGTCCGAACTCGGTGTCGGTCCCGGAGGCGACCCAGGAGCTGCCGGCCAGATCAGCGAGGTCCACGGGGGCGCCCGGGGCCGCGCTGTCCCGGGCCGCGGACCGCGGCGGTGCGGCAGTCGCGGGCGGCTCCTCGGCGGATGCGCCGGGGGCCGCCGGTGTGCTCAGGGCGCCGTGCGGGGCGACGAGGTAGAGCTGCTCCACGCCGACCAGAGTGCTCTCCAGCGCGCCGTCCAGGGCGCCGGAGCCGGGGGCGGTGGGATAGTCCAGTACGAACGCCAGGTCGAGGTCACCGTCCCGTACGGCGGCCTGAGTCTCCTCCGGTACGACCTCCCGCGTCCTGACGTGCACTCCGGGGTGGCGTTCGGCGAGGGTGGCCAGCGTGGGCGGCACGAGGGTTCCGGCGAGAGTCGCCAGTACGCCCACGGTCAGTTCGGCGGTGAGGGTTTCCCGCGCCTGTTCGAGCGCGATCCGGGCGCGCTCCTCGGCGGCCAGGATCTCCTCCGCGTGCTGCGCCAGCACGCGCCCGATCTCCGTCAGCCGGACGCGGCGCCCGACGTGTTCCAGCAGCGGCACACACACCTCCCGCTCCAGCGCGGCCAACTGCTGGGAGACGGCAGAGGGCGTGTAGTGGAGCGCGGCCGCCGCCTCGGTGAGGGTGCCGCGCCGGGACAGCTCCCGGAGCATGCGCAACCGGTTCAGCGAGAGTTCCATTAACCAAACCTAATGAGATCGCTGAAGGTTTTCCCGATGGACGTGAAAGAACGCGGTGCACGAGACTGCGTGCACGGCGAAAGCCCTCCTGTCGGGCGGACCCCGCCGCAGCAGACCGATCTCACACACCACCCTGCTCCGCTCCCGCGCCTGCTCCCGCCCGCGCCGCCCCGGCGGTGGCAGCGGGGCACCGGAAGCCGTGGTACCCGGCCGGTGCGCTCCCCCGCACCGGGCGGGTACGACGAAACACCCGGCACGGGCAGCCGCACGCCCCGGGGCCGCCGTGTCACACGACAGCGGCGGGCGGGGCACGGCTGCCGAACGGTCACCGACATTCCTCCGTCAGGAAGAGAAGAGGGGCACATGGGCACCACGGAACACGGCGGACACGGACCCGACGTCACCCGGTTGGGCAACGCCCCGTCGCCGGGCTGGCTCACCGAGGAGAACGCCGCGTCGATCCGGGCGACGGAGGGCCCCGCCTTCGACGAGGCGGAGTACGCGGCGCGGCTGCGGGAGCTGCGCGGCCGTATGGAGCGGCTGCCGCTGGACGCGATGCTGGTCTTCCGGCCCTCCAGCGTGGAGTATCTGTGCGGCTTCCACACGGCGGAGACAGCTCCGCAGCCGCTGCTGGTCACCGGCTCCGAGACCCATCTCTACCTGCCCGACCTGGAGGTCGGCAGGGCGCTGGCCAGTTCGGTGGCCGGCAGCCTCCACTACTGCGGCTACGCGGACGCGCTGCGCGGCCTGGAACTCTTCATCCGGCACGCGGCCAGGGTGCTCCCCCGGGGCGCGCGGGTGGGTGTCGAGGTCGGCCACGCCTCCACGCCCCCGCGCGCGCTGGAGCTGCTGCGCGAGCAGGGACTGGTGGTCGTGCACCCGGACCATCTGGTCGAGCGCGCCCGCCTGGTGCTCTCCCCCGCCGAGCTGCGCCGGATGGAGGAGGCGGCCGCGGTGACCCAGCGGGGCGTGGCGGCGGGGGTGGCCGCCACCGGCGCCCACGGAGCGACCGACTCCTCGGTGGCCGCGGCGATCGCCGAGGCGCTGTACCGCGAGGCGGACTCGCCCTCGGCCTGGGGGCCGGTCGTCGCCACCGGGCGGCGCGGCGGCATTCCGCACTCCAGTTGGGTGGGCCGGGAGCTGGGCAGCGGGCCCACCTTCCTGGAGTTCGCCGGGACCCGGGACCGCTACCACGCGCCTGTGATGCGCACGGTCGTGCGGGACGGAGCGCTGGACGCGGCGGACCGACGGCTGGCGGAGCTGGCCCGCACGGCCGTCGCCGCCGTGCTGGAGACCGCAGCGGACGGCGTCACCGCCGCGCAGGTCGCCGTCCAGGCCGGCAAGGCGCTGGGGCCGCTCCCGGACGACGTCATGTTCCACCAGCTCTTCGGCTATCCCGTCGGCCTGGCGCACAAGCCGCACTGGATGGACGGCGCCCCCTTCTATCTCACCCCGGACAATCACGAGCCTCTGGTGAGCGGCATGACGTTCCACATTCCCGGCTCCTTCCGCTCCTTCGGCACGTCAGGGGTCGGACTGAGCCAGACGTTCGTGGTCGAGGAGCACGGCACGCGCGTGCTCACCCACGGCCCGGCGGACGTCATCGAGGTATGAGACCGGATCCCGTCCCGCTCGGGCCGGTGCCGCCGGGCGGCGGCCCGGCCGACGGGTTCGGCAACCGCATTGCTTCTCCGGATTCTTCGAGGTGACCGTGAACACAACGCACACCGCACCCGAACACGTCGCCGTCGTCGGGGCGGGCATGGCCGGGCTCTCCGCCGCCTGGTTCCTCCAGGAACGCGGGGTGCGGGTGACCGTGCTGGACCGCGGAGGAGTGGCCGCGGGATCCTCGTGGGGGAACGCGGGCATGCTGAATCCCGCGTTCACCGTGCCGCTCCCGGAGCCGTCCGTGCTGCGCTACGGCATCGCCTCCCTCTTCGACCGGGACTCGCCGGTGTCCGTGCCGCCGGCGGTCGACCGTCACCTGTGGGCCTTCCTCCTCTCGTTCGCGCGCAACTGCACGGCACGGCGGTGGCGGCGCACGATGGCGGTGTTCAACGAACTCAACCGCGGCTGCCTCGCGGCGTACGAGCAGCTCGTCGAGGGCGGCGTGCACGCCCCCGTGAAGGACGCCGATCCGCTGGTCATCGCCTGCCGGAACCAGCAGGACCGCGCACATGTACTGGAGGAGTTCGCGCACATGAGCGCGACCGGAGGGGACGAGGCTCGGTTCGAGGCCGTCTCCGGTGCGGAGCTGCGCGCGCTCGAGCCCGTGCTCAGTGACGAAGTCCGGCTGGGGCTGATGGTGCACGGGCAGCGTTTCATCAACCCGCCCGCGTTCCTGCGCACCCTCGCGGAGGATGTCCGCAGGCGGGGCGGGGACATCGTCGAGGGCTGCTCGGTGGCCAGGATCCGTGACCGGGGCAGGGCAGGTGTGGAGCTGGTTCGTTCTCCCGTCTCCGCGGTCGCGGAGACGGTGCGGGCCGACGCGGTCGTACTCGCCTGCGGTGCGTGGCTCGACGCCCTGGCCCGGCCGTTCGGGGTCCGGATGCGGGTGCAGGCAGGGCGCGGGTACAGCTTCACGGTGCGGCCGCGGGCGATGCCGACGCATCCGATCTATCTGTCGGGCCAGCGGATCGCGTGCAATCCGCTGGGCGACCGCTTCCGGGTCACCGGCACCATGGAGTTCCGCGCGCCCGACGCGCCGCTCGATCCGCGGCGGGTGCGCACCATCGTCGAGTCGGCCCGGCCGATGTTCCGCGATGTGGACTGGGAGGACCGCCGCGAGGAGTGGGTGGGGTCCCGGCCGTGCACCGCGGACGGGCTGCCGCTGGTCGGGGCGAGCCGTTCGCCCCGGGTGCAGGTCTCCGGCGGGCACGGTATGTGGGGCATGGTGCTCGGGCCGCTCACCGGGCGGCTGCTCGCCGACGCCATGACCGGCGGTGAGGTGCCGCCGCTGCTGCGCCGACTCGACCCGCTGCGCTGAGCGGCGTTCCGCCGTCGGCGGGGCGCCGGTGCGTCCGGGGCGCTCCGGCGCCGCGAAGTGCCGCGCCCGGGCACCTTCCGGCACCAGGTCATGCGCGGCGTGGGTCGCCGTGTCGTACGCATGCCGCTTGCGGCGGGCCGCCTCCGCAGCACGAATGATGGCACGTCAGCTCTCGTCCGCACTGGTCAGCGCCTCGGCGATCATGCGGGTGGCGAGTCACGGTCGTCGGTGATCCGGTTGATGAGCTCGGCGAGCAGAAAGGCGGTGGCCTCCAGGGAATTCAGCTCCTCCCGCCGCCACTCTCCGAACCGCTGACGCCACAGGCTGGGGCTCAGCCCGGTACCGGCGGCGACGAGCAGGCCGGCCATGGTGGGGACGACTTCCGGGCGGACGCTCCTGGGCATCATGCGCAGCGAGGCGACCAGGTTCGGCACCACGCACTCGATGACGTCCTTGTCGTGGTCCTCGTAGGCGAGTCGCAGCCACCGCATGAACAGGTAGATGAGCGTGCACGCGCCGTCGAGCACGTCGTCGGTGCCGCCGGGTCCGAGCGAGGCCGCGAACTGCCGGTCCAGCCGCCGCCGTTCGGCGTCGGGCCGGGTGTTCTCGTCGTAGACGGCCTTGAGCTGGGAGTCGATCATCATGAGCACTGCGCCCACGTCACCGGCGGGCGCGTGCTGGGGATCGCAGGGCGAGGGCACAGACTTCCTCGTCGGATGACCGTGTGGAGCGGGCCGTAAGCGTACGGTAGCCGCTCTACGGTGGGCCGGTCCGCCGAATCCCGGGAAGAGCCTCGCGATTCGGCGGACGGTGCGCGCGGCCGGGCCCGCTCCTGCTGCCTGCTGCCTGCTGCCTGCTGCCTGCTGCCTGCTGCCTGCTGCCTGTCGCGGCGTACGGGGTCAGGGGACGCGGGAGGGCTCCCCGGGTCAGCGCTCCAGTTCCTCCCCGGACCGTTCCGGCAGCCGCAGATAGACCAGCGCGGACAACAGGCACAGCGCCGCCACGTACCACGGGAAGGCGTCGGGAATTTCCAAGTCCTCGAACAGGGTGCCGACGTAGGGCGCGGTGCCGCCGAAGAGCGCCACCGCCAGCGAGTACGGGAATCCGATGCCGGTGGCCCGCACCCGGGCGGGAAAGATCTCCGCGTTCACCGCCGCGGCGATCGAGGTGTAGCCGGTGAGCAGCACCATGCCGGTGCACTGGATCAGCAGCAATGAGGCGAACGAGTCACCGACCGCGCGCAGCAGCGGCACGCACAGTACGGCGAAGCCGATCGCGAAGGCCAGCAGCAGCGGTTTGCGGCCGATCCGGTCCGACAGCATCCCGCCCAGCGGCTGGAGCAGCATGAAGAAGACCAGCGAGATCGTGCCGGACATCAGTGCGTCGCTCTTGTCGAGACCGGCGTTGACCTCCGCGTACGTGGGCAGGTAGGCCGTCCACACGTAGTAGGCGATCGTCCCGCCGGCCGTGATCCCCACGATGAGGAGGGATTCGCGGGGGTGCAGACGCAGCGCATCGAAGAGCCCGGGGCGCGGTGCCCCGGCCTGCTGCCCGCTCCGCGTCTCCCGCGCCCCGCGCCGCACCCAGAATCCGGCCAGGCTCAGCAGTGCCCCGAACAGGAACGGCACCCGCCAGCCCCACTGGTGCATCTGCCCGTCGCTCATGGTGGAGACGAGCAGCGCGGCGACGCCGCTGGCGACCAACTGGCCCGCGGTCGTCGACACATACTGGAAACTGGAGAACAGCCCCCGTCGGCCGGGGCCGGCCGACTCCACCAGGAAAGTCGTCGAGGCGGCGAACTCACCGCCCACGGAGAGCCCTTGCAGCAGGCGCGCGACCACCAGCACCACCGGGGCCAGCACCCCGGCGGACGCGTAGGTGGGCGTGACCGCGACCAGCAGGCTGCTGCCGCCCATCAGCAGAATGGTCAGCGTCAGCGCGGCCCGCCGCCCGGACCGGTCAGCCACCGATCCCAGCAGGAGGCCGCCCACGGGCCGCATGAAGAAGCCGACGGCGAAGACGGCGAAGGTGGAGAGCAGGGGGACCAGTGAACTGCCCGTGCCCTCGGGGAAGATCTCGTCGGCGATGTAGGTGGCGAGGAAGGAGTACGCGAACCAGTCGTACCACTCGACGCCGTTGCCGACCGAGGCGGCGACCAACTGGCGCCCGGTGCGCCGGGGCGGACCGTCGCGCCCTTCGCCAGGCCGGTCGGGCTGCGGCCCGCCGGCCGCGTCCTGCGACTGTTCACTCACCCGCGTCATCGCTCGCCATCCTTCCGGTGCGCTTGCCTTGCGCACCGGGTAACCGGACTCCGCCGCGCCTCCATTCCTGCATCTCCGCCGCGTCCCGGCATCCGGTCACCCTGGGCCCGACGCGCCTGGGGGGAAGGGGGGACGGTCCGGCCTCCGGACCGCCGCCGACCAGCGGGGGCGGTCAGCTCGGTTCACCGTGGTGGCACCGGAGTGCCGGTGCCGCGTCGTGGCAGAACGGGAGATGCCTGCGGCCGGGGCTTCCCGACCGCAGGCACCCGCACAGGCGCGAGACTTCTCAGTGACGCGCGGGGGGCTCGTCGGACGTGCCCGGCCAGTAGGCGGGGAAGGCGGCGGCGGGCTGCCGCCCGGTCTCCCTGAGACCGGCGTCCGGCTCCAGCTCGGCCACGATCGGAGCCACCCCGTTCGGCGGGGCCGCCGCGACGACGTCGGTGACGGCCCCGGGGCCCGGCGCCGGCGCGGACCCGGGCGCCGAACCGGTGTGTGCGTCCGGCAGCTGCTGGTCCCGGTCCGTGCGGTCGAACAGGTCGCGGAAGGCCACCGCCGCCCCGCACTCACCGATCATCCGCTGCGAGTTCTGCTTCGCGAGCCGGACCCCGGCGGCGCGCATCGACATTCCGGTCTCGTCCGCCAGGATCATCAGTTCGCGGACCAGCGGCCGGATCTGAGAGGCCAGTCGGCCGCAGGCTCCGCTGGGGCTGACCACGTCGCCCAGGATGACCCACCAGGCTCCGGCGGCGGCACCGGTGTTCGCGATGAAGTCGGGCACCACGCCGACACCCCGCTCCTTCAGGAGCTGTTCGGCTTCGGGGGTGGTGGGTACGTTCGCGGCCTCCACCACGAGCTCGGCAGTGACGCGGTGGCAGTTCTCCTCGGTGATCACGTAGGAGACGGCGGCCGGGACCAGGACGTCGACCTCCTGGTCCAGCCACGCGTCACCGGGGCACACCTCGTCGTCGTCGCGCAGCGCGGAGCGGTCGATCACCCCGCTGGTGCTGCGCGCGCTCAGCAGACCTTCGACATCGACGCCGCGCGAGGGGTTGCGGACCAGCCCCTGGGCGTCGGTGACACCGACGATCTTGACTCCGGCGCGCGCCAGGTAGAGCGCCGTGGCCCCGCCCATCGTGCCGAAGCCCTGGACGACGGCGCGAGCGGACGAAGCGGGGATGCCGCGGTGCTCCAGCGCCGCCAGCGCCGCCTCCGCCACTCCGAAGCCGCCGACCAGCTCCGAGAGCTTCAGGCCGTCCGTCCGGGTTGCGAAAGCCTGCCGGACGCGCTCCCGCGCTTCCTCCTCGTCCGGGGCCCGGACCATGGCGGCGTGGAAGGAAGTGTCTCCGAGGCCGACCCGCGCGAAGGCGCTGTCGAGCTCGTCCTGCTGGGTCCCGAGGTCCCCGGCCGTCACCCAGAAGCGTTCCAGCAGCGGCCGCACGCCCTGGAGGAACCGCTCCCGCACCCCGTCGGCGCGGGGGTCGGCGGAGTCGAAGTCGATGCCGCCCTTGGCACCGCCGACCGGGATGCCGAATGCCCCCATCTTGAGCGTCATCTCCCGGGCGAGCGCGCCGACCTCGTCGAGCGTGCATCCCGGCCGCATGCGCAGGCCTCCGGTGGCGATGCCGGACACCAGCTGGTCGATCACGACATAGCCCCGCGCGGTGGTTTCCGAATCTCGCCACATGACCTGCAGAAAGGGATCATGCTCGGCAGCCTGCAGCGGCGTGTCGACAGCGTTCTGTGTCATGTGGCACTCACCCTTCCGTTAACTATCCAGGCTTTTATGTGCGAGCTTTCAGGCATCACCGCCCAGCGGGCAGAAATCCGCTAACGCACATGAGGGGTCGCACGGTCCTGTTCCACCGATCGGGCGGGCAGCAATACGTGCGACGGTCGTGCGGGTTTATTCGGGCAGGCCGAATGACACCCGCAGGGTGTTCTTCAGTGATCCCCAGAAAAGGGAGGGGACGGATGTACGCAGAGAACGCATCCGGTTGCGTTGTACGTAGCGACCACTGTGAGGTCGGGATCACCCCTTGTCAAGGTGTCTCTGGAGGCGGCTCCGGCGCCCGCGTGACCACCCCGGCGCGATTGGCCCGAACGGGTGAAGCCCCCCTGGTCGAGGGGGCGTTGGGACGTGACGCCGGCGTCGGCGCACCGAGGCGGCCGGGGCCCGTCGCCCCCCGCTCGCCACCCCCGCCCGGACGGCCCGCCGGCGGGCCGTCCGGCACCCCCGATTCCGGGCGCGGGACGGACTCCGGGGCGGAATACGTGCCGGTGCTTTCCGCCCGGCCCGAACGGACTCCGCTCGTGTTTGCCCGATACCGCTCAGGAGCTTTATCATTCGCACTCTCCATCCCTTGGCCACCGGAACAGCCGGTCCGCCCTCTCGCCCTCCGCAACCGCCTCGCCGGATTCCGCGGCCCCTCCTTCCGCAGGGCGGAAAGAGTCACTCGGCCCCTGCCTTGCCATGAGAGCATCGGCCTGTCACCGTGCTGTTTCCGGAAAACTACGAGTCCCGTGCACCCGGGAGCGTTCCGGTTTTCCGACCACCACGTATCCGGTTGACCGGGCACCCCCGGGAGGAGGGAGGGCGGCGACCGCGTCGTGGAGGCCGGCCGCGGCGCCGGGAGCGGGCGCGGGGCGTTGCGGATCTGGGCGAAACCGGTGTCGCGGACCGGGCGGGTGAGCGAAGCTTGTGCGGTGTGATGTCACGACAGTCCAGGCCCCCGGAGGGCCGCGGCGGCCTGCGCCTGTGGCCGGTCGGCTCCGTACTCACCCTGACCTTCCTCGCCTCGCTGGTCGTGGCCGCCGCGGTGTTCTTCACCGGGTGGGACCTGCTCGGCGCCCGGGGAATCGAGCGCGAGCGGCGGCTGACCTCGAAGACGGTCTTCGAACTGGTGAAGCTCTCCTTCGGAGTGGTGGCCGGGTCCGGGGCGCTCGTCGCCCTGGTCGTGGCCTACCGGCGCCAGCGGGTCGACGAGGACGGTGCCCGCCGGGACGCCACCCGTCTGCACACCGAACGCTTCACCGGCGCGGTCGGTCAGCTCGGTGAGGAATCCGCCGCGGTCCGCCTGGGGGGTGTGCACGCCCTTGCGGGTCTGGCGGACGACGCCCCGGACCGGTCACGGCGGCAGACCTGCATCGACGTGCTGTGCGCCTACCTCCGGCTGCCCTACCCCTCCGGGGAGCACCCGGAGGGGACGGAGGTGCCCGGCAGCCGGAGGCACCCGGGCCTGCACGAGGTCCGCCGTACCGTGCTCCGGCTCGTCCGCGACCGCCTGCGCCTCCCGGGTGACCACCCGCACTCCTGGCAGGGCTACGACTTCGACTTCACCGGCGCCCTCCTCGACGGCGGCTCCCTCGACCACGCGCAGTTCTCCGGCGGCACGGTCAGCTTCGACGACGCGGTCTTCCACGGAGCGGTGGTGCTCAACGGTGCCCGGTTCTGCGGCAGTACGGTGACCTTCACCGGCACCCGGTTCACGGGCGGCGCCACGGACTTCAACGGTGCGCACTTCTCCGGTGGCCGCGTCAGCTTCGAGGGCGCCCGGTTCTGCGGCGGCACCGTCGGCTTCGGCGCCGCGCTCTTCACCGGCGGCACGGTCTCCTTCAAGGGCGCGCACTTCGCCGACGGGGCGGTCAGCTTCCGCGGGGCGCGGTTCTCCGGCGGCCCCGGCAGCTTCCGCGGCACGGTCAGCTTCCACGGCGCCCGCTTCTGCGGCGCCGCCGTCGACTTCGACCGTGCCGGATTCGCCGGAAACGCCGTCGACATCGGCAGCGCGGAGTTCTCGGCCGGGGCCGTGACCTTCACCGGCGCGCGCTTCGCGGACGGCGGCGCCGACTTCACCCGTGCGACGTTTACCGGTGGCGCGGTCGGCTTCGTCCAGGCGCAGGGCGCGGCTCCGCCAGGGCTGGTGCCGTCGAACGGCGCGCCGCCGCCCGACGGCGTGCGCCTGCCGGACAGCTGGCACTCCGCGCCGACGCGATCGTGAACGCGCGGTTCCGCACACTCCGCCGCCGTGGCCCCGGAAGCGGCGGCGGTATCCTCACCGGCGAGAGAGCGGAGGTGGCGATGACAGTCGACTGGCGGGCCGATCGGATCGGGAGCGCGCTGCGCGGGGAGAACCCCGCTGTGCTGCGGCGATTGGCCCCGGGGTTCGCCGTGATCGGAGATGTGCAGTTCCTGCCGGGCTACGCGCTGCTGCTCGTGGACGACCCGGAGGTGGGGCGGCTGTCGGACCTGCCGAAGGCGAAGCGGCTCTCGTTCCTGTCCGGCATGGACCGGCTCGGCGAGGCGGTGGAGCGCGCCTGCCGGCGGCTCGACCCGGCGTTCCGCAGGGTGAACCTGGAGATCCTGGGGAACACGGACCCGTTTCTGCACGCGCACGTGTGGCCCCGGTACGACTGGGAACCGGCCGACCTCGTGGGAGGTCCCGTGTGGCGCTACCCGCGCGAGCGGTGGAGCGCGTGGGAGTTCCGGCTCGGACCGCAGCACGACCCGCTGCGGGAGGCGATCGGAAGCGAGCTGGACCGGCTGGACCCCTGATCCCGCCGCGGGCCGGGCCGGACGCGTGAGGGTGTGTTCCCACCGGCGCAGCCCGGGCGGTGCGGCCGCTGCCGCCGGGGCTTCGCCCGTTCGGGTCGAGTTCCCCGCGGGGCGGATCGGCCGCCGGCGCCGCCGGGGAGAGCAATGGGCGGGGCGCCGGGGCCGGTGCGGGAGCACGAGGACGGCGGCCCGGCGGCAGGGGCGGTGCGGCCGGCTCCGCACGGCGCTCAGCTCTCCCGGGTGTCCGCGGTGCCGAGCGGGAACCGGGCCGGGGACGGGTTCGCGACGACGGCAGCGGAAGAGGTGGGACGTTGGGCGACTACGCGGACCTTCCCGGTATCAGGATGTGGTACGAGACCGAGGGGAGCGGCGATCCGCTGCTCCTGCTGCACGGTGGGCTGTGCACGAACGCGACGTGGGGCGGTCAGCGCGCCGAACTCGCCGCGCACTACCGCCTCTTCCTTCCCGAGCGGCGCGCCCACGGACACACCCCCGACGTCGAGGGGCCGCTCTCGTACCAGGACATGGCCGAGGACACGGTGGCCTTCCTGGAGACGGTGGTCGGCGGTCCGGCGCAGCTGGTCGGCTGGAGCGACGGCGGTGTCGTGGCGCTGCTCGTCGCGATGGCCCGCCCCGACCTGGTCCGCAGAGCGGTGCTGATCGGGGCCAACTTCCGTCCTTCCCCGGAGTCTTTCGTCGAACCGGCGCTCGTGGACGCGCTGCGCCCGGAGGGAGTGGACCTGGCGTTCTTCCGCGAGCTGTACGAGGCCGTCACACCCGAGGGCGCCGGACACTGGCCGGTGGTGGCGCGGAAGGTCATCCACATGTGGCGCACCCAGCCGTCACTGACCGCGGCCGATCTGGCGCGCGTCACGGCGCCCACCCTCGTGGTGGCCGGTGACGACGACATGATGACGCTGGAGCACACGGTCGCGCTGTACCGGGCGCTTCCGGCGGGTCAACTGGCGGTGGTCCCCGGGGCCTCCCATCTGGTGCCGGTGGAGCAGCCGGCCTCGGTCAACCGGCTGATCCTGAACCATCTCGCACGGGACGCGGTGGAGACGATGATGCCCATCCGGCGCGCGGCATCCCGCACCGCGCCCGGCACGGCGGAGACCGCCGAGAGCTGACCCGCCCCGGAAAGGGCGGGCGGCGGAGCGTCAAGGAGTCCGCCGGCTTCGGGGTGCGTTGCGGCGCGACCACGGCGGCATCGTCGCCGAGGCTGCCGCCGCCGTGCGCGAGCAGATCCCCCTTCAGCGGTCGTACCAGCGTGCCGGGGTCCTCTCCCACCCAGCGGGTGAGCCGCTCGGTCAGCGGACAGCAGGCCCCTGCCTCGTCCCGCGACTCGATGACGCCGTCCGTGTACAGCAGCAGGTCGTTCTCCTCCGTCGGGAAGGTGCCGGCCCGGTAGGCGGAGGAGACGAGGGGGCTTCTTCCACTTCGGCAGGAGAGGTGTGACGCTCCCGCCGCGCAGCAGGAGGGGTGGGGGGATGACCGCAGTTGACCAGCCTGACCACGGTAGCGGCATGGGGGAGCTCCACGAGGGCCGCGGTGATGAAGGCCTCCTCGCCGCCGCCGTCGGTGTCGGTGAGCTCGTGCAGGTCGCGGCTGACGCTGTGCTCCCCTGGGCAGAGGCGGGTCCGCGTACCGACGCGGGATGTGGCATGTGCCGACACAGCGGTACGTCGCAGCACCGTGGTGCGCTACGCGCCCTCGCTCACCGCTCGTATGTCATGCGGCGCAGCCTGTTCTCCGCCTGCGCGAGGGGCTTCCGGCCGGGGCCTGCCACAGTATTCCCCACCGGGGCCGCCGGACCTGGACGCGTTCCGCCCGGGGTGGTCCGCCGCGGGTGTCTCGACCGGTTCTTAACCGAGTCTTAAGCGGTCCTCGAGCATCTTGACCGCTTCCGTCGACTCGGGCATGGTCTAGACCAAGTACAGGATGCGTGTCCGAGCCCGGCGCCCTGCACGCGGAACAGCGTCCTCCACCGCCGCCCCTCCCCTCCGACCGGCCCCACCGCTGCGGACCCCGTCGGCCCGGCCCGGTCCGTCGATCACCCCTCCCACGCAAAGACGTTCCATCCGGGCCGAGTCGGGGCGAGAGGCGCGGCGGTGCCCATCCCCCCACGGAAGGAACCCCCATGTCCTCCCTCACCGCTCGACTGGACCAGGCACGCCCCTACGCGACCGGACTGTTCCGGATCGTCGTCGGCCTGCTCTTCCTCTGCCACGGAGCCGCGTCGCTCTTCGGGGTGCTCGGCGGTGCGAAAGGCGGCACCGTGCCGGTGGGTGCCTGGCCCGGCTGGTACGCGGCAGTGATCCAGTTCGCCGGGGGCCTGCTGGTCCTGGTGGGCGCGGGGACCAGGACAGCGGCCTTCGTCTCGTCCGGCTCGATGGCCTACGCCTACTTCGCCGTCCACCAGCCCAGGGGCCTCTTCCCCCTGCAGAACGAAGGGGAAGCCTCGGCGATGTTCTGCTGGGCGCTCCTGCTGCTCGTCTTCACCGGGCCAGGCGCTCTGGCACTGGGCTCGCTGCGCTCCTCCTCGCGTTCCCGCACCCGCGAACTGGACCGGCAGGCCGTCCCCGCCTGATACCGGCCCCCACGACACCCGCGGCTGCCCGGACGCCGCACGCCTGGGCAGCCGCGGGCCTCCATGGGCGCCCGGCCCCGCAGCGGAACCGGGCGGACTCTCAGCTGAATGGGCTCTCAGGGCCGCAACAGGCCGCCGACCCACCAGTCGTGCGGCTTGCCGTCATTGGCGATGCTGCGATTGCGCAAGGTCCCCTCGACGGTGAAGCCGAGCTTCTCGGCGACGGCACGCGAGCCGGCGTTGCCGACCATGGCCCACCACTCGATACGGTGCACGTCCAGAGCGGCCCAGCCCCACTCGCACAGCGACCGGGCGGCTTCCACCGAATAGCCGCGCCCGCGCTGGTCGTCGACCGCCCAGTAGCCGAGTTCCCAGACCCCCTGACTGACGAGGAACAGGCAGTACGACCCCACCAGGTCGCCGGTGTCCTTGCGGAACGCGCCGAGGGTGTAGTTCCGGTCCTCGGCCCAGCCGGCAGGGAGGTCCTCGGCTATGCGCTGCTGCGCGTCCGCACGCCGGAACGGCACCGGAACCGGCGTGAAGTACTGGATGTCCTCGTCCTGGCACGCCTCGTACAACGCGTCCACGTCGGCGGACACGAAAGGACGCAGCGTCAGCCGGTCCGTCTCGAGAGTCACCGGGTCCATCACCGCAGTATGGACACCCGCCGCCGGCGCGGCGAGCGAATATTCCGGTACGCGGCCGGGCCAAGCAGTGTTGACCTTCACCTCGGGGCAGGCCACAGCATCGGTGGGGCCGGGCGACGTGCCCGGCATGAGGAGGAGTGGCATGGGCTTGCTGACCATCGGAGCGTTCGCGAAGGCGTCCCGGCTGTCGCCGAAGGCACTGCGGCTCTACGACGAGCTCGGCCTGCTGACCCCCGCTCGCGTCGACCCGGTGACCGGCTACCGCCACTACGCGCCCGAGCAACTGGACCGGGCCCGGCTCGTCGCCTGGCTCCGGCGGCTGGGGATGCCCCTGGCCCGCATCCAGCGGGTCTGCGCGCTGGACGCCGGCTCCGCGGCCCGGGAGGTCCGCGCCTTCTGGGCGCAGGTCGAAGCCGACACCGCGGCACGGCGCGACCTGGCCACCTTCCTCATCGACAGCCTCGCCAGGAAGGACCCCGCCATGACTCCGGCCACCCGCCCCCTGGAAATCCGCTACGCCGCACTCTCCGACCCGGGACTGGTCCGCGAGGGCAACCAGGACACCGCCTATGCCGGATCCCGGCTGCTGGCCGTCGCCGACGGCTTCGGCACGGCGGGAGCCCCCGCGAGCTCCGCCGCCGTCGACGCGCTGAAGTACCTGGAGACCGACAGCATCCCGGCCGGGAACCTCCTCAACGCCCTGGAGGACGCCGTCGACCGGGCCCGGCAGGCCGTGTGCGGCGCAGCCGGCGCCGGCGCCCGGCCCGACGAGGAGGCGGGCACGACACTCACCGCGATGCTGTGGACCGGCTCGCAACTGGGGCTCGTGCACGTCGGCGACTCCCGCGTCCACCTCCTGCGCGACGGGGAGCTGTTCCAGATCACGCACGACCACACCGTGGTGCAGTCGCTCGTCGACGAGGGACGGCTCAGTCCGGAGGAGGCAGCCTCCCACCCGCAACAGTCGCTGCTGCTGCGAGCGCTGGGCCGAGGAGTCGACGATGTCCTTCCCGACCTGCGGCTGCACGACGTCCGGGCGGGAGACCGGTATCTGCTCTGTTCGGACGGGCTGTCAGCCGTCGTTCCGGAGGCGGAAGTCGGCCGAGTGCTCGAACGGAGCCCGCGGCCCGAGGAGGCGGTCCGTGAACTCGTCGCTCTCGCCAACGAGGCCGGCGGCCCCGACAACGTGAGCTGCGTGGTCGCCGACGTCCTGGCACAGCGGCAGCAGGCGTGAGCGGCATGCGCATCGAATGGCACCGGATCCGCTCGCATGAGCTGCGGCGGGAGGCGGACGCGTACCGACTCGCCCGACAGGCCCGCCGAACGGCCGCCCCTTCCGCCGTCGCGGGCGAGGCGTCCCGGGTCACGGCCCCGCGGCCTTACCGCGCCCCGCCTCCGGCCGAACGTGCGGACAAGCACGGCGGCGGCTGGGTACGGCTCCTCCGCCCGCTCGGGAGGATCCTTCGAAGTCCCGGCAGGATCCGCGGGCTGCTGCGCGACTGAGCCTTTGCCGCTCCGGGTGGAGGCACCCTAGAGTCTCTGGGATGCAGCGCGGGACGGGACTGACCCTGGCCGGGACCGCCGTCGCCCTGGCCTGGGGCGAGTGGTTGAACCGGCGCTGGTCCCGCGCTCTCGCGCCCGACGGAGGGGCCGCTGCCGCGACGGTGGTCGTGCTGGGCTTCCGGAACCCACGCACCAGGGCCAACGTCGTCAACCGCTGGCGGGTGCGTGCGGGGATCCGCTCCCTCGGCGCCGGTCCCGAGAGCGGGACCGGCCTGATCTTCAGCGGGGGTCCGGTCGGCAGCGGCGTGCCGGAGGCCCGGCTGATGGCCGCCTACGCGCGGTCGGTGCTCGGCTTCGAGGGCAGGGTGCTCCTCGAGGAACGGAGCACCACCACATGGGAGAACATCACCAACGTGCTCCCGCTGCTCGAGAACGCCGACCGCATCAGAATCGTCTCCCAGCCCGCACACGCGCTCAAGGCCCGCGCGTATCTGCGGCGGCAGCGCCCCGACCTCGCCGAGCGGCTCGTGCGCGCCGACGACTACCGCCCCGGCGAGTGGCTGATCGTCAAACCGCTGCTCGCGCTGTACGGAGTGTGGACCCTCCGCGGCCTCACGGCCGACGAGCGGCGGCAACCGCGTCGGACCGCTGCTTGACCGGCACTTCCGCCGCGGCGCCGGCCTCGCGCGATTCCGGCCGACAGGAGCGGCCCGCTGACCGACCCCGGGCGGCGGCTCCCGCACCGGGCGCTGTCGGCCGCCCCCTGGCATCGGCGCCCGTCGGCGATACGATGCGGGACCGTGGCTATGGGTAACCCTGGAGGAGCAGCGTACGGCGGCCCCGCGCCGCGGAACATCCCGGCGAAGGAGCTGCGGCCCCGCCGCCTCTGGTACGTGGTCGCCGCGGTGCTGGCGCTCGTGCTGGCCGGCAGCGGTACCGCCGTCATCGTGCTGGCGGTGCGGGACACCGTGGACTCGATCGACACCGACCACAGCTTCCCCAGCGGCGGTTCGCAGAACTTCCGTTTCATCGCGGGCGAGACCAAGGCGATCTACGCCTCCGTCTCCGGGCGGGGCCGGGTCAACTGCCGGATCCCGCAGATGCGGTCCGGATCCGTGGAACAGCCGGACAGCACGTTCCGGATCACCAGCGGGTCGCGCACCTGGGAGCGCGTCTTCGAGGTGAAGCCGGGTAGCAGCGGCGACTACACGCTCACCTGCACCTCGGATCGGCAGACCGAGTTCGCGCTGGGGGACGAGCCCCGCGTGGGTTCCGCGGTGGGCTCCGTCCTCGCGGCGATCGGGCTGTTCCTCGCCGCGGTCGCCTCGGCCGTGACCATCAGCGTCGTCACCGCTGTCCGCCGCGGCCGCCACCGCCGCCGACTCACCATGCCGGGCCCGCAGCCGTACCCGGGCCATCCGGGTCCGCCTCCCCCGCCCGGCCCGCGCTCCTGAGCGGACTCACCCCGCGTCCCGGAGACGTGCGGGAGTGCGGCCCGCAACTGCGCGCTCCCGAGCGGGCCTTCTCCGGCAGCCCCTGCACCAGACCCACCGGCGCCACCGCATGTTCGCACCGCGCCCGCCCGGCGGGGTCCTCAGCCCACCCGGCGAGTGAGCACCGCTCCCGGCCAGTCCCCGTGCAGGAACCGCTCGGCCGGGGTGAATCCGTTGCGTTCGTAGAAGGCGACGAGTTCGCCGCCCCCGCCCGCCCAGCAGTCGACCCGCAGCAACCGCACTCCGGCCCGCAGGGCCTCTGCGGCGGCGTGGTCCAGCAGCGCGGCGCCGATGCCCCGGCCGGCGTGGCGGCGGTCGGAGACCAGCAGTCGGACGTACCGCTCGGGTTCACCGGCCGGCCCGACGGGCAGCTGCGGGCTGGGGCCGGAGTGGAGCACCAGCGCCCCTACGGGTGTGCCGTCCAGCTCCGCGATCCAGGGGCTGTTCTCGCTCAGGTATCCCTCCACCCGCGCCACCCCGCCGGGCTTTCGGGAGTAGGGGGTCGTGCCCCACTGCTGAGTGTTGCCGCGAGCGTTCATCCAGGCCACCGCGACGTCGAGCAGGTGCAGGACAGCCGGTGCGTCGGCCCGGTCTCCGGGCCTGATCCGTATGCCGGGGGCGATGTCGTCCACGGCGGGAGCATAGCCGCTCCGGCGGCAGGGTCCGCCGGGTCCGCTCAGTGCCGGGTCCGCTCCGCGGCCTCGCGCGTGATGTCGGCGTAGACCCGGAAGAGGGCCGGGCGGGAGTCGCGGGGGGCTCGTTCGTGCAGTTCCGCCCAGCACCGGGCGACGACGTCCCTGGCCCGGGCGCCGGGCCAGGGACGGGGCAGCACTCCTACGGCATGCACGAGCAGCGCGTCTCGATCCGCCACGGCGGCCACGTCCTGCACGGCGTACCGACCACGCCCCGAGGACGGGCGCGAACGGCACGGTCTGGTCGTGTACGTCCACGGCGACGGCGCCGTGGGCGCCACCCACGACGGCGGCTACCGACCCCTGTGGGAGGCGAACGCCGCAGCCGGATACGCCTCGCTCTCCTGGGACAAGCCCGGTGTCGCGGGGGCACCCGGCGACCGGCTGGAGCAGTCCATGCAGGACCGGGCGGAGGAAGCGGCCGCCGCCATCGACTGGGCGCGCGAACGCCCCGGCATCGACGGGGACCGGATCGGACTCCGGGGCGCCAGTCAGGCGGGCTGGGTGCTGGCTGAGGTCGCCGCCGAAACCCGGGTGAGCTTCGCGATCACCGTCTCGCCCGCGACCAACTGGCTCCGGCAGGCCGCCACAACCTTACGCACCGACGGTCGCGCACTACCCGGAGGCGGCCCACCTGCTGGTCAAGGAGTCCGTCGAGCGGGTCGGCCCCCAAGCTCGTGCTCACCGCGCTCCTCACCCCTCGCCGGCCGTTCGCGGAAGGGGTCCTGGCCGACCAGCAGCGGTTCCTGGCGGCTTCCGGCACGGTGCGGCCCCAGCAGCCCGCACGGCAGCAGGAGGCCCGGCCGTGCGGTGGCGGCGAGGCCCCTGCCTACCCGGCGGATCCCACCCTCCCCAAGACTAAACAGATCTGTATAGTGAGGCGAGTAAACCGATCTGTTTAGTCGAACAGTGGGGTGAGGTGTGAACTTCCTGCTAGCCGTCGCCTTCGTGGTCTGCTGGAGCTCCGGGTTCATCGGGGCGAAGCTGGGGGCGGGCAGCGCGCCCGCGGTGACGATCCTGATGTGGCGCTTCCTGCCGCTCGCGCTCGCCCTCCTGGCCGCCACCGCCGCACGGGCCTCCTGGCGGGGTGTCCCGCCGCGGGTCCTCCTGCGGCAGGCACTGATCGGCACGCTCTCCCAGAGCGGCTATCTGCTCACCGTCTTCTGGGCGATCCAACTGGGCGTCTCCAGTGGAACCACCGCCCTCATCGACGGTGTACAGCCCCTGGTCGCCGGAGCACTGGCGGGGCCGCTGCTGCGCCAGTACGTCTCCCGCCGGCAGTGGCTGGGGCTCGGGCTGGGACTCGCCGGGGTCGTGATCGTCACCACCGCCGATGCCGCCACGGCCGCCGAGGTGGCCTGGTGGGCCTATCTCATACCGTTCCTCGGCATGCTGTCGCTGGTGGCGGCCACCTTCCTGGAGGGCCGCTCCCGCACGGACCTCTCCCCCGAGGTGCCGCTGGCCGTGCACTGTGCCACCAGCGCGGTCATCTTCACCGCCCTGGCCCTGGCAGCGGGTTCGGCGACGCCACCCGCCGAACCCGCCTTCTGGACGGCGGTCGCCTGGCTGGTCGTGCTCTCCACCTTCGGCGGCTACGGCCTCTACTGGCTCATCCTGCGGCGCTCCGGCGTCACGAAGGTCAACACGCTGATGTTCCTCATGGCCCCGGTCACCGCGGTCTGGGGCGCGATCATGTTCAGCGAGCACTTCGGGGTGCGGACCGCCCTCGGGCTGGCCGTCTGCCTCGCGGCCGTGGTCGTCGTCCACCGCGGCCGACGGCCCGCGGCCCCGGTGCCGGTCCGCGCCCGGAGCGACGCTCCGGCGCCGGCGCCGGCCCGGAATCCCGCGGCTTCCCTCTGATACCTCACCTCCGACGGCAAGGAGAACCCCATGCGCACCGCACTGCACCGGCTCCTGCTCCTCGCACGCGACATCGCCACCGGGATCGACACCGGCCACGCGATCCGGCACGGACTGCCGCTTCCCGACCGGGGCGGCCGCGGCGGCCCCTTCCGCAGCGGGGACGCCGCCACGCCGCTCGCGGCCCAGCGACCTCGGCGGACTCCGCCGTACCGGCACGGCGCCCGCTGACCTGCCGCCGGGGACAGCGAAACCCGCCCCGGGGGCGCACGCGGAGCGAGCGCGCGTCCCCGGGAACCCGCGCTCCTCAGCAGTCCGGGCCGCGGACGAGCCGCGAGCGGCGGAGCGGCAGCCCGATATGTCAGGCCGTCGAGGTGAGCGCGTCGATGACGGCCGCGCCCCCGGGCGACGGCCTGCCGGGCAGCCGCACCAGGAGGATCCGGCGGACCTCGGCGGGCGCTCCCTCCACCCGCAGCGAACTCACACTCCGCGGCAGCAGCGGCGACATGCGGGAGGGCACCGTCGTCCCGCCGAAACCGCCGCCGACCAGCTGCAGTTTCGTCAGCCAGCCGCTCGTGGTGTGCACGATGCGCGGCCGCCCGGGCAGCCCGGCCAGGCCCCGAGCAGGGCTCCGCGTCCGACGACGGGATGGCGATCCAGGGAGCGTCGAGCAGTTCGTCCACGTGCACCGCGGTGCGGCCGGCGAACGTGCCGTCCCTCGGCACGCCCACGAGCAGTTCGGTGTCCTCGACCGGTCGATCCGGGGACCGGGCCGCCGGCACCGCCGCCTGTCGGCGGCGGACGCGGGCCCGGTCGACATGGCGATGGATCTGCTCCCACCCGCCGCACCGGCGGCGGCGACCCGGGCCGCGGCCCTGACCGTCCGCGAGTACGGGCGCGTCGTCCTCATGGGCGGCGTCGGCATGCTCGGCGGCGCGGATCTCGCCCTCCCCTACCCGTGGCTCATGCGCAACTCGGTGACCGCGCGCGGGCAGTGGATGTATCCGCGCTCGACGCTTCCCGGCCTGATCCGCATCCTCGCGTCCGGCACGCTCGACCTCGGTGCCGAACGCCTCCGCACCTTGTCCCTCGACGCCGTCGACGACGCCGTCCCGTACGCCGCCGCGCACGTCGGACCGTTCGACCGCACCGTCCTCACCCCGGCGGCCGGCTGATCCGGGCACCCGACGGGCCGGCGTAGGAGTCCCGCGGCGGCCCGGCACACGGCCGGCCGCGGCCACCGAACGGTCCGTGCAGAACGCGGAAATACATCGGACGGGTCCGCGTCCCACGTATTGCGCAACCTTGACAGCGGCTGATATTTCTCAGGGTGCGCACGGGAAAGGCACGAAACCTTCACGCGATTTCGGCTCGTGAACCGGGGGAACGTTCCATGGCGCACCACGGCAGAGGCTGCTTACTCCACCCTCCCGCACCTTCCGCATCTCCCTCGCCGGATCGGCGCACGCCCACGGCGCGTTGAGCCCGGACACCGCCCGCCCGGGAAGGCGGGCGACTGCGACGGGCCCCGCGGCGGACGGAGACTTCCGCCGCTTCTGGTGGGCCAACACCGCGGACGCGCTCGGCACCCAGACCTCCGGTCTGGCTCTTCCGCTGCTGCTGCTCGCCCTCGGCACCCCACCCGCTGTCGTCGGCACGGTGGCCGGTGTGTCCGCCGGCTGCGGCATCCTCGCGGGGCCGTTCGCCGCCGTCCTCGCCGACCACGGCGCGCGCAAGAGGGTGCTGGTCTCCGCCGCCCTGGTCTCGGCCGGGGCGATGACCTGGGTCGCCGTCGGCGCCCTGGCCGGCGATCCGCCGCTGTGGCAGCTCTGCGCCGCGGTTGTCGTGGAGCGGACCGCGACCTCCTGCCAGGAGGCGGCGTCGGCCGGCACGGTGGCAGCTCTCGTGCCGCCCGACCGCTACCCCCGGGCCGTCTCCCGGCTGCAGGCCGGTGAACAGGCCGGGCTCGTGGTGGGACCGGCCCTCGGTGGTGCCCTCTTCCAGCTCGGCCGCTGGCTGCCGTTCCTCGCCGACGCCCTCTCCTATCTGGCCTCCGCGCTCTGCGTGGCGGCTATGCGAGCCGACCTGCGCCCGCGCCGGGACGGCCCGGCCGAGTCCGGCTCCCCGGCCGTGTCCGGGGCCGGGCTCGCCGCGGCCGGCCGGAGCTTCCTGCGGGAACTCGGCGCCGGAGCGGGGTTCGTGCGCCGGGAGCCGTTCCTGCGCTTCGTCGTGCTCTGGTCGACCACGATGAGCCTGCTGCTGGCCGCCCTCTCCTACGGCACGATCTTCACTCTGCGGGACTCGGGTGCGGGCGGCGGGCCGGTCGGTGCGGTGCTCGCGGTGGCCGGGGCCGCCGGGCTGGCCGGCGCGCTGCTCGCGCCCCGGCTGGCACGCGCGCTGCCGGGTGCCCGACTGGTGATCACCGTGTCCTGGCTGATGGTGGCTCCCACTCTCGGACTCGCACTGACCACCCGGGTGTGGGCGTACGCGCTGCTGTTCGGCACGATCTCGCTGCTGCTCCCGGCGGCGGCCGTCGTCCTGCAGTCCCGCGCGCTCGAGGTGACCCCGCAGCAGCTCCAGTCCCGCACGGGAACGGTGCTCGCGACCGCCACCGGACTGGCGGCCGCCGCGGGGCCACTGGCGGCGGGCGGACTCGCCGGGACCGGGGGCACCGGCCGCACGGCGCTGTGCTGCTGCGCGGCCCTGGTCCTGCTCTCCCTGTGGTGCACGGCGCGTGCCCCCGCGGTACTGCGGAAGGAGACCGTATGACGCGCGGCGGAACGGAAGCCGACGTACCCGGGCCCGGCACCCGGTTCGGCGGCACGCGAGCGGCCGGCACCGGGTCCGGCGCGGCGGAGAACGAACGCGGCTACCGCGTCTACCGCCCCGTCATCCCGGAGGTCTGCCCGGCGGACCCGGACCGGATGGTCCTGACCGCCGACGCCGGGGGACGCTGCGAGGTGTTCGCGCACGACGCCGCCACCGGAGAAACCCGCCAGGTGACCGACCGGCCGCACGGGACCCTGCACGGCACCCTGGACCGGGACGGGGCCGTGTGGTGGTTCGACGAGGACCTGGAGGGTCGCGGCGTCTGGCGGGTCCAGGACTTCGACGGGGGCCCGGACACCGCGGGACTGCCGCCGGCTCCCGTGGGCACCCCGCGCGGGCTCGCCATGAACGCCGCCGGGCAGGTCGCCGCAGGCGTCGGCAGCCGCGCCGGGCTGACCGTGTGGCTCGGACGCCGGGGCGGCCCGGCCCGCGAGGTCCACCGGGCCCCGGGCCCGCGGCGGCTGGCCGGGCTCTCCCCCGACGGGGCGCTGCTGGCCGTGGCCGGACCGCCGCACGACGTCAGCGCGGTGACCCTGCTGACCCCCGACGGACACACCGTCGCCAGGTTCGGGGGCGGGGACCTGCCGCACCTGGCCGAGGGCGGCCGAGGCGCCGCTGCGGGCTCCGGCGCGCCCTCGCACCAGGAGACGGAGACGAAGAAGGCGGCGCGGGCGCCCGCCGCGGCCCGGGTCTGGGCGCGCGGCTTCGCGCCGGCGGCAGGACCGGCCGAACTCCTGCTGGTCACCGAGCACTCCGACCGGTACCGGCTTGCCACCTGGGACGCCGGGCACGGACTCCGCGAGCACGCCTGGTGCGCCTTCGACACCGAGATCGACGCCGTCTGGTACCCCGACGCGCGCAAGGTCCTGGTCCGGCAGGACCGGCACGGGCGCAGTCTGCTGCACACCGCCGACCTGGACCGGCGCACCCTGTCCACGGCGGCCACCCCGCCCGGCAGCATCCCGGACGCCGCCCCGCGGCCCGGCGGAGGAATCCACTACGTATGGACGGACAGCGCCACCCCGCCGCGGCTGTGCACCACAGCGGCGGCGGGCCCGGCCCCGTCGCACCCGCCGGTGCTCGGCACCCTGCCGGAGCGGGTACCCGGGGTGCACAGCGAGCTGTGGACACCCGGTCCCGACGGTCCGGTACACACCCTGCTCAGTCTCCCGGAGCGCACCGGTCCGGCGCCTCCGCCCCTGGTGTTCCTGCTGCACGGCGGCCCCGCCGCCCACGACCGGGACGCCTACGACGGCACCGTGCACTCGCTGGTGGCCTCCGGCCTCGGTGCGGCGCGGGTGAACTACCGCGGCTCCACGGGCTACGGTCCGCGCTGGCGGGCCGCCTTCGGCGCCGGGGTCGGCCTCACGCAGGTCGACGACCTGGTGGCGGTACGAGCCGATCTGCTGGCACGCGGCCTGGCCCGGGAGGACGCCGTCGGCCTCTGGGGCACCTCGTGGGGCGGAGCGCTGGCGCTGCTGGCCCTCGGGGTGCGGCCCGGGCTGTGGCAGGCGGGCGTCGCCGTCAAGCCCATCGCGGACTTCGCCGCGGCGCACCGTACCGGTCTGCCCGCCCTGCGCGCCCTGGACGAGCGGCTGTTCGGCGGGACGCCTCACGAGGTGCCGGAGCGCTACGCGCGAAGCTCCCCGGTCACTCACGCGGCCCGCGTCACCGCGCCCGTCCTGGTGGTCGCCGCGGCCCGGGACGCCAAGTGCCCGCCGCAGCAGATCGCCGACTACCTGGCGGCGCTGCGCGCCGCGGGAGCACCGCACGAGTCGCTGTGGCTGGAGTCCGGCCACGACGGCTACCGCGGCGCCGACCATGTGGCCACGCTGCGCCGGGCCCTGGAGTTCCTGCACTTCCACCTGGGCGCGGCCGCCCGCCGCACGACCTCCGCAGCTCCCCGCTCCGACCGGCGCGGGGCCCAGCAGGCCGGTTCCCCGGATCCCTCCGGCACCGTCCGCCGACACTCCGAAGGGAGGCGATGACCATGCAGAAGGACGTCATCCACAACAACCCGCTCGAGGACGACGAGGAGAACCGCAAGCCCGGCGTCAGCATCACGATCACGGTTCCGATCCGCAACGCGGAGGAGACCGAGGAGATCTGACCCGGCGTCCCGGTCCGGTGCCCCGGGGCACCGGACCGGGATCCACCCCCGCAGCCGCGGGTCCGGCCCCCGGGCCGCCCTGCCGCCGTTCCCCACCGTCACCGCCCGGTCCCGCCCGACTGCGGCCGTTCCGAGGAGTCCGCCCATGCGCGTGCTGCTGGTCAACATGCCCTGGTCCCCCATCGACGTGCCCTCGCTCGCGCTGGGCATCCTCAAACGCAGCGCGGTCGAGAACCGGCCCGCCACCACCGCGGAGGTGTACCACGCCAACCTCGAGTACACCGACTGGATCACCGAGCGAACCGAGTTCGGCAAGGGCGACTACGAGTACTACTCGCTCTCCTCCTACTTCCTCGGCTGCGGCGACTGGGTCTTCTCCTCGGCGCTCTACGACGACCCGGAGTGGCGCACCGAGGAGTTCACCGCTGCGCTGCGCGGCAAGCTCTCCGCCTCCCGGCTGCGCATGAGCCACGAGCTGCACCGCCTCGCGCCGGAGTTCGTGGAGCGCACCGCCCGCGAGATCGTGGCGCGGGAGCCCGACGTGGTGGGGTTCTGCTCGACATTCCAGCAGAACACCGCTGCGCTGGCGGCCGCCAAGTACGTCAAGCGGCTCGCGCCGCACATCACGACGGTGCTGGGCGGTGCGAACTGCGACGCCGAACAGGGGCACGCGGCTCACCGCAATTTCCCGTTCGTCGACTACGTGGTGCGCGGCGAGGGGGAGGCCGCCTTCCCGCGGCTGCTCGCCGCGCTCGACGGTCCGGGGAGCCCCCGTGCGATACCGGGCCTGTGCTGGCGGGACGCCGAGGGCACCTCGGTGGCCAACCCGATGGCCACCTCCCCGCTTCCGCCCGCCGCGATCACCTCGCCGGACTACTCCGGCTACTTCGAGCGGCTCGCCGCCTCCGCGGCCCGGCACTGGGTGGAGCCCAAGCTGGTGGTGGAGGGCGCCCGGGGCTGCTGGTGGGGCGAGAAGCACCACTGCACGTTCTGCGGGCTCAACGGCACCTTCATGGAGTTCCGCAGCAAGGCGCCGGAGCGGTTCTACGACGAGATCATGGAACTCGCCCGCAAGCACCGGGTACTGGACATGTACGTCGTCGACAACATCCTGGACATGGGGTACGTGCGCACGGTGCTGCCCCGCATCGTGGACAGCGGATACGATCTGCGGCTGCACATCGAGATCAAGGCGAACATGCGCCGCTCCCAGCTCCAGACCCTCGCCGACGCGGGGATGATCTACGTCCAGCCGGGCATCGAGAGCCTCAACAGCCGGGTGCTGGACCTGATGGACAAGGGGGTGAGCGGCTGCCAGAACGTGCGGATGCTGCGCGACGGCGCCGAGACCGGCCTGGCCGTCTCCTGGAACTACCTGCACGGCTTTCCGCACGAACGCGACGAGGACTACACCCCGGTGATCGAACAGCTCCCGGCGCTGGAGCATCTGATGCCGCCGGTCGACCTCTCGGCCCGTATCGCCATCGAGCGCTTCAGCCCCTACTTCAACCGACCCGAACTGGGCTACGAAAAGCTGCGCCCGGACGTGCACTACCGCTTCACCTACGACCTGCCGGAGTCCGAACTCAACGACCTGGCCTATGTCTTCGAGGCACCCGAGCGCGGGATCGGCGAGGAGACCGCGAGCCGGCTCAACGACGGCATCAAGGCGTGGCACGAGGCATACCCGGCCAGCAGGCTCACCCACACCGACCTCGGAGACCGGATCGTGCTGGTCAGCCGCCGCCGGATGTTCGACTGGCGGGTACGGGAGCTGACCGCGCCGGTGGAGCTGGCCGCCTTCCGGCTGCTGGACCAGCCGCACCACCCCGCCGCACTCGCACGGAAGGTCGCCGGGCAGCTCGCGCCGGAGGGCGCGGAGGGTCCGCCGCAGGAGGGCGGCGCCACCGACGAGCCGGCGATACGGGAGCTGCTGGAGCGCTGGCTCGAGTGGGGTGTGGTGTTCACCGACGCGGGCCAGTACGTGCACCTCGCCCCGGCTGCCGTCAACGAGGACCTGCTGCGGCTGGAGTTCATGCGCAGCACTGCGGCCGCCGCGGAACCGGCAGCCGCGCAGGACACAGGCGGGCGGCCCGCCGTCCCGGTCCCCTGACGCCACCCCGCCCGGCCTCCCGCATCCGCCCCCTCATCCGCACGCACCACCCGGTACCGAGGAGTTCCATGGACACAGTCACCGCCTGGCGCGACTACGAACTCGAGGCCGCTGGTCTGACCGGCATGTCACTGGGCGAGGTGGAGGCGGCCGGTCCGCCCTCCGAGGCCGCCGTACGGCTGTGGCGCTCCGGGGCGCGGCGGGTCCGGCTGACCGGCACCACCGACCTGCGTCCCGCCGCGAACACGGACGCCGTCGACGCGGCCCGCACGGTGCGCAGGCTGTGCCTGGTTCGGGAGTTGACGGCGCACGCCGTGTACGTCGAATGGGAGCTGTGCCTCGCGTCCGGACCCGACGTGTGGCGGCCGCTCAACCACCTCCAGCCGCCGCTCGTCCTCTCCGGTCCGCCCGACCCGGAGCAGACGCTGCGCACCTGGCGCGAGGAGCACTACCTGTGCAAGTGCCTCTGGCGGCAGGGGCCGGGTTTCGTCCAGATCAGGGACCGGCGGTGGGGCGAACTCCACCGCTTCACCGTGGACGAACCCGACTACCAGGAGGCCATCGCGCTGCTGGCCGACGGGGCGCCCGCCGCGGCGGTACCGGCGGCGATCCTCGAGGACTTCCGGTCCGAGCAGCTGGTGGGGGACGTCGGTGAGATGGTCTGGTGGCTGCCCTACCGGGTGCGGCGCTGGATCCAGGAGGCGATGGCCATCTGAACGGTCCCGTGCGGGCGCCCGCCGCACGGCGCCGCTGAGGACATCCGCGGCGGGCTGCCGGAGCGCGTCCGGCGGCGGGGCCGGACCGGGCGCGCTCCGGCGCGGGGTCCTGCCGGAGGTCAGCTGCCGAAGGGGATGTCCTGCGGGGTGGCCATGCGGCGGGTGCCGGGGTGTGCCCGCACATAGTCCCTGATGTAGGACAGCGCGGTGCGCACGCCGCTGTCGTCCGTTCCGCAGCCGTCCGGACCGCTGACGCCATCGGGATAGCACGACATGCGGTTGCCGTAGATCAGCGCGTCCACGGCCGCACCCGGGCCGGAGGAGTCGAGCAGCGTGGCCGTGCGCTCCCGGTCGCCGGTTCCCACGGTCCAGCCGACCGTGCGGGCGAGTTCACCGCGGTCCCGGGCCGCGCCGCCGGCCCGCAGCTCCTCCTGGATGCTGCCGAAGTCCAGCGCCATGCTGAACAGCCCCTTGTCCATGATGCGCTGGTTGCTCGGCACGGCCGCTCCGTGCTCGGCGAAGCCGTCCCGCACCTCGGCGTAGTCGCCGCTGTAGCTGATGGCCTCCTTGGCGTTCAGGTCGCCGACGGCGTCCTGCCAGCCGGCGCCGCCCTCGCTCCCGTAGAACCCGTAGAGCACCCGGATGCCCCGGCTCTCCAGTTTGCTGCGCGCCAGGTCCCGCAGCGCGGCCACGGAGCAGTGGCGCCACTCGGGGTCGCCGCTCTCGCACCAGTCGGGGTTCTTGATGTCCAGCCAGACGAACGAGACCTGGCGCCCTGCCCGGTGCTCCTGCGCCACCTGGTCGAACATGGCGGCCATGGAGTCGCCGTAGCTGGTGAGGGTGCCGTCGTGGTCCGCCCACCAGCCGTCCCGCCAGGCGGTGGCGTCGATCTCCAGCGCGTTGGCCCCCTGCCGGAGGGACGCTGTCACCCCGCCCGTGGTGAGGACCCGGTGGGCGATGGCCCAGGTGGGACGCTGCTGTGCAGCGGCGGACGATGTGCCCTGGGAGGCGGGCTCCTGGGCGGGAGCGTTCCCGGCCCCCACGAGGATTGCTCCGGCGGCCAGAGCGAGCGGGAGCAGTATTCCGCGGAGCCGACGCGCGACGGCCATGAAGTCCGGTCCTTCCTTCTGCTGCGGACCGCCCCTGACCATGGGCGCTTCGGCGCGCTGTCTGCCGGGGCGGACGACGCGGGCCCAGCGCCCGCGCCCGGAAGAGCGTACGCCATATTACCCACGGGTAACCAGTGGTCGCGTTCCGTGCGTCCGCCGTTCCCCCTCGTAGGAGTCCGGGCACGGATGGGCCGGCTTCCGGGTGCGGCGGGGGGCGAGGAGGCGTTCGCGGGGCGGCGGCCGGCTTCTGCGAGACTGGGCGGGTGAGTGTGAGACCCGCACGGAAGACGGACCTTCCCGGCCTGTTGAGGCTGGCGGCGGAGGTGGAGCACTGGTTCGGGCCGATGGTGCAGGAGCCCGGCTTCCACCGCGCGCTGGAGGAGCACATCCACCGGTCCACGGCGCTTCTGGCCGTTTCCGCGCAGGCGGACGTCCTCGGCGGCCTGCTGTTCGCCCCGGCGCACCCGAAGTACCACGTCGACTGGCTGGTCGTCGCGGAAGCTGCTCGCGGGACGGGCGTGGGCCGCGAACTGATGGCGGAGGCCGTGCGCCGGTTCGTGCGGGGCCCGGGCAGCATCGACGTGGTGACGTTCGGTGCCGACCATCCGGGCGCCGTCGCCGGTGGGGCCCGGGTCTTCTACGAGCGGCTCGGCTTCGCCCCCGCCGAGATGGCCGAACCGGGGCCGGAGGGCGGTTCGCGGCAGGTCTTCCGGCGCACGGTCGGCTGACGTCCCCGCCCCACTCCGTGCGCAGAGCGGACGCGCACACCGCAGCCGGCCGCCGCGGCCCCGCCCGCTCCGGTGCCGGACGCCACCTCAGCGCCCCCGGAAAGGGCCTGCCACCTCGTAGGTGATCCCGTCGGACGAACGGCCGCCGATGCCCCGCTGGCTGGAGAAATACAGCCGCCTCCCGTCGGGGGAGAACGCCGGGCCGGTGATCTCGGACCCGCCCTGGCCCTCGACGCGGAGGAGGGGCGCCACGACGGCTTGCGGAGTGATGAGGCAGATCTCCATGTTGCCGCTGTCCTCCGCCACGAACAGATCGCCGGAGATGCTGCCGGTGATGTTGTCCACTCCGCTGAGTGGCGCGTCCTCGCCCTGCCGTACGAGGTCGTCGTCGTAGACGAGTTCGAGAGTGTCCGCGGCGCAGTCCAGCTGCCAGACACGGTTGTCACCCTTGCTGGTGAACCAGCAGTTCCCGGCCGCGTAGTGGCACCCCTCGCCACCGTCGAAGTGCTCGGCGGCGGCGACCTGGCGGCGGGTGCGGGTGCGCCGGGCCGCCGGGTCGGGCACCTCCGCCCAGCCGACGGGACCCGAGGTACCGGACCCCATGGTCAGCACCTCCAGCCTGCCCGCCGAGAGGTCGCCCCAGGTGCTGGGGCGGAATCGGTAGAGGCAGCCGTCCGGCTCGTCCTCCGTGAGGTAGACGGCCTCGCGCACCGGATCGGCAGCGGCGGCCTCGTGCCTGAACAGTCCCATGGCGGGCCGGCGCCGTGCCGCCTCCCGGCCCCAGGGGTCCGTCTCGTACACGGCGCCCCGGTCCGTCTCCTCGCAGGAGAGCCAGGTGTCCCAGGGGGTGCTGCCGCCCGCGCAGTTGAGCCGCGTGTCGTCCAGGATGCGGTGGGCTCCGGTGATGTCGCCGCCGGCCCCGAACCGGACCGCACCGGCGCCGCCGCCGGGGGACACCTCGGAGTTCGACACATAGATCCAGCCGCCGTCCCCGGTGGCGAAGCACGCTCCGCCGTCGGGTGCCGGGTGCCAGGTGTATCCGGTGGAACCGACCTGCCGCCCGGTCCGCGCGATCACGGTGCTGGTGAAGCCGGCCGGCAGCCGGATGCCGTTCGCGTCGGCGGGACCCAGCGGACCGTAGGGGCCCGCGCCCGGCTGTGCGGGGGCAGCGACGGCGGCCGTGCGCCACAGTGAGCCGCCCAGCGCGGCGGTGTAACCCGCGACGGCCGCGGTGCGCAGGAGTGAGCGACGATCCATGAGCGCTCCTGGAGAAGAGGGAGGGGCACGGATGGTGCTGCTGCTCAGGGGAAGCTAACCGGCGCGGATGGCCGACGCCGAAACCTGCGGTGAATTCCCCGGTGGGGGTCGGCACGGGGTCGCTTCACCGGCCTGCACGGGCCTGCCCGGTCCGCCGATCGCGGCGCGGGCGTACCGGCGGGCCAGCAGGTCGCAGGCGTCCTGCAGCGCGGTCGGACCGACGACCTCGAAGTCGGCGTCGAACCTTCCGATCGACGCGGCCAGCGCGGGCCACGACCACGCGCCCAGGATGAGTCGGCACCGGTCCGGACCCAGCTCCTCGACGACGCCGTCGGGCGCGTAGGCGGAACCGGCCCGGGCGGGGAGGTGGAGGATCACCTCCCCGCGGCAGGGCTGGTCACCGCCGGTGCCCTGGAACCTTTCGGACACGAACGCGGCCACATCGCCCCGGGGCAGCTCGCGCCGGGTGAAGCGGGGGCCGGTGGGGATGCGGGGGTCGATCCGGTCGACGCGGAAGGTGCGCCAGTCCTCCCGGTCCAGGTCCCAGCCGACCAGGTACCAGCGCCCACTCCAGGTGACCAGATGGTGCGGCTCCACCCGCCGCAGCACCGGAGCGGTCTCGGCGGACTGCGGCGGGACCACCGGTGTGTGAGCGAAGCGCAGTACTTCACAGGCGCGCACGGCGTCGCTGAGCGTCACCAGGAGCCGAGGGTCGACGCGCGACCCGGTTCGGACTCCCGGGTGGTCGACCGCGGTCACCCGGAGAACGTCGACGCGCCGGCGCAGCCGCACGGGCATGATCTGCCGGACGGTGCTCAGCGCGCGCACCGCCGCCTCCTCGATGCAGACGCCGGAGGCGGTGGCGGTCTGGAGGGCCAGCACGAGAGCGACGGCCTGGTCGTCGTCGAACAGCAGCGGGGGGAGCCCGGTGCCGGAGCCCAGCCGGTACCCGCCGTCGGGCCCCTTGGCTGTGGTGATCGGATAGCCGAGCTCGCGCAGGCGGTCGATGTCGCGGCGCACGGTGCGCGGGCTGACCGCAAGCCGCTCGGCCAGCAGGCGCCCCGGCCAGTCGCGGCGTGCTTGGAGCAGCGACAGGATTGCCAGCAGGCGCGCTGAGGTTTTCGGCATGCTCCACATCCTGCGGCAAAAAGCGGCCACTTGGTGTCCGCTTCTGCTGCGACTCTCGTTCCCGTCCCCCTCCGAACCGCCAGAACCATCGGAAGGACCGGAACACGATGAGCACTGCACTTCCCCCGGCTGTCCACCCGGCCGCGCGGGGCGCCGCCCGGACGGCAGCGCGAGCCGCCCCGGCCATCGTGGCGCAGCGGCCCGGCCGCGAACGGAACCGAGCCCGACGGATATCCCACGCGTCCCGGTGCCCTGACCGGACCACGGCTACCGGAACCGGCAAGGGCCTCCGCGGCCCGTTCTGCCCGCCGCCTCCGGTCCGACCCCAGCCCCGGGAGCCGCGCCACCGCGTTACCCGCGAGCGGGCGGCGGTGCGCGCATGACCGTGCTGGACAACCGGACACTCAACCGCGCGACGCTCGCCCGGCAACTTCTCCTCGAACCGTCCGACATGCCGGTCCTCGACACGATCGCACACCTGGGCGGACTGCAGGCGCAGGCTCCGCAGGAGCCGTTCGTCGGGTTGTGGTCACGGCTGCGCGCGTTCGACCCGACGGCCCTCTCGGACCTGCTCACCGAGCGACGGGCCGTGCGCATGCACCTCATGCGCCGCACCGTGCACCTGGTGTCCGCCGAGGACGCCCTCGCCTGGCGGACCCGCTTCGACGGGATGCTGCACCAACGAACACTCGGTGTGCACCGCAGCGTGCTCGAGGGGGTGGACCTCGACGAACTCGCCGCGGCGGGCCGGGCGGTGCTGGCCGACGGGGAGCCCCGCACCATGGCCGGACTCGTCGAGGCGCTCGCCGACCGCCGGCCGGGCCGGGACAAGCGGGCGCTGGGCGAAATCCTCGTCGCCGCCCTCGTCCCTGTCGTGCAGGTTCCCCCGCGCGGGCTGTGGCGTACCCGGGCCGGGGTACGCAACGTCCTGCTCTCCTCCTGGCTCGGCCGGGAGGCCGCCCCGCCCGCACCGGACGGCTCCGATCCGGTCGGCCGGGCCCTGGTCCGGCGGTACCTGGCCGCGCACGGGCCGGCGGCCTCGGCGGACCTGCGTGCCTGGTGCGGCCTGTCCGGACTCCCGGCCGCGGTGTCGGCGCTGCGGGAGGAACTGGTCTCCTTCCGCGACGAACGCGGCCGAGAGCTGCTGGACCTTCCGGACGCGCCACGCCCGGATCCCGGTACGCCCGCGCCGGTGCGGTTCCTGCCCGCGTTCGACAACGCGGTCCTCGGCTACCACGACCGCAGCCGGATCATCGACGACGTCCATCGCGGCCTCTCCGTCGCGGGCGAACGCGTCGTACTGGTCGACGGCCGCGTGTCCGCGACCTGGCACACCGGCTCCGCGGACACCGTGTCCGTCTCCCCGCTGCGCGGCCTGTCCGCGGCCGAGCGCACCGCCGTGGCCGAGGAGGCGGAGCGACTGGCCCGGCTCCTCTCCTGGGACGGCAGCGCCCGGATCCGGCTGGATCGGCCGGGGTGACGAGGAACGACCGGCCGCAGCCCATGCGTTCCGGACGGCGACCGGTCGTGTCCCGGGTCAGCGTCCGGTCGTGCCGTCGATCAGTTCGCGGAGGATGTCCGCGTGGCCGGCGTGGCGGCCGGTCTCCTCGATCAGATGGGTGAGGGCCCAGCGCAAGCTGGGTGCCGGGATGTTCGGCCGGGGCCGGGGAACCGGAGCGCTCAGGTCGGCGCACTCGTCGAGGACGGCGTTCGCCCGTACCGTCACGGCCCGGTAGCGGGCGACCACCTCGGCCACGCTGTCCTGCGGCGAAGCGCGGAAGGTCGCCTGCCAGTCGGCCACCCGGTCGCCGAGGAACGTCGCGCTCTCGACGAGGACGAGGTGGTTGAGCAGGCCGAGCAGATTCGTCCCGGAGGGTACCTGCGCTGTCCGGACCTGCGGTTCGGGCGCGTCCTCGACCTTCGCGGCGACCGCGTCGCGGAGGTGGTCGAGGAATCCGCGCAGCACCTCGGCCTCGGCGGGTCCGGTGCGGGGCGGTGGGGTGTCGCGGCGGCGGGAGCCGGTGGGCATGGTGATCTCCTTCGTGCGGTGCCTCGGCGGCGCAGGTTCAGGCGGTGCGGCGGATGAGCAGGAGGTGGTCGGTGACTTCGGCGGTCTGCCCACCGGGGCCGGTGGCCGTCCGGTGCAGCACTTCGGCCCGCTCCAGCGGCCAGAGCGCCGGGTCCAGGCCGATACCGGCGGCGACCTCGTGCGGGGCCGGGTAGTGGACGCCGGGGTCCTGGTTCCACGACCACGGAGCGGTGGAGCCGTGGTCGACGATCAGCAGCTGTCCACCGGGGCGCAGTGCGTGCGCTGCCGCGCGCAGGACGGCGTCCCGGTCCAGGCCGAGAGGGGTGTGCAGGTAGTGGGCGCAGATCAGGTCGAACCGGCCGGGCGGGAAGGGGTCGCCCAGGTCGTGCCGCTCGGCGGTGACCCGGTCGGCGAGACCGTGCGCGCGGGCGAGACCGGCGAGCCGGCGGACGGCCACAGCCGAGATGTCGAGCGCGGTCACCCGCCAGCCCTGGCGGGCGAGCCACAGCGCGTCACCGCCGTCCCCGCAGCCGAGGTCCAGCACGTCGCCGGGCGCCAGGCCGGTGACCGTCTCGGTGAGACGTACGTTCGGGCGGGGGTCGGTGGGGGCGGCACGGGCCTCGTAGACGCCGTCCCAGAACTCGACCGCTTGGGTGTTCATCGAGCCTCCTTCTGTCGGTACGCAGGCAAGGTTCGCGCCGCTCAGCGCTATCGGCACGGAAACTTGCCGGTCTGGCAAGATGGCCTCCGTGGATCCCGCACAGGAGGACGTGCTCGGCGCCGTGGGACCGCGGCTGCGCGCGCTGCGCCGCCGGCGCGGCCTGACCCTCGCCGAGCTCGCGGCGGCGACCGGGGTGTCGGAGAGCACGTTGTCGCGGCTGGAGAGCGGACGGCGCCGGGCGACCCTGGAACTGCTGCTTCCGCTGACCCGCGCCTACGACGTACCGCTGGACGATCTGGTCGGTGCGCCGCGCACGGGCGACCCCCGCATCCATCTGAAGCCGGTCCACCGGTTCGGGATGGTCCTCGTTCCGCTGTCCAGGCGGCCGGGCGGCACGCACGCGTTCAAGATGATCATTCCCGCCCGGGCTGAGCCCCTCGAGCCGACTCCGCAGACACACGAGGGTTTCGAGTGGCTGTATGTGCTCGACGGCCGGCTCCGGCTGCTGCTGGGCGAACGCGACCTGAAGCTGGCGCCGGGCGAGGCGGCGGAGTTCGACACGTCCCGGCCCCATTGGCTGGGCAGCGCCGACGGCGGCACGGTCGAACTGCTCATTCTGTTCGACCTGCAGGGGCTGCGTGCCCATACACGGGCGGACGCCCGGCGGTCCGCCTGGACCGAGCGCGAGCGGTGAGCCGGGCGGAGCGGCCGTGACGGCGGTGGTGCGTCGGCTGTGCCGCCGCTCGCCGGGCGGCGCCGGGTGGCGCGTGCGACGGTGTCGACGCGGCCTGCCGCCCGAACCGGCGGGTGGCCGAGGCCGGAGTCCGGCCGGCCGGCGTGTGCCCGGGGTGCCCGGACGCCCTGGCGGCTCCGGACGGGTGCGAGCGGAAACTCCCTACCGCGGTGGCGGCAGGAAGCGGAGACTCACCGTATGACTGACGTCGGGGCGTTCCGGGATGCGGTGACCGCCTGGGCGGCCGGTGGCGCCGGTGACACCGCGCGCGAGCCGGCCGCGCGGCTGTCGGTGCGGACCGCGGTCCTCCTCGAAGGAGCCAGCGACCTGGCGGCGGTCGACGCGCTGGCCGCGGGGCGCGGCCGGGATCTGGCCGCCGAGGGTGTCTGCGTCCTGCCGATGGGTGGTGCGATGAGTGTGGGGCGCTTCACCTCCGCTCTCGGGCCGCCCGGCCTGGGTCTGCGGCTGACCGGGCTGTGCATGGACAGCGTTGAACTGGGCGACCTCACGGCCGATTTCGCCCACCTGATCAGGCGTGTCGAGGAGAGCGGCGAGCGTGTGAAGGTCACCGACGCCGGTGTGCCGGCGGGCGTGCTGCTCCCGTCGGCCGAGCTGGCGGAACTGGAGCACTTCGCGCAGCGGGTCCGCGGGAGCCCGCGACCGTGGTCCGGCACGATCCGCCCGAGTTGCGCCGGTCCGCAGCGGCAGGGGCTGTACGTGCGGTACGCGCACAGCGACGCGGTCAGGATGACGTTCGCACAGGATCACCTGGTGGTGGCCGAGCTGCGTTCCGTGGCGGAGTTCGCGTGGCTGGAGGAGAGGGCACGCGCCGGCCGCCAGGGCTCCATGGACTCGAAGCAGGCCGCGGCTTTCGAGGAGTTCCTCGCCCGTCGGCGCCCGGCTGGGGACGGCATCGCATGGATCGCCGGCTCATGGCGGGAGCAGGAGCCCTTCACCGTGCTGGAGTTCGTCAAGGGCCCGACGCCCGAGGCGGTCGCGCTCGGCTACGGGGCCGACGCCCAGGATGTCGCCGACGGAGTGCTGCTGCACCAGGTGCGGGAGCGGAACGACCGCGAAGGCGGCAACGACTTCCTCGACGCCCTGGCCTTCGGCGAGGCGGACGGGTGGACATGGCTGGGCCACCACGACTTCGACGGCGCCCTCTCCCCCGCTCTCGACCCGCCGCCGGCGCAGCGGATCACGCTGACCGCGACCATGGCGAAGGGCCTCTACCAGTTCGGCTACGCCAGGGACGGGGTGTACCAGAATCCGTTCCCGCTGGAGCACACCGAGGACGGGCGGCACGACATGTACGAGCTCATCTGGTACACGCCGGGCAGGACGCCCTTCGCACCCGACGCACCGCTGGGCTTCCTCAACCCGCACATCCGACGAGCCGAGGAGCAGACCGACCACACGGACGGCATATCCCTCTTCTTCGCCGGGCTGGAGCGGGCCTTCGGCCTCTCCCTCCCCCGGGAGGCCCTGGTGTCCGGACAGGTGCGCTGCGCCCGCCCCGCCCGAGCCGCCCGCAGCTGAGGCCGGCCGGCGGCTCACCGGCCGGCCGTGCCGCCCGCGGGCCGAACGGCAGTGCGTCGCGCCGGCCTCCGCGTGCGGCCGGAGCGCGCCTCCTGGCGCGACCGTCGCCGCGCCGTACCGGCGACCGCCTTGACGCACTCGATCCCGCATCTTGACTTGGTACAGACCAATGCAGTTGAGTTTTCCTCACCCCCTACATGCGAGGAGAGCACCAGTGTCGAAGCGACGCGTCATGGCACTGCTGACCGCGCTGACGGTCGGATGCGCCTTGTGGTTTGTCATGCCCACGACTTCTCAGGCCGCCCCGGCCCGCAAGAGTGCGGCAGCGGAGTTCGTCGTCAGCGAAGCGCAGTTCAATCAGATGTTCCCGAACCGGAACTCCTTCTACACCTACAGCGGTCTCACCGCCGCACTGGACGCCTACCCGGGATTCGCCAACACCGGCAGCGACACGGTCAAGCGGCAGGAGGCCGCGGCGTTCCTGGCCAACGTCAGCCACGAGACCGGCGGCCTCGTCCACATCGTCGAGCAGAACGAGAGCAACTACCCCCACTACTGCGACGCCGGCCAACCGTACGGTTGCCCCGCCGGGCAGGCCGCCTACTACGGTCGGGGCCCCATCCAGCTCAGCTGGAACTTCAACTACAAGGCCGCGGGCGACGCCTTGGGGATCGACCTGCTCAACGACCCGTACCAGGTGGAACGGAACGCGGCGGTCTCCTGGAAGACCGCTCTGTGGTACTGGAACACCCAGTCCGGTCCCGGGAACATGACACCGCACCGCGCCATGGTCGACGGCGCGGGCTTCGGCGAGACGATCCGGGCGATCAACGGGAGCCTGGAGTGCGACGGCGGGAATCCCGGCCAGGTCCAGAGCCGGATCGACAAGTACCAGCAGTTCGCCGCGGTCCTGGGAGTTCCCGCGGGTGACAATCTGAGCTGCTGACTCCCGCGTGCTCCGCCGTCTCGGGCGAAGGACGTCAGACAACAGCGCGGAAGGCACGGACGGAGCCCGGGTCGGCCACAGTCGGCCCGGGCTGCACCGGCTCTGCTCCGGGCACGACTCGGACACGCCACCCGCCCCCGGTCTCCGGACGATCTCAGGGCAGCGGACGTCCGCGCGCGCTGATCCACAGCGCGTACCACTCCTCGTGTGTGAGGCGCGAAGCCCGCCCCGCCGCGTCCTTGCACGCACGGATGCGTTCGGGACTGGTGGTTCCCACGACGGGGGCTATCCGGGCCGGGTGGCGCTGCAGCCACCACAGCAGAACGGTCTCGGGGGTCGTGCCCTTGGCTGCCGCCAGGTCCTTCAGCAGCGCGGCGGTGCGGTGCTGCTCCGGTGTCTCCTGCCGCCCTGTGTAACGGCCCTGGGCGAGGGCACCCCACGCCTGGAGGCGTATGCCGTTGCTGCGGCAGTACTCCATGGTCCCCAGCGGAAATCCATTGCCCGCGGCCGCCGTGGTGTTGACGAGGACGCCCGCCTCGAGCCAGTCCCGCCGCTCCAGACTCATCTCCAACTGGTCGACCGCCAGCGGCAGCTCCAGGTGCGCCTGCAGCTCGGCGATCTGGCCGGCGCTCATGTTGGACACACCGAAGCGGCGCACCAGTCCCTCGCGGTGCAGCGACGTCAACGCCTCGGCCACGTCGGCCGGGTCCGCGAGGGGATCGGGGCGGTGCAGCAGGAGGACGTCGAGGACATCGGTACCGAGCCGGGTGAGGCTCTCCTCGACCCGGCGGCGGATACGTGCACCGCGCAGGTCGTAGTGGCCGGGGCGGTCGCCGTCGGGCAGCCGTATGCCGCACTTCGTCTGCAGCACGATGCGCTCGCGCAACCCCGCCGCACGGCCGAGGACTTCGCCGAAGACGGCCTCGGCCCTGCCGCCGCGGTAGATGTCGGCATGGTCGAAAACGGTGATCCCGGCGTCGAGAGCAGCCTCGACAGCGGCTTCCGCGGCGCCGATCTCCGCCGCGCCGCCGGCCTCCGCCTCCCCGGTGCCGCCGAGGCCCATGCAGCCGTACAGCAGGGCGTAGTCGTCTTCAGCTGGCGTCACCCACGCAACGTACCAGCCGAACTCCCGGCCGAACCGGGCCCGTGTCCGTGCGGGAGCGCACCGAGCAGCAGCCGCTCTCCGGATTCCGGCACCCACGGACACGACCGCAGCCGGCACACGGCGCACGCCGGGTGGGAGCGGTCTCGCTCAGTCGGACGCGCCGAGGCGGGTGCGCGGCGTCGGGACCATGGGCACACCGGCCCTCGCTGCGACTCCCCCGTGCGCGCGCGAGGCGGTCCGAGGAGGCCCTGCCGCGCCCTTCCACCACCTGCGGCAACCGCGGTCTACCGAGCGGCGGCGCGCGGCGGCCGTGCCGTGGGGTCCAGCAGCCCGGTGACCAGGCGAGTGGTGAGACGGTGCCAGAAGCCCGGTCGGCGGAGCATCGCGTGGTCCCCACCGGGCACCGGAATCATGCGGGCCTCCGCTCCCCCGGCCCGGGCCCGGCGTACGAACTCCTCCGAAGCGCGAGGATCCGTCGTCCGGTCGCGGTCACCGTGCACGAGGGCGAGGCGCGAGCCGGCGAGGTGTGCCACCGGCTCCCCCGGGGGGCACCACGGCGCGAGGCCGACGACGCCCCGCACACTCGGATGTCCTGCCACCCGCAGCGCGGCCCGGCCGCCCATCGAGTGCCCGAGCAGCACGACCGGAACCTCGCCCACCCGGTCCGCCAGCTCCGTGAGGGCCTGCCGGGCGTCCCGCGCCGGGTCCTGGCGGTCGCCGTTCCAGCCCCGGTGGCGATAGCGGACCGTGCCGAGCACCACACCCTGCCCAGCGGTCGCCCGCCCGATCATCCGCACGAAGGGCCGCATCCGGGCGCCGGGCAGGTTCCACGGCGGCGGGGCTTCCAACCCGTCGGCACGGCCACCGTGCAGGACCAGGACCGCGGCCTGCGGTACGGCAGCCGGCATGGCCAGCGACACTGCGGAAGCGGGGTCTTCCACCGGACACTCCTCGAACTGGGCGGACGGACAGGGTCGCAGGACGGGCCGATCCGGGCCACCGGCACCCGGTCCGACGACGGTCCCGGGTGCCCGCCGACGCGGTTCGCCCGTCCGCGGGCCCATCCTCCACTTCGGAGCCGGAGTGCTCGCGGATGGGTGGGCCTGCGCGATTCCCGGCCCGCTTCGCGGCGGTCCGCCACCCCGAGGACCCGTTCGACAGGCGGAGCGGCGTCGGACGCGGCCGGCGGCTGCTCTTCCAGGACGTGCCCGAGGCCAAGTCCGGCAAGAACCGCCTGCACATCGACGTGCACAGCGGGCCGGACGGCCGCGAGGCACTGGTGGCGCGGCTGGAGGGACTGGGCGCGACCCGCCTCCGCGAGGTCGACCAGGGGCCCGCCGGCCACTGGTGGGTCCTCCAGGACCCCGAAGGCAACGAGTTCTGCGCGGCGTAGGCCGAAGCCGAGCCGCCGCGCCGCCCCGCGACGAGGTCATGTACGGATCTGCCCGCACCGACCCGGGCGAGCCCGGCCCGCACCGACGGCGTGCTATGCCGGTCGGCGGCCCCGCCGCGCCGACCGCACCGCCGTCGGGGACGTGGACGGAGCCGAGCCGCCTCGCCCTCGCCCTCACCGGTGGCAGGTGCACGCTCCACCGCGTGAGCGCGCACGGAACAGCGGGCCGTGCCCAGCCGGCGGTCCGCTCGCCCCGCGACCGGGCAACGCCCGGGTCCCGCCGCGGGTCGGGGTCTCCGCGGCCGGCCGGACGGCGCGTCTCCCGCCGCCGGTCTCGGGGCAGGCCTCAGGGCCGCGGCAGGGCGACGGCTGCCGGACGCCGGCCGGGGCCGGTCGGGTGTGTTCCCGTCACTCCGCTCACCAGCGAGTACAGCGAGGTCGTGGCAGTGATGAAGAGGCGGTTGCGCTTGGCGCCACCCCAGGCGATGTTGGCGACCGGCTCCGGTACGTCGAGCCGGCCGATCAGGGTGCCGTCCGGGTCGTAGCAGTGCACACCGTCGTTCATCGCCGCCGCCCACAGCCGGCCGTCGGCGTCGAAGCGGAGGTTGTCGAAACGGGCTTCGGGCCGCTCCACGGCATCCGCGAACACCACACCCTCGCCGAGCGATCCGTCCTCGCGCACCGGGAAGACCCGGATGCATCCGGCGCGGGTGTCGGAGACGAACAACTGCCGCTCGTCGGCCGAGAACACGAGTCCGTTGGGGGCTCCGAATCCGTCCGCCGCCACCTCCACCCGCCCGGTCGCGGGATCGATCCGGTAGACGTTGTTCGCGCCGATCTCGCTCTCCGCCCGGTGCCCCTCGTAGTCGCTGGTGATGCCGAAGTCCGGGTCGGAGAACCAGATCGCACCGTCCGAGGTCACCGCTGCGTCGTTGGGGCTGTTGAGCCGCTTGCCCTGCCAGCGGTCGGCCAGCACCGTGCGGGTGCCGTCGTGCTCGGTCCGGGTCACCCGGCGGTTCCCCTGCTCGCAGGTGATCAGGCGGCCCTGCCGGTCGAGGGTGTTGCCGTTGGTATGGCCGGCCTCGCGGCGGAAGACGCTGACGGCGCCGGTCTCCTCGTCCCAGCGGAGCATCCGGTCGTTCGGGATGTCACTCCAGACCAGTTGCCGCCAGGCGGGCAGGTACACCGGCCCTTCGGCCCACCGGCACCCGGTGTGCAGCACCTCCAGCCGCTCGTCGCCGACCATGCAGCGCCCGGAGCGGAAGCGGTCGTCGAAGCACTCGTACAGCTGGGGCCGTCGTTCGGCAGTCATAGGAACACCCTCTCGCAGCTGAATCTCATTCGATGCTCACTCGCATCAGCAGTATGATGTATTGCTAGCACAAGCTTCTGTCGAATGGGAGAGTTGTGGATCATATCGACCGCGCCCTGCTGACCCGGCTCCAGCAGGACGCCACGGAGTCCTACGCCGCCCTCGGCGAGGCGGTCGGCCTGTCCCCCGGCGCCACCCACGAACGGGTGCGGAAGCTGCGCGAACGGGGCGTGATCCGACGGACCACCGTCGAGGTGGATCCGGCCGCGGTGGGTGGGGACGTACTGGCCTACGTCATGCTCGACTCCACGGCCTGGATGGGCGACTCCGCACCCGCCCTCGCGGCGCTGCCCGAGGTCCAGGAGGCCCACGTCACCGCCGGCAGCGCCTCGGTGCTGGTGAAGGTGCGCGCCTCGACCACCGGGCAACTGCAGGACGTACTGCGGCGGCTGTACGCGATCGAGGGCGTCAGCGGGACCCAGGCCACCGTCGTCCTGGAGACGTTCTTCGAACGGCCGGTGCCGGTGAAGGACGCGTGAGCCCTGCACGCGGCGCATCCGGCCCCCGCGTGCCGACGTGCCGGGGGCCGCGGCCGACGGGCGGGGCGGCGGGGGCCCGTAGTCTGTCGGGGCGTTCGCGGTCCGCGCGGCGCGCCTCAAGCGCCGCGACAGCGGCGGCATGACCAGGAGTCGGGAGTTCGGCACCGTGCAGGAGTCCGCATCCAGCCGCCAGGAGCCGCACGGGCAGGGCGGTTCGCCGCCGCATGACGAGCCGGTGCGCGCGGTGCGAAGCGGTCCGACGGGGCGCACCTCCTGTCTCGTCACCGGGTACGCCGAGGCCCGGCAGGCGCTCGGCGACCCGCGGCTGTCGAAGGACACCGCCGCCTTCTTCTCGAACGCGCCCTCGCGGCGCCGCCTGCACCCCGCAGTGGCCCGGAGCATGCTGGCCAGCGATCCCCCGCGGCACAGCCGGCTGCGGAAGCTGGTCACCAGAGCCTTCACCACCGGCGCCGTCGCCGCGCTGCGCCCGTTCGTCGAACAGGTCACCACGGCGCTGCTGATGCGATGGCACTCCCCCGGGCTGGTCGACGCGGTGGAGGAGCTGGCCATGCCGCTGCCCGTCGCGGTCATCTGCGAGCTGCTGGGGGTGCCCGCGAGCGACCGGGCGGACGTGCGGCGCTGGTCCGCCGATCTGTTCGCGGCGGGCCGGCCCGAGGTGATCGACGCGGCCTCGCACGCGCTGGCCGACTACATGGCCGGGCTCGTCGCCGAGAAGCGGATCCGGGGCGGGGACGGACTACTGGACCAGCTGATCGCGGTCCGGGACGGCGCGGACCGGCTGAGCGAGGAGGAGCTGGTGTCCCTCGGCGTGCTGCTGCTCGTCGCCGGGCACGAGACGACCACCCACTTCATCGGCAGTTCGCTCCTCGCCCTGCTGCAGCACCCCGCCGAACTCGAACTGCTGCGCCGTGCCCCCCACCGGGTACGTGACGTGCTCGACGAACTGCTGCGGCACAGCTCCCCCGTGAGCACGGCCACCTTCCGGTTCACGACGCGGCCCAGCACACTCGGCGGCACCGACCTGCCGCCGGGATGCCCGGTGCAGGTGGCGATCGGATCCGCCAACCGGGACCCCGGCCGCTACCCCTCGCCCGACCGGCTGGACCTCGCCCGGGACGCCTCCGGGCATCTCGCCTTCGGTCACGGCATCCACCGATGCCTGGGAGCGCCGCTCGCCCGGCTGGAGGGGGAGATCGCGCTGCGGATGGTGCTGACCCGGTTCCCGGACATCCGGCCGGCCGTGGACCCGGCGGAGCTGGAGTGGCGCCCGACCCGGCTGGTCCGCGGCCTGTCCGCACTGCCTGTCCTGGTGTGACGGCGGGCTCACCGGGCAGCCCCGGGTTTCGTGGGCCCGGGGCTGGCACAGTACCGGAGGCGGGGGCTCAGCCGATGCGGTAGCCGTCCCCGTAGACCATCCACTCCAGTGGCGGCTCGAGGTCGAGGTTGCCCTCGCGCAGGAAGACGCGCTGCGCGGTCTCGATCCGGCTGGTGTCGCGGTGTGCTTCCTCCTGCTTCATCGCCCTGACCCGCGCGTCGAGGAAGGCGTGGAGGTACGCGGTCTCGTCGCCGCCCGCGGCCGGGGGCCGCGCCCGGCCCAGGGCGCGCTCGCGGATGCTGCCGAAGCCGGTGGCGCCACTCCCGCCGCCGTGCATGACGAAGGCGTCGTAGTAGGCGAACTGCCCCAGTGCCCGCAGCCCGTCATCCCTGCCCTGGGCGACCGCCGGATCGAAGTAGCCGCGGTCGCGTTCGTCGTTCTGGGCCTGCCGGAACAGGTGGTCGCGGGCGGCGGTGCGCCAGTCGCCGGGAAAGCGCGGGTCGAGCCCGTCGTGCGAGTCGGAGCCGTCCACCGCTCGCAGCGCGGGCAGGTAGCGGGCCAGAAGGTTGCCCGGCGCGCCGTCCGTGTACCGCTCGACGAGGCCGAGCAGGTCCCCCGTGCCGGAGCAGAACCCGATGATCCCGGCCGTGTATCCCCGGCCGTCGCCGATGTCCTCGATGTACCCGTACTGGGCCTGCCAGTCGAGCGAGGAGTTCTCCGCGCTCGAGACCAGTTGCATGGCGATCTCCTTCCTGGCGGGGTCGTCGAGTCCCGTCTGCGGCACACCGGCCGAGGCGGCCGGGAGGGAGCGGGCGCCCGCCAGGGGGACCGACGCCAGGGACGCGCCCGCGAGTGCGAGCACCGTACGGCGTGCGGGGTTCCTCCGACGCGGTGTACCACCGGACGGTGACATCTGCGGGCTCCAGCCGATGCGGGGGCGGCCGCCCGGGAGGTCACCGGTGCGGGCCGCAGGGAGAGCTGACCGATCACTCACTACCACAGCGTGCCCGTATCCGGCACCTTGCCGATCCTTGGCGCCCGTCCTCGCGCCCGCAGCCGGACGGAGCCCGCGCTCCGCCGGAACGTAATTCTCAGACACCGGGACCCGCCCCGGAACGCGCCGTGGCGCCGGCCCTGGTGGAACGCGTCACCGCCGGTGCGGGGCGACCGGGACCGGCGAGAGCCGCGAGCGGGGAAACGGCGAACCGCGGGCGGACGGTCGGCTATTCCGCCGACGGGCCGCCGCGCTCCCACTGGGTGCGCAGCCGGCCCAGATGGGCACGCATGCACGCCTGCGCACCCGTCGCGTCGCGGGCCAGTACCAGGTCGAGCAGCACCTCGTGCTCCTCGGCGGATTCGATGAGCTGGCCGCTCTCGGCGAGCCCGGCGAGGCCGTAGAGGCGTGAGTGGCTGCGCAGTGGGGCCACGGTCTCCACCAGGCGCCGGTTCCCGGCGAGTTCGAGCAGGGCCAGGTGGAACCTGCGGTCGGCCTCCAGGAAGCCGACGAGGTCGCCGGCCCGGGCCGCCGCCACTATCTCCTGCGCGACAGGGCGCAGCTCCTCCAGCCGGGCGGAGTCGGCTGCGCGCGCCACCTCTCCGACGGTGGACGCCTCGATCAGCTCGCGGATCCCGACGTACTCGGCCAGATCGCGGCGCGACAGCTCGGTCACCCGGAAGCCCTTGTTGCGCACGGGCTCCACCATGCCCTCCCGCGTGAGGTCGAGCATGGCCTCGCGCACGGGTGGCCGAGACGCCGAACTGCGCGGCGAGCTGGGGTGCGGAGTACACCGTGCCGGGGCGCAGCCGGCCGGCGATCAGCGCGGCACGCAGGGCCTGCGCGACGTGGTCGCGGATGCTGAGCCGTCCGGCACGGTGGGCAGCTTCAGCGGGCGGTCTGCGGTCATGGGTGCGCTGCTCCTCGGCGTGCGGGGACGAGCGTGATCGCGCCGGTGATCGTGCCGAGTGTAGGGCGAGCGCCGCCGGTCCGGCTCCGGGAATCCGGTCGCCGCACGGTCCTTCCTCCATGACATGTGATGTGTGATTGTACTGAGCGGACGTCGGCACGTACGGACCGGAGCTGAGATCGGCGCTACGGGGCGGACTGGACGCCTTCTTCGGCTCGGCGCACTCCCACGACGTCACGGACGCCAACGGCGAGACCCTGTCCGAGGCGGTCACCCTCATCGACAGCGCGGAGGAGAACGCGCACTACCTCGACATCGTCAAGCGGATGCTGACCGGCTACGACAGCTCCTACAACGACAAGTACTGGATGGTCAACGCGGTCAACAACGCCTACGGGGTGCTGTGGCGGGGCCATCGGCAGCCCGACTTCGTCCGGGCCGTTCAGCGGGATCCGAGCATCCTGTGGACCCTGCACGCCTTCGCCCGCGACCACCTCGGCCTGCTGGGCGGGGAACGCTACTTCCTCACCTACAACGCGGGACGCGAATTGGGGCGGTTCCTCCAGCACGCGTCGCTGCGCGGCACGGTCCGCCCGCTGGCGAAGGACGTGCTGGAGGCCGGTGACATCACCGGCGAGACCGCCGCACTGTGGGTGGGTGTCGCGGAGACGGCCGACGCGTACGACCAAGGACAGGTGCGCGTGCTACGGCGTCTGCGAACTCAAGGACAAGCTGACGGAGGCCGTGCTCAAGGACAGGAAGTCCTGCAGCGGCAGCATCGCGATGGTCGCCCAGGACATGAGCGCCGAGGACTTCGCAGCCGCCTGCGACAGCCTCACCGGGCAGGACGCGTACTTCCACCGGGTCGCCCGGGACAGCGGGCCGGTCGCGGACGACCGGAACAGCAGCATCGAGGTCGTCGTCTTCGACTCCAGCCGCGACTACCGGATCTACGCGGGCGCCCTCTACGGCATCGACACCGACAACGGTGGCATGTACCTGGAGGGCGACCCGTCGGCGGCCGGCAACCTGCCCCGCTTCATCGCCTACGAGGCCGAGTGGCTGCGGCCGGACTTCCGGATCTGGAACCTCAACCACGAGTACACGCACTATCTCGACGGCCGCTTCGACATGTACGGCGACTTCGCGGCCGGGTAGCCGAACCGCCGCCGGGGGCCGGCACACTGCGCCGGGCCCCGGCACCGCCGGTGGGGCCGCACGGGCGGCCCGCCGCGGACGCCGTAGCGGCCCCGCATCACTTCCGGTCCGCTCTCCCGGTGCGCACCGCGCCCGCGCTGGCGCCGATCACCAGCGCGACGGCCAGACACTGCACGGCCGTGAGTTCCTGGCCCAGCACCAGGAATCCCGCCAGTGCCGCGATCCCGGGAGCCAGGCTCATCAGCACCGCGAAGGTCGCCGCAGGCAGCCGACGCAGCGCCAGCAACTCCAGGGTGTAGGGCACTCCCGAGGACAGCAGCGCCACCGCCAGCCCGAGCCCCAGCACCTCCGGCTCCAGCAGCACCCCGCCCGCCGACCCGATCCCCAGCGGCAGGCTGACGAGCGCGGCCACCGCCATCGCCACCGCCAGTCCGTCCAGCCGCGGGAAGCGGGCCCCGGTCCGGGAGTTGAAGACGATGTAGGCCGCCCACATGGCACCGGCACCCAGCGCGAAAGCGATGCCGGCCGGGTTCAGCGCATCGAAACCGCTCCGGCCGAGCAGGATGACGCCCACGAGTGCCAGCCCCGCCCACACCAGGCTCACCGCCCTGCGCGCGGTGACCACGGACAGCGCGAGCGGGCCGAGTACCTCCAAGGTCACCGCCGGACCCAGCGGAATCCGGTCGACCGCCTGGTAGAACAGGGTGTTCATACCGGCGAGCGCCAGCCCGAAGGCGACCACCACGGCCCAGTCGGCGCGGCTGTGCCCGCGCAGCCGGGGGCGGCAGACCACCAGCAGCAGTACGGCCGCGAGCGTCACCCGCAGTGCCACCACCCCCAGGGCACCGGCACGCGGGAAGAGCAGGGCGGCGACGGCCGAACCGAACTGCACCGAGAACGCACCGGCCAGCACCAGCCCGATGCCGCCGAGGCTGCCGACTCGTGCAGGCACGCGGACGGATCCCGCCCCGCCCGCCGCAGCCGTGCCGGGCGCTGTCGCGGATCCGTCGCCCGCGGTCTCCACCCCGGAACCCGTATGTGTCATGCGGCTCACGCTACGCGCCGACCCCGACGCCGTGAAATGCAGAATGCTCTGCGGTTATGCTTCACAGGCATGACTATGGAGCTGCGCCATCTGCGGGTCTTCCTCGCCATCGCCGAGGAAGGCAGCATCACGCGTGCCGCCGCCAGGCTGCACACCGGCCAGCCCGCGCTCTCCCGGACGCTGCGCCGGCTGGAGGACCATCTCGGCGTACGCCTGGTCGACCGCTCGACCCACCACCTCGACCTCACCACGGCGGGCCGCACCTTCCGCGACCGCGCCGCCACCGCGCTGGCCGCCGCAGACGCGGCCTTCGACCCCCGTTCGCTGTCCGCGGCCCGGCCGCTGCGCCTCGGACATCCGTGGGCCGCGCTCGGCAGCTGGACCGTCCCGCTGCTGCGCCGCTGGGACCAGGAGCACCCCGAGGTGCCGCTGGAGCTGCGCCGGATCGACGACCGCACCGCGGGACTCACCCGGGGCAGGGTCGATGCCGCACTGCTGCGGGGCCAAGTCCCGCTGCCCGGCATGGTCACGGAGCTCCTGCTGGAGGAGGAGCGCGTGGCGGTGGTCCCCGAGGGCAGCGGCCTCGCGGAGCGCGACACGCTGACCCTGGCGGACCTCACGGCCTGGCCGGTCGCGCTGAACACCGTCGCGGGTACCACCACCCTGGATCTGTGGCCCGCAGGCGCCCGGCCCGCGCGGACGCTGGAGGTGGCCAACACGGACGAGTGGCTGACCGTGATCGCCGCGGGCCGGGCCGTGGGCATCACGACCTCGGCGACCCCCGGACTGCACTCCCAGCCGGCGCTCGCCTACCGCCCGCTGACCGACGCGCCGCCGGTCCCGCTGGTGCTGGCCTGGCACCGCGACGTACCGGCCCACCCGGCGATCCCCGCGCTGGTCGGCCTCGTCCGCGACGTGGTGGCGGGACACTGACCCGTGCGGCTCCGGACACCGCGGCGTTCCGCGGACCGTGAATCCCCGGCCGGTACCAGAGGCGCGGACCCGAGGACGACGCAGCACTGCGGTGCCAGGCGGAAGGGCGGCCGCCGGGGCGAGCGGAGACCGGCCCCTGCGGACACCGCCGGAGCCGATGTGATGATCACTTCATGACGGATCCCTTCGAGACTTCCGACGGCGAGGTTGTGCCGACAGCGGCGCGCCGGCCCGGGCACGAGATCACCCAGGCACTCCAAGGCCTGATCAGCGGCACCGGGATGTGGCGGAGCGACGCGCTGGTCGGCATCGAGCGGGCCGGGCGGTACCTCGCCGGCGGCAGCGACACGGACGACGTGGAAGCGCCGCCGCCCGCGGGGGACGGTTCCTGGACGCGGTTCATCGGGCGGATCGCCGCGGTCGCGCTGCGGGCCGCGGCCCCCTCGACCCGTCCCGAGCGGCGCGATGTACTGCTGAACCTGCTGGAGGTCTGGGCGCGGAGCCCGTTCCCGGATCCGGCGTACCGCTTCCGTACCGGCCAGGTCACCGGCGCCGCGGGATGGGGCGTCCGCGGAGCGGGCGGTGCCGTGCTGGCGACCTACTGGCCGCAGCACGGCACCGGCCCCTTCCTCGAAGCACGCCGCGAGGGTGCCGAGCCACCCGTGGCGGGCACGATCGGTGCACCGCTGGACGTGCCGCAGGGCTGGGGGACCCGCGCACAGCTGTACCGTCTGATCGAACTCGTCCGGCAGCGCGGACCCGTGCCGTGGGACCGGGGCGCGGTGGAGCAGCTCGCCCAGGCCACCGGCATGAGCACGGGTGCGGCCGCCCTGGCGCTGGCGGGCAACCCCGGCGCGGGCAGCCACTCCGTGCCGTTCCTCGACGCCCAAGAACGCCGGGTGCTGGGACTCACCTCGGCCGAGGCCGAGGACGCGCGGCGGGAACTGGACTCGCTGGACGCCCTGGACCGGCTCCAACTGCTGTCCGCCGCGCCGCCCGAGGAGGTGTCCGAGCTGTGGGAGCCGGGCGGGCTGCGCGGGGTGGCGGACCGGATCGCGCGGGAGTGGACGGCCCACCGGCCGGCCGGTGCGTCCGCTCCGCGCGCCACCTGGGAGGCCGCGCTGGGGCTGCGGACGGGGCTCTCGGCGACCCGGCTGTGCGGGCTCTTCCTCGAACCGGACGCCCGGGTCTTCCCGGTCCGGGCCGATGAGCGCGCCGCTTCCCATCGCAGCGTTCCGCTGCCGCTCCGCTCGGCGTACGAGGACGCCGTGCGCGGAGAGAACCACACCGGCCGGGGAGCGTGGCGCGCCCTCGTCCAGGCCCTGCCCTGGGCCTACGCCGACCTGCCGGCAGGCGACCCGGTCCGGGCCGGAGCTCCGGAGGCCGGGCGGCTGCTGCGCGGGATCCTGGAGCCGCTGCGGGACGCGTCCGGGCGGATACCGGCGGATGTCCTGTGGCGGCACGGCCTCTCCGCGCACCAGGCGGAGTGGCTGCGCGGCGGCGGCTGCGCGCGTGTCATGGAACGGATCGCCGACGAGGCGCTTGCGGAGGGAAGGTATGAATCCGACCCGCGCGCATGCGTCCCCGACCTGGTCGGGCGGGTGGCGCGGCACCTCGGCGTACAGGAGGCACCGGCCGCCTACTACCTCCAGGTGCTGGCACTGGATGCCCCCACCGACCGCCGGGTGTGCCGCTGGATGGGCTGGAGCCGGCAGGAACTGCGCGCCGCGGGCGCGGTGCTGGTCGAACGCGGCCTGCTCGTCGAGGACAAGCGGCCCCGCGCGGGCCGGACGGTGTTCCTGCCCGGCCCCTGGGCGCGCGCGGCGGCTCCGCTGCCCCCGATGGAGCGGTGGAAGGCGCCGCTGCTGGGAGCGCGCCTGTCCGCCGACGGCGATACGGTGCAGGACGTTCCGCTGCCCGAGCGCACGCTGCCGGACCTCTTCGCCCTCGCCTGGCGTCGGGTGACGGGCGGTCAGCCACCGGCCGGCTGACGCCCGCCGGACCCGTCTGGGCCGACCGCGGCCGCGGGGCCGGTCCGCGACAGCGTGCCCGGGGTCAGCTCCAGCTCGGCGTCGGCCCGAGCCGCGAGCGGAAGGGAACCGGCCGGCCGGAGTCCGCGTCGAGCAGGATGCGGTCGCCCAGGCGCCGCCGCAGGGTCACCTTCACCTGCTGGCGGACGGCCTGCTTGGTGCACAGGGCACCCGGATCCCGGTCCTCGCGCTCCTTGACGGAGGCGGTCAGCACCACGCTGCCGGACGACTCGCGCACCTCCACTCGCGCACCGTCGTCGCAGACGCCGTGCAGGGCGGCCACGGTGACCGACCGCCCGTCGGGGGAGATCCGCACCAGATACTCGAGGGAGCCGCGGGAGCCGGAGGTGTGCGCGACCGGCGAGCGCGGCAGCGCCGAGGGAACGGCGGCGGCCCGCACCAACGGAGCGTCGTACCCCTTCAGGGTGAACAGCCAGGCGGGGACGGTCGCCCGGCCCCGGACGGTGGCCACGCTCAGCTCTCCCCGCTTCGCCCCGGTCACCGTCAGATGCGGCTCGGTGCTGCTGCGCTTCAGCGCCTCGAACGCCTGGTGCGCGGAGATCAGCGGCCGGGTGAGCGACCGGCCGCCGTCCCGCACCACCCGGCCCTTCGTCCGCTCGGCCTCCGGCAGTTCTCCCCGGAGGACGAAGCTGCCGCCGCGGTACGCCTCTTCGTCGGCGCTGGCGTGCAGGCCGCCGCGCGGCGTGCGGACCACCTCGCCCATCGGGTGGTACCCGGCGCGCCACGCGGCGGCGGCGCGGGAGCCGTCCCAGGCCGCGGCGACCTGCCGGGCGCGCTCGGCGCGCGCCCGGCTGCCGCCGTCGCCGGGGCCGTCCCCGGCCTGTTGCCGGCCGCAGCCGGCGCCCGCGCCCAGCGCGGCGGTGCTCAGCAGCATCGCGGCGAGCAGACCGGCAGAGCGCGGCGAGCGGACCCGCATATGACCTCCCGCAGATGCCGATGGGTCGGACCGCCCCATGGCGGCGGCGGGTTCCCGGCACCGCTGTGACGGCAGCCGCCCTCCGGCGGTTCCGGCGGCCGCCGGGGAGCGGGCTATGCGGCGCGGTTCCGGCGGGCGCGGTGGCTGCGGACGAGGTCGGCGTAGCGGCGGCCGCTGGTCTTGACGGTCCGCCGCTGGGTGGCGTAGTCGACGTGGACGAGGCCGAAGCGCTGCGCGTACCCGTAGGCCCATTCGAAGTTGTCCAGCAGCGACCAGGCGAAGTACCCCCGCAGCGGCACCCCTTGGCGTACGGCGCGGGCGCACGCGGCCAAGTGCTCTTCCAGGTAGCGGGCGCGCTCGGGGTCGTGGACCTGTCCGTCGGGGCCGACGGTGTCCGGATAGGCGGCGCCGTTCTCGGTGACGTAGAGGCAGCGTGCCCCGTAGTCGTCGGTCATCCGGCGCAGGGTGTTCGTCAGTCCCTCGGCGTGCACCTCCCAGCCCATGCCGGTCACCCGGGCCCCGGCGGGCAGTTCGGCGGACCGGGCCCGGGGGAAGGGACCGGTGGGGTCGTCGCGGAGCACGTTGCGGAAGTAGTAGTTGAGTCCGAGCCAGTCCAGCGGCTCGGCGACGGTCTCCGCGTCGCCGGGGCGCTGCGGCGGCTCGGTCCCGTACAGCTCGACCATGTCCTGCGGGTAGCCGCGGCCGTGCAGCGGGTCCATCCACCAGCGGTTGACGTGCCCGTCGGCGCGCCGTGCGGCCTCGGCGTCCGCCGCGCTGCCGGAGGCGGGTTCGCAGTGGGTGAGGTTGTTGACGATGCCCACTCGCGCGCCGGGGACCGCCGCGCGCAGCGCCTGGACGGCGAGTCCGTGTCCGAGGTGGAGGTGGAAGGAGGCCCGCACGGCGTCGGCGATGTCGGTGCGGCCGGGCGCCATCCGGCCTTCGTAGTGGCCGATCCAGGCCGAGCACAGTGGCTCGTTGAGGGTGCACCAGTGCTGGATGCGGTCTCCGAGCCGGTCGGCGACGACGGCCGTGTACTCGGCGAACCGTTCGGCGGTCTCCCGGACCGGCCAGCCGCCCCGGTCCTGGAGCGCCTGGGGCAGATCCCAGTGGTAGAGCGTGGGGAAGGGCGTGATGCCCGCCTCCAGCAGGGCGTCGGTGAGCCGGTCGTAGAAGGCCAGGCCCGGCTCGTTGAGGGTGCCGCCGCCGTCCGGCAGGACGCGGGGCCAGGCGATGGAGAACCGGTAGGCGTCCAGGCCCAGTTCGCCCAGCAGGCCGAGGTCCTCGCGCCAGCGGTGGTAGTGGTCGCAGGCCACGTCCCCGGTGTCGCCGCCGTCGACCCTGCCCGGGGTGTGGCTGAAGGTGTCCCAGATGGAGGGTTTGCGGCCGTCCTCGTCGACGGCGCCCTCCACCTGATAGGCGGCGGTGGCGGCGCCCCACAGGAAGTCGTCGGGGAGGGCGTCGAGGTGCGCTGCGGGATGCGTCTCGGGCACGGAGGTCCTTTCAGGGGTGCGCCGGGCCGGGGTGCCGGGGCCGGGCGGTGTGGTCGGTCACTTGACGGCGCCGGCGGTCAGTCCGGCGACGAGGTAGCGCTGCAGGAGGAGGAATCCGGCGACGACGGGCACGCTGACGACCAGCGAGGCGGCCATGACCTGGTTCCAGTAGACCTCGGTCTGGGTGGCGTATCCCTGCAGTCCGATGGAGAGGGTGCGGGTCGCGTCGTTGGTCATCACGGAGGCGAACAGCACCTCTCCCCAGGCGGTCATGAACGAGTAGACGGTGACGGCGATGATGCCGGGCACGGCAGCTGGGATGAGGACGCGGAAGAGCGCTCCCAGCGGCCCGCAGCCGTCCACCAGGGCGGCCTCGTCCAGGTCCCGGGGGATGGAGGCGAAGTAGCCGGCCAGCATCCAGATGGACAGCGGCAGTGTGAAGGTCATGTAGGTGAGGATCAGCGCGCCCCGGGAGCCGTACAGGGCCAGCCCGGTGGCGTTGCCGACGTTCACGAACAGCAGGAAGAGCGGGAGCAGGAACAGGATGCCGGGGAACATCTGGGTGGAGAGCACCGTGACGGTGAAGACCTGCCGGCCGCGGAACCGGTAGCGGCTGACGGCGTAGGCGGCGAAGACCGCGACCACCACGGAACAGGCCGTCGCGGCGGCGGAGACGATCAGCGAGTTGAGGAAGTAGCGGGCCAGCGGCACGGTGCCCCAGATGTCCCGGTACGGTTCCAGCGTCAGCTCGGACGGAATCCAGCGGAAGGCGCCGGAGACCTCTTCGAGGGGCTTGAGCGAGCTGCTGACCATGACGTACAGCGGGGTCGCGGTGAAGACCGCCAGCAGGGTCAGCACGATGCGGCGGGTCCACACGAAGGACCTCGGCAGGGCCGTCGGGCTGCGGCGCCGGGCAGCGGCGCCGGGCGCCCGGTGCGTGGTGGCCGTGTCAGACATCGGCGGATCCCCTCCCCCGGTTGGTCAGCAGCAGGTAGCCGGCCGTCACCAGCAGCAGGAACAGCAGGAGCAGCACGGACATCGCCGAGCCGGCACCGAAGTCCCAGGTGACGAAGGACGACTGGTAGATGTGCAGCGAGACCAGGTCGGCGGACTGCGGAGCGGACTTGCCGAACAGCACGAACGGCACGTTGAAGTCGTTGAACGTCCACAGGAACAGCACCAGCACCAGCACCTGGTTGACGGGCCGCAGCGCGGGCAGGGTGATGTGCCGGATCTGCCGCCACATCCCTGCGCCGTCGAGGGCGGAGGCCTCGTACAGGTCGGCGGAGACGTTCTGCAGCGCCGCCGTGAGCAGCAGGAAGGCGAACGGCCAGGTGCGCCAGACCGCCACGAGCAGCAGCGCGACGAAGCTGTTGTCGCCGACCAGCCAGAACGGCTTGCCGTCGGTGAGTCCGAGCTGGTCGTGCAGGACGTGGTTGAGCAGTCCGTTGTCGTGCTGGAGCAGGAAGGACCAGGTGATGACGGCCGCGTACACGGGGAGCGCGTACGGGGTGAGGAAGAGTGCGCGCAGCAGGCCCCGGCCCCGGAAGGTGTCCTGCATCAGGATGGCGGCGGTGACGCCCAGCAGCCAGGAGAGGCCGACGGCCAGGACGGTGAAGCCGCACGTGACGGCGAACGAGCGCAGCAGCGCCTCGCCGACCGGCGCGTCGAAGTCCATGGCGACCCGGAAGTTGTCCAGCCCGGCCCAGGGCGCGGCGCTCCAGTCGCTGATGTACTCCTGGGTCAGGTCCTTGAAGGCCATCACGATGCCGGTGGCCATCGGCACCAGGTGGATGAGCAGTTCGAGCGCCAGCGCCGGGAGCAGCAGCAGATAGGGCAGTCCCGCGCTGCGGACCCGGTCGCGCAGCGGGGAGCCGGCCGCCGGACGCGGTGCCGGGGCCGGGTGTCCGGGCTCGGCCGGCGGGTGCCCGGGAGCTCGTGCCGGGGCCCGGTCCGCGGTCGCCCGGGTGAGGCCCCGGGCGGTGTCGCCCGCGGGCGGCGCCGGGGTGCGGGGGGCGGGGTCCGCAGTCACGGCCGGGTCACTTCCCCATCTGCTGCTGGGCCTTGGTGAGGGCCTGGCGCACCGTCTTCTCGGTGACCGGCCGGCCCGCGGCGGCGTCCGCGAAGAGCCGCTTGACCGCCGTGCCCACCAGGGTCTCGAACTTCGACTCGTCCGGTACCTGGGGCAGCGGCGCGGCGCTGGAGGAGAGCACGGAGCGCAGCACGGCCTCGTCCTTGTCCCGCGGCTTCGCCTGCTGGGCCTTGAGCACCGGTGAGACCGAGCCGTAGGCGTCGGTGAGGATGCGCTGCTCCTTCGTGGAGGTCATGAAGGACACGAACTTCATGGCGCCGTCGAGATTGTCGGTGTGGTTGAAGACGCCGATGTTGATCCCCGCGACCATGGAGTTGACCTTGGTCCTGCCGCCGGAGGCCCTGGCGTCCTGCCGGCTTTGGAAGGGAACCGGTGCGATGCCGTACTCGTCCGGCTTCATCCCGTGCGCCAGCAGCGAGGTGCGGGCCGCCTGCCACAGCAGCATTCCGGCCTTGCCGGTGGCGAAGTCCTTCACCGACTGGTTCTGCGCGTACTCCGCGTTGCCCTTGGCCGCGATGCCGTCCTCGGCCAGGAAGTCCACGTACTGCTTGACGGCTTCGACGTTGCCGGGCTTGTCGAAGGTGGGGCGGCCGCTCTCGTCGAAGAAGTCGGCACCGTGCTGCTTGCCGAAGACGAAGGCGTGGTGGGCGTTCTCCACCGGGTTGCCGCCCTCGACGGCGAGTCCGTGGCGGCCGTCGCGGGTGAGCTTTTTCCCGTCGGCGACGAGTTCGTCCCAGGTGACCGGCGGGCCGTCGATCCCCGCCTGGCGGAACATCTTCTTGTTCCAGTAGAGCGCGTAGGTCAGCGAGTACAGCGGCACCGCGGCCGGGGGCTTGCCCTCGGCGCCCGTCGCGGCCAGTGCCGCCTTGCTGAACCGGTCGGCACCGCCGACGTCGGCCATCCGCGCGTCGTCGAACGGGAGCAGCGCCTTGCTCTTCTGCAGCGAGGAGGACCAGGTGTTGCCGATGTTGAGGACGTCCGGGCCCTGCCCGGAGGAGGCGGCGGCCAGGATCCGGTCAAGGAGGTTGGACCAGGGCACGACCTCCAGTTTGACCTTGATGCCGGTCCGCTTCTCGAACTTCTTCAGCTCCGGGGCCAGGACCTTCTTGTCGGCTTCGATGCTCGAACCCTGGTTGGTGGCCCAGTAGGTGAGTTCGCCGGGGTTGTCGTTGCTGCCCCCGCTGTTGGTGGCCGTACCGCCTCCGCAGCCGGAGGCGGCCGCGGTCAGGGCGGTGACGAGCGCGGCTGCTGCCGCGGTACGGAATCTGCGCATGGCGGAGAGCCCTCCGGGAGGTGAGGAGGCGGGCGTTGAACGCCTGAAGGCGGCTCGCACTTTTCTTGGATCGTGAGTTAAGTAGTGGAAGAAGGGGTCGTCAAGACGTCGCGCACGGGTAGATTGCGCGGGGAAGGGAGTCACATGCGCCAGGAGAACCGGCGGACGGTGCGTGATCTGCGCCGCACCAACCGCTCCAGAACGCTGCGCCATCTGTACTTCGAAGGGCCCCTGAGCCGCCAGGAGTTGGTGCCGTTCACGGGCCTGAGCTCCGCGTCGGTCAGCAACGTCACCGCCGAACTGCTCGGCGAGGGCCTGCTGGAGGAGGCGGGTTCCGCCGAGTCCGAGGGCGGCCGGCCGCGCACCCTGCTGCGGGTGGCGCCCGGGGCCGGGACGCTGATCGGCGTGGATGTGGGAGAGACCCGGGTACGCGTTGAACTCTTCAACCTCGCGCTGGACGAACGCGCCCGTGCCGAATACCCCTTGCAGGACGGCGGCCACCAGGCCGCGCACGTGGTGCGGCTGATCGCGGCCGGTCTCGCCGCAGTACGGGAGAGCGCCGCGGGCTCGATGCCGCCGCAGCCGCTGGGACCGACGCTCGGCGTGGGTGTCGGTGTGCCCGGCATCGTCGACCGCGGCGCGGCGGGCGGCGCCGTGGTGCACGGGCAGACCGTGGGCTGGGACGCGGTTCCGCTGGAGGAGCTGCTGCGCACCGAGGCGGAACTGCCCGACGAGATCCCGCTGCTGGTGTCGAACGGCGCCAAGACCCTCGGCCAGGCCGAGATGTGGTTCGGCGCCGGGCGGGGGGCGCGGGACGCGGTCGTGGCCCTCCTCGGCTCGGGCGTGGGCGCGGGCGTCATCACCGAGGGCGGCGCCTATGGCCCCGGCTTCCGCGGAGCCGCCGAATGGGGACACACCACGCTGCGCGCGAACGGCCGCGTCTGCCGCTGCGGAGCGGCTGGATGCCTGGAGGCGTATGTGGGAGCGGCCGCCGTGCTGGAGCGCTGGCGCGAGGCCGGGGGCAGCCCGCAAGGCGACCAGGAGGCGGGGCTGGCGCAACTGCTGGCGGCGGGTGACAGCGCGGCCGAGGCGGTGCTGGCCGAGACCGCCGAGCATCTGGGCGCGGGGATCGCCAACCTCGTCAATCTCTTCAGCCCGGAACGCATCGTGCTGGCCGGCTGGGCGGGCCTCCTGCTGGGCGCCCGGCTGCTGCCCGCGGTGCGCGAGGCGGCGCGGGCGCGCGCCCTGGCGCACCCCGCGGGGCGCACGGCGATCGAGCTGGGCAGGCTGGGGCCGGACGCCGTCACGGTGGGGGCGGCGACCCTGCCGCTGACCCGCTTCCTGGAGACCGGCGGGCGCCCGGTGGGCTCTCCCGCGCACGGCTCTCCGCGCCGCGGCTCCGGCGCGGCGCGGACCGGCTGAGGCCGCCGACCGGCGCACCGCCCCCGCCGGGCGGTGCGGCCCAGGCCCGCGCCCGACCGTCGCCACCCGGGTCCCCGCGGCGGCGGGGACCCGGGTCTCTCAGCGCGTCGTCACGCCTTGACCTGCATGCTCTCCCGGGCGGGGTTGCCCTGCTGCGCGGCCTTCGGGTCCTTCTCGTGCCGCTTGGCGTGCACCCCCTCCTCGATGCGGGCGCCGACCCCGGCGTCGATGTTGCGCCAGTACTGGAACGCCCGCCGCAGCACGGGCTCGCTGACGCCGTTGAGCAGGTGTCCCACCACGTTGTCCACGAGGCGGTCCCGGGCGGCGTCGTCCATGACCTCGCGCACCAGGGTGCCCGCCTGGCCCCAGTCGTCGTCCTCGGGATGCGAGACATACGCCGCCCGGGTGATCTCACCGTCCGCGTACCAGCTGGGGGGTGTGCCGTACCGGTCGGTGTCGGCCGCCGGCCCTCCCTTGGAGTTGGGCGCGTACACCGGGTCGGTGGTCAGCCGGTAGGCCATCGCCCCGTCCTTGGAGTAGGTGTGCGCGGGGACGACCGGGGCGTTGACGGGAAGCTGCTGGTAGTTGCCGCCGATGCGGTGGCGGTGCGCGTCCGCGTAGGAGAACAGCCGGGCCAGCAGCATGCGGTCCGGGCTCGGTCCGATGCCGGGCACCAGGTTGTTGGGCTGGAAGGCGGCCTGCTCGATCTGGGCGTGGTTGTCGGTCGGGTTGCGGTCCAGCGTCATCCTGCCGACCTCGATCAGCGGGTAGTCGCCGTGCGGCCACACCTTGGTCAGGTCGAAGGGGTTGAACCGGTAGTCCGCTGCCTCCTGGTAGGGCATCACCTGCACGTACATGGTCCAGCTCGGGTACTGGCCGTCGCGGATGTGTTCGAACAGGTCGCGGGTGTGGTAGTCGGTGTCGGCCGCGGCCATCTGGTCTCCCTCGTGCTGAGTGAAGAACTCGATGCCCTGGTCGGTCTTGAACTGGTACTTGACCCAGAACCGCTCCCCCGAGGCGTTGATCCACATGTAGGTGTGCGAGGTGTAGCCGTTCATGTGGCGCCAGCTGCGGGGGATCCCCCGGTCCCCCATCAGCCAGGTGACCTGGTGGGCGGATTCGGGAGAGAGGGTCCAGAAGTCCCACTGCATGTCGTGGTCGCGCAGATTGTTGTCGGCGCGGCGCTTCTGCGACCGGATGAAGTGCTGGAACTTCATCGGGTCCTTGACGAAGAAGACCGGCGTGTTGTTGCCGACCATGTCGTAGTTGCCTTCGCTGGTGTAGAACTTCACCGCGAAGCCCCGCGGGTCCCGCCAGGTGTCGGGGCTGCCCCGTTCGCCGGCCACGGTCGAGAACCGCGTCACCAGTTCGGTCCTGGCACCGGGCTGGAAGAGGGCCGCCTTGGTGTAGGCGGTGACGTCTCCCGTCACCTCGAAGTGCCCGAACGCGCCGCTGCCCTTGGCGTGCGGCTGGCGCTCGGGGATCCGTTCGCGGTTGAACTGCGCCATCTGCTCGATCAGGTAGGCGTCCTGGAGCAGGACCGGCCCCCCGGGCCCGACGGTGAGGGAATGCTCGTCGCTTTCGACAGGGATGCCGGCATCCGTCGTCGTCGGCATGCGGTCCGCTTCCGCCATCGCTTCTGACTCCTTCTCGTCGCGGGCGCCCGCCGTCGCGCGGGCGCTGGTTTCACCACTGGAACGTAGCGAGGGCACCGGCTCCGGCAGCGGCGCGCCGGTGGACGGTGTCGCCGCGCCCCGGAACCCCGCTTGCGGCGGACCGGCTGCCGGGCCGGTCCGTCGGCCCGGCAGGTCCCCGTCTCCACCGTGGAGCGGGAGGATGCGCTTCGGCCGGTGCGGCACCGCTCCGGGGCGAGTCCGGCACCCGGACGGCGCCTCGCCTGCCGCCGGGTGCGGACGGTGCCGGTGCTCCGCCGGGCCGCCCGCGGTCGCCCGGTGGCCGACCGTGCCGCGGCCGGGCCGTGGTGGTGCCCGAGGGATTCCGTGCGCCGTGCCGTACCGAAGTCATGTCAATTGACTGGGTGGCCCTTTTCGAGCCCGGCAAACGCGTCGCTTCGCCGGATCACCCGGTCAGCAGGGCCCGTGGGCACGGAATTCGCTCCACCGCCCGAGCGGTGCCTGCGTCCCCTCCTGGGGCGGTGCGGGCGCGGAGAGTCTCGTCGCGCGCTCCGGCCGCTGTCGGCGGTCCGGACATGCTCCCCGCGGGGGGCCGGACCGGAACCGGGGTGCGGCAAGGATGATCGGGACCATGCTGCTCGAGTTGCTGTCCGTCGCCGCCCTGGCCGTGGTGCTGGTGTGCGCCGTCGGCCGCCCCTACGGCCGGTCGGAGGTGACGTTCGCGGCGCCCGCGGCCGTGCTGGTGATCGCCGTCGGCGCGATTCCGCTCGCGGACGTGGCCGAGGAAGCCGCCCGGCTCGGACCGGTGATCGGCTTCCTGGCCGCGGTGCTCGTCCTCGCGAAACTCTGCGACGACGAGGGGCTCTTCCACGCCTGCGGCACCTGGATGGCCCGCTGGGCACGGGGACGGCCGCGCCGGCTGCTGGGGTCGGTTTTCGCGCTGGCCTCGGTGGTGACCGCAGCCCTCAGTCTGGACGCCACCGTGGTGTTGCTGACGCCGGTGGTGTTCGCCACCGCGGCCCGCATGGGGGCCAGGCCACGACCGCACCTGTACGCGAGCGCCCATCTGTCGAACACCGCCTCGCTGCTGCTGCCGGTGTCCAATCTGACGAACCTGCTCGCGTTCACCGCGACGGGCCTGGGCTTCACCCGCTTCGCCCTGCTGATGCTGCTGCCGTGGCTGGCCGCCGTCACCGTCGAGTACGCCGTCTTCCGCCGCTTCTTCGCCACGGACCTCGATGCTCCCCCGGGACCGGCCGAGAGCGCCGAGGCACCGGAACTGCCGCTGTTCGCGCTGGTGACGGTGGCCGCGACGCTGACCGGATTCGGAGCAGCCTCCGCGCTCGGAGTCGATCCGGTGTGGGCCGCGACGGCCGGCGCGGCCGTGCTGGCCGTCCGGGCGCTGGCCCGCCGCCGCACCACCCCGGCGGAGATCGCAGGTGCGGCAGCCGTGCCGTTCCTCGCCTTCGTGCTCGCGCTGGGTGTGGTCGTACGGGCCGTGGTCGACAACGGTCTCGGCGACGCGCTCGACAGGGTGCTGCCCGCAGGTACGACACTGCCCGCGCTGCTCGGCACCGCTGCCGTCGCGGCGGTGCTCGCCAACCTGATCAACAATCTGCCCGCCGCGCTCGTCCTCGTCCCGCTGGCGGCGCCCTCCGGTCCCGGTGCGGTGCTGGCCGTCCTGCTGGGCGTCAACATCGGCCCGAACCTGACCTATGCGGGCTCGCTCGCGACGCTGCTGTGGCGGCGGATCGCCCACCAGTACGAACACCGCGTCGAGCTGTCGGTCTTCACCCGCCTCGGCCTGCTCACGGTGCCGTCCGCCCTGCTGGCCGCCACGCTGGCCCTGTGGGTCTCGCTCGCCGTCTTCGGCGGCTGAGCCGGGCCCGGGGCCCCGCGGTGTGGTTCGACGCGCCGCCTCATCCGCGAGGCGCAGCCGGGGGCGGGCCGGCCGGCACCTCCGGCAGGCCCTCGCGCGGAGGCGCCGGCAGATCCGGGGAGGCTTCCGCCGCGGTGGGGATGTCCTGTTCGGCCCAGATGAGCTTGCCTGTCTCGGTGTAGCGAGTACCCCACCGGCGGCTGAGCTGGGCGACGAGGAAGAGGCCGCGCCCGCCCTCGTCGGTGGTCCGGGGGTGGCGCAGCCGCGGGGAGGTGCTGCTGCTGTCGGTGACCTCGCAGACGAGGACGGTGTGCCGGATCAACCGCAACCGGATCGGTCCGGCGCCGTGCCGGATGGCGTTGGTCACCAGTTCACTGGCCATCAGCTCCGTGGTCAGGATCAGCCCGTCCAGACCCCAGGCCCGCAGTTGGCCGGCGACCAGGGAGCGGGCCCGTGCGACGACGGCGGGTTCGGAGGGCAGCTCCCAGGAGACGACGTGGTCGGCGGTCAGCACATGGGTGCGGGCGAGGAGCAGGGCCGCGTCGTCGGCCGGCGGTGCGGACAGCAGAGTGTCGATCACGGCCGAGCCCAGGCTCTCCAGCGGCAGCTCCGGATGCGCGAGCACCTCCTCGAGCCGACTCAGTCCGGCGTCGATGTCCGGGCCGCACTCGCCGACGAGCCCGTCGGTGTAGAGGGCGACGAGGCTGCCCGCGGGGAGTTCCAGCTCGGCTGACTCGAAGGGCAGCCCGCCCAGGCCCAGGGGCGGGCCCGCCGGGAGGTCGGCGAAGGTGACGGTGCCGTCCGGGAAGACCAGGGCGGGCGGCGGGTGGCCGGCCCGCGCCATCGTGCAGCGCCGGGTCACCGGGTCGTAGACGGCGTACAGGCAGGTGGCGCCCAGCACGGTGACCGCGCTCGGCTCCGAGCGGGCCTCCTCCTCCGTGAGGCGCATGACCAGGTCGTCGAGGCGGGCGAGCAGTTCGTCCGGGGGCAGTTCCATGTCGGCGAGGGTGTGCACGGCCGTCCGCAGCCGGCCCATGGTGGCCGCCGCGTTGATGCCGTGGCCCACGACGTCGCCGACGACGAGGGCCACCCTGGCCCCCGACAGCGGGATCACGTCGAACCAGTCGCCGCCCACTCCGTCGTGCGCGCCGGAGGGAAGGTAGCGGGAGGCCACCTCGACGGCGGTGCCGCCCCGCAGCGCGTGCGGCAGCAGGCTGCGCTGGAGGGTGAGCGCCGCGGTGTGCTCGCGGGTGTAGCGGCGGGCGTTGTCCACGCACAGCGCGGCCCTGGAGACCAGGTCCTCGGCGAGGAGCAGGTCGTCCTCCTCGAAGGGGGCCGGGTACCGCGAGCGGACGAACGTCGCGACCCCCATGATGGTGCCGCGCGCCCGCACCGGGACGGCGATCAGCGAGTGCATGCCGAACCGGCGGATCTTCTCGACCCGGTCGGGGTCGCGGTTCAGCCAGCCGCCGCCGTTGCCGTCCAGATCCCGGTCGATCAGGGCCTCGCCGGACCGGAAGGCACGGGCGAACGGCGACGCGGGGTCCACGGTGGTCCGGCCGCCGCGCTCGGACACGGACTCGGGGGTCCCGGCGCTGATCGACCGCAGCCCGGCCCGCCGGAACGCGGGCAGGCTCTCGCGGGGGTCCGGCGCGGGCTCCTCACCTCGCAGCACCGATTCCACCAGGTCGACGGCGACGAAGTCGGCGAAGCGCGGAACGGCGAAGTCCGCCAGTTCCTGTGCCGTGTGCTCCACGTCGAGCGTGCTGCCGATGCGGGTGCCCGCCTCGTTGATCAGGGTGAGGCGCTCGCGCGCCCGCCATCTCTCGGTGACGTCCATGACCATGTAGCACAGGCCGATCGCGTCGCCGTCCGCGTCGTCGAGCCGGAAGAAGGACGTGGAGTAGGCGTGCTCCCGGTGCGGCTGGGCGGGGGTCCATCCCCGGTACTCGTAGTCGATCACGGGCGCGCCGGTCGCCAGCACCCGCCGCATCTGGGCCTCCAGCGCGCGGGTGTCCAGGCCCGGGAGAGTGTCGCCCAGGCGGCGGCCCAGGCGCTCCTCCCGCGGCACCCCGCCCAGGCGCTCCAGCTCGTCGTTGATCCACACGTACCGCAGATCGGGGCTGAGGACGGCCATGCTCAGCGGCGAGCGGGTCAGGAACGCCTCCAGCACCGGGCCGCCCAGCACCCACGAGGGCGCCCTGCCCAGGTCGACGACCGCGACCAGCCAGGACTTCCGGCCCTCCGCGCCGGACAGCGGGCAGACCCGCAGTCCCACCTCCACCGGGCGGCCGCTGCGGTGCTGCAGCGTGGTCAGGCCGGTCCAACTGCCCCGGGTGCGGCTGTGCTCGACCGCTTCCGCGGCTCGGGCGATGTCCTCGGAGGAGGTCAGCAGGGCCGTGGCGGAGCGGCCCACCACGTCGACCGCCGGACGGCCGAGCAGGGCTTCGGCCGCCGGGGTCCATCCGGTCACGGTGCCGTGGGTGTCGATCACCGCCATGGCGGGGTCGACCGCTTCGCGCGGTCGGAGCGGCTCGGTCGGAAGGTCTCTCTCGGAAGCCATGGCCGCCTCTCCTGGCGGGTCTCCTGGTCTCGGTCCACGAGTCGTGCCCCGGTGCCCCGCGCCGGGTCCGGCCCCCGGCGGCGCGAGCGTGCCCGGGTGCCGGGCGCGTTCCCGGGGACGTCGTCCGCGGCGGGGACGGAATCGAGGGTGCCGACGGAGGCCCGCGGGTGTCTGACACCATCTGACTCATTCATGAATGCTACATTTCCGTCCCATTTATATAGGTTTTTTCTTCTCCAGATGCGTGCTGTGGAGGCGCGGTATGTCTGCGGATGAGCAGGCCCTCGCCCGGCGCGGGGCCGTACTGGAGGAGCGCGGACCGGGGCCGGTCAGGGTCGCGCTTCCGGTCAACGGCACCGAACACGCGGTCGAGATCGAACCGCGGGTCAAAGGTCGAACTCGCCCAGCGGGCGCTCGTACGCGCACTCGGCACGCTCGCCGAGGGCACCGGCCCCGGCGAGGGGAGCCACGCATGACCGCGACCGCGAGCAGGGCGACGGCCGTCGGGCAGGACCTGGCACGCCTGGAGGGCCGGCCCAAGGTCACCGGCAGGGCCCGCTACTCCACCGAGGTGCCGGCCCCGGGCGCGGCCCACGCCATCCTGGTGGGCTCCCGGATCGCCGCGGGCCGGGTGCTGGCCGTCGATGCGGAGGCCGCCCGCGCCGAGGAGGGGGTGCTGGCCGTCCTCACGCATGAGAACCTGCCCGGAATCGCCGAACAGCCGCCTCTCGTCCCCTCTCCCGCCGGCACCGCGGCCCCCGGCCAGACGTTCCTCCCGATGCAGGACGACACCGTCCACTACGCGGGCCAGCACATCGCCCTGGTCGTCGCCGACACCTGGGAGCGGGCACAGCACGCGGCGCATCTGCTGCGGATCTCCTACGCGGAGACTCCGGCGACGACCACCTTCGCACAGGGCCGCGACCAGGCCTATGTGCCCGAGCGGATCTTCGGCGGCCGGCTGCCCGGACGGATCCCCCGCGGCGACGCCGATGCCGGACTGGCCGGGGCCGAGCTGCGGGTGGACGCCGCCTTCACGTTCGCGGCCAACCACCACAACCCCCTGGAGCCGGCGTGCACCACCGCCTGGTGGTGAGGGGACGAACTCCTCCTCCACGACTCGACCCAGGGGTGAACGCCAGCCAGATCACCGTCGCCCGGCTGCTGGGCATCCCCCGCTCGAGGATCCGCGTGCTCGGCCACTACGTGGGCGGCAGCTTCGGCTCCAAGGCGATGATCCACGCCCATCCGGCACTGGCCGCGCTGGCGGCCGACGACGGCACCGCTGTCGTACAGGCCGCCACGCCCGAGTTCGGCACAGGTGTGGTCACGGCCATGACGCAGGTCGCCGCCGACGCCCTCGGCCTGCCGGTGGAGCTCTGCCGGTTCGAGGGCGGGGACACCGCGCTGCCCGACATCGCCGCCGCGGTCGGCTCCTCGTGCGCCGGCATGATCAGCGCCGCGGTACACAGCGCCGGAACAGCGCTGCGGGAGCAGCTCGTCACCCGCGCGGTCGCCGATCCCGGTTCCCCGCTGCACGGCCGGGAGCCGGCGGAGGTCGCCGTACGGGACGGCGCCATGCGGGCCGGGAGCGCCGCCGAGTCGTACGCAGGTCTGCTGCGCCGCACCGCCCTGCCGGACGCGGAGGCCACGGGGTCGTGGCAGCCGGACAGCGGGTCGCCGTACGCGATGATGACCTTCGGCGCCCAGTTCGCCGAAGTCGCCGTCGACCCGGAGCTGGGCCTGGTGCGGTGCGCCGGATGACGGGCGCCTTCGCCCCCGGCCGGGTGCTCAACCCCCGCACGGCGCGGGGCCGGCTGATGAGCGGCATGCTGTGGGGGCTGGGCCAGGCGCTGCTGGAGTCCAACCGTATGCGGCCCGGCACCGGCCGCTGGACCCACGCGAGCCTGGGCTCGTATCTGCTCGCCGTCAATGCCGACGCGCCCGAGGTCGAGGTCGAGCTGGTGGAGGTCGAGGACACCGCCGTCAATCCGCTCGGGGTGAAGGGCGTGGGCGAGATCGGCCAGGTGGGTGCGGCGGCGGCCGTCGCCAACGCCGTCCACCACGCGACCGGGCGCCGGGTGCGTCAGCTGCCGGTCACCGTCGAGGCGCTGCTGTGACCCGGGCCGGCGGCGAGGCGTCCGTCGTGCACCTCGGCGAGCCGGTCGACGGCGGCCAGGTGGGCCCGGTCGTGGGTGACCAGGACGGTGGCAGCGCCCTGCCGGTGGGTGAGCTGCACGAGCAGGTCGAGGACCGCGGCTCCCCGCTCGTGGTCGAGGGCGCTGGTGGGTTCGTCGACCAGCAGCACGGTGGGGTCGTTCATCAGGGCGCGGGCGATGTTGACGCGCTGGCGCTGCCCGCCGGAGAGCTGATGGGGGCGCCGGTCGGCCTGCCCGGTCAGGCCGACGGCCGCCAGCAGCTCCAGGGCGCGGGGGCGCGCCCGGGCGGCGGAGCGGCCGCCGAGCTGTGCCATGACCTGGAGCTGCTCGGCGGCGGTGAGCGAGGCCGGCAGGTTGGGCTGCTGGAAGACGATGCCGATGCGCTCCCGGCGCAGCGTGGTCAGCTCCCGGCGGCTCATGGCGGTGGTGTCGGTGCCGTCGACGGTCACCGTGCCGGAGTCGGGCGTGATGAGAGTGGCGGCAACGGCGAGCAGACTCGACTTGCCGGAGCCGGAGGGGCCGACGACGGCGGTGACGCTCCCCGCGGGCACCCGGAGGCTGACGCGGTCCAGCGCGGTCAGCACGCCGTCGCCGTCGGGGTAGGTGAGGGTGATGTCGGTCAACTCGAGGCTCATCGGGCACTCCCCAGTGCGGTCAGCGGGTCCACGGAGGTGATCCGGCGGACGGAGAGGGCGGCCCCCAGCGCACCGAGCAGGACGGTGACGGCGGCGGGGACCAGGACGGTGGCGGGGGTGAGAAGGAACGGCACCGCGGAGCCGGACAGCGCCGCACCGGCACCGGCGGCGAGGGCGGTGCCCAGCGCGGTGCCACCGGCCAGCAGGAGCAGGGCTTGGCCGAGGGCGTCCCGCAGCAGGCGCGCGGTGGAGGCCCCCAGCGCCTTGAGGATGGCGATGTCGCCGCTGCGCTGGATGGTCCACACCGTGAAGAAGGCGCCGATGACCAGCGCCGAGATGGCGTACAGGAAGCCGCGCATCAACTGCAGGGAGCCGTTCTCGGAGGTGTAGGAGCCGATCGCGGACAGCGAGTCGTCCTTGGCCAGGGTCCGGGTGCCCGCCGCACGGTCGGTGGCGGAGATGTCCGCCCCCGCCGCGGTGCGCAGGGCGACGACGGTTGCCGCGGGGCCGTCGGCTCCGGCCCCGGCGGGCAGCGCGACCCGCTGCCAGGCACTGAGGCTGGTGAAGATCACCGGGGTGTGGCTGAAGGAGGCGTCACCGGTGACGGCGGCCGCGGTCAGCCGGTGTCCGGCCAGGGAGAAGCTGTCGCCGACGCGGGCGCCGAGGGCGTCGGCAGCGCCCCGCGAGAGCACCGCGGAGTTCCCCTCGATGCGGTGGCCGTCCGGGGCGAGCTCGGAGCCGGGGCGCACCCCGAACGCCGAGACCCCGGCGCTCCGGGTCCCGAAGGCGGCTCTGGCGGTGCGGATGCCGAGGGGTTCCGCGCGGGTGACCCCGGGCGCGTCGGCCCAGGTGCGCCACTGGCGGCGGGTGACGGTGGAGTCGGCGTAGGAGGGATCCTCCCCGGCGCCGCGCGCGTCGAAGGCGATCCGGTCGGCGGCGAGCCCGGTGATCGCGGAGGTGTTCTGCCGGCCGAGGCCCGCGGTCAGGCCGGAGAGCAGCCCGACCAGCAGGGTGAGAAGCACGATGACGGTTCCCATGAGGATGAACCGCCCCTTGGCGAACTTGAGGTCCCTCCAGGCGACGAACACTGCTGCGGCCTGCTTTCATGCGACGGAACGGCTGAGCCCCCAGCGTCGCCGCTCCCCCGTCCCCGCGGCATCGCTCGCGGGAGGGCACTCCGCGGGCCGAAGGACGGCGGCCGGGTTCCATCTTTCGACAGAGGCAGCCGAGGGGCGGCTGCTCGTACGCTGGAGTGGCCGTGAATACGCTGACTCCCACCACCCGGGCCCTGGCCTGGTGCCTGCATCTGCTCGTCGCCGGGCTCCTGGCCCTGGCCGCCGGCCGTGCCGTGGCCGACCACCGGCCGGAGGCGGGGGCCGTCGTCGCCGTCGCCCTGCTGCTCGCCGCGGCCTACGCGGCGGGGCCGCTGCTGCCCGCCGTCGGGCGCTCCCGGCGAGCCGCCGCCGGATGGCTGGCCGGCCTGGGGGTGATCTGGCTGGGGCTGCTGACCCTGTCGTCGGACGGGGTGTGGGTGGCCTTCCCGCTGTACTTCCTCCAGCTCCACCTGCTGCCGCGGCGCGGCGGGCTCGTCGCGGTGGCCGCCACCACCACCGCCGCGATCGGCGCCTTCGCGGCGCACCAGGGTGCCTTCACGGTGGCGACAGCGCTGGGGCCGGCCCTGGGCGCGGCGGTCGCGGTGGCCGTCGTCCGGGGCTACCAGGCGCTGTACCGGGAGAGCGAGCAGCGCCGCCGGCTGATCGAGGAGCTGACCGCGACCCGCGCCGACCTGGCCACCGCCCAGCACGCGGCGGGGGTGCTCGAGGAGCGCGAACGCCTCGCCCGGGAGATCCACGACACACTCGCCCAGGGCCTCTCCAGCATCCAGTTGCTGCTGCGGGCGGCCGAGCGGGCGCTGCCCGGCCGTCCGCAGGCCGCCGGCGCGTACGTCGACCAGGCCCGGAAGGCCGCCGTGGACAATCTCGCCGAAGCCCGCCGGTTCGTCGCCGCGCTCGCTCCGCCCGCGCTGGAGGGCGGCACCCTGGCCGGCGCGCTGGAGCGGCTGTGCGCGACCGTCTCGGCGCGCCATCCGCTGTCCGTCGGCTTCCATCTCACGGGCCGCCCGGTGCTGCTGCCCGCCCCGCACGAGGCCGCCCTGCTGCGCGTCGTCCAGTCCGCGCTGTCGAACACGGCGTCCCACGCCGGTGCCACCCGCGCGGAGGTCACGCTCAGCTACCTCGGGGAGCAGGTGGCCGTGGACGTCGTGGACGACGGGACGGGCTTCGATCCGGGCGGGCTGCCCGCCCGCGACCCGGGTACCGGCGGCTTCGGCCTGCCGGCCATGCGGGCCCGGGTGGCCGGGCTGGGCGGCAGCCTCATCGTCGAGTCGGCGCCGGGCAGCGGCACCGCGCTGGCGGCCCAGCTTCCGGCACCGGCTGCGCACCGGCCCGACGAGGAGGCTCGCCGGTGACCGGCGATGCCATCCGGCTGCTGCTGGCCGACGATCACCCCGTGGTGCGCGCCGGGCTGCGCGCCGTCCTGGAGACCGAACCGGGGGTCGCCGTCGTGGCCGAAGCCGCCACCGCCGAGGAAGCCGTCGCCCGTGCCGCCAAGGGCGGGATCGACGTGGTGCTGATGGATCTGCAGTTCGGTGCAGGTATGACCGGTTCGGAGGCCACTGCCGCCATCACGGCACGCCCCGGCGCGCCGCGGGTCCTGATCGTCACCACCTACGGCACCGACGCCGACACGATGCCGGCCATCGAGGCGGGCGCCACCGGCTACCTCCTCAAGGACGCGCCGCCGGACGAACTGGCCGAGGCCGTACGCACCGCGGCCGCGGGCCGCACCACCCTCGCCCCCGCGGTCGCCGACCGCATCATGCGGCGGCTGCGCGCCCCGGGGACCGCCCTGACCCAGCGGGAGACCGAGGTGCTGACCCTGGTCGCCGAGGGGCTGTCCAACAAGGACGTCGGCCGGCGTCTCCACCTGACCGAGGGCACGGTCAAGTCCCATCTGGCGCGCATCTACGCCAAGCTCGACGTCGACTCCCGCACCGCGGCCGTGGCCGCCGCCACGGAGCTCGGGTTCATCCGCCGCTGACCGGCCGCCGCACCGGGTCCCGGTCTGTCCTCGCCACGCTCCCCCGGTCCCGCCGCCGGGGCGGTGGGCGCCGTGCCGGTCTGGCACGGCACTCTCAGGCGGCGCCTCAGCTGCCGCTCGCCGCGTACAGCAGTTCGCGCACCTCGGGGAGCGCCTCGTCGGCGGTGCTCCACACCAGCCGCAGCGCCAGGTCGGGGGCGGGCAGCCCGAGCCGGACCAGACGGCCCTGTTCCAGCCCGTCCTCGACCGCGAACCGGGGCAGCAGCGCGATGCCCAGGCCCTGTTCCGCCCAGGCCCGCATCACCGGCACCCCACCGGCTTCCACCCGCTCGACCTCGGGACCCAGCAGGTGGTCGGCGACCATGCGGAAGGAGCACTGCGCCACGTTGACCAGCAGCCGCTCGCCCGCCAGTCCGGCCGACTCCAGCGGGCGGCCGGCCAGCGGATGCCCGGGAGCGGCCACCAGGTCCAGCGGGACGGCGCCCACGTCCAGGCTCGAGAGCGGCGCCGCCGGGAGGGGAAAGCCCAGTCCGCCCAGGCTCTCGCCCCGGTCCAGGAGCAGCGCGGCGGTCAGGCTCCCCGCGGCGACCTCGTCGAGCAGCACGCCGCGCCCGGTGGCGACCCGCACCTCGACTCCGAGGAGGGGCCGCCGGCTGGTGAACCGGCGCAGCACCGCGGGTACGCAGGTGGCCGCGATGGTCTCCAGCGCGCCGAGCCGCAGCGGCCGGACCGCGCCCCGCACCTCACCGACCGCCTGCTCGGACTGGCGCAGCAGCCGTGCCGCCCAGTCCACCAACCGGTCGCCCGCGGCGGTCGTGCGCATGCCGTGCGCCGTACGCGCGAACAGGGCGACCCCCATCGCCTCCTCCAGCGCGCGGATGTGCGCCGAGACCGACGAGGGGGCGAGACCGAGCGCGTGGGCGGCCTCGGTTACCGTGCCATGCTTCACCACCGCCTCGAAGGTGCGGAGTTGTCGCAGCTCCATGCCCCCGCCTCTCCCCCGTGGCCGTGCGGATGCGTGGCCGTGCGGATGTCCCGAACGGAGTGTACGGCTGCGCCGGTGGAGGGCGGAGCGCGGCGGGCGCACAGTGCCCGGTATGACGCTCGACAAACACCTTCCGCCGCCGGGTACGGCCATTCGTCCGCGCTCCCCGCTCCGGCACCGGGGAACCGTACTGGCGGGAATCTCGCTCGGCTACTTCATGGTCCTGCTCGACACCACCGTGCTGTCGGTCGCCGAGCCGGACCTGGCGGCCTCCCTGCACACGTCGGTGGCCGGTCTCCAATGGGCGGCCAACAGCTACACGGTGGTCTTCGCGGCGCTGCTGCTGTCGGCCGGGGCGCTCGCCGACCGGCTCGGCGCGCACCGGGTCTTCCGTGCCGGTGCGGCCCTGTTCGCGGTGGGGTCGGCGCTGTGCGCGCTCGCCCCCACCGTCGGTGCCCTGATCGGGATGCGCGCGCTGCTGGGTGCCGCGGCCGCCGCCTGCGTGCCCTCGTCGCTGGCGCTGATCGGCCGCCTCTACCCGGACCGGGGTCAACATGCACGGGCCGTCGCGACCTGGGCGGCGATCAGCGGCGCCGCGGTGGCCACCGGACCGCTGGCGGGCGGTGCGCTGGTCGGCCCCGCCGGCTGGCGGGCCGTCTTCCTGATCAACGTCCCGCTCGGCGCGGCGGTGCTGGTGCTGACGGCCACCCGGAGCCTGCACTGCCCGCGGGGGGACCGAAAGGTGGACTGGCCCGCCCAGTTGGCGGCGTGCGCCTGTCTGGCACTGGTCACGGACGGGCTCATCGCCGCCGGCGCGGCAGCATGGCCGCACACCGCCGCGGCGCTGGGCGGCGCTGTGGTCACCGGCGCGGCCTTCGCGCGGCTGGAGCGGCGCAGCACGGCACCGGTGCTGAACCGGGCACTGCTGGGTGCCGGAGCCGCACGGGCCGGTCTGGCCGCGGGAGCCGCGGTCAATTTCGCCCTGGCCGGCAGCCTCTTCGTGCTGCCTCTGCTCCTGACCGACCGCGGCATGTCGGCGCTGGAGACGGGGCTCGCCTTTCTGCCGCTGACGATCCCGTTCGCCGTGAACCCGCCGCTGACCGGCCGGATCGTGGCCAGGAGGGGGCCTCGGCCGCCGGTGCTCGGCGGACTCGTGCTGCTCGCCGCCGGGGGCACCGTGCTCGCAGCCGCCGCGTGGGCGAGGGCACCGTACGGCTGGCTGGCCGCGGGGCTGCTGCTGACCGGTCTCGGCGTCTCGTTCGCCCTGCCCGCGCTGGTCACCGCCGTGGCCGGGGCGGCCCCGCCGGGCGCGGGCGGTGCCGTGGGGGGCATGCTCAACGCGGCACGGCAGACGGGTGCGAGCCTCGGCATCGCCGCCATGGGCGCGCCCCTTGCGGCGGGCATCGGCTCGGCTCCCTGGGCGTTCGCGGTGGCGGCGGTGGTGTGTGCCGGGACGGCCGCCTGGTTCGGCGGCGTACAGCGTCCGTGACCGGGTGCCCGGGGCAGGGGCAGCCGGGCACCGGTAGGCACCGGTGGCCCGGGGACGACCGACGGTGTGCCGGGAGCCCGCCGTCCGGGGGCCCGGTCGCCGCGGAGCAACTGCCCGGGCAGCCCGCGGACGTTCCGTACGGGACAGGCGGTCTTCAGCACCCGGGGTTCCGCGGCCCATAGTCGGACCATGAATGCCTCTTCGGATCAGCACCACGCCCCGCGCACCGGCCCGGCGGGAGCCGCGACCCGCCGCTTCCATGACGTACGCGGGGCGGCGGCCGCCGTCCTGACCGGCGTCGTGGCCCTGTACATCGCCCTGGTCGCGTTCGGGAACGTCACCGACTTCGACACGAACCGGGAGTTCGTCAGGCACGTGCTGGCGATGGACACCACGTTCCGGGACGGGGATGTGATGTGGCGGGCGGTCACTTCCCGCGCGTGGCAGGACGCGGCCTATGTCGCGATCATCGTGTGGGAGTCGGCCGCGGCGCTGGTGCTGATCGCGGCGACCGGGCTGTGGCTGCGCCGCGGGGACCGGCACCGCGCCCGCTCGCTGTCCACCGCGGGCCTGCTGATGCTCCTCGTCCTGTTCGGGGCGGGGTTCATCGCGCTCGGCGGGGAGTGGTTCGCCATGTGGCAGTCGGAGAAGTGGAACGGGCTGGATGCCGCCACCCGCGTCGTGCTGCTGAGCGGGCTCACGCTGCTGACCGTGCACACTGCCCCGGACCGGCCGGGCGCGCCGGGCGACGGTACGGACTGAGCGCCGGCGGCAGCCGGAGCGGGCCGGGGGTGCGTCCCCTCCCCGGCCCGCCGCGTTCCGACCGCCGGCCGGACGCCGCGGCCCCCGGGACGGTGGCCGCGGTCGGAAACCCGGTGCCCACCGTGAACTTTCCGTGCTGAGCCGGCATCGAACCCCATGTGCAGAACACCGCAGCAGAGGGACGGATGCGCTCCGCTCCCGCATCGCCACCCGCTCCGCCCGGCACCTTCCGCTCCGCGCGGCCCGCCGTCCCGACCCACAGCACCGGATATGAGGACTCATGCACATCTCGTTTCTGATCTTCAGCGCGTACGGGATGGGCGGGACGGTCCGCACCACCTTCAACCTGGCGGACGCGCTCTCCGAGCAGCACGACGTGGAGGTCGTGTCCGTCTTCCGGTACCGGGACAGGCTGTTCTTCGAGCCGGGAGAGCGCGTACGGCTGAGCTCGCTGGTCGACATGCGGCGGAACCGGCCGACCTGTGAGGGCGACGATCCCGAACACGCCCGGCCGGCCCGGGTCTTCCCCGCGGCCGACGGCCAGTACTCGCGGCACAGCGTGCTGACGGACCGCCGGATCGGCGCGTATCTCAGGAACACCGAGGCGGACGTCGTGATCGGGACCCGGCCAGGACTCAACGTGCACGTGGCCCGGCAGACGCGGCGCGGCCCGGTGCGGCTGGGGCAGGAGCACCTCACCCTCGCCACGCACTCCGTACGGCTCAAGCGCCTGCTGCGCCGCACCTATCCCCGGCTGGACGCGGTCACCACGGTGACCGAGGCCGACGCCCGCGACTACCGCAGCACGCTGCGCCTGCCCGGCGTGCGCGTCGAAGGGCTCCCCAACAGCGTTCCCGAGCCGCAGATCGGTCCGACGGACGGCAGCGGCAAGTGGGTGGTGGCCGCGGGGCGGCTCGCCCCGGCCAAGCGCTACGACGTGCTCATACGCGCCTTCGCCGAGGTCGTCCGGGAACGCCCGGACTGGGGTCTGCGCATCTACGGCCACGGCCGGGAGCACGACAAGCTGCGCCGGCTCATCGACGAACTCGGCCTCTACAACCACGTCTTCCTGATGGGCTCGGCCAACCCCATCGAGGCCGAGTGGGTGAAAGGCGCGATCTGCGCCGTCACGTCGAGCCTCGAATCGTTCGGGATGACCATCGTCGAGGCGATGCGGTGCGGGCTTCCGGTCGTGGCCACCGACTGCCCGCACGGGCCCGGGGAGATCATCCGGCACGGCGAGGACGGGCTCCTGGTGCCCACGGGTGATGTGGGCGCGATCTCCGGTGCGCTGTTGCGACTGATCAACGATGAGGGGCTGCGCGCACGCATGGGACGGGCCGCACTGGCCGCGTCGGCCCGGTTCGACCCGGCGCACCTGGCCGCCCGGTACGAGGATCTGCTGACCTCGCTGGTGAACCGCCGGTCGGGCACGCTGCACCGGGCCCGCGGCAGCCTGCTCGGCGGGGCGTACACGGCCCGGGAGGCAGCGCGCTCCGGGGCGGGATACGCGCTCCGTGCAGCCCGGAGGTGATCCGGCGGGCCCGGCGTCCCGCAGCGGAGCGGAGTCCGCCGGGTGCCGGCCGGTCCGTGGGTCAGGACGCCTCGGAGGCGGCCGGCCCGGCGGCCTCCCAGGCGAATCCGTCCGGGTCGGTGAAGGAGTCGGCGGTGCCGCCGAGGACGATGCGGTGCGAGCCGGTGCCGTCGTCGGGAACGCCGAGGTCCTTGGCCAGGCCGGCGCGCTTGTACAGCGCCAGCTTGACGGGGCTGGATTCGCCGGACGCGAACTCGGCGTACTTGCCGCCGAAGCTCTTGGCCACGGTCAGTCCGCGGTCCGCGTAGAACTGCCTGGTGGCCTTCACGTCCCGGACGCCCAGGAGGAGGACCATCTCGTCGATCTCGCGGGTGGCCGGGCCGGTGTCCTTCTTCGCGGGGGTCGCGACCTTCCAGATCGTCCCGTCGGGAGCCCGGACGACGCCGCCGTAGCCCCACAGCGACTTCGCCGCGGGCTTGAGCACGGTGGCGCCGGCGTCCACGGCGGCGCCGAGGAAGCTGTCGACGGTGGCCGGACGGGAGACCGTGAGCGCCAGGGTGAAGCCGCGGAATCCGGTGGAGTGCGGCGCGAAGTGCCGCAGACGGATGCGTGATTCCACCCCGAAGGCGGTGTGGAAGAGGCCGGCGGACTCGGGGTCGGCCACCTCGAGGGTGACGGAGGTGAGGGAGACGCCGGCAGCGGTGGAAGCGGTGGTTGCCATGAACATCACGCTAGGAGGAACCCCGCGACGGGTGCTTCTCGATTCCTGACGGCTTGGATTCCCGCTCCGGGACGCGCCCCCGGGTAGGGGCGGAGCCGGCGGACGGGGCTCTCAGGTGTCGAAGCGGCGGCGCGCCTCCTCGATGTGCGCCAGGTGGCGCCGGGTCCAGTCGCACATGGCGTCGACCGTGCCGCGCAGGGCCCGGCCCGGTTCGGTCAGGGTGTACTCGACCCGCGGCGGCACGGTCGGATGGACCGTGCGGTCGACCAGGCCGTCCCGCTCCAGTCTGCGCAGGTTCTGGGTGAGCATCTTGTGGCTCACTCCCTCGACCTCCTTGCGCAGCTCGTTGAAGCGCAGGGTGCGCTCGCCGAGGGCCTCGACGATCAGGAGCGCCCACTTGTTGGCGATGTCGGAGAAGATCTCCCGCGCCAGGGAGTCGGCACGCCGCAGGTCGGCGTCCTCGGGCAGGCCCTCGAACTGCTGCTTGGTCACCATAGGGTTCTTCTCCCCGCCGATACGTACGTTCTTCCAGGTCCGCCGCCACTCTCCTACGGCCGGCCGAGCGGCCACAACGCGGGGCGCGGCCGGGAGTCCCCGCAACGTCCGGGGCCGGGCGGGTCTGCTCCGGCCCCGCGGTGCGGCCGCTCGGCCACTCCCCCGGGGCCGGCCCGGTGAATCCCCCGCCGCGGGATCCGCGGGCGTGCGGGGTCCGGGACGGTGACGGGTCACCGGTGGAGCCCGGTGGCGGCCTGCCGCCGGAGGAGAATCGCCGCCCTGTACGGCGAGCGGGTCAGGAGCGGCGGCGGGGCCTGCCGCGCCTGCTGCCCCTGGCCCCGCCGGCGCCGCTCCGCGGGTTCCTGCCGGTCTGCTTGCCGGAGGCGGGCTTGCGGCGGGCGGACTGCTCGGCGCGCGGCTGCCGGGGCTGCGGCTCGGGCGCCTTGCGGCCCCGGGTGCTGTTGGGGGTGCGGCCGCGCACGATGCCGATGAAGTCCTCGACCATGTCGGTGGTGCGCTCCTCCGGCCAGGAGAGGGCGACCTGCGAGACGGGCGCGTCCGTGACGGGCCGGTAGGTGAGGTCCCGGCGGTGGTGCAGCCGGGCGAGGGACTGGGGGACGATCAGGAGCCCCACTCCGGCGGCCACCAGTTCGACGGCGTCGGCGGTGGTGGCCGGCCGCTCCAGGGCGGGCCGCCCGGGCCGCTGCTCCCAGTCCAGGACCTCGTCCAAGGGGTGCAGGACGATCTCGTCGGCCAGTTCGGCGAGGGTCACCTCGTCCGCCGCGGTCACCAGGTGGCCCTTGGGGACGAGGACCACCGTCGTCTCGGTGTACAGCGGGATCGCGCTGAAGCGGGAGCGGTCGACGGGCAGCCGGACGAAACCCGCGTCCGCGGCGCCGTCCGCCAGTACGCCGGGGGCGTCTGCGGCGGTCACCGAGACCAGGTGCAGCGGGATGTCCGGCAGTCGCTCTCCCCAGACACGCACCCATTTCGCGGGTGTCACGCCGGGGACGTACGCGAGGCGGAACGACGGTGGGGTCTCCGAGCCTGTCACGTCGCCAGGCTACCGGGCGCGGTCGAGTGCGCCGCAGGTGATCGATACCCTGGACGGCATGACGTCGCACAAGACCACCCAGACCATGAAGCCCGCGACCGCGGCGAAGAAGTTGGGTGTGTACCTCGAAGCCACCCCCGCCGAGTTCCAGGAGGGCGTGGTCTCGCGCGACGAGTTGAACGCCCTGCAGGCCGAGCCTCCCCAGTGGCTCCTGGACCTGCGACGCGACGGCCCGCACCCGCGGCCCGTGGTCGCGGCGAAGCTGGGGGTCTCCATCTCCGGTCTCGCGCGCGGAGGCGTCACCGAGGCCCTCACCACCGAACGGATCGAGGCGCTCAAGGCGGAGAACCCCGAGTGGCTGCAGCAGGAGCGCGCCACCCAGGCCGAGGTCCGCAAGGAAGCGGCTCGACTCAAGGCGAAGAAGGCCGAACGCGCCGCGCAGGAAGACGCACCGCGCCGCTGACCGGCGCCCGCGCACCGGGCGCCGCGGGCTGGGCACCGCGGGCCGGCGCCGCGAGGCCGTGATCCACCCCCGGGTGCGCGCGGTCACCGCATTGTCACACCGTGTCCCGTCGGCCGGACGCACCCCGGTCCGGCGGGATCTTCCCTGCGCACGGGCCCGTTCCGCAGGGCTCGCCTGTGGACCCCGACCGGATCTACGCTGGTATCAGCCGTTCTGGACGTAGGTGCGGATATGTCGGAAACAGTGACAACTGTCATCGTCGTCGTGGCACTGCTGGCAGCGATGGGTCTGCTGTCAGCGGTCCGCATCATCAAACAGTACGAACGCGGCGTCGTGCTGCGTCTCGGCCGCCTGCACAAGGACATCCGCGGCCCCGGACTGACCTTGATCATTCCCGTCGTCGACCGGCTGCGCAAGGTGAGCATGCAGATCATCACCATGCCGGTCCCGGCGCAGGAGGGCATCACCCGCGACAACGTGACCGTGCGGGTGGACGCGGTCGTCTACTTCAAGGTCGTGAAGCCGGCGGACGCGGTGATCCGGGTCGAGGACTACCAGTTCGCCGTCTCCCAGATGGCCCAGACCTCGCTGCGGTCGATCATCGGGAAGAGCGATCTGGACGACCTGCTCTCCAACCGGGAGAAACTCAACCAGGGCCTGGAGCTGATGATCGACAGCCCCGCGGTCGACTGGGGTGTGCAGATCGACCGGGTGGAGATCAAGGACGTGTCCCTGCCCGACACCATGAAGCGGTCGATGGCGCGCCAGGCCGAGGCCCACCGGGAGCGGCGGGCGCGCATCATCAACGCGGACGCGGAGCTCCAGGCGTCCAAGCGGCTGGCGGAAGCCGCACAGCAGATGTCCGGGCAGCCCTCGGCCCTGCAACTGCGGCTGCTCCAGACCATCACGGCGGTCGCCGCCGAGAAGAACTCCACGCTCGTGCTGCCCTTCCCCGTCGAGCTGCTGCGCTTCCTGGAGCGCGCGCAACCGGAGTCCGACCAGCCGGCTCCGTCCGCCGCGGACGAGAAGCCGGTGTCGGCGGGTGGCGGCCCGGCGCGGAGTGCGACCGCGGGAGCGGCGCGGAGCCGGACGGACGGTGACGTCGCCCCGACGTTCCGGTCCGCGGCCCGGGCGGCCCGCTCCTCGGTCGAGGACGAGGCGGAGACCGGCGCCCCGTTCACCGGCGCGCTGCCACCGGACCCCGCGGCACCCCTCAGGGACCCGGCCATGGTCCTGCCGGAACTGCAGGTGACCGGGTTGCCCACGGCCGAGTCGGCGCGTGCGGGCGGAAGGTCCGAGGAGACCGCGCACGCCGGGCACCGGCGCAGGCACCCCGGCAACCGGACCTGAGGGCAGCCGGGCAACCGGAACCGAGGGCCGCCCGGAGTCCGGCCCGCGCATTCTCACCGGTTTCTCACCGGGGACGGAAGGCCACCGGGTGCATCCCTCGTAGCCTGGGAAGACGAGGAGGCGCATAGGCCATGAGCAACGGCGGCAGCCGGGCCGGGGAACCGGGCGGCGACCACGGCGACGGGCCCGACCCCCGGAACGGGGTCGGAGGGGGCGAAGCTGATCCCCGCGCCGATGCCGCACATCCTCCCGAGGAGCCCGAGCCGTCCGGGGAGCGCGAGCGGCACGAGGAGCCGGAGCCCGGGGAATCCGGGTCGTCCGAGGCGGTCGGCAGCATCGAGCTCTCGAGCGAGGAGGCGGAGTCGGTGGAATTGGGCGAGGCCTTCATCCGGGCAGCGGACGTGACCGAGCCCGCGGCACGGACCCGGGAGCTGGCGGCCCGCTGGGACCGGGAGGGCTACCCGGAGCGGGAGCCGTGGCGCTCCGACGAGCCGCCCGCGGGCTGGTTCTGGAGCCGGTCCCGGCGCAGCGACGGTGGACGGCGGCGCGGGCATCGCCGCTGGCCCTGGAAGCGCCGCCGCAAGGGCTGACGCGCCGGGCTCGGAGCGGGCCGGGTCGGCAGCGGCCGCAAGACCCGGCAGAGGCTCTAGGCTGGAACTGTGCGAACGATGTACGCCGCTCTCCTGCGAGGGATCAACGTGGGCGGCAACCGGAAGGTCCCGATGGCCGAACTGCGAAAGCTGCTCGGCGGCTTGGGCCACGATGCTGTACGGACCCACCTCAACAGCGGCAACGCGGTCTTCAGCAGTGACGGGTCCGACGAGGACACGCTCGCGGCCGAGCTGGAGGACGCGCTCGAACAGCACTTCGGCTTCCACGTCGCCTGCATGGTGCGCGGTGCGGAGTATCTGCGGGACGTACGCGACGCGTGCCCCTTCCCCACCGACGGTGTCGGGGGAAAGGAGCTGCATGTCGTCTTCTGCTCCCGTGCCGTTCCTGCCGAACGGATTGCCTCGCTCGACGCCGCGGCCTTCCTGCCCGAGGAGGTACGTGCGGGGGACCGGGCGCTGTATCTGCACACGCCGGGCGGTCTCGGCACCTCCCGCCTCTCCCCCGCACTGCACCGCCCCGCGGTGCTCGGCGGTATCGACGCGACGTCCCGCAACTGGAACACCGTGACGGCGCTCGTCGAGCTGACCCGCGGCTGACTCCCGGCAGGCGGCGCGCGGAGAGGCCTGCGGGAGGGTTCCCGGCCGCCCGGGTCCCGGACTCACGCGGCCGGACGGCAGCGCGTACGGCACCGGGGCAGGCGGCCGCCGGTTCAGACTTCGCGCGGCCCCCAGGCCGTGACGTCCACCTCGTCTCCGACCCGTATCCGGCCGGGGCGCAGCACCGCGTACTTCACCCCGAACGCCACCGGCCCCCCGCCGGCCCGCCGGTAGCCGGCGAGGGTGCGCAGCGGCTCCGGGCCGTCCCGCCGGCCGCTGTGCTGGTGGACCATGACGACGGCGCAGCGGGTCGCGGGCTTGGCATAGCCGAGTTCCGCTTCGGCGATGGCGAGGCGGTGGGCGCGGTCCTCGGCGTGCGGCTCGTCCCAGCCGTCGATGATCAGATTGGCCCGGAAGCGGTCCTCCGGCACGGCGGGGGCGCCGTTCTCGGCGAGCTTCCTGCCGAGGAGCTCGAGCGTGGCGCGGGACAGGACGTGCAGCGCGCAGCTGTCGGCGTATCCGGAGGTGCCGGGGGTGCGGCCGTCGGTGACCCTGGCGTGCTCGGGTGGTACCCGGACCAGCCGGCTCGGGGCGCGCAGGGCCTCGGACAGCCACTGGGCGGCGTCCTCTCCCTGGTCGACGCCGTGGAAGGGCTGCCCGAACAGGTCCACCGGCCGGCGAGGGCCGGTGGTGTCGACGGGGATGCCGAGGGGCGGCAGGCCGTCGGTCCGGAGGGTGAGCAGTTCGCCATCGGGACTGACGGCGGGTCGTACGAGGGCCAGCCGGGGGTGGCGGCGCTGGGTGCGGAAGACGCCGTCCGTGCTGGTCACCATGAAGCTGCGGTCGTGTGCGAGCCCGGCCGGGGTCAGTACGGCCTCGTCGGGATGCGTACCCGCGGCGCCCTTGACGGGGAAGTACGACAGCGAGGCCACGTAGGGCGTACTCATGATTCCGGGTGCTCCGTTCCGGGAGTCGGGCGGGTCGGCTTGGTTCTGCGGTGCCCGGGGTGGCCGCGCTGTCGGATGGCGCCTGCCGCGGGTGTTCAGCGCGGCGGTCCCTGCTCGGCACCGGCGACGACCGCGGTGACGGCCCTGCGGACGTCCTCGGGCTGCGGCGGGGTTCCCTGCCGGTCGGCGCACAGCATGTGGGCGGCTCCGACGAGGGTGGGAGCCAGAGCGGCGATGTCGGCGTCCGCGCGGAGGCGGCCGATTTCGCGCTCGGCGTCGAGGTAGCCGGTCAGCGCGGTGGCCGCGTCCGTCAGGATCGGCAGGCCCGTCGGTCTGGCCTCGCGCAGTCGGGCGCGCAGACCGTCCCGCGAGGTGACGAGGCCGACGACGGCCACCGCGACCGGGTCGAGGACCTCCAGCAGCTCCCGGGTGAGGTTCTGGGCGACGGTGCCGGTTCCGGCGGATGCGCGCAGGGAGGCGGCCCGGTCCTCGACCCGGGCGACGCGCTCCAGTACGAGTTCGGCGAGGAAAGCGTCGAAATCGGCGAAGTGCCGGTGCAGGACGCCCTTGGCGCAGTCCGCCTCGGTGGTGACCGCGCGGCTGGTGAGCGCACTCGGTCCGTCCCGGAGCAGGACACGCTCGGCGGCGTCGAGCAGCTGGCCGCGTACGTCGCGGAAGGCGACTCCGGTGGGCACCGCGCTTCTCCTCGTCATCCCGGTCCGCCGACCCGCCGGGATTGACGAGTGGGCGTACGCCCATACAGAGTGGGCACATGCCCACTCTACCGCCGGAGCGCACTGCCCGCTCCACACCCGCCCCACATGAAGTCCGGGAACTGGCCGAGTCGTTCGGCACGGACGCGGAACGCTACGACCGGGCCCGTCCCGGCTACCCCCGGGCCCTGGTGGAGCGGATCGTCGCCGCGGCCCCCGGACGCGAGATCCTGGACGTCGGCTGCGGCACCGGCATCGCGGCCCGGCAGTTCGAAGCGGCCGGATGCCGGGTGCTGGGCGTCGACGCCGACGACCGGATGGCCGCCCTGGCGGGACGGTACGGACTCGACACCGAGGTGGCGGCGTTCGAGGACTGGGAGCCGGCGGGCCGCACATTCGACGCCCTCGTCTCCGGGCAGGCCTGGCACTGGGTGGACCCGGTCGCAGGAGCCGCCAAGGCCGCACAGGTCCTGCGTCCCCGCGGGCTGCTGGCCCTCTTCTGGAACGCCGGCCGGCCGGCACCCGAAGTGGCGGAGGCGTTCGCCGAGGTCCACCAGCGGGTGCTGCCGGGCTCGCTCGCCGCCCGTCCGTCGACGGAGTCGGCCGTGGCCGGGTACACGGCCCTGTGCACCAAGGCGGCCGACGGGATCCGGGAAGTGGCCGGGTTCACCGAGGCCGAACAGTGGCGGTTCGACTGGGAACGGGTCTACACCCGGGACGAGTGGCTGGACCAGCTCCCCACCCAGGGCGCCTTCACCCGGACCCCGCGGGCGGCGTTGGAGGAGGTGCTGGCCGGTGTCGGCGCCGTGATCGACGCGGCAGGAGGCAGCTTCACGATGCACTACGCCACCCTGGCCGTCACCGCGCAGCGGACCGGCACCGGCTGACCCGCGGGCGGGACCGTCCGCTGCGGGCGCCCGTACCGGCGTGCCGTCAGCCGGTGCGGGCGCGCCCGGTGAACCGGCGCATCCCGCGCCCGACCGCCGGGAACCCGGTGAGCCGCGGCGGCCGGGCGCGGGCGGGTGGTGCTGCTCCCGCCCGGCCGGACACCGGCGCTACTCGCGGACACCCGCGAGTTCGACAGCCCGGCGGCGCAGTGACAGCGCGGCGGGGAGCGTGGCGCAGAGCACCGCGATGAGGGCGCAGGCGGCCAGGACCACGCCGACCGCCGCCCAGGGGAGCTGGAGGGGCGTCCACACCGAGAGCAGGCCCAGGGCGCACCACATACCGGTCAGGTGGAGTCCGGCGACGGCGGTGCCCAGCAGACCGCCGACCGCGACCACCAGCAGGGCCTCGGCGGTGACGGTACGCAGCACCTGCCGCCGCGTGGCGCCGGTCAACCGCAGCAGGGCCAGTTCGCGCACCCGGTCCGCGGTCGACATGACCATGATGTTGGCCAGCGCGATCGCCGTGTACAGCAGCGCGATACCCAGGACGAGGAACAGACCCGCGCGCGTCGTGCGTGCGGTCTCGGGCCGTTGGTCGCGTATCCACTCCTCCTTGGTGCGGACCCGGCCGTCCGAAGCGGGCACGGCCTCCCGCAGCGCGGCGGACACCGCGGCGGCGTCGGCTCCCTCCCGCAACCGCACCTCCACCCGGTCGACGGGCGCCCGGGGTGCGTTGCGCGGGGTGACGTAGACGCCGTTGCCGCCGGTCCCCACCGCCATGACCGCGGCGATCCGCAGCGACTTCCTGGTGCCGTCCCCGAGCCAGACCTCCACGTGCCGGCCCACGGTGTGCTGCTCCCACTCCTCGTTGACCACGATCGAGTCGTCGTCGAGGTCGGCCAGACTTCCGGCGACGAGCGGCGGGCGGGCGGTGGCCCGGAGCCGGGCGGGATCCGCGGCCCGGGCGGGCGACTCGATCAGCGCGACTCCGTCCTCCAGCGTGTAGACGGCGCTGGAGGAGGTCGCGGAGACCTCGGTGCCGGGGAGCTGCCGCAGCCGCCGCAGCGTCGCCTCCTCGAAACCCTCCGGCCCGGTGGACGTGAGGACGAGGTCGGCGGCGGTGCCGGTGCGCAGCTCGGTGGCCTCGGCGCCGTTCAGCGTCGCGGTGGCGCCCAGGAGGGAACCGGTCAGGGCCACGGTGATCAGCACGGGTGCGGCGACCGCCGCGGTGCGGCTGCGCCCGGCGAGGGCGTTCTGCCGCAGCAGCATCCCCACCGCGCCCGGAAGCCTGGCCGGAAGCCAGGCGAGCAGCCGCACCAGCGGGCCGACCAGCAGCGGGGCCAGCAGCGCCACCCCGGTGATCAGCAGCATCGGGCGGGTGACGTACGTCTTGCGGTGCAGCAGGTCACTCGGATCGGTCGCCAGTGACACGACCAGGGTGATCGCCGCCGCGAGCAGCAGGGCGCCGGCGCACAGGCGGCGGAGCAGCGGCAGGGCGCGGCTGTCCGCGGCGGATTCCCGCAGTGCCTCGGCGGGAGCGGTGCGCCCGGCCTGCCAGGAGGCCGCCACCGCCCCGGCCAGGGCGACCAGCAGCCCGGTCCAGAAAGCCAGGTGGTACGGCCAGATATGGTCGCCGATCCGGAACCAGCGCGGCGCCAGTTCCTGGTCGACCGCCCACGCGGCCAGCTCCGGCGCCCCCTGCGCGCCCAGCAGGCAGCCGGTCGCGGAGGCGAGGGCACCGACGACGAGCGCCTCGGACAGAACGGTGCGGCGCACCTGGGCAGGGGTGGCGCCGGCCATCCGCAGCAGTCCGAACTCGCGGCGCCGCTGGGCCACCGCGAACGCGAAGGTGGCGGCGACGACGAACACCGACACGAAGGCGGAGACGCCGCCGGCGGTGCCGAACATGGCGTTCATCGCGGTCAGGGCCTCGCGGTCCCGGTCGGGGTCGGCGTCCGCGAGTCTGCGGGCGTCGCCGGTCAGGACGTGCGCGCCGGCGCCGCCGTCGCGCACCACCGCCCGCACGGCTGCCGCGTCGTCGGTGTCCACCACCAGTTGACGGCTGTCCGGCGAGAGCTGCGCGGCGCGCCGGTCGGTGTAGAAGACGGCGTTCTCGAACCCCCGCCCGCCGACGACTCCGACGACACGCACGGTCCCGCGCGCGGTGCGCAGGCGCTCCCCCGGCTCCACCGGCCGGCCGTCCGTCGGCCAGCCGTCGCTGACGGCCACCTCGTCGCCTGCGCGGGGCGCGCGGCCCTCCATGAGGCGGTAGGGAGCGAACGCGGCCGTGGACCAGGGGTGGCCGACCAGGTCCGGGGGGCCGCCGCGGACCCGGACGCCGAAGGCACGGTCCTCCACGACCCTCCCCAGCTTCCCCAGCCGGGCCTTCGTCTCGTCCGGCACGGCGCGGGGGCGGGCCAGCCTCCGCACCCGGTCACCGGCCGGGGTGGCGACGCGGAGGGTGTCCGCGCCCTTGACGAGGACGGGTGCCGCGGCGAACCGTTCGGGCTTCCGCTCCGGCGCCTGCAGCGACGAGGCCAGCGCGAGTCCCATGACGGCCAGCAGTCCCGCCCCGAGGGCGAGCGCGACGAAGCTGCCGACGAAGCCGGTCCAGCGGGTGCGCAGGGTGGCCAGGGCGATCCTCAGCACGGGAGGGCCTCCAGCTTCGCCATGTGCGCGGCGATCTGCGGCGAGGGCGCGCCGTGCAGTTCCCCGTCGAGGCGCCCGTCGACGAGGAAGACCACGCGGTCCGCATAACCGGCGGCGACCGGGTCGTGGGTGACCATGACGGTCGTCCGCCCCTCCTGGTGGACCATGTCGCGCAGCAGGGTGAGGACCTCGCGGCTGGTCACCGAATCCAGCGCGCCGGTGGGTTCGTCGCCGAAGAGCACCTGGGGCCGGGTGATCAGCGCGCGGGCCAGGGCGACCCGCTGCTGCTGGCCGCCGGACAGCTCCGCGGGCCGGTGCCGGGCTCGTGATCCGAGTCCGACCTGCCCCAGCGCCTCCGCGACACGGGCGGACGGGGGTCGGCGGCCCGCCAGGCGCAGCGGCAGGCCGACGTTCTGTTCGGCCGTCAGGGACGGCAGCAGATTGAACGCCTGGAAGACGAATCCGATGCGGTCGCGGCGCAGCAGCGTCAGCCGGGTCTCGTCGAGCCCGGTCAGCTCGGTCCCGCCCACCGCGACCGATCCCGAGGTGGGGCGGTCCAGCCCGGAGGCGCACTGCAGCAGAGTCGACTTCCCGGATCCCGAGGGTCCCATGACGGCGGTGAACGTGCCGTGGCCGAAGTCGAGGGTGACGTCGTCGAGTGCGGTGACGGCTCCGGCACCGGTGCCGTAGCGGCGGGTGACGTGCCGCATGCGGACGGCTTCATCGGCCATGTGTCTGTCCTGACGTGTTCGAAGTGGTCGGCGCGGAAGCGGCGCGCGGGTGCGCGCCGGTCACGCCGGGCGGCGAGGCCGGTGCTGGTGCTCCGGGGCCCGCCGAGAGCATTGCAGAGAAACCTCTGCAAAGGAAGCTCTGCATAGTTTTCTCTGCGGTAGGCTCGGGGCATGACCGAGTCGTCGCACCAGGACCACACCGCTTCCCACCAGGGACAGCACACCGTCAGCGACCCCGCGACGCTGAAAGCGCTGGCGCATCCACTGCGCCTGAAGATCCTGCGCAGGCTGGCCGCCGCGGGCCCGGCGACCGCCACCGCACTCGCCTCGGCTCTCGGCCAGAACACCGGGACGCTCAGCTACCACCTGCGCCAGCTGGCCCGGGCCGGCCTCGTCGAGGACGACCCCGACCACGACACGAACGGACGCGAACGCTGGTGGCGCGGCGTACGCGGCGCGGACGTGCGGCGCCCCTCCCGGGCGGACCTGCCGGGCGCGGAGCGCGCAGTGGTCGAGGAGCTGGACCGGGCGCACCTGCGGGAGGACCTCGAACTGGTCCGGCACCACGCGGACCGTCCGGCCGAGGAGGACGAGTGGGTCTCCGGCTCCCGCAGCACCCTCCACCTCACACAGGAGGAACTGCGGGAGTTCCACGACGCCTACCTGGAGCTGCTGCAACGCTTCCGGCGCGAGCGCACCGAAGCCGGACCGGGCACCCGGCCCATCGCCGTCCGCTGGTTCGGGGTCCCGCTCGACGGCCGGGACTGACGCCGCCGCCGCGACGCCGCGGAAGCCCCGGTGTGCGCGACCCGGCCCCACCGCCCGGCCGCACACCCGGCCGTTCCGGACCACGGCCGCACCCTCGCACCGCGACAATGTACGATCGCGCTTAGTAGAATCCTTCCGTGCGGCACCTCCGCCCCCGCGCAGGATCCGACAACCGGCCGCATTCTGCGGTATTCACCGGCATTGTCCGGATATACAGGACTTGCCCTTCCCGGTCGTACGCTGTGTCGCGAAACACACCGACCGGACCGAGAAATCAGCAAGATCTTCTGGCGCGCCATCAGGAAGCCTTTCCATAAAAGTCCTTCGAAACACCGGCAGATTGGTTTTTTACGCACAGAAAATGATCCACAGCATAGCGTTGAGGAATTGCTAGATCATTTTCGGCGAGCCGCCCCGCATGTGAATCGCGCGCCTTGATCCGGGCAATCCATTGTGTTTCTGTGTCCTCGCTCCGGCCTCCACGAACGGCCGGAGTTCCGCTGCCGGGGCGCCGAATCCTGCCGCCCGGCTAGGAAATTCGCACCAGTACCGCGCGGCAGGAGCGGGGGACCCACTTACGTGCCGTGCCGCACTCCGCGGCCCGGCTAGGGGTGAAGTCATGGCCGCTGTGCCCCGGCACAGCGGATATGGCCGGGCAACTCCAGCCCGAATCCGACAGCTCACCTCGCAGGCGCTAGGAGAGGACACCCCCATGTCTCGTGGCCTTCACGCCCGTAATCCGTTCAGCACCCGCCGCCTCCGGCTCTCGCTCGCCCTCGCCGCCGGCGGTGCGGGCATCGCCGCTCCCCTGCTGGCCGCGGGCAGCGCGCACGCCGCCCCGGCGCAGGTGCAGGAGCAGGCGCAGTCCGCGCGGTCCGGCGCCGCCTCGCAGGTGAAGACCGAGCAGGAGCCCAGCTCCTACACCGTCGCCAGCGGCGACACCCTGTACCGGATCGCCCTGGACCACGACATCGAGGGCGGCTGGAACACCCTCTACGAGGCCAACAAGAAGACCGTCGGCGGCGACCCGGACCTGATCCTGCCCGGCCAGAAGCTGACGCTGGACACCGCCTCGAAGCCCGCCGAGACCAGCGACGCCACGCCCGAGCGCGCCGACCGCAGCTCGGCCGAGCGCACCGGCGGCGTGCACAAGACCCAGTCCACCAACCTGGACGGCTGGATCAACGAGGCGCTGGCCATCATGAAGCAGCACGGCATCCCCGGCACCTACGACGGCATCCACCGCAACATCATCCGGGAGTCCGGTGGCGACCCCAACGCCATCAACAACTGGGACATCAACGCCCAGAACGGCACGCCCTCCATCGGCCTGCTCCAGGTGATCAAGCCGACCTTCGACGCCTTCCACGTCGAGGGCACCGCCTACGACCAGCGGGACCCGGTCGCCAACATCGTCGCGGCCTGCAACTACGCGGCCAAGACCTACGGTTCGATCGACAACGTGAACGGCCCGTACTGAGCCGGAGCACGCACGCGGCGACTGCCCGCCACCCTCGCGGTGGCGGGCAGTCGCCGTCTCGCGGCACCGCCCGGCGGGCACCGCTGAGCACCCTCCCCCCGCCCCGGTCGCCGTGCGCACCACAACACGCACCCTCCGTCCCGCCCCCGCCACGGCGCGGGCCGCATTCACCCGAACGCCGCTTCCCTCTGGCGCGGATACGCCCGAATGGCCACCGTCGAGCCATGAGCGAGATCAAAAATATGGTGAGCGTGATAACACCCGCTTACAATGCGCTGCCCTGTATAGAGCGCTGCGTCGAATCGGTCGCACAGCAGTCCTTCGCACCCGGCGCCACCGAGATGATTGTCGTGGACGACGGTTCGACCGACGGCACCTCGGACCTTGTGGACCGGCTGGCCGCACAGCATCCGACCCTTCTGCGGGTGATCCACCAGGAGAACTCCGGGAGCCCCTCGGGTCCGCGCAATCTCGGTCTGGATCTTGCGAGCGGACGCTACGTCTTCTTTCTCGATGCCGACGACTATCTGGCTCCCGAAGCGCTCCGACGGCTTACGGCAGCGGCCGAGGTGAACGCATCCGATGTCGTACTCGGCCGAATGGCATCGGAAGGACGCCGGGTGCCGCGCTCCATGTTCCGCGCGAACCAGGCCGATGCCGACCTGTTCACCTCCCGTGTCTACTGGTCGCTTTCCGCGCAGAAACTCTTCCGCAAAGAACTGCTCGACCGGCTGCAGTTGCGCTTCGACACCGGCCTGCGGATCGGCGAGGACCAACCCTTCACCGCGCTCGCCTACTTGCGGGCCCGCCGTATCTCGGTGGTCGCCGACTACGACTGCTACTACCTGGTCCGACGCCCGGACGGCCGGCATCTGACCGCGACGGGCAGCACCGAGCCGGTCCTCGATGCGCTGCACCACGTCTGCGAACTGCTGCGCGCCGAACTTCCGCCCGGGCAACGGCGCGACGCCCTGCTGGAGCGGCACTTCGCCGTCGAACTCCGCGACGTCTTCCGCTTCCTCGGCCGGGAGGCGGATCCGGCCGTCCGGCAGCGCGAGTTCGCCCGTGTGCAGCAGCTTCTCGCCCGGCACGAGGACGACTCCTTCTGGCACCGGCTGGCTCCCGTCCAGCGCCTGCGCTGCCATCTGGCCCGGCACGGGCAACTCGGGGAACTGCTCACCCACACCCTCTCCGCCGACGCGCACATGCCGTTCAGCGTCCACATCTCCCGGGGGACGGCGCTGGCCCACTACCCGCCGCGCGGGGAACACCGCGCCGGAGGCCCGACCGCGAGCTTCGACGTGACGGACCGCCTCACGCTCAGCCACCACATCTCCCACTTCTCCTGCACCGGCACCCGGTTGCGGCTGACCGGACGCGCACGCCTGGAGCAGGCCGGGCCCGCCGGCCGGCAGGCGGTCGAGGTCTTCCTGCAGCACCGGGACGAGCCGTGGCGACGCTACGCGCGGACCCGTCTGGCGGGCGAGTTCTTCGAGGCCGACCTGGATCTCCTCGGCGGGCCGGAGGACGACGTGCCGCCGGCCGACGGCTGCTGGGACCTGTATCTGAGCCTGACCGTGAACGGGCTGGTCCGGACTGTCCGGCTGGGCAGCCGCCGCGATCAGGACGCCGGACGCTGCCCGTTCACATACCTGGCCGACGACGGAGCGGGCGGCATCCGGACCGCCCGGCTGTACGCCACCGCCCACGGCAACCTCACCCTGCGCCTGGAGCACGTCCCGGCGGCACGGCTGGGCAGGGAACTGCGCCTCGATGTGGAGGCACCGGTCTGGTGCGGTCCGGTCCTGCGCCTGCACGGCACCACCAACCTCGTCGCCCCTCCGGCGGGCAGCGTCCTCGTGCAGCTGGCCTCCCGCAGCGGCGCCGCCGACTTCCCCCTGGTGATCGAGGAGGACGGCCGGTTCTCGGTGGAACTGCCCCTGGACGTGCTGTCCTCGGGGCGGTGGGCGGCGGCGCTGCGGATAGCCGCGGCCAACTGGCGGCACACCCGGCCGCTGCGGCAGCCTGTCCTGCCGGCCGGCGCGGCACGCTGGCGCCGGAGCCTCATGCCCCGGTACGCCAAACCGGTGGCCTGCGATCCGCTGACACTGCGGGTGGACCGGGTACGCCCCACCCGCGGTCTGCGCCGCAGGTTCGCACAGCCGGCGGCGCTCCCGGCCGGACCGGCCGCGCACCGGACCGGAGGAGCGGGCGCGGGCGGCCGGGAAGCCGCCTGAGCCGGGCGGCCCTCCCGTAGAACCGGCCGGGTCGCACGCGACCGCCGGCGGTCGTCCACCGGGCTACGGCGTGTGGAAGGCCACCTCCGGGTTCTCCCGCGAGGGACCGTCCAGCAGGGGCCGCGCAAACCCCCGCAGCTGACGGTCGAAGAAGGCCGTCACATAGCGGGTGGTGATCTCCCCGGAGCGCCTTCCGGACAGCGGCGCCTCGGGGTCGGTGACCCCGGCCTGCCCGCCGAGAATCGGCAGGTCGATGAAGGTGAAGTGCCCCGAACCGGTCACCGTCAGCCAGCGTTTCCAGCCGTGCAGGCGCTGCCAGGTCCGCGGCCATGTCGTGTCGGCCGCGTGCGGGGTGTGGTCCTTGCAGGTACCGAGCATCAGCGTCGGCCGGCCCAGTCCGGTCCGCGGCACGGGGGCGAAGAAGGTGCCGTCCAGGTTCGCGGCGGCCCGGATCCGGCGGTCGGTGCCCGCTGCCACCGCTGCCGCGTTGCCGCCCAGCGAGTGACCGGCGGCGCCGATGCGGCGGGGGTCGATCAGCGCCGCCCAGCGGGCGGAACCGTGCCCCGTACCGCTCTTCGCGCCCTTTCCGGCGCCGGTCAGCCTGTCGACGGTGGACGAGATGTCGGCTGCCCGGTCGCGGGCGGCCCGGGCCAGCCGCTTCTTCTCGCCCGCGTCGGTCGGCGCGTCCTCGACGATCCCGCAGGCGACACAGGTGAGCGTGCGCCGGCCGGCCGGGCCGGTGAAGACCGTGCCGAAGGATTCGTAGGCGTGGTCGAGAAGGGCGACGACATAGCCGTGGGAGGCGAGTTCCTCCGCGAGCGTGGTGAGCGTCGCGCGGTGCAGCGAGAACCCCGGCGAGAGCACGACCAGTGGATGCTTCCCCGGGGCCGGTCGGGCCCCGGTGCGGGCGTTCGTGCGCACCGAGGCGAGCCCGGCCGCGGGGAAGGACGCATCGAGCCTCAGCCCTTTCAGCAGTAGCTCCGCCTCCGCCACCGACAGGTAGCGAGCAGTGTCACCGCGTCCGCCGCGCCGGGCCGGATAGAAGACCGAGGCCATCAGCCGGCGGGAGCCCGCGGACGGCACCCAGGGGTCGCGGCGCTTCTCGTCGGTGAGCTGGAGCGTGTCGCGTCCGACCGCCCAACGGCCCGTGGGGTGCGGGACGGAGAGCCGGCCGGCGTGATTCGAGGCCGCGGCGGCGGATGTCCGGCCGGGGTACGGGCCACTCGCCGGGGCTCCCACGGCGGAGGCGCAGGCGGTGGTCGCGGGGGCGAGCAGAGCGGCTGCCAGCAGCGCGGCCGCCGCGCGGTGTGTACGGATCATGTTCGAGAGCGTAGGAACCCGCCCACCATGCCCGGCACCGCGGAAAGCCGGTGCCGGGCCTGCACTTTCGGCAGATCCGGCGCGGGCCGGGAACCGACCGCGGCGGGTTGCGCTGCGCGCCCCGTGCCGCGGCGGTTCGGCCCGGAGTGCGGACCCGGGGAGTGCACGCCTGCCCTCTTGGCAGGCGCGGCGCCGCACGGCAGCGTGAACCCCGCCGACTCACCCCCCACTTCGGAGTGCGCGCATGAAGACGACGAACGGAGCTCCCCCCGTCCCCGCCGCCCGGCAACGCCGGGCCCTGGGAGCAAAGCGCAGCGCCGCGGGCGTCGTGACCGGGGCTTTCGCGCTGGTCGTCGGGCTGCCGGGTACGGCGCTGGCCGATCCGCCGCAGGCGCTGCCGCTGAACGCGACCGCGCTGGAGAAGACGTTCCAGCCCGCTTACGACTACGACACCGACGGCTGCTACGCGACTCCCGCGATCGGCCCGGACGGCACCCTTGCGCCCGGCCTGAGGATAGGCGGCGACGTGAACGGGAACTGCCGTGACGCGTCGGACCTGGAGAACACCAACGGATACTCCAGGTCCAAGTGCAACAACGGCTGGTGCGCGGTGGTCTACGCGTCCTACTTCGAGAAGGACCAGACAGCTCTGGGCGGCGGCAGTGCCGGGCACCGGCACGACTGGGAACACGTCGTGGTCTGGGTGCACGACGACCGGGCCGAGTATGTCTCGACCTCCAACCACGGCGGATTCACCGTCCACGACCGGGACGCGCTGCCCTTCGAGGGCAGTCACCCCAAGGTCGTCTACCACAAGGACGGCATCAGCACCCACTGCTTCCGCGCGGCCAAGGACGACGGTGGCGACGAGCCACCCGAGAACCACGGGGGAGCCTGGCAGTACCCCACCCTGGTCGGCTGGGACGGCTATCCCGAGGGGCTGCGGGAGGCCTTGACCGCAGCCGACTTCGGCAGCGCCACACTCGGCATCCGGGACGACACTTTCGCCGGCCACCTGGCCGAGGCCAAGCCGGACGGCATCCCCTTCGACCCCAACGGCTGAGCACGGGCCCGGACTCCGGGCGCGTCAGGGACAGCGGGGCAGCGGGCGCGCCCGGTATACCCGGGCCCCCGGGTGCGGGAGCCGGCAGGCGGGCACACCGTCTGCCGGCTCCGCTGCGCATCGTCCGGACCGGGGCGTCCCGGGCAGTCCGGCGGATCAACGGGCGCGCCCAGGCCCGGACACCCGAGCCGGGCGGGTCAGACCTCCAGATTCGCCTCGATCCGCCGCAACTGGTGCCGTGCCATGGCGAGGTTGGCCTTGCCGGAGTCCAGTGCGATGTACAGGAAGAGGCCGTTGCCGCTCTTGGCCCGCAGCAGCCGGATCAGGTGGTACTGCTTGCTGAGGGTGATCAGGATGTCCTCGATCTCGTCCTTGATGCCCAGGTGCTCCATCGTGCGCAGTTTGGACCGCACGACATCCGTGTTCCCGGCGGCGGCGACCTCGAGGTCGAACTCCTTGCCCCCGCCGATGGTGCCCAGGGCCATACCGCTGGTGTAGTCGACCAGGGCCACCCCGATCGTGCCGTCGATGCTGCTCATCGCTTCCTTGAGGGAAGCATCGGTGTTCGACATGGTGTCCTGCTGTCCTTTCGTCGGTACGTTGATCGACCCGGTGTGCTTCGTACGGTGTGCGCCGTGCGGATGTCCGGTGGGTCGTCCGGTGCGTGGCATGCGGGCGGTCCGGTGGGACGGTGCGGTGTGTGGCGTGCGGTGGGCGTCACTCCGGAGCCGGTGCGTTCCGGCGGCGGCGCTCCAGCGGCAGACGACGGCGTTCCAGTGGAGGCCGGTGCTCGGGCGGCGGTCGGTCGCCGACCGGATGCGGAGCCGCCGGGCTCTGCACGGCGGTCACGAGTTCGCCGATCCGAGCGGCCGTACGGCGCCCCTCCAGATGCAGTCGGCCGACATTGATCCGGTCGTCCGCGAGCAGCGTCAGCACCGCGGACGACCCGGCCGCGTACGTGGCGACATATCCGAGTTCCCCGTGGATCAGCAGCTCGCGGAAGGCGCCGCGTGCCGTGGCCTCGTTCATCCGGAAGGCCAGGCCGAGCGCGGCGGCGGTGAGCGCGGCGAGCGGCTCGGCCTCCGGGCGCTCCCCCGTCCGGGCCGGCGCCATGTCCTCGGCCAGGACGAAGCCGTCCACGGTCGCCGCCAACACACCGGCGACCTGCGGAACCCTGGCCCGCAGCCCGCGCAGTTCCTCGCCCACGCCCTGTTCCGCCGCCATGAGCACTCTCCTCTCGGCCCGCTGCCGGAATCCCTTGATCACAATGCCTCCAGCGCGTCCCGGAGCCGGCGCAGCAGAGCGATGTCCGGCTCCGCGAACACCGGCCCTGGCGGTCCGGCAGGAGGCGCCCCACCTGCGGCGGCCCCGGGGTCCGCGCCCGGGTGTCCGCCTCCGGGATGCGGACACCGGTCCGGCACACCCGCCGCCGGGCGGTCCTGCGGCCCCGGGGTCACCAGGCCGGCCGCGGCCAACCGGCGCAGTTCCACGAGGGTGTGGAAGGCGGGCCGCCCGAGTGCGCGGGCGATGTCCGTCGGCGTGCGGTTGCCGTCGGCCAGTTCCAGGATCCGAAGCTGCCGGTCCGGTACGGCCCGCAGCCGGCTGCGCTGTCCGGGCGCCGCAGCGGACCGCTCCTGCCGCCCGGTGGGGTGCGGTTGGGCGCCCTGCGACGCCGCACCGGTCCGCACCACCGGATCGGCCGGGTGCCCAGACGGGGCGGCGGCGCCGGTCGGCACGGGCGGCAGGACATCCAGGCGCGGGTCGGGCCAGATGCGGTCCAGGAAGGCCAGCCGACGCACCGTCTCGCGCTCCACCACCAGCGGCACGACGCCCCCGCGGGCTCCGAGCCAGTGCTGGACGCCGTGCCGGAATCTGCCGGGCCCGCCACCGGGCGCGAGCACGAAGAAGGCCGCGTCGTACAGCGCGACGCCCCGGCACAGTTCCAGTACCCCGGCGGTGACGCTGCCGGAGGCGACCAGGTGCCGCGTCCCGCCGCCGTCCTGCCCCGCCCGGGTCATCGCGGCCTCCCAGCACGCCCGGGAGAGAGCGCAGCCCCGGTTCAGCAGGATCTCCAGCCCCGTGGCCGCCGAGCTCTCCGCGTGCACGATGTGGCCGTCGACGAGGAAGAGGGTGCCCCCTGCGCGGGTGAAGGCACCGGTGGCGCGCTCGGCTGCGAGCCGGTGCAGGGTGGAGGGGGTGAGTGTCGAGGCGTTGCGGACCGGCACGGTGCCCGCGTACGCGGCACCCGGACACGCGGTGCCGTGCGGTACCGGGGCGCCACGCGTCGCGGGCGGGCGCCCGGCCGGGTCGCGCGGCGCCGCAGGGGCCGGTAACGGGCGCGGCAGGTCCTCCGGCGGATGCTCCCGGCACTCCCCCGCGCTGCCGGCCGGTTCGGGACCGGAGCGCGACCGGGACTCCGGCGTGGGGACCGCTCCCATCAGAGCACCATCCGGCCTGCGATCTCCGCCAGCCGTATCCGGGCCAGCGCGAGATTGCCCTCGTCCCGGGCGAGCCACAGGTGGAGGAAGAGCGTGCCGTCCAGGGCGCCGGTCACGAACCGCAGCAGATGGTAACTGTCGCTGTTCGTCGCGATGATGTCCTCGACGGCCGGGGCCGTTCCGCCTGGGTGCGGCGCCGAATCGGAGACGTCCGGGGTGCCGGGAGGGGACGGATGTCCGGAGGGGGCGTCCGGGCCGCCGGGTCCCGGGCCGGTGCCACCGCCGGGAGGGCCGGTCTGAGGAGCCTGCGGAGCAGCACCGGGGGGCGCCGTCGCGGGGTCGCCCGGGGTGCCGAGCGCGGAGAGCGGGCCGAGGGAGCGGTACTCGGCCACCATCCTGGCCAGTTCGGCCGTCTCGCAGGCGGCGGCCTCGTGGTCACCGCCGGGCGGCTCCCCCGCGACACCGAGCGCCAGTCCGCTGATCCAGTCCACCACGGCGGCGCAGCGGGCGCCGGGCAATCGCATCGCCTCCAGAAGGCACTCGTCGATTCCGGGCACGCTGCACTCCCCTCCCCGGCACACCGCATCACTACCGAAACCGCCCGGCCACGGACAGTGAGGCTCACACTACGCATGTGCACGGCAGAGCAGCGCGTGTTCCGGCATTTTCCCGGGGAACATGCCAAGACCGCCCGGAAGTTGACCAAATTTCCGCAGTACGAGGGCCATTTGAGCCCTGTTTCTGATCGAATCAGATCGAATCTCTGAGACATGCGGAAGACGCGGCACGACTCACTCCGCGAGGCCGCGCGCACACGGGACACCCCGCACAGTCCGCACCACGCACGCCGTACCGGGCCGGCGCTCAGGCGGTGGCGGTCCGCCGCGGGGTGAAGGAGGCGGCATATGCGACGGTGACCAGTACCAGCGCCATCGGCACCAGCATGGCCGCGCGGTAGCTCCAGACGTCGCCGAGCGCCCCCACCAGAGGCGAACCGATGAGGAATCCGACGTAGTTGAAGATGTTGAGGCGGGCGACGGCGGAGTCCGATGCCCCCGGGAAGAGCCGTCCCGCAGCCGCGAAGGTCTGCGGCACGAGCACACACAGCCCGAGCCCGAGCAGGGTGAAGCCGAGCATGCCCGTTCCCGGACCCGGGGCCGCCGCCACCGTGCCGAACCCGAGCGCCGCAAGCAGCGCTCCCGCGCGGACGACGGCCGCGGCGCCGAATCGCCGTACGCCCAGATCACCGAGAGAGCGGCCGATGAGCGTCGTCGCCATGTAGACGTTGTAGGGGACGGTGGCGAGTTGCTCCGAGCTGCCCAGCACATCCTGGAGGTACTTCGCGCTCCAGTTGGAGACGGTGGAGTCCCCTATGTAGGCGAAGGTCATGACCAGGCACAGCGGCAGCAGCAGCCGGAAGGCGGCCACCTGCTGCCCCGGCCCGGCAGCGCCGGGACCCTCCTCCGGCTCCGGACCGCGACCGGCGTCCGGGTACCACCGGCTGCCCAGCAGGGCGGCGGGCAGCAGCACGGCGGCCACCGGCAGATACGAGCCGAGGAGCGGCAACTGCCCGTGCGCACCCACCCAGGCCAGCGTCGCACCCACGATCCCGCCCAGGCTGTACGCGGCGTGGAAGCCCAGCATGATGCTGCGACCGTAGCGGTGCTGGAGACTCACCCCGAGCATGTTCATCGAGGCGTCCAGCGCCCCGACCCCGATCCCGAAGACCGCGAGCGCCACCGCCAGGTGCAGCACGGCATCGCCGGCCGCGACGCCCAGCAGCGCCAGCAGCACCACCGGCTGCGACCACCGGAGCACCAGACCGGGCCGTACGCGCTTGACGAGTTGCTCCGCACCCACGCTCCCCGCTCCGGCGAGCACGGGTACAGCCGCGAGGAACGCCGGGAGCAGCGCGTTCGATATGCCGTATCGGTCCTGCACAGCGGGGATGCGCGTCACCAGCAGTGCGAACGCGACGCCCTGTGCGAAGAAGCTGAAGGCGAGCGCGGCCCTGCCGTGCCGCATCCGTGTGTCCACCATGGCCGGACAGCGTATGCCGCACCACTACCGGCGGGTAGACCGATCACAGCTTCGATTCCGGCAGTTCTCCCCGCTTCCCCGCGGTCGGCTTCGGTGGCGAGGCGGGTGCAACGCCGCAACCGGAAGCGGCGCCCGCGCAGCGCCGGAGAGCACCGGATCGGTCCGCGGGCCTCCCTGCCGTGCGGAAGCGGAGCGCGGAGCCCAGCCTGGAGGAAGCGGAAAGGACGCGCAGCCGGCCGGCCGCCACAACGGCCGGGCCGGTCCCGCGCACCGGCAGCGGTCGACAGGCGGGTGGGCTCTCGAGCCGACCGGCAGGTCGATGGGAGCGGACGGACGGAGCCGAGGCCATGGCACGGCTGCTGATCGACAGGGACGACCTGGTCGTCCGGCCGACCTGGTGGCAGAGGGTCGCCACAGGACACCGGGAGATACGGGTGCCGCTGTCCGCGGTGGCGCGGGTCGGCGGTGCCTCGGCTTGGTGGCGGCCGCTGCGGGGCCGGGCGAAGCGGACCAGCCATCTGCCCGGGCTCGGGCATCTCGGGATCTGGCGGCATCCGGACGGGCAGGATTTCGTCGCGGTCCACCCGTGGAAGCCGGTCGTGGTCGTCGAGACGCGGGGACAGACCCGGTTCGCCCGTATCGCTGTCTCGGTACGCGACACCCGGGCGGCGACCGGCGTCCTCCCGGCCGACCGCCGTCGCGACCGCCCGTTCTGCTGACGGGTGCGGACCGTCCGCCGCGAGTGACGCCAGCCGTCCCGGCTTCCCGGCCGGTGGCGGTGTGCGTGGGGGTGCTCACTGGGGTGCGGGGGCGGGGGGCCGGCGGGGGTGGGTGGTGTGAGGCCGCCCATAGGGTCCGCGTCACGCACGAACCACCCTCGTATGTCCGGTATGCCGGTTTCGGGGTGGGGGTGGGGGCGGCAGGACCGGTCCGGCGGGAGGGACGAGTCCGGGTCGTAGGT